>CAVYOQ010000070.1:0-111695 GCA_963770075.1 uncultured Alphaproteobacteria bacterium
GGTCGCCGAGACCGAGAACCTGCGTCGGCGCGCCGAGCGCGAAAAGGCCGAGGCGACGCTTTATGCCGCCACCGGCTTTGCCCGCGACATGCTGAGCGTGGCCGACAATCTCGGCCGGGCGCTGGCCAGCATAGATGCGGAAAAGCGCGCAACCGCCGACCCGGCGCTCACGGGGCTCATCGACGGTGTCGAGGTGACGCAGCGCGAATTGCACAATGTGTTCGAGCGCCACGGCATCCAACACTTCGATCCCAAGGGCGAGAAATTCGACCCCAATTTCCATCAGGCGATGTTTGAGCTGCCCACCGGCGATGCCGCGCCGGGCACGGTGATGGAGACCATCCAGCCCGGCTACCGCATCGGCGAGCGGGTGCTCAGGCCGGCCATGGTGGGTGTGGCCAAGGCGGTTTCCTAGGCCGTCCCGGACGCTCTCTCGCAGGAGCCTTGATCGTCGCGTGGTGGTTCGCCGGCAGGCGCCGAAGTCTTCAGCTCGTTGTAGGCGAGCGTGATGCGGCCGAACATGGCGCTGACGTAATCGATCACTTCCCGCGGTGCGTTGAGGCCGGCATAGTGGTCGGGATGATATTGGCGGGCCAGCGCATGATAGGCGGCGGAAATCTCGCGCGCCGAGGCCATCTCGCCGACACCGAGAACGGTATGGGCATCGAACGGCTGGTCGTGGGCGAGGCGGCGCGAAAGCTGATCGGCGCGCGGCACGTCGATCGGCACCACCCTTTCGATGCAGGCCTTGCTCACGAACTGCTGGGTTCCGTCGCTGGCACGGAATTCGATGAATGGCTGCGGCTTTGCCATCAGGTCGGACAGCTTGCCGGTCAGTCCGGCCACCACGCCGCCTTTTAGGCAACCGCCCGAGGTCATGATGAGATGCACGGGGACGAGTTGCTGGTCCGCCTGGCTTAGGAACACCTGTTCTCCCGTTCTGCGAGCAACAAGAGATGATACAATTTATGGTTACATCTTAGGCCAGCTTCGTTAATGCAAGGATAAGAGCGGCAATGCCCCCTTTGTGTCATTGCTGCGCTGCCGGCTGCGTCTTGTCGTTGCGGCCGCCGATGATGCCGCCGATGATGGCGGCGGCACCTTCCAGGCTGCTGTTGCCCGACGTCACCACGGTGTTGGGCACCAGCTTGCCCACGAGCTGCACCAGTTGCGGTTCGCGCTCCAGCGAGGTGAGCAATTTGTCCAGCGCCTGCAGCATCGCCACCCGGTCCTGACCCAGGACATCGGCCTGGGCGCGCTGTCCGCGGGCGATCTCCTCCAGATACTGGCGCTCGGCCCGGCCCAGCGCGGCGCGCTCTTCCTCGCGCTGCTGGGCGACCTTGACGGCGATCTGCGCCTTGACCAGTTGCGGCTGCTCATTGGCGGTGGCACGCGCCTGCTCGGTTTCGATCCTCTGCTTTTGCGATTCGGTCTCGCGCGCATAGGCATGACCGAGCTGGTCGGCAAGTTGCACTCTGAGCCGCACCACCAGCAGTTCGGGCGGGATGGCCGGTTCACCCAGGCGGATCTCGCGAATCTCGACGCCAGCCTTGCGCGCCTCGGTTTTGATCACCTCCTTGATGGTGTCCTCGATGGCGCTGCGGTTCTGGATGAGATCGAGCACCTGGGTCGGCCGCTCGACATAGCCGGTGATCTTGCCGGCCTGCTTGACCGGCACGCGGATGTCGGAGCCGGCGACATTGCGCACGATGGAGCGGATAGTGGGCGTGAGCACCCGGCTCTCGATCTCCTGAATGCCACCCACCGAGCCCACCACGATGGGCGCGTTCTCCGGCGACACCTGGGCAAGCACGCGCAGCTCCTGCGGGATCTCCCAGCCCTCGACCTTGACAAAAATGGCGCGGTCGGCGGCGGCCGGCGGCACCGGCTCGTCGACGGAATGCTCGGTCTGCTTGAGATTGCCCTGCTGGTCGATTGACAGATCGATGGTGCGGCGGGTGAATCCGCCCTTGTATTCCCAAGTCTGCACCCGCGTGTCGACCAGGGTAATGTCATAGGCATGGCGGTTGAGATAATAGGCGCCAGGCAACAGCACGTCTTTCCAGATACCGATACAGCCGCGCGGCACCAGCGGCACCGACAGGGCGTCCTGGTCATGCTGGGCTTGGCTCACGCGCACCAGCTCCTCCACGCAGTCGACGCCCGGCTGCGCCACGTTCGACTTGACCACCCCCACATGGCCCGCCGGGATGATAGTGGCGGCGGTATCCTTGTCGATCTTGACATCGAAGAGATAGCGGTTGAGGCGGTAGGAGCCGGGCTTGAGCACGGTTTCCTGGGGTCCGCGAAAGCCGCCCTTCGTCAGGAACGTGGTGGCATCGAGCATGGCGGCCTGCTGCTCGTCGGCAAAGGCGGGGGCGATGAACATGCCTTGCGTCATCGGCTGGCCGTCCTTCGCCGTCACCTGGCCGTAATAGCCTTCCGGCACCTGCACCACATGGAATTCTTCCACCTGGTAGAGGACGTTGAGCAGCGGGCGGAAGTGGAAGCCGGGCCCGAGCAGCTCGGCCTGTGGTCCCTTCTGGCCGGAAAGCGCGATGATGTGGCCGGGCGGCAGGTCGTCGGCGAGAAAGATGCGTTTCAGATGGCCCACGCGGTCGGCGGGGATGAGCACGAAGGAGGTGCTGGCCAGAAGCACCAGGCCGATCAGGGTGAGGATGCCGCCGCCCACCGGTCCGCCGATGAGGCCGGCGATGCCGGCAAGCTTGCCGCCCGGTTGGACCGGCTTGCGGCGGACGAAAGCGAGAACACCTACGATGATGAGAATAAAGCCGACAGCAACCCGCATCATGACCGCACCTCGCGCGTTGTCGGGGCGAATCGGCTGGGCCGCCGGCCCCGGGAAAATCGGATTATTGCCGCTTTTGCCTCACAGGGAAATGACGCTATGGAAACCCTGTGGATGACCGTTCCGGCAGGCCGCGGTGACCGGCCCCGCGGCGGGCCTTTGGCCATGCTGATACGCGCCGTCATCGCCACCCCGCCGGTGTCACCCTCGGGCTTGGACCGCGCATCTTATTGGGCGGAGTAGCGAATGGCTCGCAAGCTCCGCGGCCCATCGCACCGTCAATGGAGCCCTGCCCTGGCAGAAACGGTGGGGCGATGGTGTAGTGGGGGCAGTTGAGTGGGGATTAACGGTTATGGAACGCTGGACAAATCACGGGGTTTTATCGATTGTGCATGCGGGTGGGTCCTGTTTGCGTCTAATCGTTACTCAAACTTTCGGGGAGAACCCAGACATGGCTGAAGGCAAGGTCGAGTATTATCAGGACAAGAAAGGTGAATGGCGCTGGCGGCGGTATGCTTCGAACGGCCAGATCATCGGAGCAGCTTCTGAAGGCTACAAGGAAAAGAAGGACTGCCAGAAGAACGCCAATCGCGACGGCTCCAAGGACAATTGGGAGTTCTATACCGACAAGCGCGGCGAGCATCGCTGGCGCTCCATCGCCTCCAACGGCCGCCAGGTGGGCCGCTGCTCGGAAGGTTATAAGGCCAAGCGCGATTGCCAGCACAACGCCAAGGCCAACGGCTGGCCGGGCTGAGCCTCGAAATCCGCTTCTTTCGGTATCAGGGCCTCGTTACCCGCCTCAGCGTCAGGTTGAGGCGGCCGCCGCCCTCAATGAGGCTCGATGAGCAGGCGATCACGCGATCGATGCCGTGATAGGCAAGGCGCGCAACGCCGCCCAGCACCACCACGTCGCCGGAGGCGAGCTTGAGCGAGCGCGTCGGGCCCTTGCGCTCAGGCCCGCCGATGCGGAAGAGAGCGGCATCACCCAGCGAGATGGAGACGACCGGGGCGGCGAAATCCTCCTCATCGGCATCGCGGTGCAGGCCCATGCGCGCGCCCGCCCGATAGTGGTTGATGAGGCAGGCCTCGGGCAGCGCCTCATAGCCTGAGACCGCGCGCCACACATTGAGCACCTCTTCGGGGATGGCAGGCCACGGTCGGCCGGTTGCGGGGTGATGCGCCTGATAGCGATAGCCGGCCCGGTCCGACACCCAGCCGAGGGCCCCGCAATTGCTCATGGCGACGGAAAATGGCTTTCCCGTCCGCGGCATGACCGGGGTAAATAAGGGGGCCTCTCTCACCGCCTGACGCAGGAGCGCCACCAGGCGCGCCTGTGCCGCCTGATCGAGAAAGCCGGGCAGAAATTGAAAGCCGTCCTGGCCCTGCATGACAAGAAACCTTTTGCCGCCATGCCGCCATCCCGCTCCCCGTGCGGCACATGGTAACGGACCTGCCTGTCACGATTACTTGATGGTAACAATGGCCGCCCCTATATAAGCGCCAGACCGGCGGGAACCACCCGCCGGCGACAAACGTAATTGAGCCCAACAGGAAACCGTGCCCCGGCAGGGCCGGGCAAGCGGCGCCTCTCGACAAGGGTTGCGAACGCACGGTTTGCCGCTTTGGAGGATGAATATGGCTAAAGTTATCGGTATCGACCTCGGCACCACCAATTCCTGTGTCGCGGTCATGGACGGCAAGAACCCCAAGGTCATCGAGAACGCCGAGGGCGCACGCACCACGCCATCGATCGTCGCCTTTTCCAGCGACGGCGAGACGCTCGTCGGCCAGCCGGCCAAGCGCCAGGCGGTGACCAACCCGGAAAACACCGTCTTCGCCATCAAGCGGCTGATCGGACGCCGCATCGACGACCCGATGGTGGAAAAGGACAGAAAGCTCGTCCCCTACAAGATCATCAAGGCCGACAACGGCGATGCCTGGGTCGAAGGCCACGGCAAGAAATACGCCCCCGCCCAGATCTCGGCTTTCATCTTGCAGAAGATGAAGGAGACCGCCGAGCGCCACCTGGGCGAGACGGTGACGCAAGCCGTCATCACGGTTCCTGCCTACTTCAACGACAGCCAGCGCCAGGCTACCAAGGATGCCGGCAAGATCGCCGGTCTGGAAGTGCTGCGCATCATCAACGAGCCGACCGCGGCCGCGCTTGCCTACGGGCTCGACCGCAAGGATAGTGGCACCATCGCCGTCTACGACCTGGGTGGCGGCACCTTCGATATATCGGTGCTGGAGATCGGTGACGGCGTGTTCGAGGTGAAGTCGACCAACGGCGATACCTTCCTCGGTGGTGAGGACTTCGACATGCGTATCGTCGATTACCTCGCCGACGAGTTCAAGAAGGACCAGAGCATCGACCTGCGCAACGACAAGCTTGCGCTGCAGCGCCTCAAGGAAGCCGCCGAGAAGGCCAAGATCGAGCTCTCGTCTTCGACCCAGACCGAGATCAACCTGCCCTTCATCACCGCCGACCAGTCGGGGCCGAAGCATCTCACCCTGAAGCTCACCCGCGCCAAGCTCGAATCGCTGGTCGACGACCTCATCCAGAAGACCATCGCGCCGTGCAAGGCAGCCCTCAAGGATGCCGGCCTGTCGGCCGCGCAGATCGACGAGGTGGTGCTGGTGGGTGGCATGACCCGCATGCCCAAGGTGATCGAGACGGTGCGCCAGATCTTCGGCAAGGAGCCGCACAAGGGCGTCAACCCGGACGAGGTGGTCGCCATCGGCGCCGCCATCCAGGCCGGCGTCCTGCAGGGCGAAGTGAAGGACGTCCTTCTGCTTGACGTGACGCCTCTGTCGCTCGGCATCGAGACTCTGGGCGGTGTCTTCACCCGCCTGATCGAGCGCAACACGACGATCCCGACGAAGAAGAGCCAGATCTTCTCCACCGCCGACGACAACCAGACGGCGGTGACCATCCGGGTGTTCCAGGGCGAGCGCGAGATGGCGGCCCACAACAAGCTGCTCGGCCAGTTCGATCTGGTCGGCATCCCGTCGGCCCCGCGCGGCGTGCCGCAGATCGAGGTCACCTTCGACATCGACGCCAACGGCATCGTCAACGTCTCGGCCAAGGACAAGGCGACCTCCAAGGAGCAGCAGATCCGCATCCAGGCCTCCGGCGGTCTTTCCGACGATGAAGTCGACAAGATGGTCAAGGACGCCGAGGCGCATGCTGCCGAGGACAAGGAGAAAAAGTCCCTCGTCGAGGCCAAGAACCATGGCGAGGCGCTCATCCACTCCTCGGAGAAGACGCTCTCGGAGCTGGGCGACAAGGTCTCCGACGCTGACCGTTCGGCGGTCGAGGCAGCGGTTGCCGAGCTCAAGACGGCGCTCGAGGGCGAGGATGCCGCGGTGATCGAGGAAAAGACCAACGCCCTTGCCCAGGTCGCCATGAAACTTGGCGAGGCGCTTTATAAAGAGCAGCAGGCCGCCGCTGGCGGCGAAGAGGCTGCGCCCGGCGGCGACGGCGAGGCCAAGGCCTCGGGCGATGATGTGGTTGATGCCGACTTCGAGGAAGTCCAGGACGACGAGAACAAGAAGTCGGCCTGACGACCGGCGGGCTTTCACCTCTTGATTGCCTCGTGTAGGTTCGATGAACGCTCACCCCTTTTTGAGGGGTGGGCGTTTTCGAAGGGGTGAGGGGCCGATCCGGCCACTGTGGCAGGGTTTTAAATGGCCAAGCGTGATTTTTACGACATTCTGGGCGTCTCCAAGACGGCCGACGAGAAGGAGCTGAAAAGCGCCTTCCGCAAGCTCGCCAAGCAGTGTCACCCGGACGCCAGTCCGGGCGATAGCTCAGCCGAGCACAAGTTCAAGGAGATCAACGAGGCCTACGAGGTTCTGAAAGACCCGCAGAAGCGGGCGGCCTATGACCGCTTCGGCCATGCCGCTTTCGAGGGCGGGGGACCGGGCCGAGGTTTCGGGCCGGAGTTCAACTCCTCCATGTCCGACATCTTCGAGGACCTGTTCGGCGAGTTCATGGGCGGCGGCCGCCGGCAGCGGCGCGGCAATGGCGCAGCGCGCGGGGCGGACCTGCGCTACAACATGGAGATTACGCTGTCGGAGGCCTTTGCCGGCAAGCAGGCGCAGATCCGCGTGCCCACCGCCCAGACCTGCGAGAGCTGTTCCGGCACTGGCGCCAAGCCCGGCTCCACACCCAAGATGTGCGCCACCTGCGGCGGCTCGGGATCGTTCAAGTCGACCTCCGGCTTCTTCACCGTCGAGCGCACCTGCCCGGCCTGCGGCGGCATCGGCCGCACCATCTCCGATCCTTGCCCCACCTGCTCCGGCCAGGGGCGCATCACCAAGGAGCGCACCCTGTCGGTCAACATCCCGGCAGGGGTCGAGGACGGCACCCGCATCCGCCTGGCGAATGAGGGCGAGGCGGGCCTGCGCGGCGGCCCATCGGGCGATCTCTACATCTTCCTGTCCATCCGCCCGCACGAATTCTTCCAGCGCGACGGCTCGGACCTGTTCTGCCGGGTGCCCATCTCGATGACCGCGGCGACGCTGGGCGGCGAGATCGAGGTGCCGACCATCGACGGCAAGAAGGCGCGCGTGGCGGTGCCCGAGGGCACCCAGGCTGGCAAGCAGTTCCGCCTTCGCGGCAAGGGCATGCCGGTCCTGCGCTCGGCCCAGCACGGCGATCTCTATATCCAGGTGAGCGTCGAGACGCCGGTCAACCTGACGCGCAAGCAGCGCGAGCTATTGAAGGAGTTCGAGGCCGAGGCGCGCGACAACTCGCCGCAGTCGGCCGGCTTCTTTGCCAAGGCCAAGGCTTTCTGGGACGGGTTCGGAACATAACGGCCTCTTGTGTGAGGCTAGTCCACCTGCGTCATTCCCGCCTTCGCGAGAACGACGGTGAACGATAGATGTCGCCATCACGATACAAGGGAAGAACGTCATGAAAGGCTACTGGATCGCCCGCGTCACTGTCACCGACCCGGATCAGTACAAGCTCTATGCCGAGGCGGCGCCCGAGGCTTTCCGCAAATACGGGGCGAAGGTACTGGCGCGCGGCGGGCGCTCGCAGCAGATGGAAGGCGAAGGTCGGCCGCGCAATGTCGTCATCGAGTTCGCCAGCTTCGATGATGCGCTTGCCTGCTACAACTCGCCCGAATACCAGGCCGCCCGCGCCAAGCGTGCCAACGCCGGCGAGGCCGAGATCGTCATCGTCGAGGGCGTGTGATCAGCCCTTGCGGGCGATCAGATCATAGAGACTGAGGCTGCCCAGTGCCGGCAGCTTGATGGCGAGGCTTTGCGGATCGATGCCGATGCCCGTGCCGGCGATGTTGACCTCGATGCCTTCATCGAGCGCCAGCGTGAGCCCGACAAGACCGCCGAGCGAGATAACGAAGCCGGTGCCGCTTGCCGCGCGCGCCACATCGATGCCGGGGTCCAAAAAGTCCTTGCCGATGGCGACGGCGGGCAGTTCGGCGTCAAAGCCCGGCACATGGCGCACCACCCAGGCAACGAAGGTGTTGGAGTTGGGCCCGGGCCACACCGTGTAGCTGCCCCACCCCGACCAGGGGTAGCGCGCAATGGCCGCCGTGATCTTGGGGATCAGGCGCGCGGCCTCCGCCCCTGAGCTGCGATAGACCACGTAAGGCCGGTTGCTGTACCAAAAACCGTCGGCCACGCGCCCGTCGCGCTCGATGGGGCTGCCCCAGCCCACCACTTCGTAGCGGGTCCATCCTTGAGCCCTTTCGGGCTTCATCACGATCCAGGTGTGGACGGCAAAGATGCCCTTCCAGCGCCCGGTGCGGGCAGCGAAGATCAGCACTTCGGCGTCGGGCACGCTTGCAGCCTTGGGCAGAAGACCGGCAGAGGCCCAGTCGGCGCTGCGCCAGCTCGACGGCCAGCCGCGGGCATAGGCGATTACCGCCCCGCACGCCGTCGGCAGGGCGATGAATAGAAGCGCGAACATGGCGATCAGCCTGAAGGCACGGCGCATTGGGGCGTCTCCGCTTTCGTATGCGTCAAAGCCTCATGCCGCTTTGTGGCGCCAGTGGGGCACTGGCAAGTTCCCTCTCTCCTTTGCGGGAGAGGGAGGAGCCCATTGCGCGGCAATGGGAGGGTGAGGGGGCGGAACATTGACAAGTGCCTTCTGCGCTGCCCCTCTTCCGGCCCTCGCCTCACGGCGATGCCCACCTTCTCCCACGGGGGGAGAAGGCTTGAGGGCGTCGATGGCGGCTGCTATGACGCGCGCGGAAGTATAAGGGGGGAAGACCCATGAGGCTTGCCATTGCAGGTGCCGCCGGGCGCATGGGCCGGGTGCTCACGCGCATCGTGCACGAAAGCGAGGGGCTGGAGGTGGCGGGCGGGCTGGAACCCAAGGGCTCGGGCCACGTCGGTCACGACATGGGCACGCTCGCCGGTATCGGCGAGATCGCCGTCTTGGTGAGCGATCATCCGCTTGAGCTCTTCACCCGCATCGACGGCATCATCGACTTCACCTCGCCGGCCGCCAGCCTAGAGCTGGCCGAGCTGTCGGCGCAGGCGCGCATCGTGCACGTCATCGGCACCACCGGGATCGCCACCGCCGACGAGGCTAGGCTCAAGGCCGCCGCCCGCCATGCCCGCATCGTCAAGTCGGGCAACATGAGCCTCGGCGTCAACCTGCTGGCGGCGCTGGTGAAAGAGGTAGCCGCGGCGCTGCCTGAAGAGTTCGACATCGAGGTCATGGAAATGCACCACCGCCACAAGGTGGATGCGCCTTCCGGTACCGCCCTCATGCTGGGCACCGCCGCCGCCGAGGGGCGCGGCATCGACCTTGGCGCCCGCTCGATCAGGAGCCGCGACGGCCATACCGGCGCGCGGCCCGACGGCGATATCGGCTTTGCCACCCTGCGCGGCGGCAGCGTCGTCGGCGAGCACACGGTGATCTTTGCAGGACCCGACGAGCGCGTCGAGCTCGTTCACAAGGCGGGCTCGCGCGATATCTTTGCCCGTGGCGCGGTGACGGCGGCGCGCTGGGCGTTTGACAAAAAGCCCGGTTTCTACGACATGTCCGACGTGCTCGGGCTCAAGAAAGCCTGAAGCCCACTCAAGCCCGATCTGGAGACCGAACCGCCCATGCAGCGCCTGCTCGTCCTCGTTCGCCACGGTCAGAGCGAATGGAACCTGAAGAACCTGTTCACCGGCTGGCACGATGTCGGCCTGACCGAAAAGGGCGTTGTGGAAGCCAAGGCTGCCGGGCAGCGCCTGAAGGCCAAGGGCCTCCAATTCGACATCGCCTTCACCAGCGCCCTCACCCGCGCCCAGAAGACGCTTGACCTGATGCTGGACAAGCTGGGGCAGACGGGGCTCGAGACGATACGCGATCAGGCCCTCAACGAACGTGACTATGGTGATTTGACCGGCCTCAACAAGGACGATGCGAGGAAGCGCTGGGGCGACGAGCAGGTGCATACATGGCGCCGCTCCTTTGCCGTCGCCCCGCCCGGCGGCGAGAGCCTGCGCGACACGCTTGCCCGCGCGCTGCCCTACTACATGATCCATATCCAGCCCGAGGTGCTGTCGGGCCGGCGGGTGCTGATCTCGGCGCACGGCAATTCCCTGCGCGCGCTGATCATGGCGCTGGAGGGGCTTACACCGGATGAGATCGTCAAGCGCGAGCTGGCAACGGGCCTGCCCATCGTCTACCGGCTCAAGGCCGACAGCCGCATCGAGAGCCGCGAGATCCTCGACAGCGATTAGGCCGCCTGCGCCAGCCCGGCCTCCCAGCCGAGGATGGCGCGCTTGCGGGTGAGGCCCCAGTGATAGCCGCACAGGTTCCCCGACTTGCCCATGACGCGGTGGCAGGGCACCACGAAGGAAATGGGATTGCGCCCCACCGCCGCCCCCACCGCGCGCGCCGCCGACGGCTTTTCGATATGGCGGGCGATGTCGGAATAGGTCGAGGCCGCGCCGAGCGGGATGCGCAGCAGCGTCTCCCACACCCTGATCTCGAAATCCGTGCCGATGAAGACGACGCGCAAGGGCTCATCCGGCGCCCAGCGATGGGGATCGAAAATACGCGCCGCGTAAGGCGCCGTCGCCGCCTCATCGCGCAAAAAGGTCGCCTTGGGCCAGCGGCCCATCATGTCGGCAAGGCTTGCCTCGTCCTGGCCGGGATCGGCGAAGGCGAGGCCGGCAAGGCCCTGGTCGGTCACCATCACCACGGCGGTGCCGAAGGGGCAGGGGTGCAGGCCGTAGCGGATCGTCAGCCCTTCGCCTTTCGCCTTGTAGATGCCGGGCGACATGGCGTCGTGGGTGATGAAGAGATCGTGCAGGCGGCCTGGCCCTGACAGCCCGGTCTCGTAGGTCGTGTCGAGCACTGAGGCCGAGGCGCGCAGCATGGCTCGGGCATGATCGAGGGTGAGCGCCTGCAGGAAGGCCTTCGGGCTGAGGCCCGCCCAGCGCGTGAACACGCGTTGCAGGTGGAAGGGGCTTAGAGCCACATGCTCGGCCACTCTTTCCAGTGGGGGTTGCTCGCGCCAGTTGGCATAGATGAACTCGAGCGCCGCGCGCACGGTGTCGTAGTCGGTGGCCGGGCCAAGGGCGTGGTGGGGGATTTCGGCGCCACTGTGGCCGGTAGTCAGGGCAGTCATCATCATGGCATTCACCATCGAATTGCGTGATGGGGCCAAATCTAGGGGTGCGAGGGCGGCGTGGCCACCCGAAACTTGCGCCGTTCTCACGCCTGCCCGCGGGTGGCCAGCGCCCGGCCGAGGGCATCGGCAAGGCTGCGGCGGTCGAGCTCGGACAAAAAGCTGCCGAACTCGAAGCGCTGGCCGCCGCGCCTGAGAAAAAGGCGGCCGGCGAAATCGGCGTCCTCGTGTTCGAGCTCCAGCCTCAGGCCGAGGCGCGGCAGGCGCAACTCGGTGGGGGAGCGGCCCGGCAGTTCGCACTTGAGCACCAGCTCGCTGGTGGTGAGGGTGATCTCCTCGCGCTTGCGGGCTGCTGCAAGGCTTGCGCGCATGGCGAACCAGATGAGCAGCACATCGAGCCCGAAATAACCAGTCACCGGCCAGGCGCCCATCATCATGAAGGAGACACCGGCGATGAAGCTCACGCCCGCCAGGATCGTCATCACCACGGCGAGGCCGGTGGGCGACAGCGGCTCGTTGGGCGTGAGCACCACGGCAAACAGCGGCTTGGCGGGTTGGTCTGTCATCTTGCTCGACTGAAGCCTTGACCTTGGCGGGGTAATAGGGGACGTCTTTCACAGATAATTGCGGCGGGAGGGCGGATTTGGCAAGGCGCCGGAAACTCAACGCGGATGAAATCGCGGACATCTTCGCACGCTTCGCCAGGGCCGACCCCAACCCGCAGGGCGAGCTTGAAAGCGTCAACCGGTTCACCTTGCTGGTGGCCGTGGTCTTGTCGGCGCAGGCGACCGATGAAGGCGTCAATCGAGCGACGCGGGCGCTGTTCAAGGTGGCCGACACGCCGCAGGAGATGGCGGCGCTGGGCGAGGAGCGCCTGAGGGACTACATCAAGACCATCGGGCTCTTTCGCAACAAGGCCAAGAACGTCATCGCGCTGTCGCGCCAGCTTGTCGAAAGGCATGGAGGCGAGGTGCCGCACGATCGAGCCGCGCTGGAGGCCCTGCCGGGCGTGGGGCGCAAGACCGCCAACGTGGTGCTCAACATCGCGTTCGGCGAGCCCACCATCGCCGTCGATACCCACATCTTCCGCATCTCCAACCGCATCGGCCTTGCGCCGGGCAAGACCCCGGCTGAGGTAGAGGCAGGGTTGGAGAAGGTGGTGCCGGCGGCCTACAAGCTGCACGCCCATCACTGGCTCATCCTGCACGGGCGTTATGTGTGCAAGGCCAGAAAGCCCGAATGCGGGCGCTGCCTGATCAGCGATGTGTGCCTTTATCCCGACAAGACGGCGTGAGCCCCCGCGTGTCATCCCTCGTGCTTGACACGGCGACCCAGGGCACACGGCACGGTCTCAGCGTGTTGCCCTGGGTCGTCAATTCAAGCCCGACGAGGACACTGGGCTCAGACTACAGCGACGGCCGGCCGTCGCGCACCAGGCGGTAGTAGTGGGTGAAATAGGCGGTCGCGAACAGTGGCGCGAAGAAGTTGGCGAAGGGAACGAGGGTCAGCGCGGCGGGGATGAGGCCGGCCATGAAGACGCTGCTCGCATTGTCGGAGCGAAAGCGTCGCGCCTCTTCCGGCGGCATGTGGCGGCTAGCCACGAGGCCGAAGAATTCGCGACCCAGGAGATAGGCATTGCCCAGCCACATAACCATCGCCCCGATGCCGAAGAATAAGGCGGGCAACAAGATGAGATTGACGGCGAGGCTGAGCAGCGCAAACTCGATGCCGGTGATGAGCGCCGGCATGACGGCAAGCGGTGAGCCCGGCGGCTCGTCGGGGTAATGCGCGGCCTCGACCACGTCTGCCACCTCGTCGAGAAACAGCCCGGCGAACATGGCGGTGACGGGAGACAGGAGGAAGATGAAGCCGGCAACGAGGCCGAGGCCGGTGAGGATTTCCAGCAGCGTCGACAGCCACGGCCACGGCAACTTCACCATCCACGACAGGCTGAGTTCGAGGGCAGTGAGGAGCACGATGAACAGCAGCACCGTCAGCGCCAGCGACTTCCACACGACGCCACGCAGGGCCGGCGAGGCAATGTCGTTTATCGCTCTCGCAGCGGAAGAAAACATGGGGCCCGGTCCTCGTTGATGGCATGTGGCAGGTAGGCTCAAGGGCCAGGCTTTGCAAGGCTTGCGCCCAGGCCTTGCCTCTTTATACTCCGCCCGCCCCGCACTTCTCCTCCCACAAGAAAGGATGCCTCATGGGTGAGCCGCGTTTTGCCGTCGCCGGCATCGGCAATGCCATTGTCGATGTGCTTTCGCGCGTAGACGACCAGTTCCTCGATCACCACGGCATCGCCAAGAGCGGCATGACGCTGATCGACGAGGAGCGTGCCGCGGCGCTTTATGACGCCATGCCGGCGGCGGTGGAGATATCCGGCGGCTCGACCGCCAACACCATCGCCGGCCTCGCTGCCTTCGGGTCCAAGGCCGCCTTCATCGGCAAGGTGAAGAACGACCAGCTCGGCCAGGTGTTCAGCCACGACATTTCAGCACTTGGGGTCGCCTTCGATACCGAGCCTGCAACGCGTGGGGCGGCGACCGCTCGCTGCTTGGTTATGGTGACACCGGACGGCGAGCGTTCCATGTCGACTTTCCTCGGCGCTTCGGTGGGGCTGGGGCCCGACGACATCGACGACAAGGTGATCGCCGATGCCGGCGTCACCTATCTGGAAGGTTATCTGTGGGACCCGCCCGCCGCCAAGGAGGCCTTCAAGAAGGCCGCGCGGCTGGCGCGCAAGCACGGCCGCCAGGTGGCTCTTTCCTTGTCGGACGCCTTCTGCGTCGAGCGCCATCGCGACAGCTTCCTCGATCTCATCCGCGACGAGGTGGACATCCTGTTCGCCAACGAGGCCGAGATCAAGGCTCTCTATCAGGTGGGCGTCTTCGATGAGGCCTTGCAGCAGGTGCGCAGGCACTGCCGGCTGGCGGCGCTCACCCGCTCCGCCGCCGGCAGCGTGGTGGTGACGGGCGATGAAGTGCATGTGGTGGAGGCGGTGAAGATCCCACGGCTGGTGGACGCAACCGGCGCCGGCGATCTCTATGCCGCCGGCTTCCTGCATGGCCTCACTACGGGCCGCGACCTGGCCGCTTGCGCCCGGCTTGGCTCGCTGGCGGCCTCGGAGGTCATCTCCCACATGGGCGCCCGGCCGGAAAAATCGCTTCATCAGCTCGCTGACGAAACTGGGTTGAATTAGGGCACCGCCTTCTATCCCGTCATGGCGGGGCTTGACCCCGCCATCCATTCCGCTTGCTTTTCCGCCTGCTGATGGTTTGGGGGAATGGACTCCTGGATGAAGTTCCGGAGTGACGGTTGGAGGAAGGCGGTGCGTATCGACTTTTCACTCCGCAGCTTCATGCACTGACAGATCGTGAATGGTCGGGTTTTCACCGTTGAGCGGGTTGGTCGGATCCCAGTTGAGGCGGATGGTCATCACCCTTGCCGACAGGGCATCATAGATGAGGAGTCGCCCGGCGAGGCTGTCGCCGGCGCCGGTGATCTCCTTGATGGCCTCGAGCGCCTGCATGGAACCGATGACACCGGTGAGGGCGCCGATGATGCCCGCCTCGGCGCAGGTGGGAACCGTGCCCGGCTCTGGCGCTGCTGGATGCAGGCAGCGATAGGTGGGGAGCTTTTCGCCATCGGGGCCGGGAAGATGCGGCTTGAAGGTGGTGATCTGCGCATCGAACTGGCCGACGGCGGCCGAGACCAAGGTCTTCTTCGCCAGGAAGCAGGCATCGCAGACGAGAAAGCGGGTGGGGAAGTTGTCGCAGCCGTCGATGACGAGGTCATAGCGCGCGATGATGGCGAGCGCGTTGCGGGCGGTGAGACGCACCGGGTGCTGTTCGACCGCCACATGCGGGTTGATGCGGTGGATGCTTCTTGCAGCACTTTCCGTCTTGAGCATGTCCACGTTGCCGGTGTCGTGGATGACCTGGCGCTGCAGGTTGGAGAGCGCCACGCGGTCATCGTCGATGATGCCGAGCGTGCCGACGCCGGCGGCGGCTAGATACATGAGCGCCGGCGCCCCGAGCCCGCCGGCTCCGATCACCAGCACGCGCGCCGTGCGCAAGGCCGCCTGGCCGGGCCCGCCGATTTCCTTGAGCAGGATGTGGCGGGCATAGCGTTCCAGTTCCAGCGGAGTCATGGCCATGGCCGTAGCCTCACTTGCGCCCTGAGGAGCCGAAGCCGCCGCCGCCGCGCGCGGTCTCATCGAGGCTTTGTGTCTCGCGCCATTCGGCCTGCACCACCGGCGCGACCACGAGCTGGGCGATGCGCTCGCCATGCGTGATGGTGTGAGGCTCGTTGCCGTGATTGATGAGGATCACCTTGATCTCACCGCGATAGTCCGCATCGATGGTGCCGGGGCTGTTTAGGCAGGTGATGCCATGCTTCGCGGCGAGCCCGGAGCGCGGTCGTACCTGCGCCTCGTAGCCCTCGGGCAGCGCGATGGCGATGCCGGTCGGCACCAGCGCGCGTTTGCCGGGCGCCAGGTCGAGTGCGCCGCCCTCGCCCAGGGCCGCGCGCAGATCCATGCCCGCTGCGCCGGCACTCTCGTAAGCGGGAAGCGGCAGGCCATCCCCGTGCGGCAGGCGCATGATGGCGACGGCGACCGGCTTCACGTCGGATCCTTCTCGGCGATGAGGCGGGCAAAGTGGCGCATCAGGCGCCTGGCCACCTCGCGCTTGTCGAGTCGGGGCCAGTCCTCGACACCGGCCGCCGTCACCAGATGCACCCGGTTGTGGTTGCCGCCCATGATGCCGGTTGAAGCCGAGACGTCGTTGGCCACGATGAGGTCGGCGCCCTTGGCGGTGAGCTTCGATCCGGCGTTGTCGATGACGTTGTTGGTTTCGGCGGCAAAGCCCACCACCAGCGCTGGGCGGTTCGTCTTCAGATGGCCGACGGTCTTGAGGATGTCGGGATTGGGCGTGAGCTTGAGTTCAGGCGGCGTCGCGTTGCCGTCCTTCTTCAGCTTGTGGTCATGGCGTCCGGCCACCCTCCAGTCGGCGACGGCGGCGGCGAAGACGGCGATGTCGCAAGGAAGCTCGGCCCTCGTCGCCTCCAGCATCTCTTCGGCCGTCTCCACCGGCAGGACCTCGATGCCCGGCGGGACGGCGAGGCTCACCGGTCCAGAGACGAGGATGGTGCGGGCGCCGAGATCGCGCGCGGCTTCAGCCAGCGCATAGCCCTGGCGCCCGGAGGAGCGGTTGGCGATGTAGCGCACCGGGTCGATGGGTTCGCGTGTCGGCCCGGCGGTGATGACGACCTTCCTGCCCTTGAGCGGCTGATCGGCGGGGGAAAGGGCGGCGCTGACGGCATCGGCAATGGCTTGCGGTTCGGCCAGGCGTCCGGGGCCGAACTCACCGCAGGCCATGTCGCCGTCATCGGGGCCGATGACGGCGATGCCGCGGCGTTTAAGCGTTTCGAGATTGGCCTCAGTCGCCGCGTGCAGCCACATGCGCACGTTCATGGCAGGCGCGATCATCACCGGCTTGTCGGTGGCAAGCAGGGTGGTGGTGGCAAGGTCGTCGGCGATGCCGGCCGCCATCTTCGCCATCAGGTCGGCGGTGGCGGGCACGACTACAACGAGGTCGGCAGCGCGCGAGAACTCGATATGGCCCATCTCGGCTTCATGCGTGAGATCGAAGAGTTCGGTATGGACGGGTGCACCGGCCAGCGCCGAGACCGACAGCGGGGTGACGAACTGGGCTCCGGCGCGGGTGAGGATGGCGTTGACGGCGGCGCCGCGCTTTTTCAGCTCACGGATGAATTCCAGCGCCTTGTAGGCGGCGATGCCGCCGCCGATGACGACCAGGATGGTTCTGCCTGAAAGCGCGCTCATGTTACTCTGCCGGTCAGGGGCGAGGACTTGGTTGCCGTTATTCCCGCGAAGGCGGGAATAGCCGAGGAAAGCATTATGGCATTGCCCGTATCGGGGGCGAAGGGCTTGCCTTCGGTGATGGTTTCCATGGGGCGCCTCCTACCAGATGAGGGCAATGGCGATGGCGATGAGCGCCAGGGCACCCGTCCACAGAGCGATGCGGCCGCCTCGGCCCGCACGGCCTTGCGCGGCGGCGAGCGCTTCGGTGGTCGATCGGTCGAGATGAATGCCGCCGGTGTCGGCCATCTGCGCCAGCATATGGGCGGTGCGCTGCGCCTCGGCAAGCACCTCCGGCAGGGCGCTCGCCAGTCGCCCGATGGCCATCGCCCCTTCGGCCGCGTCCTCCATGCGACCTTGCGGTCCCAGCTTTTCCTCGATCCACTCGCGCACCACCGGCTCGGCCGTCACCCACATGTTGAGGCGCGGATTGAGGCTGCGCGCCACGCCTTCCACCACCACCATGGTCTTCTGCAAAAGGAGAAGCTGCGGCTGGGTATGCATGTTGAAGCGCTCGGTCACTTGAAAGAGCTGCGAGAGCAGGCGGGCCATGGAAATCTCTTCGGCCTCGCGGTCCATCAGCGGCTCGCCGATGGAGCGCAGCGCCTGGGCGAAGACGGCCGGGTCCTCGGCGCCCGGCACATAGCCCGCCTCGAAATGCACCCGTGAAACGCGGGTGTAGTCGCGCTTGATGAAGCCGTAGAGGATTTCGGCGAGGAACCGCCGCTCCTTGAAGCCGAGCCGGCCCATGATGCCGAAATCCACCGCGATAAGGGTGCCGTCGCGGCTGGCGAAAAGATTGCCCTGATGCATGTCGGCATGGAAGAAACCGTCACGGATGGCATGGCGCAGGAACGACTGGATTATGCTGTCGCCGAGGCGGCCAAGGTCGATGCCGGCGCCTTTCAGCGCATCGATGTCGGCAAGCGGGATGGCATCGATCCATTCGCAGGTGAGGACGCGGCGGCTGGTGCGCTGCCAGTCGACGTCGGGGATGCGGAAGCCGGGATCCTTTTGGGTGTTGCCGGCCATCTCCGACATGGCCGCGGCTTCCATGCGCAGATCCATCTCCAGCACCACCGAGCGGGCAAGCGTGCCGACCGCATCGAGAGGCCTGAGGCGGCGCGACGGCGGGTGCCAGCGCTCGGCCAGACGAGCGGCAAGGAAGAAGGCATCGAGATCGCGCTGAAAACGCTTCTCGACGCCGGGCCTGAGGATCTTGATCGCCACCGCCCGCCCTGGCCCGTCCGCCTCCAGCGTTAGCCCCTTGTGCACCTGGGCGATGGAGGCAGCAGCGACCGGCGGGCCGATTTCGGCAAAGAGCCTTTCGGCATCCTCGCCGAGACCGTTGCGGATTTCCTTCAGCGCCTCGTCTTTGGGGAAAGGCGGCAGGCGGTCCTGCAGTGCCATGAGCCTTGCCGCCATGTCGCGGCCGACGATATCGGGGCGGGTGGCGAGGAACTGGCCGAGCTTGATGTAGCTGGGCCCCAGCTCGGTCAACGCATCGACGACCGGATTGCCGCTCGAGGTTCGCGGACGCCCGGCGACGAGGCGGCCGATGCGCAAGGCCGCCCGTGCCGGGGCTGGCAACTCCTCCGTCATCTCGTCGGGCGGCACCACGTCGTGGCGCAGCATCACCAGTCCGGCGCGGGCGAGCCGCAACAGTTGGCCCAGCGAGGTGAACATGGTTGCTAGATCCGCCAGCCCGAATGGATGGCCACCACGCCGCCGGTGAGCATGCGGTGGCTGACGCGCCCGAACCCGGCCTCGGAAATCATGGCGGTAAAGTGAGTCGCGTCGGGGAAGTTGCGGATGCTCTCCACCAGATAGCGGTAGGCCGCCCCGTCGCCCGTCACCACCTTGCCGACGGCGGGAATGGCGGTGAAAGAATAGATGTCATACAGCGCCTTGAGGCCCGGCACGTCCACTTGCGAGAATTCCAGGCACAGGAACCGCCCGCCCGGTTTCAGCACGCGCCAGGCTTCGCAAAGCGCCTTGTCGATACGGGTGACGTTACGGATGCCGAAGGCGATGGTGTAGGCATCGAAGGTGCGGTCGGCGAACGGCAGCGCCTCGGCATTGGCGACCATGAAATCGATGCGTCCCCCAAGATGCTCGGCCCCGGCCCGGCGGCGGCCCTCGGCGATCATCTCTGCCGAAATGTCGGCAACCGTCACGGTCGTGCCCGGCCCTCCGGCCTTGACGATGCGCTGGGCGATGTCGCCGGTGCCGCCTGCCACATCGAGCACCGAAAAGGCCTGTCCGCTTTTGGGCGGATGCAGCATGGCGACGAAATCGTCCTTCCACAGGCGGTGCACGCCCGCCGACATGAGGTCGTTCATCTGGTCGTAGCGCTCGGCCACGCTGGCGAACACCTCGTTCACCAGACCCTGCTTGGCCTCGGCCCCGACGGCGCGGAAGCCGAAGCGCGCGGTCTCTTTTTCCTCATGGCTCATGGCGATGGGACCATAGACCAATGGCGGCGGGAAGGCTATTGCAGAACCGCCGCGCCGCGTCGGTGGCGAAGCGCTTGCAACGAGGCAGGGACCATGCCCGAACTGCCCGAAGTGGATACGGTGAGACGCGGCCTTGAGCCGGTGCTGGTGGGGCGCAGCATCGTCAAGGTGACGCTTGCCCGTAGCGACTTGCGCTTTGCCTTCCCAAAAGATTTCGCCGCGCGGCTGGAGGCTGCGACCGTCACTGCCCTTCACCGCCGGGGAAAATATCTGCTCGCGGCCCTGTCGACCGGCGAGACCTGGCTCATGCATCTCGGCATGACCGGCCGCTTCACCGTGATCGCCCCCAACGGGCGCCCGCAAGGCCTGGGCGAGTTCTATTATGAGAGCGCGGCCGGGCCTGAGGCGCGGGGGCCGCATGATCATGTGGTTATCGATCTGGAGGGCGGCTGGCGCATCATCTATTCCGACGCGCGCCGCTTCGGCATCATGGACATCATCCCAGTGGGGCTCGAAGCTGAACATCGGCTCTTGAAGGATATGGGGCTCGAACCGCTCGGCAACGCGATGAACGCCGACAACCTGGCAAAAGCCTTCCGCGGCAAGAAGGCCCCGCTCAAGGCGGCGCTGTCGGACCAGAAGATCATCGCCGGGCTCGGTAATATCTATGTGTGCGAGGCGCTGTTTCGCGCCCGCCTGTCGCCATTCGCACCGGCATCGAGCCTTGTCACCAAGACGGGGGCGCCCTGCGCGAGCCTCGAACGGCTGGTTATGGCCATCCGCGAGGTGCTGACCGAGGCGCTGAAGGCCGGCGGCTCCACCTTGCGCGACTATGCCGGCGCCGACGGCGCGCCAGGCGCCTTCCAGCAGCATTTCGACGTCTACGACCGCGAGGACGAGACGTGCCGGCGCCCCGGTTGCGGCGGCATTATCAAGCGGCTGGCGCAATCCGGCCGCTCCACCTTCTATTGCCCGCGCTGCCAGCGCCGCACCGGCTCTTGAATCAGTGAGGCGTTGGGGCTCTATAGACTAAAGACGCCAACGAACCCGACAAACTTCAAGGAGCCCCCCATGTCCTACAGCGCCATCCTGATGGAGACCCGCGACCGGGTCGGCCTTATCACCCTCAACCGTCCTGACGCGCTCAACGCGCTCAACGCCACCCTCATCGGCGAGCTCAACCAGGCGCTCGATGGCTTCGAGGCCGACGGGGCGATCGGGGCGGTGGTGATCACCGGCTCGGCCAAGGCCTTTGCCGCCGGCGCCGACATCAAGGAAATGCAGTCGAAGGATTACATGGACGCCTATCTCGGCGACTTCATCGCGCCATGGGAGCGGGTGAGCCGCTGCCGCAAGCCGGTGATCGCGGCGGTGGCGGGCTATGCGCTGGGCGGCGGCTGCGAGCTCGCCATGATGTGCGACTTCATCATCGCCGCCGAAACGGCGAAGTTCGGTCAGCCGGAGATCAAACTCGGGGTCATGCCAGGGGCCGGCGGCACCCAGCGCCTCACCCGCTTCGTGGGCAAGTCGAAAGCCATGGAGATGGTGCTCACCGGGCGCATGATGGATGCCGCCGAGGCTGAGCGGGCGAGCCTCGTCTCGCGCATCGTTCCCGCCGACGGGCTTATCGACGAGGCGGTGAAGGTGGCGGGTCAGATCGCCGGCCTGTCGCGCCCGGTGGTGGTGATGGCCAAGGAGGCGGTCAACCGCGCCTATGAGACGACGCTGGCCGAAGGGGTACGCTTCGAGCGCCGCCTGTTCCACTCCATGTTTGCCCTCGAAGACCAGAAAGAAGGCATGCAGGCCTTTATCGACAAGCGCTCGCCGGCCTTCAAGGGCCGTTGACGCCCGCCGGGCCTGACGATATAAGCCGTCGCCAAAGCGGCAGGCGAAAGCGTGTGCCGTAACCATATTTGTTTTTCATAATCGAGGACTGCAACGCCATGGCGAACACCAGATCGGCCAAGAAGGCCGTGCGCCAGATCACCCGCCGTACTGAGACCAACAAGGCCCGCCGCACCCGCATGCGCTCGAGCGTGCGCAAGGTCGAAGAGGCCATCGCTTCGGGCGACAAGGCCGTCGCCGAGGCGGCGCTGAGGGCCGCCCAGCCGGAGCTGATGCGCAGCGCCCAAAAGGGCGTGCTGCACAAGAATACCGCATCGCGGAAGGTTTCGCGCCTGTCGCACCGCATCAGCCAGATGGGCGCCTGAGCACTTAGCCTTTCGACTCTAAATTCCTTTGTTTTTAGCGGCGCCCGCTCGGGCGCCGTTTCTTTTCCGCCAGCCGTGGGACTTTGTGGCCTTTTTTTGAGGGCGTGGATTTTCTTTGTTTTTCAATGACTTGCCATGTTCGTGCTAAGTTCCATGCGAGTTCCGTTAAATTCCGGTTAATTCGCGCCGAGAATCTGACAGGCGCTACGGCAGGTCCGGCCAACCCGGCCGGCATTGGTCCGGACGCGATTCTGGCGGGGGAGTCAAAGGCTTGCGCAGGGCACCTGGCGGGGCTTGCGAAACTGCGGCCACGGCAGGCTTGATCCGTGTACAGAGTTTATTGGCGGGCTGAGTTGCCTTGCCTGATGGCGCTGTGTAATGTGGCCTTGCGCTCGGGGCTAAACGGCGCCAACGACAACAACGATATCAGTCAGAGCGGCGTTACAGAGTACATCCCACAGCGTGGTAGGCGATCCCGCGCGGACTGCGTCAAAGTTCCGTGCAAGGGGAGAGTTGCAAAAAAAACGGGCGACCTTGCGCGGAATCGGAGGCGATTCCACGGACGGCGGGTTTGTGCCCGATGGTGAGTTTGTAACTTCGCCGCGAGAGTTCGGGTGACGGCGATTTCGGCGTCGCTTTTGGGGGCATGACCGGGCCGGAGGACGAGAGGCCGGCTTGGAGACATGGCAAACGGGCAGGTTTGATCTTTAGCTATGCACGCACAACCGAACGACGATTTGCGCCATTCATGGAAGCGCATCGCTCAGCGATTGCGCGCCGAATTGGGCGAAGACCTTTATTCGAGCTGGTTCGCCCGCATGGAGCCGGAGGACCTGGCCGATGACCGGCTTCGGGTCTCGGTGCCGACCAAGTTTCTCAAGAGCTGGATCGAGTCGCATTATGCCGGCCGCTTGGGCGACATCTGCGAGGCCGAGCTCGGCAAGCTCGACGGCGTCTCCATCAGGGTGAGGAGCCGTGGGCGCCCGGCCTGTGCCCGTCCCGTTGAGGAGATGCGTCCCGGCCAGCTTGAAGCGATGCCCAGCCAGCCGGTAGCCGTCATGCGCGAGCATGCCTCGCCGCTTGAACCCTCGCTGGTGTTCGACACCTTCGTGCAGGGCCGCTCCAACCTCCTTGCCCATGCCGCCGCGCTCAGGGTGGCCGAGCATCAGCCGGGCCAGCCGGTGGGCTTCAATCCGCTGTTCATCCATTCCGCGTCCGGGCTCGGCAAGACGCATCTGCTCAATGCCATCGCCTGGTCGATCCGAGAGCGTTTTGCCCAGCGCAGCGTGCTCTACATCACCGCCGAACGCTTCATGTATCACTTCGTGGCGGCGCTGAAGGCGCGCGACACCCTCACCTTCAAGGACCGCTTCCAGGGCACCGACGTGCTCCTCATCGACGATTTCCAGTTCCTGCAGGGCAAGACCATGCAGCAGGAGTTCTGCCACACCTTCAACTCGCTGGTCGATTCGCGCCGTCAGGTGATCGTTGCCGCCGACGTGCCGCCGGGTCAGCTCGAAAGCATCGACCAGCGCATGCGCTCGCGCTTCGCCGGCGGCCTTGTTGTCGACATCGAGTACCCCGACCTGGAATTGCGCCGCGCCATTCTCATCCGCCGCCTGGCCGAGTTGCAGAAACGCCATCCGGCCGCCGCCCAGGTGCCTGAGGATGTGGTTGAATATATCGCCAACCGCATCACCGGCGGCGGGCGTGAGCTGGAAGGCGCACTGGTCAGGGTAATGGCGCGCCAGGAGGTCAATCGCGGGCCGCTCACCGTCGATATGGCGGCCCTTGCTCTGCGCGATCTCGCTCAGAACGCCGAGATGGTCAGGGTGCGCATCGACGACATCCTGCAGGTGATCGGACGCCACTATAACGTCAGCCGCGCCGACCTGCTGTCGCCCCGGCGCGCCCGCTCCATCGTGCTGCCGCGCCAGGTGGGCATGTACCTTGCCAAGAAACTCACCCCGCGCTCGCTGCCGGAGATCGGCAAGCGTTTCGGCGGACGCGATCACTCCACCGTCCTTTATGCGGTGCGCAAGATCGACGAGATGATCAAGGCCGATGAGCGCCTTTCGCGCGAGGTGGCGCTGCTCGCCCGCCTCGTGGAGCAGCAATAGACCTCCACCGCCCCCCGGCAAGGCCTTGCTTTGCCGGGATTTTGCCGCCAAAGTCGGCAGTCCGTGCCTGCCGGCGGCAGGGCTCACACTATCCGGCGACCGCCGGACATTTCGGGAACAAGCGGTTATGCGTGTCACTATCGAGCGTTCGGCTCTGCTCAAGTCCTTGAACCATGTGCAGTCCGTGGTGGAGCGCCGCAACACCATCCCGATTCTGTCCAACGTGCTGGTCAACGCCGCTGCCGGCGCCGTGCGCCTGACCGCCACCGATCTCGACATTGAGGTGGTCGACGAGGTGCCCGCCGACATTGCCCAGCAAGGCGCCACCACGGTGCCGGCGCACATGATCTACGACATCGTGAGAAAGCTGCCGGACGGTGCCCAGGTCGAAATCGAGCAGGGGCCCGATGAGGGCCGCCTCGCGCTTCATTCCGGCCGTTCGCGCTTTTCGCTGCAGGCGCTGCCGTCGTCGGACTTCCCCGATCTTGCCGCCGGCGAATTCACCCACACTTTCAGCCTGCCGGCAGCGGACCTGAAGGCCCTCATCGAAAAGACCCGTTTTGCCATCTCCACCGAGGAGACGCGCTATTATCTCAACGGCATCTATCTGCATCACGTGGACGTAGGCGGCGAGGCGCGCCTGAGGGCGGTGGCGACCGATGGCCATCGCCTCGCCCAGGTGGAGGTGGATGCCCCTGACGGCTCGGCCGGCATGCCCGGCATCATCGTGCCGCGCAAGACGGTGTTGGAGCTCGTGCGCCTGATTGAGGACGCCGATTCAACCGTGGAGGTGTCGCTGTCGGCCTCGAAGATCCGCTTCGTGGCTTCAAGCCTCACCCTCACCTCCAAGCTCATCGACGGGACCTTTCCCGATTATGAGCGCGTCATCCCGCAGCGCAACGACAAGCGCATGGAGGTGGACGTGCGTCTGTTCACCAACGCCGTCGACCGCGTCTCCACCATCTCCAGCGAGAAGGGCCGGGCGGTAAAGCTCAATATCGCCACCGACAAGGTGGTTTTGTCGGTCAACAATCCGGAGTCCGGTTCGGCCGAAGAGGAAGTGGCCGCAACTTATGCCGACGAGCCGCTTGATATCGGCTTCAACTCTCGCTATCTCCTTGATATCGCAAGTCAGTTCAAGGGCGATAGCGCCAGTTTCGAATTCGCCGATGCCGGTTCGCCCACGATCGTGCGCGACACCGCCGATGAGCGTGCGCTCTACGTGCTCATGCCCATGCGGGTGTAGCGGACTAGATCAGCCTGCAATTGGGCGGAATTGCCCAATTGCAGAAAAGCTGATCGATTCTAAGGAGTTGAGCATGATGTTATGCGGAAAGTGGTGTCCACTTTTCGGCATTATGGTCTAGGCATTCAGGCGAGAAGTTGCACCAGGTAGAAATGCTCCATGCCAGCGAGGCAAGGGCCCCGCGCCGCGGGGTGCGTCTCACCCGCCTGACCCTCACGGGGTTTCGCAATTACGATGCCTTGCGGCTCGAGCTGACCGGTGCGCCCGTGGTCCTGGTGGGCCCCAACGGGGCGGGCAAGACCAACCTGATGGAGGCGGTGTCGCTTCTCTCCCCCGGCCGCGGCCTGCGCGGCGCCCAGTATGGCGATATCGCCCGCCTGCCCGACGCCCGCGGCTGGGCGGTGGCCGCCCGCTGCGAAGGCCCTTTGGGCGAAGTGCGGCTCGGCACCGCCTGGCAGGGGGGTGGCGATGCGGACAACGAAGCCGCCGCCTCGCGCCAGGTCCTCATCGACGGCCGGCCGGCGAGCGGCTCGGGGCAGTTTGCCGGGCATGTGCGCATCCTGTGGCTGACGCCCGCCATGGATCGGCTGTTCACTGGCCCGGCGTCCGACCGGCGCAAGTTTCTTGACCGCCTGGTCGCGGCCTTCGATGCCGATCACGCCGCTCGCGTGAGCAGCCTCGACAAGGCCTTGCGCGAGCGCAACCGCTTGCTGGCCGAGCGGGCAGCCGAGAAGACCTGGCTTGCCGCCGTCGAGCAGGAGCTGGCCGAAGCCGCCGTGGCGGTGGCGGCCGCCCGGGTGGCGGCGATCGAGGCGATGGGCGCTTATCTGGGCGAGGCGCCGTCGGGGCGCGATGCATCGCCCTTTCCGCTTGCCGCGCTGGCGCTCGAAGGCGAACTGGAGGCTCGGGTTTGCGTCGCTCCGGCCGTGCAGGTCGAGGACGAATATCGTACAATGCTGCATGATTCGCGTAAGATCGACCAGGCAGCCGGGCGCACGCTCATCGGGCCTCATCGCAGCGATCTCGCCGTGACCCATGCGGGCCGCTCGATGCCGGCACGTTCGTGCTCGACCGGCGAGCAGAAGGCGCTGCTCATTGGCCTGGTGCTGGCCCAGGCGCGCGCCGTGCGCGACAGTTTCGGCGGCTGGGCGCCGCTGGTGCTTCTCGACGAGGTGACGGCCCATCTCGATGCCGAGCGCCGCGCCGGGCTTTTTGCCGAGCTCGACCATCTCGGCGCCCAGGCGTGGATGACGGGCACCGACAAGGCGCTCTTTTCCGCCCTTGAGGCGAGTGCCGACAGGGCCGAGATCGAGGCAGGCGCCCTCAGGCGCTTTTCGCCCGCAACCGCTTGTGGAAGGACGACATGAACGACGAAAGCTCCAACAGCCAAGGCGAAGACTACGGCGCCGACAGCATCAAGGTGTTGAAGGGCCTCGATGCGGTGCGCAAGCGGCCGGGCATGTATATCGGCGACACCGACGACGGCTCCGGCCTCCACCACATGATCTACGAGGTGGTCGACAACGCCATCGACGAGGCGCTGGCCGGCTACAGCGATTTCGTCGCCGTGACGCTCAATGCGGATGGCTCGGTGACGGTGACCGACAACGGCCGCGGCATACCCACCGACATTCATCGCACCGAAGGCGTGTCGGCGGCCGAGGTCATCATGACCCAGCTGCATGCCGGCGGAAAGTTCGACCAGAACGCCTACAAGGTCTCCGGCGGCCTGCACGGGGTGGGCGTGTCGGTGGTCAATGCGCTGTCCTCCAAGCTCACGCTTCGCGTCTGGCGCGCCGGCAAGGAACACGCCATGTCGTTCAGCGACGGGGTGCCCGATGCCCCCCTCGCGGTGGTAGGCGATGCCGAAGGCAAGACCGGCACCGAGGTTACCTTCCTGCCGTCGCAAAAAACCTTCACCATGACCGAGTTCGACTATGCCACGTTGGAGCACCGGTTGCGCGAGCTCGCATTCCTAAATTCCGGCGTGCGCGTCTTGCTCACCGACAAGCGCGGCATCGAGCCGAAATCGCAGGAGCTCCATTACGACGGCGGCATCAACGCTTTCGTGCGCTATCTCGACCGCGCCCGCAGCCCCGTCATGGACGATCCCGTCGCTATGCATGCCGAGCGCGACGGCATCACCATTGACTGCGCCTTGTGGTGGAACGACAGCTATCACGAGACGGTCCTGTGCTTCACCAACAACATTCCCCAGCGCGACGGCGGCACCCATCTGGCCGGCTTTCGCGGGGCGCTCACCCGTGTCGTCAACAACTACGCCAGCGAATCGGGCATCGCGCGCAAGGAGAAGGTGGCGCTGACCGGCGACGATGCGCGTGAAGGGCTCACCGCGGTGCTGTCGGTCAAGGTGCCGGATCCGAAATTCTCCTCCCAGACCAAGGACAAGCTGGTCTCCTCCGAGGTGCGCCCGGTGGTCGAAAGCGTCATCGGCGAGGGCCTTGCCAACTGGTTCGAGGAGCACCCGAGCGAAGCCAAACTCATCATCTCCAAGGTGGTGGAGGCGGCCGCCGCGCGCGAGGCGGCAAGGAAGGCGCGCGATCTGACAAGGCGCAAGGGCGCTCTCGATGTCGCCTCGCTACCGGGCAAGCTCGCCGACTGCCAGGAGCGCGATCCGGCCAAGTCGGAACTGTTCATCGTCGAGGGCGATTCGGCCGGCGGCTCGGCCAAGCAGGCGCGCAACCGCGAGAACCAGGCGGTGCTTCCTCTGCGCGGCAAGATCCTCAATGTGGAGCGTGCCCGCTTCGACAAGATGCTGGGATCGGCCGAGATCGGCACCCTGATCACGGCGCTCGGCACCGGCATCGGGCGCGACGATTTCGACATCGCGAAACTGCGCTACCACAAGATCATCATCATGACCGACGCCGATGTCGACGGCGCCCATATCCGCACCCTGCTGCTCACCTTCTTCTATCGCCAGATGCCCGAGGTCATCGAGCGCGGGCACCTCTATATCGCCCAGCCGCCGCTCTACAAGGTCAAGCGCGGTTCCTCCGAGCAGTATCTGAAGGACGATGCCGCGCTCGAGCGCTACCTGATCGATCAGGGTCTGGAGGACACGGTGCTTATCCTCGCCAACGGCGAGGAGCGCGCCGGGCCGGACTTGCGCGTCATCGTCGAGGAGGCGCTCACCATCCGAGCCGCCATCGAGGCGTTGCATTCGCGTTATCCCCGCTTCGTCATCGAGCAGGCTGCGATCGCCGGCGCCCTCAACCCTGAGCTCCTGAGCGATCCCGAGCGCGCCGAGACGGCCGCTGCCTATATCGCGCGGCGCCTCGATCTCCTGTCGGAGGAGACCGAGCGCGGCTGGCAGGGCGAGCCCACCGCCGACGGCGGCCTCACTTTCACTCGCGAGGTGAGAGGCGTGCGCGAAAGCCATGCCATCGACGGCCGCCTCATCGCCTCGGCCGATGCCCTCAGACTCGACCGCAAGGCGGAACACCTGCAGGACATCTACGGCAAGGCCGCGCGCCTCAGGCGCAAGGACACCGAAACCCTGGTGCGCGGACCCATGGCGTTGCTGGAAGCGGTGTTCCTGCAGGGCCGCAAGGGCATCGCCATGCAGCGCTACAAGGGCCTTGGCGAAATGAACCCGGAGCAGCTGTGGGAGACCACGCTCGACGTCAATGCCCGCTCGCTGCTCAAGGTGCAGGTGCGCGAGCTCGACGAGGCCAACGATCTGTTTTCCAAGCTGATGGGCGACGTGGTGGAGCCGCGTCGCGACTTCATCCGCGACAACGCGCTCTCGGTGGCCAATCTGGACGTGTGAGTCCCGCCACGTTTGCGACACGTTCTCGCCTATGCTGGCCCGATGACGGCCAAGGCTTTGTTAACCAAGCGTTAACCGCGCAGCCGGAAGGCTGAACGATACCGAAAAGCGACGGACAGGATAAGTGCTGGGACTGGGACGCAAGCGCCGCAAGAAGGCGCGCGGTGAGCGCGTCGAGCCGCGACTGGTGAAGCGCCGCGACAGCGGCCGCGTCCCGTCGGGGCGTGCGCCGAAAAAACGCCGCCGTTCCATGCTCTTGCGTCTCATGGGCTGGGGCGTGACGCTGGGCATGGCGGGCCTTGTGATGCTCGCCGCGGCCACCGCCTATACCTACGTCAATCTGGAAGGCCAGGGGCTGTTCCAGATCCCCAAGCGCGAGCCCGGCATCATGATCCTGGCCGGCGACGGCCAGATCGTCGCCGAGCGCGGGTCGTTCTTCGGCGACGCGGTGCGCATCGACGAGCTGCCGAGCTATGTGCCGCAGGCCATCATTGCCATCGAGGACCGGCGCTTTTATTCGCATTTTGGTATCGATCCCATCGGCCTCCTGCGTGCCGTGGCGGCCAATATCAGGGCCGGCCACACGGTGCAGGGTGGCTCGACCCTCACCCAGCAGCTCGCCAAGAACCTGTTTCTCAAGCCCGAGCGGACCTATACGCGCAAGTTCCAGGAAGCGGTGCTGGCGCTGTGGCTGGAGAACAAGTTCACCAAGGACGAGATCCTGCAGCTTTACATGAACCGCGTCTATTTCGGCGGCGGGGCGCCCGGCATCGACAAGGCGGCGCAAGCCTTCTTCGGCAAGTCGGCGCGCGATGTGAGCCTGCATGAGGCCGCCATCCTCGCCGCCCTGCTCAAGGCGCCGACCACCTACAATCCCGTGCGTCATCCCGACCGCGCCAACGCGCGCGCCAAGGACGTTCTCAATGCCATGGTGGATGTGGGCTTCATCACGCAAAAGCAGGCCATGCAGGCCGAAAGCTCACCGACCGGCGTGCGCGCGGCCGATCATCGCCCCACCAACCAGTATATAGTCGACTGGGTGAGCGAGCAGCTTCCCGACCTCATCGGCAAGTTCGACAGCTCCATCGTGGTGGAGACCACCATCGACCGCTCGTTGCAGACGCTGGCCGAGAAGACGGTGCAGAACGTGCTCGACGATCAGGGCGAGAAACGCCGTGTCGGTCAGGGCGCGGCCGTGGTGCTCGATGTGAACGGCGCCGTCAAGGCCATGGTCGGCGGCCGCTCCTATATCAAGAGCCAGTACAACCGCGCGGTCAGGGCCAAGCGCCAGCCGGGATCGGCCTTCAAGCCCTTCGTCTACGTGACCGCCGTCGAACAGGGCATGACGCCCAATTCGATGGAGGTGGACGAACCGGTGACCTTCGGCGGCTGGTCGCCGGAAAACTACCATCGCAAATATATGGGCCCCGTCACCCTGCGCACGGCGCTTGCCCATTCGCTCAACTCGGTGGCGGCCAAGCTCGCCGTCAAGGTGGGCCCGGCCAACGTCATCGCCACGGCCCATCGCATGGGCATCACCTCTCAGTTGCAGGACAATGCCTCCATCGCGCTCGGCACCTCCGAGGTGAGTCTGCTGGAGCTGACGGCGGCCTATGCGCCCTTTGCCAACGACGGGCGCACGGTGGTGCCTTATGTCATCACCAGGGTATCGACTCGCGACGGGCGCGTTCTCTTTCAGCGCCATGGCGACGGCTTCGGCATTACCCTCACCGACTATGACGTCGGTGCCATGAACGACATGCTGCGCACCGTCGTAAAAGAAGGCACCGGCCGCCGCGCCCAGTTGCCGCCGCAGGACGTCGCCGGCAAGACCGGCACCAGCCAGGACTATCGCGATGCCTGGTTCATCGGTTATTCCAGCTACTACGTGGCGGGCGTGTGGGTCGGCAATGACGACAACACCCCCACCAACCGGGTGACCGGCGGCAACCTGCCGGCGGAAATCTGGCACGACATCATGGCCGCTGCCCACCAGGACCTGCCGCCCAAGCCGCTGCCCGGCAACTGGCAGCAAACGCCCTATGCCAATTATCAGCAGGACCAGGGCAATGGTATATTCGGCGTGCTGCAGTCGATGTTCGGCACCGGCCAGCAGGCCGCCGTCGAGCCCCCGAGCGTCAACCAGCGCCCGGCGCCCGGCGACAACGTCACCGAGGCGGAGCGCCGCCGGCGCCTGAAGGAACGCCAGAAGAGCCTGTTCGATAATCATTGAAGCCGTTGGCGTCAGCCGCCGTAGCTGCGCAGGCCGGGTCCGTGCGCCTTCAGCCAGCGCCGGGCCTCGTCGGCGCGCGGGGCATGGTTGTGCACCAGCGACCAGAAGCGGGACGAATGGTTCAACTCGATGAGATGGGCGACCTCGTGGGCGGCCACATAATCGAGCACGAATGCCGGAGCCAGGATCAGGCGCCAGGAATAGCTGAGATGGCCGTTTGATGAGCACGAGCCCCAGCGGCTGGCCTGGTCGCGCAAGGAAAGCCGCCGGTAGCGCGTGCCCATGGCCTCGGCATAGGCGCTCGAGGTCGCGCATAGGTCGCGGCGTGCCTCGGCCTTCAGCCAGTCGCCGAGCCGGCGCGCGACATGCGGCGCCTCTGCCGCCACCACGAGGCGCGGCTCGGCCCCGCCGATGAGTTGCACCCCGCCGCGGCGGCTCATCGCCTGCTCTATGCGATGCGGTATGCCGCGCACCGGTACCCGGTTGCCCGGCGTGAAGGGTTGGGCCTCAGGCTGACGGGCAAGCTGGCGGCTTATCCAGCCGGCATGGCGGGCGGCGAATTCGAGCCCTGTCTGTTCCGAGCTTCCCGGCGGCAGGGTGACGGTGACGCCCGCCCCGCTCATGCGCAGGATCAGCCGCCGCGCTCGTGGATTGCGGCGGAAACTGACCGCCACCGGCACCCCGTCGACGCTCAACGGGCGATTGGTCCCGTTCATCGGGCGATGAAAGAAGTCGAGCATGGGGTATCGTGGCCGAATCGGTAGCGATGCCTGCGATAGTGCCCGATCAAGCGCTTTAGCGGAATCCCGGATGATTGTGGGCGTTGTCCCTGCCCTTGCCCTCATCATCCCCCTTCCCCAGGTGTCATCCTCGGGCTTGTCCCGAGGACCCAGGGCACACGGCAAGGCTTGAGCGCTTGGCCCTTGGGACAAGCCCGAGGGTGACGCCACGGGAGGGGGATGACCCCTGGGCGAGGACGTCGAGGCCAGCGCTCGGAATCGCCGTTACTTGCCCAGGCGGTTGTCGGTGATGAACTCGGCGATGGCCGGCACGATCTCGCGGCGGAAGCGGTTGCCGTTGAAGACGCCGTAATGGCCGACGCCGCGCTGCAGATGATGGCGCCGGCGTTCGGCCGGGATGTTGGTGCACAGGCCGTGGGCGGCCCCGGTCTGGCCGACGCCGGAAATGTCGTCGCGCTCGCCCTCGATGGTCATCAGTGCCGTGGTGGTGACGGCAGCGGGGTCGACGCACTGGTTGCGGTGGGTGAAGGTGCCGCGCGGCAGGGCATGCTCAATGAACACCTTCTCCACCGTCTGCAGATAGAATTCGGCCGTCAGGTCCATGACCGAAAGATATTCGTCGTAGAAATCCTGATGCTTGTCCGCCGAGTCGCCGTCGCCGTCCACCAGATGCCAGAACAGCTCCTGGTGGGCGTTGATGTGGCGATCCAAATTCATGGTCATGAAGCCGGTGAGCTGTAAAAAGCCGGGATAGACGTCGCGCATGAAGCCAGTGTGCGGGAAAGGCACCTTGACGATGACGTTGTTGCGGAACCAGTCGATGCCGCGGCGCATGGCCAGGTCGTTGACCACGGTCGGGTTGCGGCGGGTATCGATGGGCCCGCCCATGAGGATCATCGAGGCGGGTGCTGCCGGGTGCTTGCGCTCGTTCATCAGGCTGACGGCGGCCAGCACCGGCACCGAGGGCTGGCACACGGCCATGACGTGGACGCCGGGGCCGAGCATCTCCAGCATCTCGATGATGTAGTCGATATAATCGTCGAGGTCGAATGTCCCGTCCGCCAGCGGCACCTGGCGGGCATCGACCCAGTCGGTGATGAACACATCGGCGTGCGGCAGCATGGCCTCCGCGGTGCCGCGCAACAAGGTGGAGTAATGGCCCGACATGGGCGCCACGATGAGCAGCTTTTCCTGGCGCACCGGGCGCGGCATCTCTTTCTTGAAATGCAGCAAGGTGCAGAACGGCTTGTGCCAGACGCATTGCGGCGTCACCGGCACGAGGGCTTCGCCGAGAGGGACGTCGGTGATGCCGAAATCGGGCTTGCCGTAGCGCCGGGTGACGCGCTCGAACAGATCGAGGGGCGCGGCCATGTTGCGCCCGAGCTGGGTGTCGGCGAGCGGATTGAGCGGGTTCTTCCAGAAGAAGCGCCCGTAATTCGCAGCCGCCCGCCACGGCGCCACGGCCGCGTGGTTCATTTCATAGAGATAGTAGAGCATGGATTGCACAGCCCCTCCACCCAATTCGCCCCGTCGTCGAGCCTAACAGTTTGTCGGTACGCTTGGCAACGAGGCGTTGTCCTAGACAATGGAATGACGATTCGGTTACGCAAAGGTCAATATTTTCAGTCTTTCTAGCCGCCGATCGCCGCCTTGAGACTTTTGACGAACTGCACCACATCGGTGGTGTAGGTGAAATGCTTCATGAATTTTCCATCCGGGCCGATCAGATATATAATGCTCGAATGGTCCATAAGGTAGTTGTCGCCGGCTTTTTCCCACCCTTTTGCCTTGGCGTAGTAGACCCGGTATTCCTTCGCCACCGTGGCGATCTCCTCAGGCGAGCCGGTGAGCGCCACGAAACGCGGGTTGAAGTTCGAGATGTACTGCTTGAGCACCTCAGGGCTGTCGCGCTCGGGGTCGATGGTAATGAAGATGGGCGTAACCTTCTTGGCCTTGGCGCCCATGGCATCGAGGGCCGCCGACATAACCTGCAGCTCGGCCGGACAGACATCGGGGCAGAAAGTATAGCCGAAATAGACCAGCATGTAGCGGCCGGCGAAGTCGGTATTCTTCACCCGCTTGCCGTTCTGGTCGGTGAGCGTGAACGGCCCGCCCACCAGCGCCTGGCCCAGCGAAGCCGTATTGGGGCGCGCGAGGTAGCGATAGGCGGTAAAACCCACCAGCGCCGCGGCGATCACCAAGGCCACGACGGCAATCACATGATAGCGTTTAATCATCGTCTCGCCTATATGACCGTCAGGACCGGTCATCGCAAGGCGGCAAATGCGCCCGGCTGGCGATGCCACGGGCCGGTTTAGTATCAAGGTTGCGGTGCGCGCGCGGCGCCACCATGGACTGATGACAAGCGAAGACAACACAAGCGACACGCTGGGATTGCCGGAAGGCTTCTTTCCCGGCATGGCCCAGCGCCTGAAGGTGGCGGTCGAAGGCCTGCGCCTGCAGACGCTGGTGCGCCTGCGCTGGCTGGCGGTGATCGGCCAGGCGGTGGCGGTGCTGGGGGTGCATTTCGGCCTCGGCTTCCGCCTGCCGCTGGGCCTGTGCATGGCGGTAGTGGCGGTGAGCGCCTGGCTCAACATCTTCCTTACCATCCGCTGGCGCACCAGTCTCAGGCTCGAGGACCGCTCTGCCGCCCTGCTGCTCGGCTACGACATCGTGCAGCTTGCCGCCCTTCTCTATCTCACCGGCGGCATCCAGAACCCGTTCGTCTTCCTGTTCCTGGTGCCGGTGACGGTCTCGGCCTCCACCCTGGCGCTGTCGCGCACGCTGGCGCTCGCCGCGCTCACCTTCGGGCTGATCACGGCGCTGGTTTTCTACCACGAGCCGCTGCCGTGGTACCCCGATACGCGCCTCACCCTGCCGCCCATCTATGCCGCCGGCATGTGGACGGCGCTCATCTGCGGGCTGGTTTTTTCCATCATGTATGCTTACCGCATCTCGCGCGAGGCGCGCGAGATGTCACACGCGCTGGCGGCTGCCGAGCAGGTGCTGGCGCGCGAGCAGCAGCTCTCCGCCCTCGACGGTATGGCCGCCGCCGCCGCCCATGAGCTGGGCACGCCCCTGGGGACGATCGCGCTGGTGGCCAAGGAGCTCAAGCGCGAACTGCCCAATGCCGAGGCCTTCGCCGACGATCTCGACCTGCTGATCTCCCAGGTCCAGCGTTGTCGCGAGATCCTCTCGCGCCTGGCGCGCCGCGAGACGCAGGCCGACGCCATGTTCGCCCGCGTCAAGGTGACGGTGATGGCCGAGGACATCGCAGAGCCCTTGCGCGACGGCCCGGTGGAGATCGTGGTGACCCCTGAGGCCGGCGGGCTCGGCGGCCCCGAACGCGCCGGCGAGCCCTTGGTGATGCGCAATCCCGGCATCGCCTACGGGCTTGCCAACATCCTGGAGAACGCCGTCGACTTCGCCACCCGCCGGGTCGAGGTCAACGTCACCTGGACGCCGGTCGAGATCGCCGTCATGATCATCGATGACGGGCCGGGCTTTGCCCAGGAGGTGATCGACCGGCTGGGAGAGCCCTATGTCACCACGCGGCCGGGCTATGGTCCCTTGATCGACGAGAGCGATGGCGATGGCCACGAGGGGCTGGGGCTAGGCTTCTTCATCGCCAAGACGCTGCTTGAACGCTCCGGCGCCGTGGTGACGCTTGCCAACCGCACCCAGCCGCAGACCGGCGCCATCGTGCGCATCGCCTGGCCACGCAAGGCGATCGAGGCGCGCGCCATGGGCGAAACCCGGCAAACGTGATGACATGAGGTCGCAGGCGGCTGTATATATCCTATATTAAGAGCATGAGAAGTGGCCGCCCGGCGGCCGCCAGTGTGGAGAACCACCGCATGACTGACGTTTCACTCCCCGAGGAGAAATCCCTGCTGCTGGTTGACGACGATCGGCCCTTCCTCAACCGCCTGGGCCGCGCCATGGAAACCCGCGGCTTCAATGTGCGCATGGCCGAGACGGTCACCGAAGGCGTGAGCGAGGTGCGACGGCATCCGCCAAGCTTTGCCGTGGTCGATCTGCGCCTCAACGACGGCAACGGCCTCGATGTCATCGAGGCGCTGCATCAGGCCAAGCCCAACGCCCGCGCTGTGGTGCTGACCGGCTATGGCAATTTCGCCACCGCGGTATCGGCGGTAAAGCTCGGCGCGGTCGATTATCTCGCCAAGCCGGCCGATGCCGATGCCGTCTATGACGCCTTGATGGCCGACGGCAGCGACCGCGCCCCGCCGCCGGAAAACCCCATGTCGGCCGACCGGGTGCGCTGGGAGCATATCCAGCGGGTGTACGAGCTGTGCAACCGCAACGTCTCCGAGACCGCCCGCCGTCTCAACATGCACCGGCGCACCCTGCAACGTATCCTCGCCAAGCGCGCCCCGCGCTAGCCCACCAGTTGTCATCGTCGGGCTTGGCCCGAGGACCCACAGGGCCCACGGTATGGCCCGAGCGAGTGGCACTGGGTCGTCGGGTCAAGCCCGACGATGACACGGGGTGGAGCGTTTTCATCCGTCTGTCCCGCACTCTCATAGCGTCGTGCTGAGGGCGTAGGGGTCGTGAATGGTGTGCAGGCGCTGGGCCGCGGCGCGGGCGAATTGCAGGGTGATGGCTTTGCGCCGGGCAGCCGTCAGGCGGCGCGCGTTCGGGATGGCGCAGGAAAGCCGCCCCCCAGGCATCGGCGAGGATGAGCCCGGTCGCTTGCGGGATGAGCTCCTGCGGCACCTCGCTCGGGATGGCGAAATACATGAGATCGCAGAACTCGAGATAATTGGTCCATTTCTGGTCGGCGCGAAAATCGGCCACCGACGACTTTACCTCCACGATGAGAACCGAGCCGGAACGATCGAGCGCGATGAGGTCGACGCGGCGGCCGCTGGGCAGCACGAATTCGCTGATCGGCACGTAATTGGCCTGGCGCAGGAGCCGCCCGGCCCCGCGCGCCACCGCCGCCGCCGTCTCCGACTGGCGGCCGTCATGGATGATGAGCGGGTCGTCCTCGGCCATGGGGAAAGCCTGCGGCTCCAAGCCCTGCTTGTCAATCTTGCCCCATTGTGGGCTTGCGGGTGACTTGCTAGATTTACGCCCCGCGCGCGTCCGCAGGGCAGCCAGAAGGAGACACATGGGAATGCGGCTCTTGTGCTTTGCGATGCTTTCGGCGCTCTTTGCTCTTGTCGCTGTGTCGGGACCCGTCCTCGCCGCCAATCCGGTAGGTACGGCGGTCGCGGTGCGCGCCGGGGTGACCGCCTCGGGCGCCAGCGGCAGCCGCGGCCTTGCCCAGGGCGATCCAGTCTATCTCGGCGACCGGGTGGAAACCGGCGTCTTCGGCCATGTCGATATCGAGTTCAGCGACCATACCAAGCTGGCCGTCGGACCCAATTCGAGCATGGTCATCGACAAATATGTGCTGGGTTCGCCGGGCCGGCTGAAGAGTTTCGGGCTCAAGACAGCGCGCGGCGCCTTCCGCTTTCTGACCGGCGACAGCGCCAAGCAGGCCTACCGCATCACCACGCCGACGGCCACCATCGGCATTCGCGGCACCGAGTTCGATTGGGGGATCGAACGCGTGGGCTCCACCGCCATGGTGCTTTATGGCGGCGCCACGCGCATCTGCAGCCTGTCGTCCGGCGTGTGCGCTGGTCTGAACCGGTCTTGCGATGTAGCGCTCGTCTATGACGGCCGGGTGGTGAAGACGACGTCGATGGCGCTCACCTACGAGCAGCAGAAGCTGGCCTTTCCCTTCCTGCGCGACGAGGCGCGGGTCAGCGGGCCGCTGCGCGTCGGATCGGCGCGCTGCGCCGGTGGTGTGCATGGCGTCTCTCCGCTGCCGCCCACCGGGCGAGGGAACGATCAAGGCGTAGAGGCCCCCGACAGCGAACCCAAGGGCTAGGATGGTGGGGCGAGCATCGCTGAGTGACGGGCGCGAGCCAATGCCGTGAAGGCATCGCGCCTCAGAGCTTTCCTGTTCGGCATCATCATCGTATTTGCGCTGTGCGAGCTGCGCGCCAGCGATCCCTTCGCGGTTCATGCGGTGCGCGAGCTCGGCTTCGACCAGCTTCAGCGCCTCAAGCCGCGCCGGCCCATCAACGAGCCGGTGCGCGTGGTCGACATCGACGAAGCCTCGCTTGCCGCCTACGGCCAATGGCCATGGCCGCGCGATCGCCTGGCGCGCCTGACCGACCGTCTCGACAAGCTGGGGGCGGCGGCCATCGTGTACGACGTGGCCTTTGCCGAGACCGACCGGCTGTCGCCGTCGCGCCTCGCCGCCGAGGACAATTTGAAGTCGGTGCTTGGCGCCGATTCAACGGCCCTCAGCCGGCTGAGAGACAACGACAAGCTGTTCGCTCAAGCGCTCGCCCGCTCGCCCGCGGTGCTCGGCTTCGGCATCACCGGTGACTCCGGCGGCGTCGCGCCGAGCCTCAAGGCCGGATTCGCGGTGAGCGGCGATCGCCCGCTCGATGCCGTGCCGGCGATCGACAAGGTAACGCCAATCATCGCGCCACTGGCAGCCGCGGCGCAAGGGCTCGGTTCCATGAGCCTCACCCCCGGCCTGCAATCGGGCATCGTGCGCACCATCCCCCTCATGCTGCAGCAGGCCGGCAAGCCCTATCCCGCCCTGGTGCTGGAGGCCTTGCGGGTGGCGCAAGGGGCCTCCACCTACATCATTCGCGGCGCCAGCGATGAACCGGCCATCATGCAGGACATCCGCATCGGCGACTTCACCGTGCCGGTCACCCGCGACGGCCAGATGTGGCTCTATTACCGCTACAACGATCCGCGCCTTTATGTGTCGGTGAAGCGTGTGCTGGACGGCGCCGACGATGCAGCGCTGAAGAAGCTCATCGAGGGTCAGATCGTGTTCGTGGGGGCCTCGGCTGTGGGGTTGCACGATTCGCGTGGCACCGCGCTGGGTGAGACCCTTCCCGGCGTCGCCATCCATGCCCAGGCGGCCGAGCAGATCATCGCCGGCACCTTCCTTGCGCGACCGGACTGGGCCGACGGGGCCGAGATCATCACCGCCGCCACCGTCGGCCTGATGCTCGTTGCCTCGACCCTCTTTCTCGGCCCGATCATGTCGATGGCCATGGGTGCGACCGCCTTCGCCGCCATGGTCGGCGCGGTCTGGCTGGCCTTCCTGCGCGACGGGCTGCTCCTCGATGTCACCTTCCCGGCGTTTGCAGGCATTGTCGTCTTCGTCACCATGACCGCCTATCGCTTTCTTATCGCCGACCGCGAGAGGCGGTTCGTGCGCCGCGCCTTCTCCCATTACGTCTCGCCCTCGCTACTGGCCCAGATCCAGCGCGATCCCGACCGCCTCAAGCTGGGTGGCGAGGTGCGCGAGATCACGGTGATGTTCTCCGACGTGCGCGGTTTCACCTCGATCAGCGAGAAGCTCGATCCTGAGGAACTGGTGGTCTTCCTCAACCAGTTGCTGGGCGAGATGAGCCGCCGGGTAACGGCCTATGACGGCACCATCGACAAGTATATCGGTGATGCGCTGATGGCCTTCTGGAACGCGCCGCTGGACATCGCCGGGCATGAGAAAAAGGCCTGCCTCGCCACGCTCGACATGCGCCGGGTGCTGCGTGAAATGACCGAGAGCGATGCTTTCGGCTTCAAGGACAAGGGCCTTTCGGCGCGCATCGGCGTCGGCCTCAACACCGGCCAGGCGGTGGCCGGCAATCTCGGCTCGGCCGAGCGCTTCGACTATTCCTGCATCGGCGATGCGGTCAACGTCGCCTCGCGGGTGGAAAGCGCCTCCAAGGACGTGGGCTTCGACATCCTGGTGACGGCCTCTGTCGCCGATGCGGCGCCGGATCTTGCCTTCCTCGATGCCGGCACTATCGGGCTGAAGGGCAAGTCCAACCCGGTTCCCATCTTCATCCTTCTCGGGGATGCCGAGATGGCCAGGTCGGTGGAATTCCAGGCGCTCAAAGAACGCCACGACGCGCTCATGGCCCGTCGCGGCGAAAAGCCCGGAAAGGACATCGAGGCCGAATTCAAGGCTCTGGCGCAACAGGGCGAGGCGCTGGTGCCGGGGCTGGCGCAGTTCTACGAGGCGCTGACCAGGCGGCGCGAAGGCGAACTCATGGGCAAGAAGTGAGCCGGACCCATCGTCACGGCGACTGGCGTGGGGCCTCGGGAGAGGGCACGTGCTCGGGGCGAAAGCCCATGCCGACGACGCGTTCGCCGTCATGCCCGAGGTCGGTGCCCGCGGTCTGCATCAGCAAATGGAAGGCGGGAAAAGCCGAAGCCTTGCGGGCGAGGAAATCGAGGAAGTGCCATTGTGGCGTCAGGGCGATGAACTTGCAGCGCGTGGGCAGGTGGGTGAAGTCGGCAAGTCCAATGCGCGCTCTTTACGCTGCAACCGCTGCGTCCCGTGACCGATCAGCGCTCCCAGAATTCCTGCACCGCGTAGAGGTGATGGCCCGTGGCCACCGCGCCGGAAGCGACGAAATGATAGATGGGGTTCATCAGGTTGTGGCGGTGGCCCGAGCTGTCGAGCCATTGCTGGAACAGCCGTCTGGCCTTTGCCGCATCGACGGGTCCCGGCTGGCGGTCGCGCGCGGCGTTCTCGCCATGGTCGCCGTGCACATAAGGATCGGCATAGGCCTCGAAGCGGTCATGGTAGCTGTAGCCGCTGGCTGAGGTGTGGCCGACGAAATTGCCCAAAAGCATCTCCACCGCCTGCGCTCGCGCCGCATTGCGCAGGAGATCGTCAGGGACGAGCGGCGGCCTGCCGGCGGAACGGCGCGCATTGACCGCGAACTGATCGAGCACACGTTCGAGGTCGCGCCGGAAAACCGCGCCTCGCGGCAGGTGCGACAAAAGCTTTTCGGCATAGGCGCGGTAGCCCTGGTAGGCGAATGCCGGTGGTACAAAGGCGCCAGCACCTATGAGTACAAGGACGGAGCGACGGACAAGCTTCACAGTTGTTCTCGATTCTCGTCACGCCCGCGAAGGCGGGCGCCCAATGGCGCCTCCTCCCGCTCGGCAAAGGCCATTGGATTTCCGCCTGCGCGGGAATGACGCATATCCAAGCGGAGGCCTGAAATCCGCATCTCAATAGGTCTCCACATGGTAGCGCCCGCTTGAACGCATGTCGGGCTTGACCTTCGCCCAGTCGAGCCCCGACTTGCGGCAGATGTCGGCGAATGCCTCATCCACCCCGGTCTCCATGCCTTTCAGGCCGCAAATGAAGACATGGGTGCTGTCGCGCGAAAGCGCGGTGCTCAAGGCTTTGGCCTCGCGGCGCATGCGGTCCTGCACGTATTCGCGGTTCTGGTCCGGCAGGCGTGAATAGACCAGGTGCTGGGTGAGAATGTGGGCCGGCACCTTCTGCAACGGGCCGAAATAGGGAAGCTCGGCCGGCGTGCGGGCGCCGAAGAACATGATGAGCGGGGCCGATGCGTCGGGCATGGCGCGCCGCCGCCGCTCGGTGAAGGCGCGAAAGGGGGCCGAGCCGGTGCCGGTGCACACCATGATGATGCTGGCGGCCGGGTCCTGCGGCATGAGGAAGGTGGACCCGTAAGGGCCCGTCACCTTCACCTGATCGCCGCGCTTCAGATTGGCGAGATAGGTGGAGCAGACGCCCTTGTCCTCATGCTTGACGGTGAGCGAGATGTTGTTGGTGTTGGGGCGCTCGCCGTCGCGCGGACTTGCTACCGAATAAAGCCGCATGTGGTGCGGCTTGCCGTTGGCATCGCTGCCGGGCGGAATGATGCCGACCGACTGGCCCTCGATCACCGGCATCACAGTCTGCCCGAAATGCAGGACAATGTGGCGCACATCGCGCGAAGAGCCTTCCGCGGTGATGCGGTAATTGCCCTGCACGCTGGCGATGGCCGGATTGTCGCGGGTGAACAGGTTGACCGTCGGCTTGGAGGCCGAATGCGGCGCGATCGGCTTTCCGCCGGTGCCCTGATGCGCCTCGGCGATGAGCTTTGCCACCTCGTCGTCGAGCGCTTCGAGGCTCGACTCTTCCGTCTCTGAAAGCTCGGCCTGGGGCGGAAGCTCGTCCCACGAGAACTGCTCGTCCAGCGACCAGGGCTTTTCCACCAGCCGCCAGTTGTCGATGGAGCCGGTAGGGCAGGGCGCGATGCATTCCATGCAGAAATTGCAGATAGCGGCATCCACCACGACATTGTTGTCGTCATGGGTAATGGCATCGACCGGGCACTGCTCCTCGCAGGTGTAGCAGCGGATACAGATTTCCGGATCGATCAGATGCTGCTTGAGAGCGGCCATCCCTGCCCCTGTACCTAGGACGCGATCTTCACATATTCGAAGTCACCCGGCTTGCTGTCGATGCCGACGCGCGGTGCGGCGATCCAGCCGGCATACTGGCCGGCACCGAATTCCGGCTTCATCAGCGAGGCGATGAACTCACCGTCCGCCAGCGAAGGCAGCCATTCGTCCTTCTTTACCTGCCAGTCCGCCGCGCTCAGCACGTCGCCTTCGGGGGTTGCCTCGATGGCGGCGAACTCGCCAATGCGGCGGTTGAAGGCGACATGCGGCAGCTTGAGCTGGAAATCGACGCCGGTCTTCTCGATGATCTTGTTCCAGCGCCCGACACCGCCCGCGGCATCGCCCACATAGTCGTCGCGCAGGCGCATGTTGATGGCCGACAGCGCCGGCTCGTGGCATTCGCTGATCTTGCCGTCGACGAGGCGCAGCACCGGGTAGGTGTCGTTTACCAGCTTGTGGTCGTCCTCCAGCTTGACCTCCTTGTAGCGGCCCTTGATGCCGGCGTTGAAGGCGTTGGCGGCATTGGTGGAAATTTCCGAGCCGAAGAGGTCGAGGGTGAGCGAGAAGTGGAGGTTCAGCTTCTTCTGGATCGTCGGTAGGTCGATGACGCCGAGGGCGCGCACCTTTTCGATGTCGTAAGGGTCCTTGATGCCGGCCTCGTTCATCGCATCGCAGGTGCGCTGGATGGTGCGCCCCACGCCCGTCTCGCCCACGAACATGTGGTGGGCTTCCTCGGTGAGCATGAAGCGGCAGGTGCGCGACAGGGGATCGAAGCCCGACTGGGCCAGCGCCTCGAGTTGCATCTTGCCGTCGCGGTCGGTGAAATAGGTGAACATGAAAAAGGAGAGCCAGTCGGGCGTTCTTTCATTGAAGGCGCCGAGCATGCGCGGATGATCGGCATCGCCGGAACGCCGGCGCAACAGCTCTTCGGCCTCCTCGCGCCCGTCACGGCCGAAATATTTTTGTAAAAGATAGACCATCGCCCACAGGTGCCGGCCCTCCTCCACATTGACCTGGAACAGGTTGCGCAGGTCATAGAGCGAGGGCGCGGTCTTGCCGAGATGGCGCTGCTGCTCGACCGAGGCCGGTTCGGTATCGCCCTGTATGACGATGAGACGGCGCAGTAGGGCCCGGTATTCCCCCGGCACTTCCTGCCAGGCGGGCTCGCCCGCATGTTCGCCGCAGGGGATGGTGCGGCCTTCCTCCTTGGGCGCCAAAAGGACGCCCCAGCGGTATTGCGGCATCTTCACGTAGTCGAACTTGGCCCAGCCCTTGGGATCGACGCCGACGGCGGTGCGCAGGTAGACCAGCAATTCCTGAAAGCCTTCCGGTCCCATGTCCTGCCACCAGTCGAGATAGCCCGGATGCCACTGCTCCAGTGCCTTCAGGACGCGGCGGTCGTCGCCGAGCTCGACATTGTTGGGAATCGAGGTGGAATAGTCGACGTTCAGCGTGTTCATGGCCTTGTTCCTCTGGCTGTTCCGGCGTGTTCTTATGTGCGTTCGGGGTTGTATTGCGGGCGCTGGCCCGTGCCGTAGCGCTTGAGCGCACCCTCAGGCCCCACCGCGTTGGGGCGCTGGAAGATCCAGTTCTGCCAGGCGGTGAGGCGCCCGAAAATCTTGGTTTCCATGGTCTCCGGCCCGGCAAAGCGCAGATTCGTCTCAAGCCCCGTCAACGCATCGGGCGAGAAGCTTGCCCGCTCTTCCATGAAGATGCGCACCTCGTCGGCCCAGTCGATATCATCATGGGCAAAGGTGACAAGTCCGAGGTCTTCGGCCTCCGATGCCGCGATGGGCTCGCCTGAGCGGGCCTTGATATCGCCGGGTTTCTGCGGTTCGGCGAGGAAGCGGGTTTCGAGCCGGGTGAGGCCGTTGGACATGGGATAAGGGCCGAAATTGGCGGACGTCAGGACGATGTACGCTTCGGGGCGGTTGTCGCCCTCGAACTGGCCGTCGGCCATGTAGGAACGGTCGGCGGCAAAGGCGATCTCGGCAAGGGTCCCGGCAAACGCCGAGCCCGGCTCGATGAGGGCAACGAGCGTGCGCGCCGTCATGTCGATGCGCTTGAGCACCCGCTTCCAGTAAAGCGTCACTTCGCGGATAAACCAGTTGCCGGCATGGGCCGCGAGGAAGTCGTCATAGGCTGCGACTTTCGCCGGATCGCCGTGTGTCTTGAAGGCGACGACCGCCATTTCACTTTCGTTGAGCCTCAGATGCAGGATGGCATCGTCGAGCTCGCGCGCCGCCAGCAGGGACCAGAATTGATCGCCCTGCGCGATAGCGGCCTCGGCATTGGCCGGCGGTGCGCTGTCGGGCGCGGCGATGCTGACGGTGGCAATGCGGCCCGAGCGGTCGAGATCGACGGAGACGTGTGAATAAGTGACGCTGTCGTCGGCAATCTTGCGCTCGAGTGGGCCAAGCTTGACGCCACTGGCGTCAGCTGGCCGGCTGGAGTTTTCGGCCAGCGCCAGGGCACGGGCCGCCACCGCCTCAGCAAAGCGCGACTGCGGCACGATTTCGTCCACCAGCCGCCAGTCGAGCGCCTTTTTCCCCTTCATCCCCTCTTCCACCGTGCAGAAGACGTCCGCCCGGTCGCGCCGTACTTTTCGCTTGTCGGTGACGCGGGTAAGGCCGCCGGTGCCGGGGAGAACCGCCAGCAAAGGTACCTCGGGCAGCGCCACCGAGGCCGAGCCGTCGTCGGTGAGGACAATCCAGTCGGTCGCCAGCGCCAGCTCGTAGCCGCCGCCGGCGGCAGTGCCGTTGACGGCGGCGAGGTAGGTCTGGCCGGAATTCTCGCTCGCATCCTCGATGGCGCCGCGCGTCTCGTTGGTGAACTTGCAGAAATTGACCTTGTGGGCGTGGGTGGCACCGGCCAGCATGCGGATATTGGCGCCGGCGCAGAAGACCCGGTCGCGCCCCGAACACAGGATAACCGCCTTCACTTCGGGATGCTCAAAGCGCAGCCGCTGCACCGCGTCGGCCAGCTCGATGTCGACGCCGAGATCGTAGGAGTTGAGTTTCAGCTCATAGCCGGGGAAAAGCCCCCCGTTTTCATCCACCTGCATGACAAGGCGGGCGATGGGGCCGTCCGTCTCGATGCGCCAGTGGCGATAGCGCCCCGGCTCGGTCCGGAAATCGATCGTCTGTGTCGCACCCATGCCGCCCGCTTTCATGAAATATAGTGCGTAAATTGCCTTGGAAATTCCTTCATACATGAATTATAGTAGCAATTCAAGCGAGGACAGCATGCCCGAGGCAAGCGGCGAAACAGTGGCGGCGGACGCCTTGACCCGCGGGGTCGGCGTACTCGTGCGCGAGGGCCGTTCGCGCGCCGGGCTGACGCGGCGGGCGCTGGCAGCGGAGGCCGGCGTTTCCGAGCGTTATCTGGCGCTGCTCGAGGCGGGAAGCGCCAATGTCTCGCTCAACCTGCTGGCCCGCATCGGCGAGGCGCTGGGGGTGTCCATCCATGCCCTCATCCCGCCCGAGGCGCCGCGCCGTGCAGCAGACAAAAAGGGCGTTGCCCTCATCGGCCTGCGCGGCGCCGGCAAGTCGACGCTGGGCGAGCGGCTGAGCAAGCAGACGGGGCTGCCCTTCGTGCGCCTGACGCAAGAGATCGTCGAGCGCGCCGGCATGGAGACGGGCGAGCTGATGGAGCTGGCCGGATCGGGCGCCTTCCGCCGGCTGGAGATCGAGGCGCTGCAAGGCCTGGTGGCGCGGCCCGGGCCTATCGTTCTGGAAACCAGTGGCGGTATCGTCGCCGATACCGAAGCCTTCGAGCTGGTGCGCCGACACTTCCACACCGTTTGGGTGAAGGCGGCTCCCGAGGACCACATGGCCCGCGTCATCGCCCAGAACGATTTTCGCCCCATGGCCGGGCGAGACGCGGCGATTGACGATCTGCGCCGCCTCTTGGTCGAGCGCGAGGCGACCTATGCGCAAGCCGATTTCGTGCTCGATACACATGGCGTTTCGGTGGACGAGGCGGCGCAACGCCTCTCTCACATGCTGTCGCCGCTGCTGTCCTGATCGGGCTTGAGCACGATGACGGGAAAGTTGCTATGGGCTTCCGGAGCCTTGAGGTCCGCGGCTGTTGCCCGGCGACGTCGGCGGCAAATCGCGCAAAGGCCGAGGCGGGCGCCGCCATGTCGAGGCCTCTATGCGCAAGGCCCTCGCCAGGTGAGTTCTGCGCAATTTCGGTGGCCAGGCGTTCAAAGGCGTTGCGCTTGCCCATGGCGAGCTTGAGGCAGGCATTGGCCATCTGGATGAGGGTGCGCAGGGTCTGGCGGCGGGCGCTGTTGGGGGTGGCCGCCATCCACGGCGCCTCCCACACCTCGTGCGCCTCCCAGAAGAAGCCGTGATTATAGAGATCGGCGCCATAGGCGAAGGCGTCTCCCCGCTCGGCGGTGGCCGCCTTCAGCACGGCCTTGTCCGGCACGCTGCCGCTGCCGGGGATATGGCGCCGGGCGGGCATGGCATGGTGGGTGTGGCGCTTCATGGGTGCGGCGCCGCAGCCGTCATTGGACAAAGGTCGCAATCCATGAACACACGCGAAGGCCTCGCCCCTTGGGCTTCTGGACCCCGGCCTGCGCCGGGGTGACGATGGTCCACGAAATCACGCTTCGAGCCCCCCAACAAACCGCGTGATCGCCGCGATGGTTTTTTCAGGCTGTTCGCGCTGGGGGGAGTGGCCGCAAGCGGAAAGCACCAGGCGCTCGACCGGTCCCGCGATCAGGCGCTCAGCCGTATCGATGTGGGCGAGGGTGCCGTATTCATCGTCCTCCCCCTGGATCAGGAGCGAGGGCACGCGGATATGCGGCAGGTACTCGGTGATATCCCACTGGCGGGCACCGGGATCAAGCCAGGCGCTGTTCCAGCCGTAGAAGGCCACATCCACATTGTCGCCGTGATGGCGCTTGAGGCGCTCGCGCAGATCGCCAGCCTCATAGGACTGGCGGGCTTCGGCGATGCTTTCGACGCTCACGTCCTCGACGAAGAAATGCGGCGCCATCAGGACAAGCCCGGCAAGCTCCGGACGCGCGAGCGAGCCGGCGTAGATGGCGGCGATGGAAGCGCCGTCGGAGTGGCCGACGAGCACGGTGTGGGAAAAGCCGGCAGCTTCAATGACGCCGGGGAGCACATCGCGTGCCTCGTCGTGCATGTAGGAGAGCGGGCGTGGCAGCGGCACCGGCGACGAGCGCCCGTAGCCGGCGCGCGAATAGGCCAAGACGGGTGAACCGGTGGCGGCCGTCAGCGCCTGAGGGAAATCGCGCCACTGGCTCACCGAGCCGAGGCCCTCGTGCAGCAGGATTAGGCCGAGCCCACTTGGGTTCATCCCGCTGATGCGCAAGACTTCGAGCCGATGGCCGCCGATCTCGATGAAGTCCAAATCTCCTGCGCTCATCCCGGCGACCTGAGTTTGAAGCGCTGGATCTTGCCGGTGGCGGTCTTGGGCAGCGCATCGACGAACTCGATCCAGCGCGGATATTTCCATTTGCCGATCTTGGTTTTCACGTGTTCCTTGAGCTCGTCAAAAAGCCCGTCGGGCGAAGTGCCTTCTTTCAGAACCACGAAGGCCTTCGGCTTGGTGAGTCCTTCCTCGTCGGCCTCGGCCACGACGCCTGCTTCCAGCACCGCCGGATGCGAGATGAGGGCGGCCTCCACCTCGAACGGCGAGACCCAGATGCCGGAGACCTTGAACATGTCGTCGGTGCGCCCGCAGATGTGGTAATAGCCTTCATCGTCGCGGAAGTACTTATCGCCGGTGCGCGTCCAGCGGCCCTCGAAGGTGGCGCGCGATTTTTGCCGATGGTTCCAGTAGCCGATGGCCGACGACAGCCCGTCGACTAGTAATTCGCCGATCTCGCCCTGTGCCACCTCGGCGCCGTTCTCGCCGACAAGCCGCAAGCCATAGCCGGGCACTGCCTTGCCTTGCGTGCCGTAGCGCACATCGTCCGGCGCGTTGGAAAGAAAGATGTGCAGCATCTCGGTCGAGCCGACGCCGTCGATGATGTTGACGCCGAAGCGCGCCTTCCAGCCCTTGCCCACCTCTTCCGGCAGCGCCTCGCCGGCCGACACGCACAGGCGCAGCGCGGCGGAGCCGTTCTCGCGCGTGCAGTGGGGGTGGGCGAGCATGGCGGCGTAGAGTGTCGGCACGCCGAAGAAGAGGGTCGGCTGATGCGCCTTCATGGTGGCGAAGATGGCATCGGGCGTGGGGCGGCCGGGAAACAGGACGGTGGTGGCGCCGACCGCCATGGGAAAGGTGAGGGCGTTGCCGAGCCCGTAGGCAAAGAAGATCTTTGCCGCTGAAAACACCTTGTCGTCGGGGCGGATGCCGAGCACCTCTTTGCCGTAGGTGAGCGCGGTCTCCATGAGGCTCGAATGGATGTGCATGACACCCTTGGGATTGCCGGTCGAGCCGGAGGAATAGAGCCAGAAGGCAACCTCGTCGGCGAGTGTCGGCGCGGTGGCGAAGTCCGCAGAAGCGTTGGCCATGAAATCGGCGAAGGAGGCATGCCCGCCGGCTTCGCCGCCAACCACGACCACCTTTTCGACCGCAGTGTGCTTGACGATGTCTGCCACCGCGGGCAGCAGGGCGGGCGAGACGAACAGCACGCGGGTGCGCGAATCGGCCAGCATGTAGCGGTATTGCTCTGCCGCCAGCAGCGTGTTGAGGAGCACCGGCACCACGCCCGCGCGGATCGCGCCCCAGAACAGCACCGGGTAGTCGGCGGTATCGAGCAAGAGCAGGGCAACGCGGTCCTCGCGCCTGAGCCCCAGGGCATCCGTCAGCATGTTGGCGGCCTGGCAGCTGAGGCGTTGCAGATCGCCGTAGCTGATGCTTTGGGCCTCGTCGACGAAGGCAGGGTGGTCGCCGCGTCCGGCCTCCACGTGGCGGTCGATGAAATCGCTGGCGGCGTTGTAGTCGCGCGGAAAGTCCATGGGGCATTCTCCCTTTTGGCGCTAGTTACACGCCGAGATAGCGCTGCTGCAAGGTTGGATCGTTGCGGATGTCGTCGGAACGGCCGGTCCACACGATCCTGCCCTTTTCGATGATGTGGTGGCGGTCGGCCAGCCGCACGAGGTCGGAGACGTTCTTGTCCACCACCAGGATGGCGAGCCCTTCCGAGCGGATGGCCGCCAGCGCTGCCCAGATCTTTTGCCGGATGAGCGGGGCGAGGCCCTCGGTCGCCTCATCGAGGATGACGAGATGCGGGTTGGTCATCAGCGCCCGGCCGATGGCGAGCATCTGCTGTTCGCCGCCCGACAGGAGATTGCCCATCGAGGACCGCCGCGCCGCTAGTTCGGGAAACAGCTTGTAAACCCGCTCCTTCGTCCACGGGCTGGCGCTGCCCGAGCGGTTGGCGGCGGTGGCGATGAGGTTTTCCTCAACGCTGAGATTGGGGAACACCTGCCGGCCCTCCGGCACCAGGCCGATGCCGAGCTGGGCGGTGCGGAAGGAGGTGAGGCGCGCCACCTCTTGGCCCGCGAAGGTGATGGAGCCCGCAGCCGGCCTGACGATGCCCATGATCGAGTTGATGGTGGTGGTCTTGCCCATGCCGTTGCGTCCGAGGAGCGTCGCCACCTCGCCCTCGCCCACGTCGAGGTCGACGCCGAACAGCACCTGGCTGGGGCCATAGGATGTCTCGAGGCCGCGCACTGAGAGCATCGCCTATTCCTCCCCCAGATAGGCGCGCTTGACCGCCTCGTTGGCGCGGATGTCGGCAGGGGCGCCGGAGGCGATGACCTTGCCGTAGACGAGGACCGAGATGCGGTCGGCCAGCGCGAACACGGCGTCCATGTCGTGCTCGACCAGCAGCATGGCGGTCGAGCCTTTCAGGCCCTTGAGAATGGCGATCATGCGCGCCGATTCCTCCGGGCCCATGCCGGCCATGGGTTCATCGAGCAGGAGAAGGCGTGGGTGCGCCGCCAACGCCATGGCGATCTCGAGCTGGCGCCGCTCGCCATGCGACAGGGTGCCGACCATGGCGCCGGCGCGATCGGCGATGCCCACTTTTTCGAGCGCGGCAAGCGCCGGCGCTTCGATGCGCTCATCGCCGGCGGCCGGGCGCCAGAAGCGGAAGGAATGTCCCTCGTGCGCCTGCACCGCCAGCGCCACGTTCTGCAATGCCGTCATGCCGGAAAACAGGCTGGTGATCTGGAAGGAACGTGCCAGTCCCACCAGCGCCCGCTTGTGGGCGGCGAGCCGGGTGATGTCGCGGCCGGAAAAGCGGATCTCGCCGCCGTCGGGTGTAACCAGTCCGGAAAGCTGCGAGATGAGCGTGGTCTTGCCGGCCCCGTTGGGACCGATCACGGCATGCACTTCATGCGGCTCGACGGTCAGCCCGACCCCGTCGGTGGCGCGCACGCCGCCAAAGCTCTTGGCAAGGCTGATGACCTCCAGCAGCGGTTCGCTCATCGCCGCTTCCCCAGCCGTTCGAAGAGGCCGGTAAGGCCGCCGCGCTGATAGAGCACCGTGGCGATGAGAAGCAGCCCGAAGGGAAGCTGCCAGTCATGCTCGATGTTGGGAAAGGTCGCGTGCAGATGGGTGAGATCGGCGAGCCAGCCGAGGAACGGACCAAGGTATTCCTCCAGCACCAGAATGACGACGGCCCCCATGACGGGGCCGAACAGCGTGCCCGCGCCGCCGAGGATGACCATGAACATGAGATCGCCCGAGCGTGTCCAGCCCATCATGCTCGGGGTGATGAAGTTGGTGAAATCGCCCAGCAGCGCCCCGCCATAGCCACCGATCGCCCCGGCGATGACATAGGCGACGAGCCGGTAGGCATAGGTGTTGTAGCCGATGGCGATCATGCGCGTCTCGTTGGCCCTGGCGCCTTGCAGCACCGCGCCGAAGCGCGAATTGACCAGCCGGTGCTTGAGGAAGAGGACGACGACGAGCGAGACGAAAGCGAGGAGAAAGAGCTGCGGGCGATGCTCCAGATTGAGCCCCGGCAGCGTCGAGCGGTTGTAGATGGTGAGGCCGTCGTCGCCGCCATATTCGTCCAGCGACAGGAACAGGTAATAGGCCATCTGGGCGAACGCCATGGTGATCATGATGAAATAGACCCCGCGCGTCCTCAGGCACACCGCGCCGGTGAGGAAGGCGAACAGGGTTGACACGGCGATTGCCAGCGGAAAGTGCAGGAGACCGGAAGTGTAGCCGTAAAAGGCGGGGATGCCGACGCAATAGGCGCCGATGCCGATGAAGGCGGCATGGCCGAAGGAGATGAGCCCGCCATAGCCGAGGATGAAATTGAGGCTCGAGGCGATGATGGCGAGAATGACGATGCGGGTGGCGAAGTCGATATAGAAGCGATGCCCGCCCCACCAGGCAATCAGCGGCAGGGTGAACAGCAGCACGAGCACGACCAGCCCGGCGATGTTGCCGGGCGCCACTGAGCGCAGGCGGTCGAGCCTCGATTTGGCGGGCGCGGGCGGCATGCAACTCACCGCGTCTTGGGCGGGAACAGGCCCTGCGGCCTGAGCGCCAGGATGGCCGCCATGAGGATGTAGATGAGCATGGCCGACAGGGCCGGCGCCGCCGTCTCGGCGGCGGTGAGCGGCATGAACATTTTCAGGATGCCGTCGAGATAGGAGCGTCCGAGCGTGTCGATGAGGCCGATGAGGATGGAGGCAACGAAGGCCCCCTTCATCGAGCCGATGCCGCCGACGATGATCACCACAAAGGCGGTGATGATGATGCTGTTGCCCATGCCGATGGCGGCATCGGTGATGGGCGCGATCAGCATGCCAGCGAAGCCCGCCAGCACCGCGCCCAAGGCAAAGACGCCGGTAAAGAGTGCATCGATGTTGACGCCGAGCGCCGAGACCATGGTGCGGTTGGAGGCGCCCGCCCGGATCAGCATGCCGAGCCTTGTGTGATTGACCAGCCAGTAAAGCAGGCCGGCGATGGCGAGGCCGGCGACGATGATGACCACCCGGTAGGCGGGGACGATGATTCCGCTCGCCAGCTCGATCTGTCCGCGCAACCACAGCGGCAGGGGCACCGACACGCTTTCCGGCCCCCAGATCATTTGCGCCAGGGTGTCGAGCGCAAGCAGCAGCCCGAAGGTGGCGAGCACATGGTCGAGATGGTCGCGGCTATAGAGCGGGCGCACGATGAGGCGCTCCAGCGCAACACCGATCACCGCCACGATGGGCAGCGCCAGCACCACCGCGAGGATGAAGGAGCCGAGCGCAAGCGTCAGCTTGGCGGCGATGTAGGCTCCCAGCATGTAGACGGCGCCATGGGCGAGGTTGACGAAGTCCATGATGCCGAACACCAGCGTCAGCCCCGCCGCCAGCAGAAACAGCAGCACGCCGAGCTGCAGCCCGTTCAGCAACTGGATCACCAGGAGGCCGGTGTTCATCGCTCCCCTTTCACCGCCTTGTTTCGTCCATCATGACATTTCCGCCGGCCCTGCGCCAAGCGCCGCCTGTGCAGGGTCATCGCCCGGACGGTGTTTTTGACCCACGCCATAATCAACAGTTGTCATGCCCGCCCGTGCCCGCGGGCATCGATGGCCACCGCCCTCGCAAATTGGCCGCCGGCGATGGCAAAGGATTGCCGCAACAAGCCCGGCAATGACGGTTGTTGATGGAAGCGTCGACGTGCGCCGGGCATATACTTGGCGCGGGAAAACCGGATCCGGCGCGGGGGCCGGATCCGGCGTCCTAGAGCCTATTTCATCGGGCAGTCCTTGGCGTGGCTGTCCTGGTTCATGGTGTAGACGGTGCGCGCCACCTTGGTCGTCCACTTGCCATCGGCATCGGTGACCACCTCGCGCAGGTAGAAATTCTCGATGGGGAAGTGATTGGGGCCCATCTTGAACTCGCCGCGCACCGAGGGGAAGTCCGCCTTCTCCAGCGCGGCACGCACGGCATCGTGATTGGAGAGGTCGCCCTTCACCGCCTCGACCGCGCCCTTGATGTAGTTCATCGCGTCATAAGCCTGCGCGGCATAGAAGGAGGGATAGCTGCCGTACTTGGCCTTGAATTCGGAGACGAACTTCTTGTTCGCCGCATTGTCGAGGGTGGGGTCCCAGAACTGGGTCAGACGGCTGCCGAGCACGTCGATGCCGCCCGCCTGCAGCCGTGGCAGCGACAGGGCATCGATGGTGAAGACGGTGTAGAGCTTGAGCGAGTCCTTGAGGCCAGCCTGGACGTACTGCTTGAGGAAGGCCCCGCCGGGCTTGCCTGGGTAGAAGGCAAACAGCGCCTCGGCGCCCGAGGCCTTGGCCTTGGCGAGCTCGGCCGAGAAGTCGAGCTGGCTCGGCCACTTGGTCAGATCCTTGCCCTTGATCTCGCCCTTGAATGTGGACTCAGCCCCCGCCGCCATGTCCTTGCCGGCGGCATAGTTGGGCGACATGATGTAGACCGACTTGATGCCGAGCTGGTTGAGCACCTCGCCCATGGCCTGCGGCGTCTGGTCGTTCTGCCAGGAGATGTTGAAGAAGTCCTTCTGGCACTGGGCGCCGGCGAGCTGCGACGGCCCGGCATTGGCGCTGATGAGGAACTTGCCCGCATCCATGGCCGACTTGACCGAGGCGAGCAGCACGTTGGACCAGATATAGCCGGTGACGAAGTCGACATTGTCCTCGTTCACCAGCTTGTCGGTTGCCTGCTTGCCGGTCTCGGGCTTGAAGCCGTCATCGGCGAAGATGAGGTTGACGTCGAGCCCGGCCATCTTGCCGCCCATGTCCTCGACCGCCAGCTCGGCTGCCTTCTTCATGTCGTTGCCGATGACGGCGGCACCTGTGGTGAGCGTGGTGACGAAGCCGATCTTGACTTCGGCGGCCGTCGAGGCCGTTGCGCTGACGCCCAAGACAAGCGCCGTGGCCAGCAATTTGCGGATCATTCTCTTCCTCCCTGTGAGCGTTTCCGTTGGCGGAAACTGTTTTGCTTCGAAGCGTTCATGCGCAAGGCTTGCATGAGAGGCGCGATTATACAGGCCTCGCGCCCCCGGGCCAGAGTTTTGGTTGGCGTGCCGATACCCCGCCGTCACGCGTTGCCGCGGTCCTCACGGTAGAGGCCGAGCTTTTCCTGCACCGGGCGGTCGGAATAGCTGAACAGCACGCTGTCTTCGCCCGCCTCGTGGCTGACCGGCTGCCAGCTCGGCACCACGAAGATGTCGCGTTCTCCCCAATGGAACGTTTCATCGCCGATGGTGCTCGAGCCCTTGCCTTCCACGCACACGAAGACGGTGGCGTCGGTCGAGCGGAAGCGGGCGGTGGAAAAGCCTTTGGGCAGAAGCTGCAGGAAGGTGCCCATGGTGGGCATGGCGTAATCGCCGTCGACCGGGTTGACATAGCGCATCTTGAGGCCGTGGCATGGATCCCATTCGGCCTCCCCCTTGAGGGTCTCGAGTGCAGCGCGTGAGCGCTCGTAGGGATAGTTGAAGATGGGCGAGGACTTGTCCCTCGCCTCGTAGTCGACCGGCAACAGTCCTTGCCCGTAGCGCGCCGGCGATGATCCGGCCGGGCGGGTGACCGGTTGCTCGTCGGCGCCCAGTGGCTCGGCGAAGGAGGCATCGAGGAACTGCACCAGCGGGATGTCGAGCCCGTCGAGCCACACCATGGGTTCATCCGAGGTGTTGCCGTGATCGTGCCAGGCCCATTGCGGGGTGATGACGAAGTCGCCGGGCTGCATGAAGGTGCGCTCGCCGTCGACCGCGGTATGGGCGCCGGCACCTTCCAGCACGAAGCGCAGCGCTGTCTGCGAATGGCGGTGGGCCGGCGCCACTTCGCCCGGCAGCACCAGTTGCAGGCCGGCATAGAGCGAGGTGGTGATCTTCGACTGGCCCCTGAGGCCCGGGTTCTCGAGGATCAGGACGCGGCGTTCGGCTTCCTTGGCGGTGATGAGCTCGCCGGCGCGCATGAGGTGGGGGCGGATGTCGTCGTAGCGCCACAGATGCGCCCGGCAGCCGCTCCTGGGCTCCCTGGTGATGAGCGAGCCCATCACCGTCCACAGGGCCGTGAGGTTGGCCGGGTCGATGTCCTTGTAAAAGGCTTCGCGCTTGTCCGTCATCGTCCGCTCCTAGGGCCTGTTGAGTATCAGGGTTGCGGCGCCGGCGTGGCCCATTTCGTTTCTGGCGAGCTTTGATTGGCGCCGTAGGGCCCACCCCTTCAAGCCGCTCAAAGTGACGTCCAGAAGCGAAATGGGCCGCGTCCCTGCGGGATTTGACAGGATTGGCCCATCTTCACGCGATTTCGTCGTCGAATATGCCAGCATGACCTTCCTCCTCAACCCCATGAACCTGTGCCAATCCTGCCAAACCGGCACCACAACCCTGACTGTCAACAGGCTATTATCACAACACCTGGTTGCCGTCGTCATCGAGGCCGGAATAGAGCCAGCGCACGCCCTGATAGGCCGCTTCCGGTGCGCGCGCGCCCAGCATCATGGCCCTGAGCTCGGCCGCAACGCCCGAAGCGTGATAGACGTCGCCATAAAACCGCGCCGTCAATTGCACCCGCCCGGTGCGCAAATAGCGCGATGCCGCGAAGGCCCGGAAGGCGGCTTCGAGGTCGCCATCCGCAGCGGCAATTTTCGCGGCGAGGCACACCCCGTCCTCCATCGCCATGCAGGCGCCCTGCGCCAGATATTGCAGCATCGGGTGAGCGGCATCGCCGGTGAGAACCGTCCGGCCCTTGTGCCACACTTTTATCGGTTCGCGGTCGCACAGCACCCACATGCGCCACAACTCGATCTTGTCGAGCATGGCATGCACTTCCGGGCGCTGGCCGGAAAAGCGCGATTGCAGCTCGGCCACATCGCCGAAGACGTTCCAGCCCTCCTCGTAGCGGTCGGAATGGAAGACGGCGACGAGATTGAAGATATCGCCTCGGTGCAACGGGTAATGCACCAGATGGGTCTTCGGTCCGGCCCACAGGATGACGGTGTCGCGGCGCAGTTCGTCGGGCACCTCCGGCGCCGGCAGCACGGCGCGGTAGGCGATATGGCCGGAGACGCGAGGCTTGCCGTCGCCGATTACGCTCTCGCGCACCTTCGACCACAGTCCGTCGGCGCCGATGAGAGCGGTGCCTGCGAGGCTGCGCCCGTCCTCGAGTGCGACCTGTACCCTTTCGCCGCTATCCTCGAAGCCGGTGACGCGCGCGCCTGTCTCCAGCGTCACGGCACTTTCGGCCTTGCACGCCTCGAGCAGGGCGAAATGCAGGTCGGGGCGGTAGATGACGGCATAGGGATAATCGAACACGTTTCGGAAGGCGTTGGTATTGAGGGGGATGCGGGTGACGAAATCTCCCGACTGCGCGTCCATCATGACGAGGGCGTCGGGGTAGACGCAGGTGGCATCGATGGCTTCGGTGAGGCCCAGCACCTTGAACATGCGAAAGGCGTTGGGCCCGATCTGGATGCCGGCGCCCACCTCGCCGAAGTCGTCCTCGCGTTCCAGCACGTGCGATGAAAAGCCCTTGCGCGCCAGCGCCAGCGCCACGGCGAGCCCGGCAATGCCGCCACCGGCGATGAGGAAGGGGAGATCGCTCTTTGATCCGCTCATGTCGGTTCCGCCTCTATCGCAGCCATGAAACGCGGCGCCATCGCCCTGAGTCGCGCCGGATCGATGCGGCCCGAGCGCTGGATGTAGCTCAATGCAAAATCGCGTGGGCAAAGCGCCATGCTCGCACCGAACGCCTCATACCAGGCCGCGCTGGCGCGCGCGGCGCCGACCAGCTTGTCCAGGAGCGGCCGCCGCTCGGCCTTGAAGGCTTGCAGGCCGGCAGCGATTTCGGTCCCGTGGGCGGCGATGTTGCGGGCAAGCGACAAGGCATCCTCCATGGCCAGCCGGGTGCCCGAGCCGATGGAGAAATGCGCCGTGTGCAGGGCATCGCCGAGGAGCACCCGGTTGCCGGTAAAGAAGCGCTCGTTGTGCACCACCGGAAACCGGCGCCACAGCGAGCGGTTGCCGATGAGGGGTCGGCCGCAAAGTGTGTCGCGGAAGGCGGCAGCGCACCAGGCGCGCTGGTCCGCTTCGCTCATGTCGGCAAGGCCGCTGCGCTGCCACACCGTTTTGTTCAGCTCGACGATGAAGGTGCTCATGTCCGGGCGATAACGGTAATGGTGCGCCGTCATCGGTCCCGCCGGACCTTCGAGAAAAGTCTGGGTGAGGGTCGGATACGCCATCTCCACGCCGTACCAGGCAAAGCGGTTGGAGAGATAGGATACGCTCGCCCCGAAGCCTTCGGGGTCGCTCTGGCGCACCAGCGAGTTGACGCCGTCGGCGCCGACGACGAGGTCGGCATCTGCTGCTTGCGCGAGGTCGTCTATGCGCCTGCCCCATTGGACGTCGGCACCCGATGCGGCGGCTTCGCTGCTCAGGATATCGAGCAGGGTGAGGCGGGCGATGGCGGAAAAGCCGATACCGTCGATGGTGATGCACTTGCCCTTGTGGGCAAGGCGCAGGTCCTGCCAGCTTTCCAGATGCGGCAGCAGCGCCGCGTGCAGCGCGGGGTCGTCGCTTTCGAGGAAGTCGAGCGCCCGGTCGGAAAACACCACGCCGAAGCCGAAGGTGGCACCTTGCGGATTCTGCTCGATCACCTTGACGTTCGCATCCGGCCGCATCCGGCGGATGGCGGAGGCAAAGGTGAGGCCGGCAGGCCCGGCGCCGATGACGACGATCTTCATCCCCCGGAATCCATCATGGACAGGGGCGCCACGCAACCCTAACACTCGGCTCCCATGGAGAATCGCTGGACCTTCACCGTCGAATGGGGCGACTGCGATGCCGCCGGCATCGTCTTCTACCCCAATTATTTCCGCTGGTTCGATGCCGCCTTCCAGAAGCTGTTGCGCCAAAGAGGCCTCGGCCAGCGCGAGCTGGGCGCCCGCTATGGCATCATCGGCACCGGGCTGATCGACTGCGGCGCCCGCTTCAAGGGCCCCGCCGCCTATGGCGACGAGGTGGAACTGGTGACACGCATCGAGCGTTTCGAGCCCCTCACCTTCACCGCCGCCCACACCGTCTTCAAGGCGGGCCGTGTGATCGTCGAGGGGTTTGAGAAGCGCGCTTTCCTCAGCGCCGGCGAGGGCGAAGGACGCCTCAAGGCCCTATCGGTGCCGGACGATTTCAAGGCGCTGTTCTAGCAGTCCTTGTCGATGATGGCCGCGGCGCGGGAAAAGCCCGTATTGGCCGCTGGCACGCCGGCATAGATCGCGGTCTGCATCAGCACTTCCTTGATGCTGTCGGGCGTTACGCCGGCACGAAGCGCGGCGGTGAGATGCAAATCGAATTCTTCCCAGCGTGAAAGCGATGCGGTGATGGCGAGGACGAGGAGGCGGCGGGTCTCGTCGTCGAGGCCGGGCCGGGTCCATATCTCGCCCCAGGCATAACGGGTGATGAGGTTCTGGAAATCGGCATTGAAGGGCGTGCGCTTCTTGTTGGAACGCTCCACCCACGCATCGCCCAGCACGGCGCGCCGTCGTTTCATTCCGGATGCGAAACGAGAGTCCGAGGGTAGAGTTTCCAACCCCACGAAGCCGGCCAGAAGGGCGGTGAACTGTTCGGCCCGTTCCACATTGGAGATGTGGGCGGCATCGAGCAGTTCGTGGCGCGCACCCTTGATCTGTCCGGCGATGAACTCCCCGCGCTCTGGGGGGGTCGATTGATCGAGGCGGCCGGAAATGACGAGGGTGGGCGTGGTGATGGCGGCGATCTCCTCGCGCATGTCGGCTGGCTTGAGTGCCTCGCAGCAGCCGAGATAGCCGGCCGGATCCATGTTGAGCAACACGCGGCGGAAATCCGCCACGATCTTCGGCTGCGCCTGATGGAAGGTTGGCGAGAAGAAGCGCCCGAGCACCGCTTCGGCGATGCCGGCAAGGCCCTTTTCGTGGATGGTCGCCATGCGTTCGTCCCACATGGAGGGTGGCGGGAACTGCGCCGAGGTGTCGGCCAGCACCAGCTTGTCGAGCCGCTCGCCGGCATGGACGCCGAGCCACTGCCCGGTGAGCCCGCCCATGGACAGCCCGCAAAAGCTGAAGCGTTCAAGGTCCAGATGGTCGGCGAGGCCCAGCACATCGCGTCCCAGCCGCTCCAGCGTATAGGGACCGGGTGGCACATCGGAGGCACCATGGCCGCGCTGGTCGTAGCGCACCACCCGCATGGCCGGTGAAAGCGCATCGGCCTGTGGCTGCCACATCATATGGTCGGCGCCGAGCGAGTTGGAGAATATGATGGCGGGCGCCTCGGCCGGGCGTTCAAGGCGGTAGAACAGGCGGCAGCCATCGTCGAGCTTGGCAAAGGGCATGAAGGCGGTTCTCCCGGTTGGCGATTGTTCGCCCGCGAGACTACGCATGGCGTTGCCGCTTGGCCAGAACTGAGATGGCTCTCGACGTGCGCGGCCGCCGCGTCTAAGGAAGTCGCTTCCGCCCTTGCATGTCAGCGAGCCTTTCGCCCCATGAACCCGCGCCTTCTCGGCATCATGATGATGATCGGTGCGTTCTCGTTGTTCGCGCTGCTCGATTCGACGGCGAAATACCTCTCGCAGAGTGTTGCCACCCAGGCGATCGTGTTCTTCCGCTATGGCTTCTCGCTGGTCATCGTCGGCCTCGTGGTGTGGCGGCAGGGCGGGTTGAAGTTTTTGAAGACCGAGCACCTGCCGCTGCAGCTCACGCGTGGGCTGTTGCTGCTGGTCTCGACCGGCACCAACTTCACCGCCGTCAAATACCTGCAACTGGCGCAGACCTCCTCCATCTCGTTTTCCAACCCTTTGTGGGTGTGCGCCCTGTCGCCATTCCTCCTGGGCGAGCGGGTGGGGCCGCGGCGCTGGGCCGCCGTCGTCGTCGGATTCATTGGTGTGCTGATTATCATCCGGCCGGGCAGCGCCAGCTTTCACTGGGCGATGCTCCTGTCGGTGGTCTGTGCGCTGTCGGCCGCCCTTTACCAAATCGCCACCCGCAAGGTGGGCGGCAGCGACCATGCGCTCACCTCGCTCATCTATGTATCGATCTCGGGGACAGCGGGCGCGCTGCCCTTTGCCCCCATCGACTGGGTGACGCCGGCCTGGTGGGCCTGGCTGCTGCTGGTGCTGGCCGCCCTTTATGGTTCGGTCGGCCACTTGATGCTCACCCAGGCGCACCGCCTGGCACCGGCACCGGTCCTTGCCCCCTTCGTCTACACCCAGATCATCTCCATGATCATCATCGGCTATGTGGTGTTCGGCGATGTGCCGGACACCACAACCGTGCTCGGCAGCCTGGTGGTGGTGGCATCGGGTCTTTACGTCTTCTACCGCGAGCAGAAATTGAAGCTCGTCGAAAGCGCCGCCGCACCGGTGGACTGAAAGCCGGCGCACTGGCGCGGGCTCGGCGATCGGTGCATAACACCGGTCTTCGTGGCAGCGGTGCCGGGAGAGGATTTTGGCTATGCGGATCGGGCTGGTGGGGGCAGGACTGATGGGGCGCGGCATCGGGCTTTGCCTGCTGCGCGCCGGGCACGATCTCATCGCCATTGCCCACCGCAGCCGCGAGGGCGTTGATGATCTGGTGAAGCATGGTGCGGCGGAAGCAAAAAGCCTCACGGCACTGGCGGCGGGTGCCGATGTGGTGCTCATCTGCGTCAGCAATTCCGACGCTGTCGCCGAGGTGATCGCCGGCATCGAGCCGGAGCTGAAGCAAGGCTCAATCGTGCTCGACATGGGAACCTCCGAGGCCGCCGCCAGCCGGGCGCTGGCGGCCCGGCTGAAGCAATGCGGCATCGCCTTCGCCGAGGCGCCGGTGGCAGGCGGGCCCGAGCAGGCCGCTCGCGCCGAACTGGGCGCCATGGTGGGCGCCGACGAAGAGACTTTCGCGCGCATCAAGCCGCTGCTCGATGCCTGTTGCGCCAGGGTGGCCCACATGGGGCCGGTCGGAATGGGTGCGACTGCCAAGCTCATCAACAACTACATGGTGATGGGCATGATCGGACTTATCGCCGAATGCTACAACGCGGCGCGTACCGCCGGCGTCGACTGGCAAAAGCTCTATGAGGTCATGCAGCAGGGCTCCAACAATTCCGGCGCCCTGCGCAAGATGGTCGGACCCGCCATCGGCGGGAACTTTGACGGCTATCCGTTTTCCATCGCCAATGCGGAAAAGGACATGCGCTATTATCTCGATGTTGCCGACGAGCTGGGCCTCAGGTCGATGCTCGCCGATGCCTCTTATGCCGTCTTCGCCGAGGCGCTGGCGGCGGGTAGGGGCGGCTTGAGGGTCTCCAGGTTGATCGATCCCGCCATTGTGGGGGAGGGGCAGTCATGAAGCTCAATCCGTGGATCACCGCCATCGAGGAGGAGGGTGCCTTCTTCGTCCTCGACAAGGCGCTGGCGCTGAAGGCGCAAGGCCACCCGGTCATCAATCTGGGCATCGGCCAGCCCGATTTCTCACCCCCCGAGCACGTGCTGGTGGCCGCCGAGAAGGCGGGCCGCGAGGGCCCGCACGGCTATACCTCGCCGGTGGGTATCCTGCCCTTGCGCGAAGCCGTGGCGGACAAGGTGGGCTCGCGCTATGGCGTCGATATTCATCCTGACGAGGTGGTGATCGTGCCGGGGGGCAAGGTGACCTTCTATTTCGCCTGCCTGCTGTTCGGTGGGCCGGGAGCGGAGATCCTTTATCCCGATCCGGGCTTTCCGCCCTATCGCGAGGCGATCAAGTCGGGCGGGGCAAGGCCGGTATCTTACCCAATCCTCGAATCCAGAGACTTCGGCTTCGATGCCGCCGAGGTGTTGTCCCTCATCACCCCGGCGACCCGTCTCATCATCGTCAACTCGCCGGCCAACCCGACCGGCGGCGTCGTGGCGGCCGCCGAGATGGAAAAGCTTGCGAAGGGGCTGGAGGACCATCCCGAAGTGGTCATCCTGTCGGACGAGATCTATTCGCATCTCGTCTTCGATGAAGCCACCTTTGCCGGCATCCTGCAGTTTCCCCATCTGCGCGAGCGCGCCATCCTGCTCGACGGATGGTCAAAGACCTTTGCCATGACCGGCTGGCGGCTCGGCTACGGCATCTGGCCGAAAGCGCTGGTCGAGCATGTGCGAAAGCTGATTACGGTGGACCATTCCTGCGTCAACGGCGTGGCGCAGATGGCAGGGCTGGCGGCGATTACCGGGCCGATGGACGCGGTCGAGGGCTTCCGCAAGAAATTCGCCCAGCGCCGCGACCTCGTGGTCGATGGCCTCAACGCGCTGCCCGGCGTCACCTGCCGCCGGCCGGGCGGGGCCTTTTATGCCTTTCCCAACGTGTCATCGACTGGGCTCGACAGCAAGGCGCTTGCGGCACGGCTTCTGGACGAGGCCGACGTGGCGCTCATCCCCGGCGACAGTTTCGGCGACAACGGGCACGGCTATCTGCGCCTCTCCTATGCCGCCAGCACGGCCGAGCTGGAAGAGGCGCTGGCGCGCATGAAGGCGTTTCTGGATGCCAACCGCGGCTAGGCGGGACGGGGACGTGCGCTTGTCACCTGCCAGTGCGGGGTGCGAATATCCCCGCCGGGTGCCATGCCGGGGTCCCGTCCCCGGGGCTGGGGGGCAGTCGGGGTGATGCCATCGGGCCATGTTACGCAGTCCCACCCGGCACTGAGGAGTGTCGGAGAATAATGCGACGGTCGAACAACGTTTGCATGACGTTTGCATGATGTTTGAGGACAGTTCCAACGCCGTTATTCTTGACGAGAGGCCATCACATGCTCGAACCCATTGCCGCAATCGATGACGAGCTGGTCGACGGCTGTTGGAAGGGCGTGCCCGGCACGCGCGGCCGCTTGCGCCTTGGAGATATCGGCAAGCAAGGCTGGAACCTGCTGGCTGGCGATCTGCCGCTGCCGGTGGCGGTCATCCGCGCCGACGTGATGGCCGCCAACAGCCGCTGGATGGCTGACTTCCTCAAGGCGACGGGCGCGGTGATCGCACCGCACGGCAAGACCACGATGAGCCCGCAACTCTTCCGCCGCCAGATCGCCGACGGGGCCTGGGCCATCACCGTGGCAACCGTCCAGCAGCTCTGCGTCGCGCGCCGGTTTGGTATCGGCCGTGTGATCCTTGCCAACCAGGTCGCAGGACGCGAGGCGGCGCGCATGCTCGTGGCCGAGCTTGCCGCCGATGACGGATTCGATTTCTATATGCTCGTCGACTCGGTGGAAGGAGTTGACACCATTGCCGCCGAGGCCCGCCGCGCCGGTCTCGTGCGTCCGGTCAACCTGCTGCTCGAAGGCGGCATGCAGGGCGGGCGCACCGGTTGCCGCGATGTCGAAGGCGCGCTGAAGGTGGCGCGTGCGATTGCCGCTGCCTCGCCTTGGGTCGCCCTGCGCGGCGTTGAGGGTTTTGAGGGCCTGGCGCGGGGCGCGACGGAGAAGGAGCGGCTGGATGTGGTCGAGCGCTTCCTCGATCATCTGTGCGCCATCGCCTCGGCTTGCCAGAAAGAGGCGCTTTTCGCGCCCGGCCCGGTCATTCTCACCGCCGGCGGCTCTTCCTTTTACGACCTCGTGGTGGAACGCTTTGCTTCGGCCGATATCGACAATGCGATGATCGTGACGCGCAGTGGCTGCTACCTCACGCACGATGCGGCCATGTATCGCGAGGCCTTTGCCGGCGTGAGGGAGCGCTCGGCAGCGGCGCGAGGCATCGCGGGCGGACTGGCGCCGGCGCTCGAAGTGTGGGCCTGCGTGCAATCGCGCCCGGAGCCGGGGCGCGCCATCCTCACCCTCGGCAAGCGCGATGCCGGCCACGATGCCGGCCTGCCAATTCCGCAGGTGTGGTATCGGCCCGAAACGGACGCGGCGCCGCAGCCGCTTGGGGATGGTCATAATCTGGTGGAGATGAACGACCAACATGCGCACATGGTGCTTCCGCCCGACAGTCCCTTGCGTTTCGGCGACTTGGTGGGCCTGGGGATCTCGCATCCCTGCACCACATTCGACAAATGGCAGATCATCCATCTGGTCGACGAGACCTACCGGGTGACGGGCGCCATCCGCACTTTCTTCTGAGCGCGAGGACGGCCGGGCGATGCTGGCGAGTTGATAGAGGCAAGAAAGGAATATGGGGATCATGGATTACAAGCTGCTCGGGCGTACCGGCGTGAAGGTATCGGCCCTGTGCTTCGGCACCATGTCGTTCGGCGGCGATGCCGACGAAAAGGAATCGGCACGCATGTACGCGGCCTGTCGCGATGCCGGCATCAACTTCTTCGATTGCGCCGACATCTATTCCAAGGGCCGGGCCGAGGAGATTCTGGGCGGACTGATCGCCGGCGAGCGCGACCAGTTGGTCGTCACCTCGAAATGCTTCAACGCCCTGACCGACGACGTCAATGACCGGGGCAGCAGCCGCCGCCATATCGCACTGGCGGTGGAGGCGAGCCTCAAGCGCCTCAAGACCGACCGGCTGGATGTGCTGTTCATGCACCAGTGGGATGCATCGACGCCGCTGGAGGAAACGCTGCGCGGGCTAGAGGACGTGGTGCGCGCCGGCAAGGTACTCTATCTCGGTGCCAGCAATTATGCCGCCTGGCAGGTGGCGACAGGTCTCGGTATCTCGGCGCGGCGCGGCTGGTCGCGCTTCGACGTCATCCAGCCCATGTATAACCTGGTCAAGCGCCAGGCCGAGGTAGAGATACTGCCGCTGGCGGCGGTCGAGGAACTGGGCGTCATCTCCTACGGCCCCGGCGCTGGCGGCCTGTTAAGCGGCAAATATAGCTGGAAGGAAAAGGACGCCGGCGGCCGCATCACCACCAACGCCGAATACAATGCCCGCTACCGCCAGGAATGGGCCTACGAGACGGCGGGCCGGTTTGCCGACTTCGCCAAAGCGAAGGGGCATCATCCGGTGAGCCTTGCCGTTGCCTGGGTGGCGGCGCATACGGCCATCACCGCCCCCATCATTGGCGCGCGCAATGCCGGCCAGCTCGAAGCCTCGCTCAAGGCGGTGGAGATCGACATGACGCCTGAACTGCGCGACGAGATCTCCGCCCTGTCGCATCGCCCGCCGCCGGCCACCGACCGGCTCGAAGAGCAGGCCTGAGCCGCAAACGGCGATCCGCGCCGATGGCGAAGGGGCAGGACGCGGAGCTGGACTTCTTCGTCCGGCTTCGCCCGCTCGCCGGTTTCGCGGCGGCGCTCGATCCCGTCAGTTTCACGCCCCTGCCGGGCGGCTGGCTGGTGGGTGTTGCCGACGTCGTCGATTCGACCGGCGCCATCGCGGACGGGCGCTACAAGGCGGTGAACATGGTGGGCGCCGGCGTCATTTCCGCCGTGCTCAACCTTATCGACCATGCGCCGTTCCCTTACGTGTTCGGGGGTGATGGAGCGGCCTTCGCGCTGCCGCAACACTTCGAGCCGCAACTGCGGTAGGTGCTCGCCGCCACCTGCACCTGGGCGCGCGAGGAGATGGGCCTCGATCTGCGCGCCGCGCTGTTGCCGGTGGAAGAGGTGCGCGCCGCCAGCCACGATGTGACGGTGGCGCGCTATCAGCCCAACGAAGACGTCGCCTATGCGATGTTCGCAGGCGGAGGCATCGCCTGGGCAGAGGCGGAGATGAAGGCCGGCCGCCATCGCATCCCTCCCGCCCCGCCCGGCAGCCGGCCCGATCTCGCCGGCCTCTCCTGCCGCTGGTCGCCAAGCCGGGCGCGGCGCGGGGTCATTCTGTCGTTGCTGGCCCTCCCGACCGAGGGGGCCGAACTTGCGTTTTCTCAGCTCGGGCGGGAGATTCTGGCACGGCTGCGCCGGCTCGACGATGGCGGCCGACCCATGCCCACCGAGGGCCCGCGCTTTTCCTGGCGTGCGCCTGGCCTGGCGCTGGAGGCGCGGGTGCCGGTCGGGGCGGCGGCGCAGCCGCAGCCGAAATGGAAACTCTTTGTTTTCACGCTGTTTGCCTGGATACTCTTTCTCACCGGCTTGAAGGCGGGTGCTTTCGATCCCCGCCATTACCGCTCGAAGGTGGTCGCCAATGCCGACTACCGCAAGTTCGATGACGGCCTCAAGCTGACCGTCGACTGCGCCCCCGAGGAGGCCGATGCCATCGAGGCACTGTTGGAAGAGGGCCGCAGCAAAGGGATATGCGATTATGGCGTGCATCGCCAGGATGCCGCGCTCATCACCTGCGTGGTGCCGTCCTACGTGCGCGACGACCACTTTCATTTCATCGACGGAGCCGGCGGCGGCTATGCGGCCGCTGCTCTCGCGCTCAAGCGCTCACGGCGCGCGGCTGGTGGCGCGCCAGGCGCCTGACCTGGGCTGAGGCCACCACGCGGCGCTGGTTGAAGAACAGCTCGTGATTATCCTCGATGTCCTTCAGGTCGTAGAGGTAGTTGACCATGAAGCCGGCGGCTTCGCTCAAGGCTCGCGGCGAGACATCGCCCAGCCAGTCGATCTGTTCCAGCCGCGCACCGTTGCCGAGGTGGAAGCGCGCCACCGGATCTATCGGCAGGCCGTCCGGGCGCTTGGCGCTGAGGAAATAATAGGTCGCCAGCGGTGAGAGTGCGGCCCTGAGTGCGGCGATGTCCTCGCCCTCCTGCCAGCCGGGCTCGTCGATGCGCCGAAGGGCTGCGCGTTCCTCCTCGCTCAGCGCCAAAGCACCGGTCTCGTCATCGGTGAGGCCGCTCAGCCATCTGCGCAAGGTCGGTGCCGGCGACAGGGTGACGTAGGCCTTCAGTTCCGGCCGCTCGCGCTTGAGTTCCTCCACTACCTGCTTGATGAGGAAGTTGCCGAAGGAGATGCCGCGCAGGCCGGTCTGGCAGTTGGAGATGGAATAAAAGACGGCGGTGTCGGCTTCGTCCGCCGCAAGCGGGGTGCGCTCTGCCGCCAGCACTGGCGCGATGGCGGCCGGAATGCCCTTGGTCAGCGCCACCTCCACGAAGATCAGTGGATCGTCCACCAGGGCGGGATGGAAGAAGGCAAAGCAGCACCTGTCGGCCGGCTCGATGCGACGGCGCAGGTCATCCCAGGAATGGATCTCGTGCACCGCCTCGTAGTGGATGATCTTTTCCAGGATGGCGGCCGGCGTGTTCCAGTCTATGCGGTTGAGCACCAGAAAGCCGCGGTTGAACCACGAGGCGAGCAGATGCTCGAAATCCCTGTCGACCACGGCAAGCTCGCGGTGCTCGCGCAACAACCGCAACAGCTCGGCGCGCATGGCGACTAACCGGGCGGTGCCGTGCGGGGCTCGGTTGAGGCGGCGAAAAAGTTCCTGCCGGCGCGGCTCGGAGGCCTCGTGCAGGGTCATGGCGGTGGCATCGTTGGGGTCGTCGCGATAGGCCGCCAGGGCCGAGGCGATGCGCGCATGGTCGGGTCCAAAGCCGCTTGCCAGATGCTGAAAGAAGGCCTGGCGCTCGTTGCCATCGAGGTGCTGCCAGCTATCGAGAAAGACGCTGGCCAGCGCCGTGCCCGAGGCCTCCCCGCGCCCGCTGAGGATGGATTCGGCCAGCCCCGGCAAATCCTCGGCTCCGGCGCCGGGACCGGGCTGGCGCTGCAGCATGCGCCGTCCGCGCTCGGCGATGGCCTGCAGCAGGTCCTGAAAGGGGCTCGACCTCATAGGCCCACCCCCATCAGCGCGTTCGGTAGCCACGTGGCAATGGCCGGGAAGAGGCACAAGATGACGATCGCCAGCACCATGCACAGCATGTAGGGCAGCGAGCCGACGAGGATGGTCTTGAGCGGCACGCCCGGCGTGATGCCATTGATGACGTAGAGATTGAGCCCCACCGGGGGCGTGATCAGGCCGATCTCCATGTTGACGGTGAGAATGACGGCGAACCAGTAGGGATCGAAGCCCGCCTGGGTGATGATCGGCAACAGGATGGGCGCCGTCATCAAGATGACCGCCACCGGCGGCAGGAAGAAGCCGGCCACCAGCAGGAAAAAGTTGATGATCGCCATGAGCGCCCAGCGGTTGACGTCGAGATCGCCGATCCAGGCGGCGATCGACTGAGTGACGAAGGTCGACGACAGGGTGTAGGAGAACAGCTCCGAGGCGCCGATGATCATCATGATCATCACCAATTCGCGGATCGAGCCGCGGAACATGGCGATGATCGGCCCTATCTTCCACATGCGGTAGATCAGGACCACCAGCACCAGGCAGAACAGGGCCCCGGCGCCGGCCGCCTCCGAGGGCGTGGCCACGCCGCCATAGAGCACATAGAGAATGCCGGCGATGATGGCGAGGAACGGCAGCACCCGCGGCAGCGCTTCGAGCTTTTCCTTCAGGCTGTAGACACCGGTGAAGCCGGAAAGCTTGTAGCCCTGCAGCTTGCAGGCGAGGATGGTCCACGCCATGAACAGGCCGGTCAGCATGAGGCCGGGCAGGATGCCGGCGATGAACAGGCGCCCGATCGAGGTTTCGGTTGCAATGCCGTAGACGATCATGGTGATCGACGGCGGGATGAGGATGCCGAGGGTGCCGCCGGCGGCGATGGAGCCGGTGGCGATGGAGGGCGGATAGCCGCGGTCCATCATTTCGGGGATGCCCATCTTGCCGATGGCGGCGCAGGTGGCCGGGCTCGATCCCGACAGCGCCGCGAAGATCGAGCAGGCCCCGAGATTGGAGAGGACCAGCCCGCCGGGCACGCGGTTGAGCCAGCGGTCGAGGGCTTCGTAGAGATCCTTGCCGGCGGGGCTCGAGGCGACCGCGGCGCCCATCAGGATGAACATGGGGATCGACACCAGCTCGAACGAGTTGAGGCCGCCGAAGAAGGTTTCGCCGACAAGCTGGACAGCGCCGAAGCCCTCGGTGAGCATCAGTGTCGTCACCGAGACGAGGCCTAGCGCGAAAGCGATCGGCATCCCGGTCGCAAGCAGCGCCAGAAGGCCGACAAGCACGACAAGGCCGATTTCCAGCGGGCTCATGCCCCTTCCTCGGGTTCGGGCCGTGGCCGCGCGATCTCGGCCACATATTGCAGGCTCAAGAGCGCCATGCCGAGCGGCAGCGGAAACAGCGGAATCCACAACGGCAGGTGCCACACCGTGTCGGTGCGCCAGCCCTCCACCAGGGCCTCGTGAAAATAGCCGTAGCTCGACCAGGCAAGGATGAGACAGAAGGCCAGCGACAACCCGCTGGCGATGAGATCGAGGACGAAGCGGCCGCGCCGGCCCAGTGCGTTGGGCAGCAGGTCCACTCCCACATGGCCGCGATACAGCAGCACATAGGGCGAGCCGATGAAGGTCGCCGCCATCAGCGAGTAGATAACGAACTCGGTCTGCCAGATGGTCGATGCCTTGAGCATGTAGCGCATGAAGATCATCTCGCACACCACGATGATGGCGGCGGCCAGAAGCAGCATGGCGACAATGCCGGCGGCGCGCGACAAGGCATCGACGATGCGGATATAGATGCGCATCCCAAGGCCTCCTTCATGCCAAAAGAGCAGGCGTTGCCGCCTGCTCCCGTCTGGTTGCGGCCTATCGCAGTCTATTGGACGGCGAGCGCTTCGTCGATCAGCTTGGCGCCGCCATCGACCTTCTCGGAGAAGTTCTTGTAGGCGGTCTCCTTGGCGATGGCGAGCCACGCGTCGTAGTCATCCTGGCTCATCTCCACCACCTCGACGCCGGCCTCCTTGAACTTGGAGATCATCTTGTCGTCGAGCTTGCGCGCCTCACCGTTGAAGTAGACCTCCGCCTTCTTGCCGGCCGCCATCAGCGCATCCTGTTGTGCCTTGTCGAGCTTGTCGAAGCTCATCTTGGACATCAGGATCGGCTCGTACATGAACCACAGCGCATTCGCCCCCGGTGCCGTCAGACATTTCACCTGTTCATAGATGCGATAGGAGACGAACGAGCCCGAGGATGTGTTGGTGGCATCGAGCACTCCCGTCTGCATGGCGGTGTAGATCTGCGACGACGGCATCGAGGAGATCGAGGCGCCGGCGCCCGCCAGCATTTCCTCGAACGCCGGGCCGGCCGCGCGCGTCACCTGGCCCTTGATGCTGTCGGGCGAGGTGATGCAGTTCTTCTTCGAGGCGAAGGCGCCGGCCAGCCAGGCATCCGACAGGACGATGACGCCGTTATCCTCGATGATCTTCTTGATGTCGGCCATGAAGGGCGAAGAATTGAGGCGCTGGGCGCGGTCATGGTTGCGCACCAGCCCCGGCATCAGCGTGGCCGAGAACTGCGGCACCCGGCCCGAAGCATAGTCCAGCGGGAAGGCCGAGATGTCGAGCTGGCCCTTGGTCATGGCGCCCCATTGCTCCTTGGGCTTGAACAGCGAAGCACCGGGATAGACCTGGATCTTGAGGCCGACATTGGCCTTTTCGACTTCCTTGGCGATCATCTGCACCATCTCATCGCGCGCATCGCCCTTGCCGCCCGGCCACTGGTGCGAGGCCTTGAGCGTGATATCGGCAGCCATGGCACCGGTGGCGCAAGCGAGCGCCGCAAAGCCCGCGATGGTCGCGCTCGCAATGCGTCTCGTCAATTTTGTGGACATGGTTTCCTCCCTCGTTTTACGTCACGGAAGCCTCCCCCCGCGTGAGGCGGGTTGTCAATCCCCAATCATTCCTGTAGGCCGCTGAGGCCATCCGTTTTCGTATGGCAGCATGGTGATCGCAGAGGGGGTGCATGTCGGCGCCAGGCAACATTTACAGCGCATTTGACGAGGCCTTCGCCCGCTCGGGTGGCTCGATTGCCATCAGCCGGCCGGGCCGCGAGCGCGGCGTCACCTACAAGTCCCTGGCCGAGGGCGCGGCGCGCTATGCCAATGCGCTCGCCGACCTCGGCGTGGCGCCGGGGGACCGGGTGACGGTGCAGGTGGAGAAATCGCTCGATAACCTCCTGCTCTATCTCGGCGTGCTCAAGCAGGGCGCCGTCTACCAGCCGCTCAATACCGCCTATACCGCCGCCGAGCTCGATTATTTCGTTGGCGACGCCAAGCCCGCCCTGGTGGTGGGGCGGCCCGAGGACACCGCCAGCCTTGCCGCCATCGCCTCGCGCCACGCCGGCCGCTTCACCTCGCTCGGCAACAAGGGCGATGGCGACCTGCCGCGCCTGGCCGCCGACGCATCCGCCGAGCATATGACCGCCGAGCGGCAAAGCGACGACATGGCCGCACTTCTCTACACCTCCGGCACCACCGGTCGCTCCAAGGGGGCCATGCTCACCCACGGCAATCTCGAGAGCAACGCAAGGACCCTGTGCGAGGCCTGGCGCGTCGGCGCGGCCGACCGGCTGATCCATGCCCTGCCGATCTTTCATGTGCATGGCCTGTTCGTTGCCATCAACACCGTCTTCCTGGCCGGCGGCAGCCTCATCTGGCTGGAGCGCTTCGATGCCCAAAAGGTGCTGGAGCTCTTGCCCGAGGCGACCATGCTGATGGGAGTGCCGACCTTCTACACCCGCCTGCTCGGCCTCGACGGGCTCAGGCGCGAGACATGCTCATCCATGCGCCTGTTCACCGCCGGTTCGGCACCGCTTCTGGCCGAGACACATGAAGCATTCGAGAAGACGACCGGCCATCGCATCCTCGAGCGTTACGGCATGACCGAGACCGGCATGATCACCTCCAACCCTTATGACGGCGAGCGTCTGGCGGGCACTGTGGGCTATGCCTTGCCTGGCGTTTCGGTGCGCATCGCCGACGGCGATGGCAAGGAGGTGGCGCGCGGCGAGATCGGCACCATCGAGGTGAAGGGCCCCAACGTTTTCAAGGGCTACTGGCAGATGCCCGAAAAGACCGCGGCCGAGTTCCGCCCCGATGGCTATTTCATCACCGGCGACCTCGCGATCATGGCCGCAGACGGCCGGGTGACCATCGTCGGCCGGGCCAAGGATCTGATCATTTCCGGCGGCTTCAACGTCTATCCCAAGGAGGTCGAGGTGGAGCTCGACCAGCTCGCTGGCATCGGCAAATCGGCGGTGATCGGCGTGCCGCATCCCGATTTCGGCGAGGGCGTCGTGGCAGTGGCGACAACGAACGGTTCGGCGCCCGAGGAAGCGGCCATCATCGCCGCGATGGGCGAGCGTCTGGCCAAATTCAAGGTGCCCAAGCGGGTTTTTTTCGTGAAGGACCTGCCGCGCAACACCATGGGCAAGGTGCAGAAGGCCGAGCTGCGCAAGACTTTCGAGAAGACCTTTTCCTAGGGCGCATTTTGCGGGCGCGAAAGTGCCAGACACTTTTGCTGAAAAGGCGCTAGCCTGCCCTGAGGGCCACTACGCCTGCGACAATCAGCAAGGCGGCGGTGATACGCCAGCCGGTCAGGCGTTCGCGCAAGGCAACGACCGATATGACGACGGCGAACAGGATGCTCACCTCGCGCAACGCCGCCACCGCCGCGATGGGTGCTCGCGTCATGGCCCAGATGACGATCCAGTAGGCACCCAGCGACAGGGCGCCGGTGATAAGGCCCGTCTTCCATTCGCGCAGCATGGTGATGAAGGCGCCGCGTCCTTTCAGCATGAGACAAAATGACGCCATCCAGAAGCCATCGATGAGGAACATCCACAAGGCATAGCTGGAGGCAGAGGCGGCCCCGCGAGCGCCCACCCCGTCGGTGACCGTATAGGCGGCGATGAAGACCGAGGTGATGAGGGCATAGAGAACGGCCTTGCGGTCGAGTCTTGGCGAGGGCGCTGCCGCCGCGCATCGACATGACCACGATGCCGAGGCACAAGATGACGATGCCCGCCGCGGTGAAGGGGGAAAGGAGCTCGCCCAGCAGCATGAAACCGGCAATGGCCGTCAGCAGCGGGGCCGATCCACGCGCCAGCGGATAGACCTGGCCGAGTTCGCCCGCCTCATAGGCGCGGATGAGATAGAGCTTGTAGCCGGTATGCAGCGCCGCCGAGGCGACGATCCACGCCCAGGTGATGCCGGTGGGCACCGCTACGAAGGGCAGGCAGGCGAGCGAGATCGAGCCCATGGCAAGACCCATGAGCGAGATCGACAGGAAGCGGTCGAGCCGTACCTTGATGATGGCGTTCCAGCCGGCATGCATGAGCGCGGCGGCGAGAACGGCGAGAAAGACCGTGAGCGACAAGCAAGAAAACCCCGAATGCGGCCGCGATCTTAGGCGACAAAAGCGGTGGCCGCCATCCTCTTGACCTTCCATAGACTGGAAGGTTTATCTATGGCACATGGAACACAATCATCAACATGATCACGTCGTGACGGGCAACACCGTGCGCGACCCCGTTTGCGGCATGACCGTCGATCCCAGCGCCGGCAAGCCGAGCCACCGCCATGACGGCCGCGACCTGCATTTCTGCAATCCCAAATGCATGGACAAGTTCGTCGCTGCGCCCGGCGATTACGAGACGGCGAAGGATCCGGTCTGCGGCATGACGGTCGACCGCGCCAGCGCCGATCACATGGCCAAGCACGAAGGAAGCCGCTTTTACTTCTGCAGCGTGGGCTGCCAGGAGAAATTCGAGGCCGATCCGGCCAAATTCCTGGCGGGCAGGGAGGTGGCGGCGCCCGTGCCCAAGGGCACCAAGTGGACTTGCCCCATGCATCCCGAGATCGTGCGCGACGGGCCCGGAGATTGCCCCAAATGCGGCATGGCGCTGGAGCCCATGGGCGTTCCCTCCGCCGACGAGGGTCCTAACCCGGAACTGGTCGACTTCACGCGCCGGCTGTGGGTGGGGGCGGTACTGACTGTGCCGCTTATACTCATCAGCATGGGGCCGATGGTTGGCCTCGGTTTCCTGCGCGCCGCGCTGGGCGAGCGCCTCGCCCTGTGGGTGGAGCTCATCCTGGCCACCCCGGTTGTCCTGTGGTCGGGGGGCCCGTTTTTCGTGCGCGGCGTCAAGTCGGTCATCAACCGCAATCTCAACATGTTCACGCTCATCGCCATGGGGGTGGGCTCTGCCTATCTGTTCAGTGTTGTGGCGGTGCTGCTGCCACAGATCTTCCCGGCCGGCTTCCGCGATTCGGGCGGCCATGTCGCCGTCTATTTCGAGGCCGGCGCCATGATCGTGGTGCTGGTGCTGATCGGTCAGGTGCTGGAGCTGGGAGCGCGCGCGAGGACGGGCGCGGCCATCCGTGCACTTCTCGATCTCGCTGCCAAGACGGCGCGGCGCATTGCCGAGGATGGTTCGGAAGCCGAGGTCCCGCTGGAAGAGGTGAAGGTGGGCGACCATTTGCGGGTGCGCCCAGGTGACAAAGTGCCGGTCGACGGCGTGGTGCTGGAAGGCCGTTCGTCGGTGGATGAATCGATGATCAGCGGCGAGCCGGTACCGGTGGAGAAATCTTCCGACGATGCCCTGACCGGCGCCACCATCAACGGCACCGGCAGCTTTGTCATGGAGGCACGCCGGGTAGGCGCCGATACGCTGCTTGCGCAGATCGTCGAGATGGTGGCGAGCGCCCAGCGCAGCCGCGCGCCCATCCAGAAGCTCGCCGACTCGGTGGCGGCCTGGTTCGTCTCTGCCGTCATCGCGGTGGCGATCCTCGCCTTCATCGGCTGGGCCGTGTGGGGGCCGGCACCGGCGCTGTCCTATGCGCTGATCGCGGCCGTGTCGGTGCTCATCATCGCCTGCCCCTGCGCTCTCGGCCTCGCCACGCCCGTCTCCATCATGACGGCGAGCGGGCGCGGCGCCCATGCCGGCGTGCTGATCAAGAACGCCGAGGCGCTGGAGCGTTTCGCAGCCGTCGATACCCTCATCGTCGACAAGACCGGCACGCTGACCGTGGGCAAGCCGAAGTTCGTCGCCGTGTTGCCCGAGCCGGGCCACGACGAAAATGAGGTGTTGCGTCTGGCGGCGAGCCTGGAGCGCGGCTCCGAGCATCCCCTTGCAGAAGCCATCGTCGCCGGCGCCGAGGAACGCGGGCTGAAGCTGGAAAAGGCCGCCGACTTCGAGGCGGTAACCGGCAAGGGCGTCAAGGGCAAGGTCGGGGGCAAGGCCGTCGCGCTCGGCAACGCCAGGCTGCTCAGCGATCTCGGCATCGACGCCAAGGGGCTGGGCGCAGCCGCCGGTGAGCGCCGCGACGAGGGCGAAACGGTGATGTTAGTCATTGCCGACGGCGAGATCGCCGGTCTGGTGAGCGTCGCCGATCCGGTGAAGGAGACAACGGCCGCTGCCCTCAAGGCGCTGCATGCCGAAGGCCTGCGCATCGTCATGGCCACCGGCGACAACGACCGCACCGCCAAGGCCGTTGCCGCCAGGCTCGGCATCGATGAAGTGCGGGCCGATGTGCTGCCCGCCGACAAGGCGCGCATCGTCAAGGAGCTTCAGGACGCGGGCCACAAGGTCGCCATGGCCGGCGACGGCGTCAACGATGCCCCGGCGCTCGCCCAGGCCGACGTCGGCATCGCCATGGGCACAGGCGCCGATGTCGCCATCGAAAGCGCCGGCATCACGCTGGTCAAGGGCGACCTCACCGGCATCGTCAGGGCAAGGCGGCTGGCGCGCGCCACCATGCGCAATATCCGTCAGAACCTGTTCTTCGCCCTGGTCTACAACGCGGCCGGGGTGCCGGTGGCGGCGGGTATCCTTTATCCGTTCTTCGGCATCTTCATTTCGCCGATCTTCGCGGCCGCGGCCATGAGCATGTCGTCGGTGTCGGTCATCACCAACGCGCTCAGGCTGTCGCGCATAAAACTCTAGATCAGCCTGCAATTGGGTGGAATCACCCAATTGCAGAAAAGCTGATCGATGCCAAGTAGTTGAGCATGATGTTATCCGAAAAATGGCATCCACTTTTCGGCATCACGCTCTAGTCGACCAGCGAGCGGCAGCGGGTCTCGCGCAGGGTGAAGGCGAGGACGAGCCCCATGAGGCCCCAGGCGAGCAGGCTGAGGAATGCGGTGCGATAATCGGTGGCGGTGTAGACACGGATACCGCCAGCCATGCGGCCGTCCCAGGCAAGATCGAGCGCCAGGCCGATGAGCGGTTGCAGCACCGCGCCGGAGAGCACCGTCATGCCGTTGACGAGACCGGTGACGGCGCCGTGATATTCGTGCGGCGTCACCTCGTGGGCGAGCGCGAAACTCACCGACATGGCAGCGCCCGCCGCACCGAGGCCGAACATCAGCGCCACGGTTGCCGGCAACGGCAGGCCGGGCATGAAGACCAGGGTGGCGATGAGCCCGCAATTGATGCCCGCCGCCACGACCAGCACCCGTTTGCGATAGCCGATGGCGTCCGACAGCCAGCCAGCGAGCGGCGCCCCGACGGCCCAGCCGAACAGGGTGGCCGAGACGAGGCCCGCCGCCGTGGCCCGTTCGAGGCCATAGGCGGTCATGATATAGGGCACGCCCCAAAGCCCGCCGAAGGCGAGCAGCGGCCCCGTCATCGCCATGGCGACCAGCGCGATGCGCCAGATCTCGCCCCGGCCTGCGGCGTAGGCCAGCGAGACAAGGATATTGGCGCCGCCGCCTGAATGGCTGGTGGCCGGCGAGATGAGGCGGTTGTCGCCCGGCGCGTTGCGCACGAACAAGATTGTCATGACGCACAGGGCCACGGCGAACAGGCCCGACCAGGCCATGGTGGTGCGCCAGCCCAGATGGTCGATGACGGCTGCCAGCGGTGCCTGGCCACCGATGCCGGCGAGCATGGCGACGAACATGGCAAGCCCCGCCATAGCGGCAAAGCGGCTTGGAGAAAACCAGCGCGCAGCGAGCGCCATCGAGCCGATGAAGCCGACAGCCGAGCCGGCCCCGATGAGGAACCGCCCCACATAGGCCAGCCACAGCGTGGGCGCGAGGGCGAAGGCGAGGGTGCCGACCGCTGCCAGCGCCACCGCGACGGTGAGCATCAGGCGGGCGCCGAAGCGGTCGAGCAGCGCCCCCAGCGGCGGTTGCAGCAGGGCATAAGGGTAGAAGTAGAGCGCCGAGAGCTGGCCCAGCACGGTGGCATTGGCGCCGAAATCGCGCATCAGGTCCTCGACCATGACGCTCGGCGCCACCCTCTGGAAAAAGGCATAGCCGAAGGCAAGCGCCGCCAGCGCCCAGATGAACAGCGCGCGCGCCGTGCCGGCGCGGGCCGTCTCGATGGTAGCTTGCTCAGCCAAGTCCGGCCTTTTGCCCCTGCCCGGTGAAACGATTCAGCTCGGGAACTTCTATCGTCTTCGGGGCCTCAAGGTGAAGCGCCTTTGTGCATCAAGGAAAAACCCCGCGGGAGGGTGATCGCCTCCCGCGGGGACTATTTGGCCTGGAATCGCCGCGCCGTCTGCGTCTCAGGTACAGTCGGTGCAGTCGATGGAGGTGGTCTGGCGCGGCCGCAGCACGAGCTGGTCCTCCAGCGACATCGGGGTAGAGCCGAAAATCTTGCCGATCACCCAGTGATAGGTATAGCAGACGCGCGCGACGACGATATCGTTGCCTTCGGTCATGAGCTGCTTCATCTGGCTGTCGACCGCGGGTGTGGCGCCGCAGCTGGCACCGGTGTTCTTGTGGCTCCATGACAGCACCGGATTGCTGGAACCGTCGAGGCTGAACTCGTAGACCTCCAGTGAGATGCCGCTTGAATCAAACGGTTCCATGATGGCCGATGAGGCATCGAAGAAGTCGTTGATGTCGGAGGTGGTGATGGTGCCCGGTGCCTGCGTCACGAGGTCGGCGAGGGTCGAGGCGGTCAGCGTCACGCGGCGGTTGGCCGACAGGACGTTGGTGGCGTCCACGAGGCCGAAATAGACCAGCACCATGGCGGGAAAGATAAAGGCCATCTCGATCGACGCCACGCCGCGGATATCGTCGGCATAGCGCCGCAAGCGGCTGGCGAATGTGGCGAATGTGTCAAGCATCTTGCTTACTCCCGGCCCCACTGATCAATTGAACGGCTCGTTGCGGAACACCGCGCCGGCGGTCAGCAGGCGGCTGTCGCCGGCCATGTTCGACAACTGGCTGATGCCCGGGGTGAACAGCTTCCACGCGTAATAGGTCCTGACCACCACCACCTCGAGGGCAGTGCCGGTATTCCAGCTCGCGCTCTTGGTGACCGCATCCGCCAAGGTGCCGTCGGCTTTCAGCGGAGCGGGCAGCGAGATGTCGGAGAATTTGGTGAAGCTCCTGACATCGATGTTGAGATTGCTGTCGCACTTGAGGAAGCTGGCGAGATTGCCGCACACCAGGTTCTTGAAGTCGGCCGCCGAGGTCGAGGCGGACTGGACCTGCCCGGTGCGGATTTCGCGTGCCGCCTTGGCCACCCCGTTTTCGATGACGTATTCGGAGAACAGCATCAGGCCGGTCTCGAAGATGGCCATCAGAAGATAAAGGAAGGGTGCCGCGACCAAGGCGAATTCGACTGCCGTGGCTCCGCCCTGCGACCGCTTGAAGCGGCCGAGAATGGCGCCGCGGGGCCTGGAGAAAATACTTGTCATTGACCGATCTCCCGTCTGCCGTCCCACCGTCCCAAGCAACCCGTTGCGGGGTGCAGGCGGTGACTGATTCCTCCAGGGCCGTTTGTGGCGCACCCTGTTGCTTCGTGTTTTCGACAGTTTGTAGCGGAACTTCACTAAGGCGCCTTGAACGGCGGCACTGCAATTTTAATCAATCGTCGAGATTTGCCGTTTTGAGCCTCTCGCACCCCGGCCCAAAACGGAAAGGCGCTGCTTCCCGGCAGGAAGCAGCGCCCTTGACATGGATGATCGTCTTGCCTGCCCCGGGGGCTATTTGGCGCTGTCGATGGATCCGGTGGCGAGCTTGTACTTGGACGACATTTCCTTCTGCACCACGTCAAAATGGGCTGGCGAGTCGCCGACTTCCAGCGTGGTCTCGCAGGAATGGCCGCAGGTGTAGGTCATGGGCCCGCCGGCCTGATAAACCGTCACGCGCGCGTTGGGCGTCTGCTGCACCGTCACCTGATAGTCGGCCAGCTCATTGCCGTTGACATCGATCACCACGACGTTGGTGGTGCCGAAATGGCGACCCTGCAGCACCAGCAGGCCCTGATCGATCTTGGCGTCGGTGTACATCGGGTTGCCGACGATGGCGATCTTGGGCTCGCCCTTGATCATCAGCACCTTGGCCTGGTCGGAATAGATGGTGATGACCTTCTGGTCGGCGGCGGCCGGTGCGAGGCTCGTCACCAGCGCGGCGGCCATCAGCATGCCGGCGACAGATATGTGGCGGAGACGGCGGCTTGGATGAACCGGCGAGTGAGGCCTTGCGGCGCGGGGCATGAGCGATACTCCTGCAGCTAGATGGTTCCCCCGGCTGGCCCGGTAGGTAGGCTTATTTCACACAAAATTGGTGAACGTTCCCTTACCGGTGGCCACCCGCGCCGCCAGGGGCCTGTCCAGGCCGTCAAAGCCCGCCAAGTAGCCATGAACGCGCGGCAAATTCTGGCGGTGGATTGCAGCGGCGCCAGCCCGCGTGACCGCGTTGCCGCAATGATAACGGCAACGCCCTGGTTTGTGGTTGGTGTATTTATATTGAATTCATGGAAGAAATGAGTCAAAGAAATAACTGTTTCCAGCCGCGAAGTTCGACTTCTCCCCTATTTATAATAAAGAAGTAGCACATAAAAACATTATTCGTAAAATTTATAATTTCACATTAGCAATTTGTACACCATATATGGCCGACTGACGACGAACACTCTCGATGCGAGCGGATTTTTACTTCATATTAAGAGGCGGGTCCTAGGTTGGCCGTGGTTCAAACGAAACCGGTTCGGCCGGACCCGATGAACCAAGTGCTGTCTAACGAGTTAGAGCAAGGAGAGAGTTATGAGCAAGTTTGCCAAGTTCGTGAAGGATAAGTCTGGTGCGACCGCCATTGAGTATGGCCTGATCGCCGCTGCGACGGGTCTGGCCCTGGCGGCTGTCATGCCGACCATCAAGTCGAACCTGTCGACCACCTTCACTGCGGTCAGCAACAACCTTCAGTAAGGTCTGACCAAACGCCCGCGGAATCGAACGAGCCAGATCCGGCGGGTCGAAGAAAAAATCAGGGAGGCTCATGAGGACCGCTGGCAGCTTGCTGCCGGCGGTTCTTATTTTGCACCCCGCGCTGGATCCGGCGCGCTGACATCCAGCCTGTCGTTGGCTGTTGGTTAAGATATGTCGGCCTATCAAGGGCGATATCGGGGGCTGCGCGCTCCCGGCCCCTTGTGTGAGGGCTCTAGACCAAGATGAGCACCGGTGAGGCGATACCGCGTCAGGGCCTGTCGATCACGGCGACCGATTCGGCACCATGGTTGGCCTGTGCTCTTGTCGCCGTCCTTGCCCTCACATGGCCGATCTGCTTCGGCTGGGGTACCGTCGTCGTGCACGGCTCGCTGCCCAACCCGGACTCCTTCACACGTATCAATCGCATCTTCGCCTCGATCGAAGCTGGGCATGTGCTGAGCTACGTGCCGCGCGACAACAGCGGCGTCCCCGTGCCGTTGCACTGGAGCCATCTGCTCGACATTGCGATCCTCGCGCTTGCGCTGCCGCTGATACCGCATTTCGGCCTTGCTGATGCCTTGCGCCTGGGCGGCGCGATGATCGGGCCGGTGACGGTCGCGGCCTATTCGCTCTCGGCGATGTATGCGGTGCGCGTCGCCACCGGGCATTGGCGTCTGGCCGCGGTCGCCGGTGTCTCATCGGCGCTTGCGACCGGCGCCTTGTCATACGGCGCCCTGGGGCGAGCCGACCATCATGTGCTGCTGGCGACGCTGGCAACGCTCACCCTCACATTTGCCTGGCGCGCGGGTACCGATGGCGCCCGGCCGGCCCGCATCGCCGGGTTCATCGCCGCCATGGGCATGTGGATCAGTCCTGAAATGCTGCCTTTCAGCCTCATCGGCTGGGCCATCGCCATAACCGGCGATGGCATGAGAGAGGGGCGCGTCGGCGAACGTGCGACCGGCTATGCCCTGGTCAATCTCACCGTGCTCGCAATCGCGCTTGCTCTCGATCCGCCGGCCCATGGGCTATGGGCGCCGGAGATCGATCGCCTGTCGCGGCCATTCGTCGAACTAGCCGCCATGATGGCTGCTGCATCGCTCATCGCCGGCAGGTTTATGCCGGCCAGCGACAGGACATGGACGGCCGTGATTCTCGGCGCCACGGTGGCCGCCGCCGCCGTGCTGCCCTGGGTGTGGATGTATCCGCAGCTTCTGCATGGCGCCGAGGGCGTGTTCTCGGCCGAGGGCTGGAGGCGCATCTGGGCCGACAACGGCGAGATCAAGTCACCGCTCGGCAATGCTGCCAGCTTCTGCTTCTTCTACGCGGTGCCCCTGGCCATCCTCGTTTTGGCTACGGCATGGCTCCTCTTGCGCCGACGCGGTCCGCTGGACGTGTTGGCGGCGGTGATCGTCCTCTTCGCCCTCTATCTCGGGTACCGCTATATAAGGCTTACCATCTATCCGCAGCAGGCCGCCGCCATAGCGCTGGCGGTGATGCTGGCGTGGGCGATGCGGCCGCTGGCAGCCGGCAGGGCCGTCGTGACGAGCGGCGTGATCGTCATCGCGCTGGCCGTGCTGCCATGGGCTGGATCGATCGCGTTCAATGAAGGCAAGCCGGCCGTGGTCAGATGCGATGCGCAATCCGTTGCACCCGCGCTGGCGCCTTTTGCCGGCCGTATCGTGCTTTCGCCCTACATGGACGCTCCGTCCCTGATCTATTTCACCGACGTGCTGACCGTCGCCGGTCCCTATCATCGCGCCGAGCGGCGCATCCTCGATTCGCTTGATGCCTATGAAGCGCGCGATTTCGCTGCTGCGGCGCCGCCAGCCTTCCGGCGCACCGGCGCGGTCGCGGTCCTGGTGTGCACCCGCAAGCAGCAGGCGCCGCACACCCTCGGCGCCGCCCTTGCCGCCGGCAACCCGCCGGCGTGGCTGCAAGAAGAGCGCGTACCTTCATCGTCGGGCTATCGCCTCTACGCCCTGCGCGCGCGCTGATTCGCATCAAGCGGGGCAGATTGTTGCAACCTCACTGTTTCGGTTAACCGCCAATTTACGCTGGCATGGGAACGTCTACCGGTCACCCGAGCCGCCCACGGCAGCCCGTCCCCCATTCGAGGAACCGCCCGGAAATGATCGAGCCCCTGCTGATGAGCCTGTTTCCGTTTCTGGTGATCGCCGCGGCGATCTCGGATTTCTACACCATGAAGATTCCCAACTGGCTCAATCTGGTGATCGCCGGGCTGATGCTGCCGATGGCCCTGATAGCCGGCATGCCGGGCGATGTGTTCCTGTGGAGCCTGGCCGCCGGGGTGCTGATGCTGGCCGCCGGCTTCGGTCTGTTTGCGGCCAATGCCATCGGTGGCGGCGACGCCAAGCTCTTTGCCGCCGCGGCCTTGTGGATCGGCTGGAACCAGCTGCTCCCCTTTGCGCTTTATACCGCGCTGGCAGGCGGCGTCCTGGCGATCGCCATGAAGACGTGGCAGCTGGTGCGCATCGAACACGAGGTCAAGGATGTCTCCTGGCTCAAGCGGGTCATCCGCACCGATCTCGATCTGCCTTACGCCGTGGCCATCGCCACCGGCGCGCTGCTCGCCTACCCCACCACGTTCTGGATGCAGCACTTGTCGTGAACGACAAAGTGTAAATTTTATCAAATCGCGCCAGCCCCGGTTAACCCTAATTTGACCATTCGGCGGCAAGTTTAAGGCAGGCGGTGACACAGACAGATTCGGTCCCGCCACCAAGGTCAGGAAGAGATCATATGAGCACAGCCCGCATAACCGTCCTTGGACTAGCCATCGGCTCGGCCCTGGTCGCGGCGTTCCTCGCCAAGGGCCTCATTGGCCAGAAGCCCGAAAAGCAGATCGTGCAGGTCAACAAGGTGGAGACCTCCGAGATCCTGGTGGCCGCCAAGGACATCTCCCTGGGCGACCCCCTGAAGAGCGCCAATCTGTCTTGGGAGTCGTGGCCGGCGAATGCGGTCAAGCCCTATATGATCACCCGCAACGCTCATCCCCAGGCGCGCGAGACTTATGACAAGGCCCGCGCCCGCACAGCAATATTCGAAGGCGAGCCGGTCTCCGACAGGAAGGTGGTCAAGCCCGACAGCGGCGGCTTCATGGCGGCCATCCTGCCCAAGGGCATGCGTGCCATCTCGGTGCGCATCTCGGCCGAGACCGGTGCCGGCGGTTTTATCCTGCCCAATGACAAGGTGGATGTGGTGCTGACCAGGAAGGAAACCTCCGAGGGGTCCAACAAGTCCCACACCACGTCTGATTCAGTGCTGCAGAACGTGCGCGTCCTCGCCATCGACCAGACCTTCCAGACCAACGAGAAGGGCGAGCAGGTGGTGGTGGGCAAGACCGCGACCCTGGAACTCAAGTCGCGCCAGGCGGAGATTCTCGCCATGGCCGAATCGGTCGGCCAGCTCTCCCTGGCGTTGCGCTCGCTTGCCGACAACGGCGACAGCGCGCTCGGCGATGACGGCCCGATTCTCTCCAAGCGCTATGCCAAAGGCTCGCGCGGCGGCACCATGACGTTTTTCCGCTACGGCATCGAACAGTCGGCTGCGATCAGCCAGTGAGGATCTAAGAACATGCACATCATCCCCAAATTCAACGCTGATGCCGCATTGAGACTGGTGAGCCGCGCCACCGCCGTGCTGTTCGCCGCCACCCTGACGACCGTGGCCCTGGTGGGGCCAGCGCCAACCGCGTTCGCTGGCTCGTCGGTCATCACCGATGCCTCCTCCCGCCACATCAGGATCGCCCTCAACAAGTCCATCGTGGTGCGCCTGCCGGTGGCGGCGCGCGATGTTCTCATCGGCAATCCCGCCATCGTCGAGGCCGTAATCAGGACCCAGAATACCGCCTATCTGTTCGCCAAGACGGTCGGCCAGACCAACGCCTTCTTCTTCGATGGCCAGGGCCGCCAGATCCTCAGCCTCGACATCGACGTCTCGCACGATACCAAGTCGCTGCTCGATCTCTTGAATCGCAGCATTCCCGGCAATCACATCACCGTCGATTCGGCGGGCGACAACATCGTGCTCAACGGAACCGCTACCAACGCCGCCCAGGCGCGCCTGGCCTTCGATCTCGCTGCCAGGTTTGCCGGCGACGAAAAGAAGGTGCTGTCCAACATCGCCGTTTCCGGCAAGGACCAGGTGATGCTGCGCGTGCGGGTGGCCGAGGTGCAGCGCGAGGTGCTGAAGCAGCTCGGCATTGACCTGACGAAGATTGCGGCTCAGGCCGGCGACTTCACGATAAAGGCCTTCACCGCCAATCCCTTCACGCTCGGCGGCGGCCTGCTTGGAGGCACGAATGTCGGCCTCGGCTACAATGGCAGCAATGTACAAGTAAACGCCCTGATCCAGGCCATGGAACGCGACGGCCTGTTGCGGACTTTGGCCGAGCCGACCCTCACGGCCATTTCCGGCGAATCCGCCAAGTTCCTTGCCGGCGGTGAATTTCCGGTCATCACCGGTTCCTCCTGCGAACTCGGGCAACAACAACATCTGCACCAACACCGTCGAATTCAAGCAGTTCGGCGTTGGTCTTGGTTTCTCTCCCGTGGTCCTTTCGGGCGGCCGCATCAGCCTCAAGATCAATACCGAGGTGAGTGAGCTGTCGCCGGAAAACTCGATCACGACCAGTGGCACTGCCATTCCCGGGCTCAAGGTGCGCCGCGCCGAGACCACGGTCGAACTTCCCTCCGGCGGCTCCATGGTACTGGCCGGTCTCATCCAGCAAAAGACCAAGCAGGATATCAACGGCACGCCCGGTCTCAAGGACCTGCCGGTGCTCGGCGCGCTGTTCCGCAGCCGCGACTTTCAGACCAACCAGACCGAGCTGGTCGTGATCTGCACGCCCTTTATCGTGCAGGCCGTCAACGACAAGCAACTCGCCACACCGGACGATCGTCTCAACATCCCCACCGACAGCCAGACCATCTTGTTCGGACGGCTGAACAAGGTCTACGGCGTCGCCGGCGATGCGCCCAAGGGCGTCGTCTATCACGGCAATGTCGGCTTCATCGTCGAATGATCCCGCTAGCGGAGGTTCCCATGTCCATGCGTATCGATCGTAAAGTCCTCTGTGCCGCGAAGCTGATAGTTCCGCTTGTCGCCGCAGGCCTGTTGGCCGCCTGTTCGAGCACCCAACCGGTTGCGTTTGAGGACACATTTACGCCGCAGATGCCCTATCAGCGCTATCCCATCAACGTCGCCAAGGGCACCGTCAAGCTCGACGTGTCGACCGCTTCGGCCCGTCTCACCTCTGCCCAGGAGGACGCCATCAAGCGCTTTGCCCAGCAGGCGACCGACTCCGCCTCAGGCTATGTCGTGGTGCGCCGTCCGGGCGGCAACGTGAACGCCGATGTGGTGGCCGGGCGCATCGCCCAGATCCTGACCGATCAGGGTATTGCCCCCGAAAAGCAGATCCAGACCACCTATCGCAGTGGCCGCGGCGCGCCAGTGATGGTGGCGTTCCAGCGCAGCTTTGCCACCACCCAGGAATGCGGCGACTGGTCTCAGGAGGTGGCGCGCACCGGCCTCAACGAGCCCTATGCGAACTTCGGGTGTGCCCAGCAGAATAACATTGCTGCGCTGGTTGCCAATCCTGAGGACTTCAACCATCCGCGGGCTGAGACGCCGAGCGACAGCATGCGCCGCATAAAGGTGTTCAGCGACTACCGCACGCCGCAGCCGACCTCCACTCCTGTCGACCAACAGGCCCAAGCCCAGGTCGCCAAAGTCAAGTAACCAGCGCAGTTGGAACAAACCGCAAAATGATGAACCAGGCCCAAGACTCCCGCCCCGCCGAAGGCGCTCACCACGACGTGGTGGCCGTCATCCCGCGTGTCAACATCCAGGCTTTTTGCGAGGACGAGCACACCGCCAGGGTTATGCAGGCGGTGGCATCCGACCGGCGCATGTCCAAGGCCCATATGGACGTGGAACTCGGCGGGATTGACGCCGCCGTCCAGGTCTATTCCGCCAGCCAGACACCGGCGGTGCTGATCGTCGAATCCAAGGAAAACCGCGAGGGCGTTCTGGAAGCGCTCGGCCGGCTGGCCCAGGTCTGCGACTCGGGCACGCGGGTCATCGTCATCGGCCACGTCAACGACGTGGTGCTTTACCGTGAGCTGGTTTCGCAAGGCATCAGCGAATATCTGGTCGGCCCGGTGCACCAGTTGCAGGTGATCGAGGCGATGGCGGGGCTGTTCAAGCAGGACAACACCAACCCGGTCGGCCGCGTCGTCGCCTTCGTCGGCTCCAAGGGCGGGGTCGGATCCTCCACCCTCGCCCACAATGTTGGCTGGCTGGTGTCGCGCAATTTCGCCATCGATACGGTGATCACCGATCTCGATCTCGCCTTCGGTACCGCTGGGCTCAATTTCAATCAGGAGAGCGCGCAAGGCATTGCCGAGGCGCTGGGCGCCTCCGACCGCATCGACCAGGTGCTGATCGACCGTCTGCTCACCAAGTGCTCCGACCGGTTGAGCCTGTTGGCCGCGCCGGGCTCCATCGAGCGTGAGGTCAGTGTCGACTCGGATGCTCTCGAGACCATCCTCGCGGTGGTGCGCAACACCGTGCCGCTGGTGGTGGTGGACATGCCCAACGTGTGGGCACCGTGGACCAAGCAGACGCTGATGCACGCCGATACCGTGGTGATCACCGCCACACCCGAGCTCGCCAGCCTGCGCAACGCCAAGAACCTGGTGGACTTTCTCAAGGCCGCCCGTCCCAATGATGGCCCGCCGCTGCTGGTCTTCAACCAGGTAGGCGTTCAGAAGCGGCCGGAAATTCCGGTGCCTGAGTTCGCCAAGGCTCTGGGCATCGAGCCCACCGTCGTCATTCCCTATGACGGGGTGGTCTTCGGCACCGCTTCGAGCAACGGCCAGATGCCGAGCGAGGTGAACGCCAAGTCGAAGGTGACCGAGGCAATCGAGGCCTTGGCGCAGATCATCGCCGGGCGCGAGCAGGCGGCAAAGCCCGGCAAGTTCTCGCTGGCGCCGTTCCTGAGCAAGCTGCCTAAGTTGAGGAAGAATTAATGTTCGGCAAGCGCAGCGAAACCGATCGGCAACAGCAAGGGGCAGCGGTCGCACCGCCGTCCGTGCCTTCGCAGCCACCGGCCCCACCGGCGGCTTCGCTGGGCGCCAACATCCCCGATCTCGATGTCGGCCACAAGGACCAGGCGCCGGCCCCCAAGCAGCAGGCCCAGCAGATCCAGCCGGCCCCGGCCAAGGCGGCGGCCAAGCCGCAGGGCCGACGCTCGGACAACTACTACGACATGAAGGGCACCATCTTTAATGCCCTCATCGATGCCATCGACTTGACGCAGCTCGGCCAGCTCGACCGCGACGCCGCTCGCGACGAGATCCGCGACATCGTCAACGAGATCATCACGCTCAAGGACGTGGCGATGTCGATCGCCGAGCAGGAGGAACTGCTCGAGGACATCTGCAACGACGTGCTCGGCTACGGTCCGCTCGAGCCGTTGCTTGCGCGTGACGACATCGCCGACATCATGATCAACGGCGCCGATACCTGCTTTATCGAAGTCGACGGCAAGATGGAGCACACCAACATCCGCTTCCGCGACAATTCGCAACTGCTCAATATCTGCCAGCGCATCGTCAGCCAGGTCGGCCGCCGCGTCGACGAGGCGAGCCCCATATGCGATGCCCGCCTGCAGGACGGCTCGCGTGTCAACGTCATCGTGCCGCCGCTGTCCATCGACGGCCCGGCCCTCACCATCCGCAAGTTCAAGAAAGACCGCCTGAAGCTGACGGACCTGGTGAAGTTCAACTCGATCACGCCGGAAGGCGCCGATATTCTGCAGATCGTCGGTCGGGTGCGCTGCAACATTCTGATCTCCGGCGGTACCGGTTCGGGCAAGACGACGCTGCTCAACTGCCTCACCGGCTATATCGATCTCGATGAGCGCGTCATCACCTGCGAGGACGCCGCCGAGCTGCAATTGCAGCAGCCGCACGTGGTACGCCTGGAGACCCGCCCGCCCAATCTGGAAGGCGAAGGCGAGATCACCATGCGCGACCTGGTCAAGAACTGCCTGCGCATGCGGCCTGAGCGCATCATCGTGGGCGAGGTGCGCGGACCCGAGGCCTTCGATTTGTTGCAGGCCATGAACACCGGCCATGACGGCTCCATGGGCACGTTGCACGCCAACTCGCCGCGCGAGGCGCTCTCACGCCTTGAATCGATGATCACCATGGGCGGCTTTGCTCTGCCGTCCAAGACCATCAAGGAGATGATCGTCGGCTCCATCGACGTCATCGTCCAGGCCGCCCGCCTGCGCGACGGCTCGCGCCGCATCACCCATGTCACCGAGGTGGTGGGGATGGAAGGCGATGTCATCATCACCCAGGACCTGTTCGTCTTCGAAATCCTCGGCGAGGATGCCAACGGTAGGATCATCGGCAACCATCGTTCGACCGGTATCGCCCGTCCGCATTTCTGGGATCGCGCGCGCTACTTCAACGAAGAGGGACGACTGGCCGCAGCGCTCGAAAAGGCGGAAGTCCGCGGCGAGCACGACGACGACTGAAACGCAGCGACCGGATGAGGGCGACGGGTCATGGATTTGAGTAGCACAACGGTCCAGTTTGCGCTGGTAGCGTTTATCGCCATCGCTTTCGGCGGTCTGGTGCTGGGCCTTGCCTATCCGTATTTCTCCGGCGACGCCGGCCGTGCCAGGCGGGTGAGCAGCGTTACCCAAAAGGGCAGCGCGCTGGCTGCGCGCAAGGGTATCCGCGCGCGCCTGGTCGAGGACGCCAAGGACAACCGCCGCAAGCAGATCCAGGACTCGCTCAAGCAGATCGAGGAACGTGAGAAGAAGCGCAAGAAGCGCGTCAACCTGCGCACCATGATCGCCCAGGCCGGGCTCGAAGTGTCGGTGCGCAATTTCTACCTGTTCTCGCTGCTCCTCGGCTGCGGCCTGGCGGTCGCCTCGTTCATAGCCGGGGTGCCGTGGTTCGTCGCCGCGGTGGCATTCGTGGTGGGCGGGCTCGGCCTGCCGCGCTGGGCGCTGAACTTCCTGCGCAAGCGCCGTCAGCAGGTCTTTCTCCACGACTTCGCCGACGCCGTCGATGTCATGGTGCGCGGCCTCAAGGCGGGCCTTCCCATCAATGATGCCCTCAAAGTGATCGCCACCGAAACGTCGCCGCCGGTGGGCCCCGAATTCTCCGAGGTGGTCGAAGGCCAGAGGGTTGGCATCACCATCGACCAGGGCATCGAACGCATGTTCGAGCGCATACCGCTTGCCGAAGTGAACTTCCTGTCGATCGTGTTGTCGATCCAGGCCAAGACCGGCGGCAATCTGGCGGAGGCCCTGTCGAACCTGTCCAAGGTGTTGCGCGACCGCAAGAAGATGAAGGCCAAGATCAAGTCGGTGTCGCAGGAGGCAAAGGCCTCCGCGGCGATCATCGGCTCGCTGCCTTTCGTCATCATGGGCGCCATGACGGTGCTGAACCCGGAATATCTCAACCCGCTGTTCCAGACCAGCATCGGCCACGTCATGCTGGTCGGCTCGGCCGTATGGATGTTCACCGGCGTCATGGTGATGCGCAAGATGATCAATTTCGACTTCTAGGGATGCAGGACGGAATAGAGCCATGATGCAGTTGGTCGATACCCTGCTCGAAGTGCGCAATGTGGTCACGCTGCTGATCGCACTGTCGGCCTTTGCCACCGTCCTCACCTTGGCCTCGCCCTACATGCAGGGCGACAAGATGCGCTCGCGCCTGAAGGGCGTGACCAGCGAGCGTGAGCGTTTGCGGGCCCAGCACCGCGCCTCCCTCGGCCAGAAGGCCGAGCCGGGGCGCTTGCGCGAACGGCCCAAGGGCACGGTGGCGCAGATCGTCGAGCTGCTCAACCTGAGGCAGATCTTCGAGGCGGAAAACTCGCGCACCAGGCTGCGCCAGGCGGGCTATCGTGCCGAGCGCCACCTCGTCACCTTTCTGGCGCTCAGGCTGCTGACGCCCATCATCCTCGGCGCTCTGGTGTTCATTTACACTTCGACCGTATTCGCCGACCGCATCCCGCCGCATATGCGCCTGGTCTCCACCATGGTGGGCGTGGTGTTCGGCTTTTATATGCCGCAGATCTTCCTGAAGAACATCATCACCCGGCGCCAGCTGTCGATCCGGCGGGCCTGGTCGGACGCGCTCGATCTGATGCTGATCTGCGTCGAATCGGGCATGTCGATCGAGGCCGGGATCCAGCGCGTGTCGCGCGAGATCGGCTCCCAGTCGGTGCCGCTGGCCGAAGAGCTGCTGCTCACCAATGCCGAGTTGTCCTATCTCGGCGAGCGCCGCAAGGCGTTCGAGAACCTCGCCAAGCGCACCGGCCTGCCGACGGTCAAGTCGGTGGTCACCAGCCTTATCCAGTCGGAACGCTATGGCACGCCCCTGGGCACGGCCTTGCGGGTGCTCGCCCAGGAAAACCGCGACATGCGCATGCAGGAAGCCGAAAAGCGCGCCCATGCCCTGCCGCCCAAGCTCACCGTGCCTATGGTTCTGTTCTTCCTGCCAGTGATCTTCGTGATCCTGCTCGGGCCCGCCGGCATCCTCGCCTTCGGCTCGTAGGCTGATCTAGAGCATGATGCCGAAAAGTGGAAACCACCTTTCGGACAACATCATGCTCAACTCCTTAGAATCGATCAGCTTTTCTGCAATTGGGTTATTCCACCCAATCGCATGCTGATCTAGCGCACGACCAGTACCGAGCTGTTGGAGTGGCGCACCACCCGCGCCGCGGTCGAGCCCAGCAGATAATCCTGCAGGCCGGGGCGATGGGAGCCGATGATGATCAGATCGGCACCTTTTTCCTCGGCAATCTCAAGGATGGTCGTGGCTGCATGTCCGGTGCGCACGTCGACCTCGGCGGCCGGATCGGCACTCGCCGCCAGCGCTTCGACCTCGCGCTGCGCGGCGGCCTGGGATTTTTCCAGCAGGCCTAGTGGCAGGTTGGTCGCCACATAGCCCGGCACCTCCTCGATCACATGGCTGACGATAATGCGGGCCGCCTTTCCGCCCAGTTTGCGCGCCATGGCGATTTTCACCTTTTCGTGCTCTTCGTCTCCGAACTGAATGGGAACCAGGATCGACTTGTACATTCTTGCCTCCGCTTGAACTGAACCCGACCAGGGCACATCGATGCCGGCCCCGAATGGCAATACCGCTCAGCCGACGTGGCTGGCAAAGAACGACAGGGTGCGCGCCCAGGCGAGCTTTGCGGCCTCGGGATGAAAGCTCGCCCGCTCGTCGCAATGAAACCCGTGGCCGGCCCCTTCATAGACGAAAACCGCGCAGTCGGGTCGCTTGGCGCGCACCGTTTCCACGTTGCTCATGGGGATTCCGCCATCCTCGGCCCCGAAGTGCAGTTGCGTGGGACAGCGCGGCATTTCATCGGCGTATTGGGCGATGCGCCCGCCGTAAAAGCCCACCGCGGCGGCAAAGCCGGTCAAACGGGTGGCCGCCAGAAACGCCACGCTGCCGCCCAGGCAAAACCCGACGATGCCCACCTTGCCGGCGTCCGCCACGGCCTCGCTCGCCGCCTCGGTATCGCTCAGATAACCGTCCCAGTCGGGCTCGGCGATGAAGCCCCGCGCCAGTTCGATCTCGGCGGACGAATAGCCGGACTGGAAATCGCGCTCGATGCGATCGAACAAGGCCGGCGCAATGGCCGCATAGCCGGCCTCGGCCAGCCGGTCGCAGATGGAACGGATATGCGCGTTGACGCCGAAAATCTCCTGGATAACGACAATGGCGCCACGCGCAGCCCGTTTGGGGTCGGCCCGGTAGGCCCCGAGACGATGGCCGTCGCCGGCAGTGAGCGATAGATCAGGCATGGGCGAAGCGGTCTCCTCTTGGCCGAACGGCGCATAGTAAGATGACGCGCCGGAACTGCAAGCCGGCGATGCCTTCGGATACCTGAGTCAGGTGCTACTGATTGAAGTTCTGGCGCGACTGGCCGGGACCGTAGATATAGGAATAGGGGACGTAGCAATAGATGATGTTTCCCGACCCGTGAGCGATTTGCGTGGTGTCGTAGCGGAAATTGCGGTGGCAGGTTTGCCAGGGACTCTCGCCCGGCAAAGCATGCACGGCCTTCCATATTCTGGGCTCAACTTCGAACCACTTCTCCGCCGCAGCCGGCAATGCAAGCTCGATTAGAAACAGTGCGGTAGTCGCTGCAAGGATCGCCTTGTTCATCTCTTCACCTCTGGAAGATCAAGTTTACCTGCGTGGCAGGCCACCGGGCAAGCAAAACGGAAAAAGCCCTGCTGTCTGCAAGCCGACGCTCAACCGGCCTGCATGCGTTCTTGCACGGCGCGGCGGAAATCGCCGTTTTCGCGCGTGGTGAAGCCGAGCAGACCCGAAACCCGCCACACCAGATTGGCCTCGTGCGCCTCGATCCTGCCGTCGGCCAGCACGATCTCCCACAGCATCTCGATGATGCGGCCGCGATGCTTGCGGTCGTAATTGTCCTTGATCGTGCGGGCGAAGCGGTAGAAGTCGCTGGCTTCGGCCTCGGCGCTTTCGGCCTGCATGACGAGATCGGCGATTTCGCCCTCGGCCAGCTCAAACTTTTCCCTCAGCAGGCGGTCCCTGGCGGCGGATTCGGTCGCGTCGATGTTGCCGTCGATGCGCGAGGCATGAATGAGCAGCGCCGCTACCGCCTGGCGCACGGAGGAATCATCGGCGCGGACATCGGTTTCGGGCTGGAGAATGTGTTTCAATCGATCAAAAAACACCGGATGCACCTCCTGTCATCATCGAGCGGCGCAGTTGCGGCTACGGGTGAGAGCGTGTTGAGCGAAAGCCCAAGGTCGACGCTGGTGACTGCCGAGACTATATAGGCAGCCATGTCGTTGAGCCCAAGTCTGCCCGAGCGCCGCTTCTGCGTCGCACCCATGATGGACTGGACCGACCGGCACTGCCGGGCGTTCCACCGGGTGCTGTCGCGCCGGGCGCTGCTCTATACCGAGATGGTTACTGCGGCGGCCGTCATCCGCGGCGAGCGCGAGCGGCTCATCGGCTTTGATCACTTCGAGCACCCCCTGGCGCTGCAGCTCGGCGGAGCCGATGCGGGCGAGCTGGCGGAGGCGGCGCGCATCGGGGAGGATTTCGGCTATAGCGAGATCAACCTCAATTGCGGCTGTCCCTCGGACCGGGTGCAGTCGGGATGTTTCGGCGCGGCGTTGATGGGCGAGCCGCGAACGGTTGCGGCCTGTGTCGCCGCCATGCGCGAGGCGGTGGCCGTTCCTATAACGGTAAAGTGCCGCATAGGCATCGACGACCAGGACAGCGAGGGGGATTTTCGCCGTTTTATCGACACGGCCGCCGATGCCGGCTGCTCAACCTTCATCGTGCATGCCAGAAAGGCCTGGCTCAGCGGCCTGTCGCCGAAACAGAACCGCGACATCCCGCCGCTCGATTATGAGCGCGTCTACCGCTTGAAGGCGGCGCGGCCCGACCTGGAAATCGTCATCAATGGCGGCATTGCCTCGCTCGATGAGGCCGAGGCGCGTCTCACCCATGTGGACGGGGTGATGCTCGGACGCAGTGCGTACCAGACCCCCTGGGTGCTGGCGGATGCCGATGAGCGGTTTTTCGCCGGCGTCAACCCGGTGTCCAGCCGGGCCGGGGCGATTGCCGCCTTCATGCCCTATGTCGAGGCGCAGCTTGTCCGGGGCGTCTATCTGTCGCGCCTGACGCGCCACATTCTCGGGCTCTATCACGGCGAACCGGGCGGGCGGCTATGGCGCCGGCATTTGTCGGAAAACGCCCATCGCCCCGGCGCCGGCCGCGAGGTCATCGAACAGGCACTCGCCGTGGTGGAAGGCGCTCGTGGCCGCGCCGCAGCATGAAGTCAGCGTCTGCTAGCGCCGAAGTGTAGCCCCTCCGCGGCTCCGGGGCACACGATCTGCTTGCTTTGACCCGCGGTGAAGAAAAAAGCCGGTTTGTGTATTTTGCCACATCACGCGCAATCTGAAACGTCGATACTCCCAAATTGAGCCACATGCATTGACCTGAAGAGGAGGAATTGATCATGCGCAAACTTTTCATAGCAATCTTGGTGGCGCTCTCCGCGTTCTCGGCAGCGACGAGTTCATTTGCCTGTCCCTACGGTTATGTTCCCTGCGGAGAAACAGGGCAACTGTGTTGCCCGGCCTGAAAGCGATCCAAATCTCTCTTGAGGGAGATGTCCCATGCTGAATGAATCACACAAGCGAGGGTTCAAATTAGCCGCCGTCGGTTGCCTGCCGCTGCTTGGGCTTGCGATCTGGTATTTTGGTTTCAGGCCGACGGGCCAAAACCGTCAGCTTTCGATTATTCTGACAAATGCAGGCTATTTTGAACTCGCCCCACCTTCGCGGTTGTTCCCGCCCGGAACGATCGCCACTGTGGAGAAGCTGTCCAACGGATCACTCCGATTGCACTTGGCCTGTGCAATGAAGTCCGACGCGCTCGCCCCCTTTTGGGTGAAATCGAAAACCTTCGATACGCAATTTGAACGCAACTTCACGAGCGCATATAGTGCTCTGGCCAATGCGTTCGGCGTAACGGCGGCACATGCGACGGGCAATCGCGTGAGGCGCGTCGCCGCCTCTCTCCAGAACATGCTCATCGTTTCGATGTCTGACGATAACCTCATCAAGATAAGCAACGACTATCTGAGGGGGAACTGCGAGCAGGCGATAATCTGGAACTTGCGAGCCGGAGCAAAGGTCTGCCAGACCTCAGAAGTCCTTCAGGCCGATGTCGCCTATCGGATGTCCTTCGCAGGTGGAGTCGCAGCGGATGAGAAGTTCGATCTGGCCAAGCAAGCCGCCGGTTCGATCAACGTCGATGCAAAGGTCGAGAATGTTGATGATATACGCGGCAATAACCTTTATTTCGGTGTCAAGGCCAGCTCGCACTGCTTCCAGTTGGCTTGTGCCGATGGCGCCTGCGAAAGACCACTGATTCAGCTTCGCAGTTCAAGGCCGTTGCCCTCCGGGTCGGTGAGATAGAGCGAAGGCCCTTCGCCCCCGGCGCCATAGCGGATGCCTTCATCGCCGATTTCGACCCCGTGGCCGGCAAGATGCGCCTTGATGGCCTCGGGGTTGAAGCTGGCGAGCCGCAGGCACAGGTGGTCGAGGTTGCGTCCCTCCTCTCCCGGCGCCGCCCCGCCCTTCATGCCCAGCGTACCCTCGACGGTCACCAGGTCGATGAGGCTCGATCCGGCGCGCAGCTGGTAAAGGCCGATCGCTTCCTGCGCTCGTTCGAGGCGGCAGCCCAGAACCTCGGTATAGAAGGAAAGCATCTGTTGCAGGTCTTTCACCCTCAGGACCACGTGGTCGATGCCCGTTATTTCGATGGCCGCGTTCATGGGTGATCTCCTTGCATATGGCGCCGCACGACACGCTCAAGCAGCGGCGCATAGTGAGCGAAGTCCGGCGTTGTCCGGCCCGCAACCTTGCCCTCGTCGTCCCACAGGCGCACGCGCACGGCCTCGGCATGATACGGGTGGCGGCGGAAGTCGGCGGCTTCTGCCTCGGACATGGGACCGCCCTGGAGGGAGAGCGTGTGGACGGAGGCCGGCGACAGCCGAGCGAAATAAGCGGGATCGGTGGCGCACAGATAGCGCTTGGCGGCCACATGCAGGCCTATGCATTCGCTCACGACAGGTGGAAAGAACGGCGCCAGCACCGCAGCTCCGGCCTTGTCGTGGTGCCTGTCCTCGGTGTCTGAGGGGTGGTAGGCGCCGAACTCGCTGGTGAAATGGCCGATGTCGTGCAGGAGGGCGGCTGCCACCAGCTCATCGCCGGCGCCTTCGGCTTCTGCCAGTGCCGCGCCCTGCAGCATGTGCTCTGCCATCGTCACCGCCTCGCCCAGATAGTCCTCGGCCCCGCACCGGGCGAAGATGTCGGCGAGGAAGGCGACGATGGTCTCTTGCGTGGGCCTCGTCATTCGGCGGCTATCTTCATCTCGGCCTCGATGGCGGCAAGGGTCGAAAGGAGCCCGTCCTTGTCGGCATAGCAGCCTTGCAGCCAGCGCCGGCCGCTGCCGGAAAAGGCCTTTCGGGCGTGCAGCACGCGGGTGTTGTCGACGATAAAGGCCTCTCCCGCCTCAAGCTTGAAACTCACCGCCATCGCCGCATCCTCGATGATGCCGGCCAGCCGCCGGTAGGCGTGGTAGTAGGCGGCCATGTCCTCGTAGGCAATGTCGGTGAGCGCTGCGGTCGAACGGTTGTTGAAGCGAATGGCGAGGATCTCGCCGTCGGCCCCCAGCTCGATCATTGGCCGCTTGGACTGTAGCCGCACGCCCGCCGAGCCGGCATATTCGAAGCGTGCCGGGTAACGGGCAAGGAGATCGAAATCCGAAGTGGCCTCGGTCCTGAGGCGCAAGGCGGCGGCAAAGCCATCCACCACGATCGATTCACCGCCCGCCACCGAGTTCTCCAGGCAGGCGAGAATCTGCAGGCCGGGCACCGGATCGCGGTAGGGATTGTCGGTGTGGGCCTGCAGCCCGAGATTGGTATAGGCGAGGTTGGACGGGTTCACCTCGGCGCGCACCTCGAAATGGCGGCCGTAATTGGTCTCGCGCACATAGCCGAAGAGGTCCACAAGCCGTGTCAGTGCCCCCGCTTCGACGGGCATGGCCTCGACCAGGGCAAATCCGTAACGCCTGACCGCGGCCAGCCATCGCCCGAGGGCGGCGCGGTCGCGCGCGATGTCGTCGAAGCGCGCCTTGGGCATGCGGGTGCCAATCCCGTTGTCCCAGGTCTCGATCGCCTCGCCCACCCAGCCCGCATCGCGCCGCTGCGGGCGATCGTAGGCATGCGCGGCGAGCCATTGGGCGGCGTAGCTGACACTCTTGCCCTCCGGCTCGAACCGCACTTCGAAATCGCCGCTGGCGGTGACGTTCGCGGCCGCGATCTTCGTGTGCGGCTGAATGTCGAGGACGGTGATGAGACGCTGGCCGTTGGCCGGGCTGCGGGTTTCGGCATCGGGCGCATTGTCGCGCAGCCAAACGGCGTGGAAGCGGCTCTCGTTGCCGTCCGACCAGCGCAACGTGGCCGCGTCACCCTCGTCCAGGATTTCGGCGGCAATGAGGGGCATGTCAGTCGGAGGTCGGCTGCGGAATGACGTCGAAGGCAATTGATATGCGCCGCTTGTCCGACTTGAACGGCACGGTGCCGTGATAGAGATAGGCGGGGAACAGCACCATGAGGCCCTCTTCCGGCTTGATCGTGCGCCTGGGGAAGGCTTTGGCAAACGGCAATTCCTGCGGCGGGCGGCCGACCTCGAAGCCGCCCTTGACGGTGCCGTCGGCGCCGTTGTCCGCGCTCGTCACCTCGGGCGGTATGGTCACATAATAGCAGCCCGACAGATAGCCGCTCTTGTGGATGTGAGGCTGCTGGTTGCCCTCGCCCTCGAGCACGGCCGACCAGGCGTTGATGGAAAAACCTTTGGGCCGCTGGGTGAGGAAGGGATGGCCGCCGGCCTCGCCGGTGCGCTCGAAATAGCGCTTGATCCCCTCATGCATCAGGGCTTCCAGATCGCGGATCGGCCCCTCCGTCTGTTCGTTGATATCGGCGCCGATCCTGAGGGCCGGGTGATGCCAGGTCAGGTGGTCCTCCGGCGGCGTCGCCAGGTTGGCTTGGGCAAGCACCTGCCGTTCGAGCGCGCGGTTGAAGCTTTCGAGATCGCTATAACCGACCGGCGGTTCGACCACATGCGTCTGCACCAGCCGGTCATAGTCGAACCATGGCTGCGCCTGCTCGTCCCGGCCGATTTCGTTGTCGAGCAGCGACATGAAGGCCATGGCCTCGATGTCGGCAGGCGCCTTGTCGAGCCAGTGACGGCAATGCTCGCGCGCCTCGTCCGCCCGGCCTTCGGCCAGCAGGGCGGCCAGGAGATTGTTGTAGATGTCGACCTGACCGGGGTCGCGCGACAACGCCGCTTCATAATAGTCGATGGCAGCCGCAAGCGCGCCGGCGTTGTGAGCGGCAATGCCGGCGGAGGCGAGAATGGCGGGGTGCTCCGGCAGATGTGCCAGGGCGGTGCGGTAGAGGTTCAGCGCCTCTTGCCAGCGGCCATGATTGGCGTTGAGGTCGGCGTGCCGTACGACGATCTCCAGATTGCCCGGCTCGAGCGCCATTGCCTCGGCCATGAGCTTGTCGGCCCTTTCGAAGGCACCGGCGGCGGCGAATTGCGGGGCAAGATTCATGCGTGCCTGCGCCGGTCGGGCAACGCGCGGTAGCATCTGGGCGGCATCTTCGAGATTGCGAAGCGCCTCTTCCTTCCTGTCCAGCACCAGAAGCGCTCCGGCGCAAAGCCTGCGAACCAGGAAGGGAGCCTGGCCCTGATCCTTGAGCGTCTTCAGGATGGCCAGTGCTTCGCCGGCCTCGCCGCCATTGAGCAATTCAACGGCCCTGTCGATCGTTGCGTTCATGAAGGGCTTCCCGTCACCGTGAGACCTGAAAGAGCAGATTAGCACACATTGCGGCGGTCATGAGACAGCCGACCAGGGGTGGCGCAGAACATGGCCTGTTCAGGCAATTTTCTGGTTGTATTCGCCCACGTCCGGATAGTGCGAGAGATGTTCGTCGATGTCGCGGAACATCGCCTTCATCATCTCCTCCGACGTCGGGCTCTCGCACACCACCACCAGTTCGGGCTTGTTGGACGAGGCCCTGACCAGGCCCCAGGTACCGTCATCGAGCACGATGCGGATGCCGTTGACGGTGACGAGCTTGTCGACGGCGCGCCCCGCCACCTTGCCGCCGTCCGCAGCCAGCTTCTGATAGTGCGCCACCACCTTGTCGGCGATGCCGTATTTGGTCTCGTCGGGGCAATGCGGCGACATGGTGGGCGAGCCCCAGCTGCGCGGCAGGGCGCGGTAGAGATCGGCCATGCTCTTGTCTGGCTGGTGATCGAGCATGCGGAGGATGGCAACGGCCGAGGCGAGCCCGTCGTCATAGCCGAGGCCGTAGGGCGGGCGCAGGAAGTAGTGGCCGGATTTCTCGAAGCCGGCGATGGCGCCAAGCTCGTTGGTGCGCCGTTTCATGTAGGAATGGCCGGTCTTCCAGTAATCTGTTTTGGCGCCGTTCTGCTTCAGCACCGGGTCGGTCATGTACAGGCCGGTCGATTTCACATCGACCACGAAGGTTGCACCGGGATGCGCCGCCGACATGTCGCGCGCGAGCATCACCCCCACCTTGTCGGCGAAGATCTCGTTGCCCTCGTTGTCGACCACGCCGCAGCGGTCGCCGTCGCCGTCGAAGCCCAGTGCCAGGTCAGCGCCGTGCTCCTTTACCGCCGCCGCCATGGCGTGCAGCATCTCCATGTCTTCCGGATTGGGGTTGTAGTGCGGAAAGGTGTGGTCGAGCTCGCAGTCGAGCGGCACCACCTCGCAACCGAGCGCCTCCAGCATCTGGGGCGCGAAGGCGCCGGCGGTACCGTTGCCGCAGGCCGCCACCACCTTGAGCCGGCGCGACACGGGGCCGTCGCGGGTGAGCTCGGCCATGTAGCGCGGTGTCAGGTCGTCGACATGCACGAGGCCGCCGCCGGCACGCATCTCCCAGTCGCCTGAAAGCACGATCTCCTTGAGCGCCGACATCTCGTCCGGCCCGAAGGTCATGGGCCGGTCGCAGCCCATCTTGACGCCGGTCCAGCCATTGTCGTTGTGGCTCGCCGTCACCATGGCGACCGCCGGCACATCGAGGGCGAACTGGGCGAAATAGGCCATCGGCGACAGGGCAAGGCCGATGTCGTACACCGTGCAGCCTGACGCCATGAGGCCGACGGTGAGCGCCTGCTTGATGGACAGCGAATAGGAGCGAAAGTCGTGTGCGGTCACGATATGCGGGGCAACGCCGCGGCGGTTGAGATAGGTGCCGAGGCCGAGCCCCAGCGCCTCGACGCCATAGAGATTGATCTCCTTCTCGAACAGCCAACGCGCGTCGTATTCGCGAAAGCCGGTCGCCTTGACCAGCGGCATACGCTCATAATCGGGCGTGTTGGGGACGAGATCGGCGCGCGGCTTGGCAAGCATGGACACTCTCCGGCAGGACTGGATGGCAACGGGACAGCCGGGTTTGCCCCGGCGGGAGGCGAATTTCAACAGCAATAATACGGCGATCTAAAGGGCACCGCCGCGGCGGGCGCGGGCACCGCCCTTGCGACGCTTGGCGCGCGTTAGGGCGCGCACCCGCGCATCGAGCCGCTCGATGATGGCGCGGCGCTCGGCCGGCTCGAACTTCAGCCAGCCGGCGATCTCCTCGCGCGTGCGCCCGCAGCCGATGCAATAGCCGGTCTCGGGATCGACCACGCAGATCTTGACGCAAGGGGTCTCTATGGCGAGGTGGAACGGGGCGGTCATCGAAGCATCCATGATTGTGCTCATTATGTGATGCCTGATGAGCATGCAACATAGTCCTCAAGCGGCACGGGGTGTGCCGAATGCGTCACTCCTCCAGCGTCAGTACGCCGTCGCGGATGCCGAAGCTCGACAGCCGCGACAGGAAGCTCATGCCCAGGAGCGTCCCCCTGAACGCACCCTTCGGCAGCACCAGGGCCCGCACGTCGTAGACAACGATATTGTCGACCTCCACCCGCTTGAGCGTCGCGGGTGCGGCCTTGACGACGCCGTTGGCGGTGGAGACGGGAACGGTGAAATCGAGACTGAAGGGATTAAGCCCGGCCTTGTCGGCGTCCTCGTAGCTCATGGCGACCAGGGTAGCGCCGGTATCGATGAGCACCTTGATCGGGGTGTAGTCGATCTCGGCCGTGGTGACGAAATGGCCGCTCGCGCCGGCCTTGATCTCGGTTTGCGCTGCCATGAGCAGCAGCTTGGCTTCGTCCGTGCCGGGCAGCGGCAGGGCATTGTCGCGCTCCGGCATGATGCTGTGGCGCAATCGCACGCCGCCGGTGCCGACGCGGGTCTCTTGTCGGGCATTGCGGTCTGCCACGCCGTGCAGGGCCACGTCTGTCAACGTGTTCATATTGACGCTGATGGTCACGACGGCGGCCAGCACCGAGCCCCACACCGCCGCCACCCGCGAGGCCGACCAGCGAGGCGACAGCAGGCCCAGCACCGACGACGTCGCGGCCAGGCACAGGAGCAACGCCACTTTCCCAAGATCCGCCGTGGCCGAGACGGGGATGCCCAATGCGTTCCCGGGCCGCAAAATGAACACCGCGGCGATCGTCAGCAATGACAATGTAGCGCCGAGGATGCCCGACATTGCGCTTTCCCGAATTGCTTCGCTCGCAAACGGAAGGCAGCCTAGCAGCAGTTTGCAAACGGAGAGTGAACGGGCGGGTCGACATGCACGCGCTGTTCAGGCGACAAGGGCCGATGCGGCAACCAGCATCGCCGCTTCGGCGAGCACCTGCACGCTGCCGCAGACATCGCCGGTCTGACCCCCGATCAGCCGCCGCGACAGCGCCGCAACGGCGAGGCTGGCGGCAAGGCCCGTTAGCACTATCACCGCCATGCCGGAAAGCGAGGCGACAGGCCACAGCACGGCGACGAAGATGATGAGAGCGATGCCTGCCGCCTGCGCCAGCGTGGAGCGGCCGGGCCTGCCTGCCTCGGCCGAACGTCCATCCGCCCTTGCCGCCGGCAGCGCCCGCAGGGTCAGCACCATGGCGGTGCGCGACAATGAGGCGGTGGCAATCATCACGCCGGCGAGCGGCCAGATGCTCGCCGCAGCGGCGATGTGGGCAAGCGCCGACCAGCGGATGAGGAAAGCGAGAACGAGGGCGATGACGCCGTATGAGCCGATGCGGCTGTCGCGCATGATCGCCAGCCGGCTTTCGCGATCGTGCCCGCCACCGAAACCGTCGGCGCAATCGGCAAGGCCGTCTTCATGCAGGGCGCCGGTCAGTAGCGCCTGAGCGCCCAGCATCGCCGCGACCGCCACGCCCGGCGGCACTGAGAGCACGTGAAGGATGCAGAAGACCACGGCCACAAGGGCGCCGATGATGGCGCCGGCCGGGCCGAAGGCGCGCGCCGACGCTGCCAGCGCCGGAGGCGTCGCATCCGGCATGGCAATCGGCAGCCGGGTGAGGAATATGAGGCATGCCTTGAGATCGCGCAGCCATTGCGCCACATCGCCGGGGGCGTGATCGACGGGCATGCCTGCTTCACTTTTTCCCACCCTGTTGTCCACCCCGATCCCTGTCGCTGGCGGCACCCGGCCGCTAAGAAGTGCGAAACCGTTTCCGATAGACCTGGAGAAAGCCATGGACAAGCCCTCGGGCCCCCGCCCCTTCGATGATATCCGCGCCCTCGTTAGCGGCTTTCCCGGCCCCGACGAGGCGGCGGTGGAGGCGGTGCGGCGGCGAGATGCCACCCTCACCAAGCCGCCGGGAGCGCTCGGCCGGCTGGAGGAGATGGCCGAATGGCTGGCCGCCTGGCAGGGCCGCCATCTGCCCGTGGTGGACAACCCGCTGGTCGCCGTCTTTGCCGCCAATCACGGCGTGGTGACGCAAAGGGTTGCCGCCTATCCACCCGAGGTGACGGCCCAGATGGTGGCCAATTTCCGCGCCGGCGGGGCGGCAATCAACCAGATCTGCAAGGTCTCGGGCGCCACCCTGAAAGTGTTCGAGCTGGCGCTGGAAATTCCCACCAAGGACATCACCGCCGATGCGGCCATGACGGAGGACGAATGCGCCGCCACCATCGCCTATGGCATGGAGGCGGTGGCCGAGCCGTGCGATCTCCTGTGCATCGGCGAGATGGGCATCGGCAACACCACCATCGCCGCGGCCATCGCGCATGCTCTATATGGTGGCGAGCCCGCCGACTGGGCCGGTCCGGGCACCGGGCTCGATGCTGCCGGGATCAACCGCAAGGCCGATGCCATCGCCCGCGCGATGGCGCTGCATGAAGGCCATCTGGACGACCCGCTCGAAGTGCTTCGCCGCCTCGGCGGGCGCGAGATCGCCGCCATGGCGGGCGCCGTCATCGCTGCGCGTACGGCCCGCGTGCCGGTGCTGATCGACGGCTATGTGGCGAGCGCCGCGGCGGCCGTCGTGCATGCCATGGCGCCCGGCGCCATCGATCATTGCATGGCCGCGCACCGCTCGGCCGAGCCGGCCCACCAAGCGATGCTCGATCGCATGGGCAAGGCGCCTCTGCTCGATCTCGGCATGCGCCTGGGTGAGGGAACGGGCGCCGGCCTTGCCGTCATGCTGGCCAGGGCCGCCTGCGAGCTCCATTCCGGCATGGCGACCTTCGCCGAAGCAGGTGTCAGCGACAAAGAGGACTGATTCGGTTATTCCGCCGCCTGCTTCACCGTCGGCGCGGCGGCGCGCACGTCGGCGTCGACGTGGTCCTCGAACTTGGTGAAGTTGGAAACGAACATGTCGACCAGTTTCTTGGCCTCGACGTCGTAGGCGGCCTTGTCCTTCCAGGTCTCGCGCGGATTGAGGATGGCAGCATCGACGCCGGGCACGCTTGTTGGCACCTCGAAGCCGAAGAAGGGATCCGTGCGCATGGGCGCATTCTCGAGGCTGCCGTCGAGAGCACCGGCGAGCAGGGCCCGGGTCACCTTGATGGGCATGCGCCGGCCTTCGCCGTAGCGCCCGCCGGTCCAGCCGGTGTTGACCAGCCAGCAGGTGACGCCGTGGCGCGCCACCTTGTCCTTGACCAGATTGCCGTAGACGCTGGGGTGGCGCGGCATGAAGGGGGCGCCGAAGCAGGTGGAAAAGGTCGCCTGGGTGCCCTTCACGCCCTTTTCGGTGCCGGCCACCTTGGCGGTATAGCCCGACAGGAAGTGATACATCGCCTGGGCGGGCGAGAGGCGGGCAATGGGCGGCATGACGCCCGAGGCATCCGCCGTCAGCATGATCACGTTGCGCGGATGCCCGGCCATGCCGGTCTCCGAGGCATTGGGGATAAAGTGCATGGGATAGGCCACGCGCCCGTTCTCGGTGAGGCTGGCGTCATCGAAATCGGCAAGCCGCGTTTCCGCGTCCACCACGACGTTTTCCAGCACTGAACCCCAGCGCTGCGTGGTGGAATAGATTTCGGGCTCGGCTTCCGCCGACAGGCGGATGGTCTTGGCATAGCACCCGCCTTCGAAGTTGAAGATACCTTCGTCCGACCAGCCGTGCTCGTCATCGCCGATGAGCACCCGGCTTGCATCCGACGACAGCGTCGTCTTGCCGGTACCGGACAGGCCGAAGAATAGGGCCGAGACGCCGTCGGCATTGGAATTGGCCGAGCAGTGCATGGGCAGGATGCCCTTGGCCGGCAGGAAGTAGTTGAGGGTGCCGAACACCGACTTCTTGGTCTCGCCGGCATATTCGCTCGAGCCGATGAGCACCAGCCGTTCACCGAGATCGGACGCGATAACGGTCTCCGAGCGCACGCCGTGGCGGGCCGGATCGGCGCGGAAGCTGGGCAGGTTGATGATGTGCAGTTCGGGTTCGAAGGCAGCCACCTCCTCTACCGAGGGCCGGCGCAGCAGGTAGCGGATGAACAGGGCGTGCCAGGCCAGTTCGGTCACCACCCTGACGGCGATGCGATGGGCCGGGTCGGCGCCGCCGTAAAGGTCCTGCACGAACAACTCGCGGCCCTTGGCATGGGCGAAAAAGTCCTGCTTGAGGCGGGCGAAGTGCTCCGGCGACATCGCCTTGTTGTTATCCCACCAGATGGTGTTCTCGGTTTCGCCATCGCGCACGATGAACTTGTCCAGCGCCGAGCGGCCGGTATGCACGCCGGTGGTGACCGCGATGGGGCCGTTGGCGGCGACCACGCCCTCGCCGCGGCGAACGGCCGCTTCGTAGAGCTGGACCTCGTTGAGATTGTAGTGAACCGTGCCGCTGTCGCCGAGGCCCACGGCCTCGAGAGGGCGCTTCTGATTGAAACGACCTTTATGGTCAGACATTCGTCATTCCTCTGCCTGATGGCCCGTCCGCCCGGTAAGGGCGGCGGCTCGCCCTGGCGGGAGCCCTCGATGCCATCTTGTTCCCACGACCACCCCCGCAAAGGCGGCAATGCTGTCCGTCGCGGATCGCAGTGAACGGCCTTGCAGCGGCCCTCCGCCTAGCACAGCGAATGCGCATGGCTCGTAAAGAATAGCACCGCCCGGCGCAACCCGCGATGCGAAGAAATTTTGTGCTGGGGTTAAAGGTATCCTCAGCTTGCCTTGCGCAGCCTCCTGGCGATGCTTGCCAGCTCGTGGCGCAAATCGGCGCCGTCCTTGAGCAGGCGCCCGAATTCGAAGCGGCGGCGCTCGCGCCCGTCGGACAGATCGAGGCCTTCTGCATCGAGGGCCACGACCTGGGCCTCCGGCGTCGGGCTGCCGCCTGCCGATCGCCACAAAAGCGCGACCACGTCGTCATGGTCGGCGTTGATGTGCTCGACGGCGCTCTTTTCGATGCCGGCAAACAGCACCGCATGGGCGGCACTGATGAGCATGTCCGCCCCGGAAAAAGTCTGTATGCGCCCGAACCCGGCCACCAGGTGCACCGTTTCCGACGTCAGGCGCCAGTAGTTGAAGTCGGCAAAGCCGGCATATTCGCCCGCCCCCGGGTGCAGCGCCAGATAGCGACGCGATACGCTCTCCTCCGTCACCGTCTCGAAGCGGCCGATCAGGGTGGCGCGCGGCGCTTCCAGCCGGTCGCCTTGCGGCTCAGGCTCGGCGATCAGCAGCGAAGCGCGGGCATCGTGGCCGAGATTGCGCGTGTGCCAGGCCAGCTTGGAGATGAGGATGAGCGGCCGGCCGGCCTGATCGGAGGCCACATTGACCAGCGAGGCATAGGGCGAGCCTTCCGGCATCAGGCTGGCCAAGCAGGCGCTTTCTGCCCGCCGCAACAGCCGGCGGACGCCCGATGCGCCGGTGATTTCATCCGCTTTGTCGTCGTTCATGCGCTTCATCCCTTGAATTTGATCCCCATCGCTACCACATTCCTGCCACAATCTGTGCTGCGCGGGCTCGCGACCCAGTCTCCGGCCCGCCACATTTTACGCTAACTCACCCTTTAGAGCGCGCAAAGGTCTCAACCGACATGGGGAAAAAAATGCCGAAGATCGCGCTCGTTGACGACGACCGCAACATTCTCGCTTCGGTGAGCATGGCGCTGGAAGCCGAAGGTTTCCATACCAGCACCTATAGCGATGGTGTGGCAGCGCTGCAGGGGCTCAACGACAACCCGCCCGACATGGCCATCTTCGACATCAAGATGCCGCGCATGGACGGCATGGAATTGCTGCGCCGGCTGCGCCAGCGCTCCGATCTACCGGTCATCTTCCTGACCTCCAAGGACGATGAGATCGACGAATTGTTCGGCCTCAAGATGGGGGCCGATGACTTCATCCGCAAGCCGTTTTCGCAGCGCCTGCTGGTGGAGCGGGTAAAGGCGGTATTGCGCCGGGCAAGCTCGCGCGACGGCATCCAGGCCACGGGCGAAGCCAACCGCGTCATCGAGCGCGGCAAGCTGGTGATGGATCCCGATCGCCATTCCTGCACCTGGGCCGAAGAGCCGGTGGTGCTCACGGTGACCGAGTTTCTCATCCTGCAGGCGCTCGCCCAGCGTCCCGGCATCGTCAAGAGCCGCGATGCGCTGATGGATGCCGCCTATGACGATCAGGTCTATGTGGACGACCGCACCATCGACAGCCACATCAAGCGGCTGCGCAAGAAGTTCAAGGCGGTGGACGACAACTTCGATGCCATCGAAACCCTTTATGGCGTAGGTTATCGCTTCAAGGAGAGCTGATAGGCGTCGATTTCCATTCGGCACGATATGGTGGCTGGGGTTGACATTTCCGAGCGCGGCGAGGTCGAAGAGACTGAGGCTGCGCAATCTGACGCCGCCATCGGGGCGATCGGGCCGTTCAGCTGGCTGCACCGGCTGGCGCCGACACGGCTCACCTCGCGCATCATCATCATCAATTTCGCCGGCCTGATCATTCTGGTCGGCGGCATTCTTTACTTCAACCAGTCGCGCCAGAGCCTCATCGATGCCCGCGTGCAGAGCCTGATGACCCAGGCCCGCATCATGTCGGCGGCGGTGGCGGCGGCGGCCACCGTCGATACCGGCCAGATCATCGTCGATCCGGAAAAGCTGCTGGAGCTGCAACTCAACAAGGCGCAGGACAACGAGGAGCCGCGCTCTTACGACTTCCTCATCAATCCTGAGCGTTCCGGCCCGGTGCTGAGGCGCCTGGCGGCCTCCACCGATACCAGGGCGCGCATCTTCGACCGCGACGGGATGCTGGTGGTCGACAGCCGCTATCTGTACGGGCGCGGCGAGATCCTGCGCTTCGATCTGCCGCCGCCCAACCTGCAGCCGCGCAAGAACTGGGTGCGCAGCGCCATGGAGTGGGTCTACGACCTGTTCTTTGCCCACCACTATCCGTTGCAGAAGGACTACGGCTTCGACAACGGCAAGGATTTTCCCGAGGTCACCGCCGCGCTCAACGGCGCTTCGGTGAGCGTTGTCAGGGTCAACGACAAGAACGAGATCATCGTATCGGTGGCGGTACCCATTCAGCGCTTCCGCGCGGTGCTCGGCGCCCTTGTGCTGTCGACCAAGGGCGGCGAGATCGACAAGGTGCTGCGCAACGAACGGCGCATCGTGCTCCTCACCTTCGCGGTGGCAGGTCTGGTGACGATCCTGCTTGCCATCGCGCTCGCCGGCCACATCGCCGAGCCCATCCGGCGTCTGGCGGCGGCGGCCGAGCGCGTCAGGCGCGGCGTCAACAATCGGGTGGAGATCCCTGACTTCGCCTACCGCCGCGACGAGATCGGTCATCTGTCGGGGGCCCTGCGCGACATGACGCAGGCGCTTTACAAGCGCATCGACGCCATCGAGGCCTTTGCCGCCGATGTCGCGCACGAGCTGAAAAATCCGCTGACCTCGCTCAGGAGCGCGGTGGAGACGTTCCGCTATGCCCGCACCGACGAACAGCGCGAACGCCTCGTGCAGATCATCAACGACGACGTGCGCCGCCTCGACCGGCTCATCTCCGACATTTCCGATGCCTCGCGGCTTGATGCCGAACTGGCGCGGGCCCGCGCCCGTCCGGTCGACCTTGCGCAGCTTCTGACGGCTGTCGTCGAACTCGGTAACGAGACCGGCGCCGTTGGCAATGTTCGCGTTGTTCTCAAAGAGGCCACGCCACCCCACGGCATCGCTCTCACCGAGGCCTTCATGGTGCTGGGCCACGACAACCGGCTGGGCCAGGTGGCGCGCAATCTCGTCGACAATGCGCGTTTCTTTCTCGCCGCCCGGCTCAGAGGTGAAGGTCGATCTGCGGCGGCGCGGCGACTGGGTCGAATTCCGCATCGAGGACGAGGGCGGCGGCATCCCGCCCGACAATCTGGAGCGCATCTTCGAGCGCTTCTACACCGACCGCCCGGAAGGCGCCTTCGGCAAGAATTCCGGCCTTGGCCTGTCCATCTCGCGCCAGATCGTCGAGGCCTATCGCGGCACAGTCCATGCCGAGAACCGCCTTGGCAGCCCCGGCCCGGATGGCGGCCGGGCGGTCCTCGGCGCCCGCTTCGTGGTGCGCCTGCCGGCCCTGCCGGACGACTGGCATCCAGGCGACGATGACTGAGCCCGAGGGTGCCGAAACGCTCATGGTGCATGCCACCTGCGTGGCGCTGGGCAATCAGGGCGTGCTGCTGCTCGGGCCTTCCGGCAGCGGCAAGTCGGACTTGGCGCTGCGGCTGATGGACCAGCCGGGGCGCGGCATCGGCGCCACGGTAATGGAGGCCGGGCTGGTGGCCGACGACCAGGTGCTGCTGACCCGGAAAGGCAATAATCTGATCGCATCGGCGCCTGAGCGGCTTGCCGGCCTTCTGGAGGTGAGAGGGCTGGGCATCGTTCGTGTCGCAACGGCCGGACCGGTCAGGCTTGGCCTGGCTGTTAGCCTCGCGGCGGCGGAAAATATCGAGCGCTATCCGGTCGAAGACAACGAGACCTCGTTCCTCGGGTGCCGGGTTGGGTGTGTCGCCATCGATGCATCCGCACCTTCGGCACCGGCAAGGGTGCGCGCCGCGCTCGCGCATCTGGCGGTTTGCCGCTGAGTGCGATGCCGCTTGACAAACTTCCACCGATCGACAAGGCGTTGTCGGCCCCGGCAGGTGCCTTCGCGCCACGCCTGCCGGGCGCGGTTGCGCATCGCCGCTGAAGTCGACAAGATGGCGCCCCTTGCTTTGGCGGAGTTGCATATATCGACATGATCGGTCTCGTACTGGTGACACACGGCAGGCTGGCCGAGGAATTCCGTGCCGCGCTCGAGCATGTGGTGGGTGAGCAGGAGCGCATCGCCACGGTATCGATCCATCCCGACGACGATGTGGAGAGCCGGCGCGGCGACATCCTTGCCGCCGTTGAGCAGGTCGATACCGGCAAGGGGGTGATCGTGCTGACGGACATGTTTGGCGGCACCCCGTCCAATCTCGCCATCTCGATCATGGAAGCCGATCACATCGAGGTCATCGCCGGCACCAACCTGCCGATGCTCATCAAGCTCGCCAGCATCAGGCGCGATGCAAAGCTGGCCGTTGCGGTGGAGCAGGCGCGCGAGGCCGGGCGCAAGTACATCAACGTGGCCAGCCAGTTGCTGCGCGACCAGGCTTGAGGGCGATGCCCGGCGCTCCCCGCCGACCGGTGATGCGGCGCGAGTTGACCATTGCCAACAGCCTTGGCCTGCATGCCCGCGCCACCGCCAAGTTCGTCAAATGCGCCGAACGCTTCGACGCCGACATCAAGGTCAGCCGCGACGGCCAGACCGTGCCCGGCACCTCGATGCTGGGGCTCTTGATGCTGGCCGCCCATTGCGGCACCAGCATCGACGTCGAGGCCGCCGGCCCCGAGGCCGAAGCAGCCATAGAGGCGCTCGACCGCCTCGTCGCCGGCAAGTTCGGCGAGGAATGACCCGGCTTTTCAATTCACATAAAGATTTCTTTATGTCCTCATTGCGCCCTTACCTCAAGGCTGCTATAGCGGCGGCCTGACAAGGGGGTCCTGCATCCGCAGGGCCGCCCCGTTTGTGGTTTTGCCCGGCAATTGCCCGATTGAGAGGAAGCGATGAGTGCATCTGAGGATTTCGTTGTGAAGGACCTGAAGCTGGCCGAATGGGGCCGGCGCGAGCTGGATATGGCCGAGGTCGAGATGCCCGGCCTGATGGCGACGCGTGCCGAATATGGCGCTGCTCAGCCGCTGAAGGGCGCCCGCATCGCCGGCTGCCTGCACATGACCATCCAGACCGCCGTGCTCATCGAGACCCTGCAGGCGCTGGGTGCCAGCGTGCGCTGGTCCTCGTGCAACATCTTCTCCACCCAAGACCACGCCGCCGCCGCCATCGCCGCCACCGGCACGCCGGTCTTTGCCAAGAAGGGCGAGACGCTGGCTGAATACTGGGAGTATGTCGACCGCATCTTCGACTGGCCGAATGGTGAGACCGCCAACCTGATCCTCGACGACGGCGGCGATGCCACCAGTTACATTCTCATCGGCGCCAAGGCGTCGTGGGATGACAGCGTCCTCGCCAATCCCAAGAACGAGGAAGAAGAAGAGCTCTTCAAGACCATCAAGTCGCGCCTGGCCAAGGACAAGGACTTCTTCGTCAGGACGCGCGATGCCATCAAGGGCGTGTCGGAGGAAACCACCACCGGCGTTCATCGGCTCTACGAGTTGCAGAAAAAGAGCGAGCTGCCGTTTCCGGCCATCAACGTCAACGACAGCGTCACCAAGTCGAAGTTCGACAACCGTTATGGTTGCCGCAAATCGCTGGTCGACGGCATCCGCCGCGCCACCGACGTGATGATGGCCGGCAAGGTCGCGGTGGTGTGCGGCTATGGCGATGTGGGCAAGGGCTCGGCCCAGAGCCTGCGCGGCGCCGGCGCCCGCGTCATCGTCACCGAGGTCGACCCCATCTGCGCCCTGCAGGCGGCCATGGACGGCCATACCGTCACCACCCTTGAGGATGCCGTTGGCAGCGCCGACATCTTCGTCACCGCCACCGGCAACAAGGACGTCATCACCATCGACCACATGCGGCAGATGAAGGACATGGCGATCGTCTGCAACATCGGCCATTTCGACAACGAGATTCAGGTCGCGGACCTCAAGAACTGCAAGTGGACCAACGTGAAGGACCAGGTGGATTTGGTCGAATTTCCCGGCGGTAACCGCATTATCCTCCTGTCGCAGGGGCGGCTGGTCAATCTTGGCAATGCCACCGGTCATCCGAGCTTTGTCATGTCGGCCTCCTTCACCAACCAGACGCTGGCCCAGATCGAGCTGTGGCAGAACGCTGGCAACGGCAAGTACGGCCAGAGGTCTACGTGCTGCCCAAGCCTCTCGACGAGAAGGTCGCGCGCCTGCATCTCGACAAGGTGGGCGCCAGGTTGACCGAGCTTTCCCCTGAGCAAGCCGCCTATATCGGCGTCCAGCAGTCGGGCCCGTTCAAGCCGGACTATTATCGCTACTGAGGCTCCCCGCGGGCGCCGGCGGCGCCGTTATTGGCCGAATTCCGCCCACCCTTGAGGTGGGCAGGTGGCGCCTTTGCCTGTATATGTCTCGAATAGCCGCATTACTGCGGTGATT
>CAVYOQ010000071.1:0-9613 GCA_963770075.1 uncultured Alphaproteobacteria bacterium
CGACCGCCTGACGGTGAGACTGGCGGTGGAGGGAGAGGGCCGCCGGGCGGTATTGACGGGCAGCGGCGCCTTGGCTGAGCGCCTCGCCCGCTTTCGAGCCATTGCCGCGTTCGTTGCCGCGAGCGGCTGGGCCGGTTCGGGGCGCAGAGTTGTTGCCGGCGATGCCTCGACCAGGCGTTATGAGCGCCTCACGCGCGACGGCGAGAGCTGTCTGTTGATGGATATGCCCGCCCGTCCGGATGGCCCGCCGGTCGGGGACGGCAAGCCTTACAGCCGGCTGGTGCACCTGGCCGAGGACTGCCGCGCCGTGGTGGGCGTAAACGAGGAATTGCTGCGCCGCGGTTATTCCGCGCCCGCCATTCTCGCCCACGACATCGAGGCCGGGCTCCTCCTCATCGAAGATCTGGGCGATGAGGTCTATGGCCGCATGATCGCCGGGGCTGAGGACATCGCCGAGCCGATGCTGGCGGCGGTGATGGTGCTCGCCGACATGGCCGGACGCTCATGGCCGGATGAAGTGCCGCTGCCCGATGGCGGCAGCCACCGCCTGATGCCCTATGACGCCGAGGCCCTTGTCACCGAGGCCGACCTCCTCATCGACTGGTTCTGGCCGCTGGTCACAGGAAAGCCGGCCGATGCCGCTGTCGCGCAAGACTATGGCGCGGCCTGGCGCGAAGTGCTGCCGCTGGCCGAGGCCGACCGGCCGGTGTGGGTGTTGCGCGACTATCATTCCCCCAATCTCATCTGGCTGCCCGAGCGCGAGGGGCTGGCGCGGGTGGGCCTCATCGATACCCAGGATGCCGTCCTTGGACATCCGGCCTATGATCTCGTCTCGCTCCTGCGCGATGCCCGCCTCGATGTGCCCGCCGGTGTGGAGGCGGACTATTTCGATTATTACTGCGCCCTGCGCGAGGTCGAGGAGGCCGATTTCGACTGCCCCGCCTTCGAGGCTGCCTACGCCGTGCTCGGCGCCCAGCGCGCCGCAAAAATCCTCGGCATCTTCGCGCGCCTGTCGCGCCGCGACGGCAAGCATGGCTATCTGCGCCACCTGCGGCGGGTATCGGGCCAGCTCGAGGCGGGCCTCGCCCATCCGGCCCTTGCGCCCGTTGCCCGCTGGTTCGCCGAGCACTTGCCGAAATCCACCCGTGACGCGGCCATCGCCGCGCTCACCGCCTCGTCATGAGCACAAGAGCCAAGGGGTCGCGCATCGGCCGGCGCGCCATGATCCTCGCCGCCGGCTACGGCTATCGCCTGCGTCCGCTGACCCTCACCCGCCCCAAGCCGCTCGTCGACGTTGCCGGCCGGCCGATCATTGCCTATGCCGTCGAGCGGCTGCGGGATGCCGGGATCGGCGAGCTGGTGGTCAATGTCCATTACCTGCCTGAAGCCATCGAGCAATGGGCGGCCGGCATCGACAAGCCGCACATCACCATCTCCGACGAGCGCGCGGAACTGCTCGATACCGGCGGCGGCGTGAAGAAGGCGCTGCCGCTTCTGGGAAGCGATCCGTTCTTCGTGCTCAACGGCGATTCGTTCTGGGCGGAAGGCGCCGAGCCGGCGCTTGAGCGCATGCGCGAAGCCTGGGACGGGCGGCGCATGGACTGCCTGCTGCTGCTGGCGCCGACACCATCGGCGGTGGGCTTTGGCGGCACTGGCGATTTCCGCATGGCTCCGGACGGCCGGCTGGCACGGCGCGCGGAAGGTCAAGTGGCCCCCTTCGTCTTCGCGGGATGCTATCTTGTGCATCCGCGCCTTTACGCCGATACGCCCGATGAGCCCTTTTCCATGAACCTGTTGTGGACCAGGGCCGAGGCCAAGGGGCGCCTGTTCGGCCTCAGGCATGACGGGACATGGTTTCATGTGGGCACGCCCGATGCCATCGGGGAAGCCGAAAAGGCTCTGGCGGCGCTCTAGATGAAGGACGCATTGCCCATGCCTGATGGGTTCAAGGAGATGCCGCGCGTCTTCACGGTGCCGCCGGATGTGGCTTTCCTTCCGGCTCTGGCGCACGCCGTGCTCAGCGGCAACCTGCCCGCCCCCGGCGGGCCGGCGCCGGCCCCTGAGGACCTGCCGGGCTGGACCATCCTGGTGCCGACGCGGCGCGCGGCGCGCGCGCTTGCCACGGCATTTCTCTCCGCCGCTGGCGGGGGCGCCCTCTTGTTGCCGCGCATCCGCCCGCTCGGCGATGTGGACGAGGAGGACCTGCTGATCGAGGCGGTCGACGAGGCAGGCTTCGATGAAACGCTACCGCCCGCCATGCCGGCGATCGAGCGCGAATTCCGTCTGGCCCGCCTCATTCTCGATTGGGCAGCACGGCACCCCGACCAGCCGCTGGCCGAGACACTTGCGGGCGCCCGTGCCGGCGCCTTCCGGCTTGCCGCCTCGCTTGGCAGTCTCATCGACGGGTTCGAGACCGAAGGCATCGGCCTCGATCAGATCGCAAAGCTGTTCGACCTCGACCTGCCGCGTCACCGCGAGATGGTGCTCGATTTCCTGAAGATCGTTCAGGTCGAGTTGCCCGGCGTGATGCGCGATTTCGGGATGATCGGCGACAAGGAACGCCGCTCGCGCCTGATCGAGGCCGAGGCAAAACGTCTCGCCACCTTACCGCCCGCCGGTCCCGTCATCGCTGCCGGCTCGACCGGCTCCATCCCCGCCACCGCGCATCTCCTCGCGGCCATCGCACGGATGCCGCATGGCGCGGTGGTGTTGCCCGGTCTCGATCAGCGGCTGGATGAGGAAAGCTGGCAGGCGCTCACCCAGCAGCACCCGCAATACGGCCTAAGGGACCTCATCGCCGCCATCGGCATCGCGCGGGCCGAGGTGCAAGAGCTTGCCCGTACCGTCCGAACTCCGGCGGGCGAGGCCCGAGCCCGTCTCGCCAGCGAGATCATGCGTCCGGCCGAGACCTCCGAACGCTGGGCCGAGGTCATGCGCATGCCGGAGGAGCTCAGGCCCGCCGTCGACGGCCTCAGCCTCGTCGAAGCGCCCGACCAGCGTGGCGAGGCGCTTGCCATCGCCCTTGCCCTGCGCGGGGTCGTGGAAACGCCGGGCGAGACCGCTGCGCTGGTGACGCCCGACCGCGAGCTGGCCCGCAGGGTCAAGGGTGAGCTCGCCCGCTGGGGCATCGAGGTCGACGATTCGGCCGGCGAACCGCTCAGCGCCACCCCGGCGGGCCAGTTCGCGCTTGCCGTCATCGACGCGGCCCACCCCGAGGCCAGCCCGGTCGACCTGATGGCGCTGCTCGACCACCGTCTTTCCGCGTTCGCGACCGCTCGTGAAGAGACGGCAAGGGCTGCCCGCGCGCTCGATGTGCTGCTCAGGGGGCAGGCGGGCCTTTCGGGTCATGCCTCGATCCTAGCGGCCCTGCGCGGCGAGCGCGATCCCCAGCGCCAGCGCTATGCCCACCCGGCGCAACGCGACATGAGCGAGGAGGATTTCGCCGCTGCCGTCCGCCTGGGCGGGGCGGTGGAGACGGTGTTGAACACGCTTGGAACAGTCCTGAACGCGCCCGAACTGTTCGCGCTCGACGATCTCGTCGCCATGCATTTGCAGACGCTGGAAGCGGTCCATGCGGCCGGCGGTGAAGAGGACGGTACCGGCCTGTGGACGGGCGAGGACGGTGAGGCGCTGGCCGGGATGTTCCTTGCCCTGCGCCAGCACGCCCATGCCTCACCTCAGATGACGGCGGAAGACTATCGCGGCCTCATTGCCCAGATGCTGGCGCGGGTGCCGGTGCGCCAGCGCCGCAGCGCCCATGCGCGCCTGTCTATCCTCGGGCTGCTGGAAGCGCGACTGGTACGCCCGGACGTGGTGATCATGGGCGGCCTGGCGGAAGCAAGCTGGCCGGGCGAGACGCTGACCGATCCGTGGCTCAACCGGCCGCAGCGCGCCCGCATCGACCTGCCTCTCCCTGAGCGCCGCATCGGCTTGCAGGCGCACGACTTCGCACAAGGCATGTGCGCGCCCCGGGTGATGATGACCTGGGCCGCCCGCCGCAGCGACAGCCCTGCCAGACCGTCGCGCTGGCTGGTGCGCCTCAAGACGTTGATCGCCGGCGCCGGGCTGGAAAGGGAGGTGATGCGCTCCGTCCCCTGGCTCGCCTGGGCCGAAGCCCTCGACCGGCCTGAGGTGGTGCGCCCGGTGAAGCGGCCGATGCCGCGGCCGCCGGTCGATGCGCGCCCGAAAGGCCTTTCCGTCACCCGCATCGACGATCTCGCCAACGATCCCTATCGCATTTTTGCCCGCTCGATCCTCGGGTTTTACCCGCTCGACCCGCTCATCCGCGAGGTAGGGGCGGCCGAGCGCGGCATGCTGATCCACGAGGCGCTCAGTGTCTTCGTGCGCGACCATCCCGGCCCGCTGCCGCCCGACGCCGAGGAGCGGCTGATCGCGGAGTTCGAGCGCCAGCTTGCCTTGATCGTCGCCGATCGGGCGCTTGCCGTCATGCTCAGACCCCGCCTGGAGCGCATCGCCCGCTGGTTCGTCGAAGAAGAGCGCAAGCTGCGCGAAAATGTCGCGTGCCAGTTCACCGAGGTCGCAGGACGTCTGGAGTTCGAGGCGGACGGCGGGCACTATCGCCTCACCGCCAAGGCTGATCGCATCGATGTCCTTGAAGACGGCAAGGCGCGCCTCATCGACTACAAGTCCGGCAGCGTCCCCTCCCTCAATGCCGAGACCAGCAGCTACAGCCTGCAACTGGACCTGGAAGCGGCCATGCTGGAACAGGGCGGCTTCGATGGAGCTGGGCCGTGCCCGGTGGCCGAAGTGACCTATCTCGCCATCACCGGCCGCGATCCGCCGGGTGAGTGGAAACGCATGAAGGGCGACCCGGCAGAAGCGGCGGAACGGGCGCTGGAGGAATGCCGGCAGCTCTTCGCCGCATTCGCCAAGCCCGAAACGCCTTATATCGCCACCGACTGGTCCGACGAGCCGAACCTTGAACGCGATTACGGCCAGCTCTCGCGCTGGCGCGAATGGGGGCAAGGGCGCGGGCGCGAGGAGGCGGTCGATGAATGAGGCGCGCCAAATCGCGGGCGAAGTGCAGGCCAAAGCCTCCGATCCCGAAGTGTCGGCATGGGTGTCGGCCAATGCCGGCACCGGCAAGACGCATGTGCTGGTCAACCGCATCATCCGCCTGATGCTCGAAGGAGCGAGACCTGAGCGCATCCTTTGCCTCACCTTCACCCGCGCCGCCGCCGCCGAGATGTCCTCACGTCTTGTCGAGGCTCTGGGCAGATGGGTGGCCCTCGACGACGACGGGTTGCGAGATGAGATCGCCGCCATCACCGGCGGGCACCGAGCCGGCGACCTCGCCGCCGGGCGCCGCCTGTTCGCCCGCGCGCTGGAGACGCCGGGCGGGCTCAAGGTGCAGACCATCCATGCCTTCTGCGAGCGCCTGTTGCAGCGCTTTCCGGTCGAGGCCGGCGTCACTCCCGGCTTTTCCGTGCTCGATCCGACGGCGGCCAAAGCCGCGCTGGCAGCGGCCCGCTCAGCCGTCCTCGCTGGCTACGACGGCGACGGCGAGGTGGAACGCCTTGTCGAGGCGGTGGCGGTCCATACCGATCTCGATGGCCTCACCGAACTGGTTGGGCGCCTGATCGACGAACGCAGCCGCCTCGGCGGCGCCCTCGCCAGCGATGAGGCGGTGGAGGAAACGCTCCGTCGATTGGCCGCTTTCCTCGACCTGGCAGCACACGGCAGCGCACCTGACCCTGGTTCAGCGCTCGCCGCCGTCATGAGCGATGCCGAGATGCGCGCCATCGCCGATGAGATGGCGACGAGCGACAAGGCCACCGACCGCAAGACGGCAGAGGCGCTGAATGAGGCGCTCACGACGGGCAATGGTGAAACGCGACTGGCTCTGCTTGCCACACACGTCCTGAAGAAGGATGGATCGCCCAAGAAGGAGAGCACGCTTTTCACCCAGCCTATGGCGCATCATGGCGACCGGCTGGGCGCCCTGTGTGCCGAAGTCTTCCGCCTCGCCGATGTGCGAAAGGCCGCCGGCATCTACCGGGCGAGCGAGGCCCTGTTGCGCCTCGCCCGCCGGGTGATCGCCCGCTACGAGCACGAAAAGCGCCTGGCTTCGGGCTATGACTACGATGATCTCATCGCCCGTACGCTCGCCCTGCTCAGGGAATCGGACGGCGCCCAGTGGGTGCTCTACAAGCTCGACGGCGGCCTCGACCACATCCTCATCGACGAGGCCCAGGACACCAGCCACGACCAGTGGGAGATCGTGCGCCTGCTGGCCGATGAGTTTTTCGCCGGCGAGGGCGCGCGCGACGGCCTGGCCCGCACCATCTTCGCGGTCGGTGACAGGAAGCAGTCGATCTTTTCCTTCCAGGGCGCCGAGCCGCGCCTGTTCGACGAGATGTGCGCCTATTTCGCCGGCCGGGTCGAGGCGATCGGCGCAACTTTCCGACAGATGCCGCTGCAGACCTCCTTCCGTTCGGTCGAGGTCATCCTCGGCGCCGTCGATGCGGTATTCAACGATGGTGGCGCGGCGCCGGGCGTCAAGGCGGATGCAAGCGAGACCATTGCGCATCAGGCCATCCGCGCCGGCGAGCCGGGCCTGGTCGAGATCTGGCCGGTCGAGTCGCCCGACGATGAAGAAAGCGATACGCAGGCCGCGCCCGGCAAAACCAGGCGCGCCGACCCGCGCCGGCGGGTGGCCGCAACGATCGCCGAGACCATCGACCGTTGGAATTGGAAGCGTGAGCCGCTTTACCCCGGCGGACCGCCGATCCGGCCGCGCGACATCCTCATTCTGCTGCAAAAGCGGCCGAGGCTGATGCCGCTGCTGGTGAAGGCGCTGAAGGAAAGGGGCGTGCCGGTGGCCGGGCCCGACCGGCTGGAGCTGGCCGAGCATGTGGCGGTGCGGGACCTCGTCGCCCTCGGCCGCTTCGTGCTGCAACCGGGCGACGATCTGGCGCTGGCGGAAACACTGAAAAGCCCGCTCATTGCGCGTGACGACGGCGCGCCCTTCGATGATGACGACCTGTTTGTCGTTGCGCACAATCGCGGCAGGCACAGCCTTTGGTCGGCTTTGCAGCGCCACGCGGAGGCGGGTGCGCCTTGTGGCAAGGCCGTGGCGCAACTTCTCGACTGGCAAAGGGCGGCAGCGACCGCCACCGCCGGTGCCTTCTATCATCATGTGCTGGCGGCCGGTGGCGGGCTGAAAGCCTTGCAGGCGCGCCTCGGCGCCGATGCCGTCGACGCGGTGGAGAACTTTTTGCAACTGGCCTTCGCCATGCCGCGCGACAGGGTGCAGTCCCTGCGCGAGTTTCTCGATGCGCCCGGCGGCATCGCGGAAGAATTCCGCCGCGACATGGGTGAAGCCGCCGGCGAGGTGCGCATCATGACGGTGCACGGCGCCAAGGGCTTGCAGGCGCCGATCGTCTTCATCGCCGATGCCGCGGCCCCGCCCGGCGGCGGCAACCATCCGGGCCTGCAACTCCTCAAGACGGAAGACCGTATGCTGCCGGTGTGGCGGCTGAGGAAGTCGTTGCTTCCCGCTGCCCTGACCCACAGCCGCACGCTCGACGACCTTGCCGGGCGCGAGGAGTACAACCGCCTGCTCTATGTCGCCATGACGCGGGCGCGCGACCGGCTCTATGTGGCGGGCGCGACGGGCAAGACGCCACCGTCGGAGCCGACCTGGCACGACATGGTGATGGCGGCGCTCGGGTCCAGGGCATCGGCGGTGACCCTCGCCGACGGTCGCGAAGTATTGCGCATCGAGGATGCGGGGACGACCACCCCGACGGCGGCCGTATCACCTCCCGAGGCCGAAGCGCCGCCGCTGCCGGCCTGGGCACTGACGCCGCCTTCGGCGCACGAGACGGCTTCGCCGTGGATCAGCCCCTCTGGCATTCGCTCGGCACTGCGGCCGCAAGAGGATCATCCGCCCGAGACCATTGCCTCGCCGCTTGCCGGCGACGGCGAGTGGCGTTTCCAGCGCGGCCGGCTGGTCCACCGGCTGTTGCAGGCCCTGCCCGACCTGCCGCCCGTGGTGCGCGAGCAGGTGGCCCTGCGTCTTCTTGCCCAGGCCGCGCCGGAACTGGGCGCGGACCGCCACAAGGCCCTTGCCGGCGAGGTTTTGGGCGTCATCTCGGCCCCCGCCATGGCGCCGTTGTTTGCGCCCGGCAGCCGCGCCGAGGTGCCGCTGGTGGCCGCGATCGACGATGCGGCAGGCCGCCGCATCCTCATTTCCGGGCGGCTCGACCGCATCGCGGTGAGCGCCGATGAGGTGCTGATCGCCGATTACAAGACCAACCGCCCGGTCCCTGCCGACCTTGCCGGCGCCGATCCCGCCCATATCGCCCAGCTCGCCGCCTATAGCGCCGGCCTGAAAGGCATCTATCCCGGCCGCCGTGTCAGGGCCTTTCTCGTGTGGACCGACGGGCCGCGCAGCATGGAAATCCCTCAAGAGCTGCTGGCGGCGGCCTTGACCGCGGCGTGACGGCTTCCTACCTTCCTGACACCCAACCTGAGTCTGCCGCCTAGTGCACGGGCGGCTCATCGAGAAAGGCGCTATTTATGACCACGCACAAGGTATCCGACAGCGCGTTCGAGGCCGAAGTCCTCAAGGCCGACAAGCCTGTTATCGTCGATTTCTGGGCCGAGTGGTGCGGACCGTGCAAGATGATCGGCCCGGCGCTGGAAGAGATCGCCAACGAGATGGACGGCCGCGTCAAGGTGGTGAAGCTCAATATCGACGAGAACCCCTCGGTCCCCTCGCGCTATGGCATTCGCGGCATTCCGACCCTGATGATCTTCAAGAACGGCGAAGTGGCCGGCACCCAGGTGGGCGCCAACCCCAAGGGCAAGATCGTCGACTGGATCGAGCGCTCGATCTGATCCAGGCGGCACCTGCCCCTGATCCCGTTCTGGCGTCATGGCCGTGCTTGACACGGCCATCCTTTTGGCGGCTGCCGCGGCAGGTGTGAAAAGGATGCGCGGGTCGCGCCCGCGCATGACGGAGTGAAAGGCAAAGGCCGCCGGTACGATCTCCCCGGTCAGCGATTGAGGCGGCTGGTGCCGGTGATCATGCCGGGCTCGACGCCTTTGTCGAGCGCCAGGACGCGGCCGGCGAGATAAAGCGATCCGCCGATGAGAATTCGCGGCGACTGGGCCACCCGGCCGGCCAGCGTAATCGCGTCCTCGATGCCCGTGGCCGTCGCGGTCTCGAGCCCCACGCTGGCGGCGGCGGCGGCCATGTCGGCGGCCGAAATGGCGTTTTCCTCGCCCGGAATGGTGAGGGTGACGACCCGTTGGGCAAGCCCCTTGAAGGGCGCCAGATAGGCATCGGCGGGCTTTGTGTTGAGCATGCCGACGACCAGCACCAGGGGCCGGGGATTGCGGTCGTTGAGATCGGCCATGGCGCCGGCCAGGGCGCGGCCGGCCGACGGGTTGTGACCGCCATCGAGCCATAGCTCTGTGTCCTCCGGGATCAGACGCATGAGCGCCCCGTCGCCCAGGCGCTGCAGGCGCGCCGGCCAGTCCGCGGACCTCAAACCATCGGCCATGTGCTTTTCGCCGATGCGCCGGTCGCCCAGCACGCGGATGGCGGCGATCGCCGCGCCTGCATTGTCGATCTGAAAGCGCC
>CAVYOQ010000072.1:0-9608 GCA_963770075.1 uncultured Alphaproteobacteria bacterium
TGATCGTCTGACGGTGCGGCTGGCGGTGGAGGGAGAGGGCCGCCGGGCGGTATTGGCGGGCAGCGGCGCCTTCGCTGAGCGCCTCACTCGCTTTGACGCCATTGCGGCGTTCCTCGCAACGAATGGCTGGGCCGATGCCGGGCGCAGTATCGTTGCCGGCGATGCTTCGAGCAGGCGTTACGAGCGCCTGACCCGCGACGGCGAGAGCTGTCTGCTGATGGATATGCCCGCCCGCCCGGACGGCCCGCCGGTCCGGGACGGCAAGCCTTACAGCCGCCTGGTGCACCTGGCCGAGAACTGCCGCGCCGTTGTGGCAGTAAACGAGGAATTGCTGCGCCGCGGCTACTCCGCGCCCGCCATTCTCGCCCACGACATCGAGGCCGGGCTCCTCCTCATCGAGGATCTGCGCGACTGGGGCTATGGCCGCATGATCGCCGACGGGCAGGACATTGCCGAGCCGATGCTGGCGGCAGTGATGGTGCTCGCCGACATGGCCGGACGCTCATGGCCGGACGAAGTGCCGCTGCCCGATGGCGGCAGTCATCGCCTGATGCCCTATGACGCCGAGGCCCTTGTCACCGAGGCCGACCTCCTCATCGACTGGTTCTGGCCGCTGGTCCAGGAAGGCACGGCTGATGCCGCTGTTGTGCAAGACTATGGCGCGGCTTGGCGCGAGGTGCTGCCGCTGGCCGAGGCGGACCGGCCGGTGTGGGTGTTGCGCGACTATCATTCCCCCAATCTCATCTGGCTGCCGGAGCGCGAGGGGCTGGCCCGAGTGGGCCTCATCGATACCCAGGATGCTGTCCTCGGACATCCGGCCTACGATCTCGTCTCGCTCCTGCGCGATGCCCGCCTCGATGTGCCCGCCGGTGTGGAGACGGATTATTTCGATTATTACTGCGCCCTGCGCGCTGCCGAGGAGGACGATTTCGACTGCCCCGCCTTCAAGGCCGCCTATGCCGTGCTCGGTGCCCAGCGCGCCGCAAAGATTCTCGGCATCTTCGCGCGCCTGTCGCGCCGCGACGGCAAGCATGGCTATCTGCGCCATCTGCAGCGGGTATCTGGCCAGATCGAGGCCGGTCTTGCCCATCCCGCACTTGATCCCGTTGCCCGCTGGTTCGCCGAGTACCTGCCGAAATCCACCCGCGACGCGGCCATCGCCGCGCTCACCGCGTCAACATGAGCGCAAGAAGCAAGAGGCCGCGCATCGGCCGGCGCGCCATGATCCTTGCCGCCGGCTACGGCCAGCGCATGCGCCCGTTGACCCTCGTGCGCCCCAAGCCGCTCATCGACGTGGCCGGCCGGCCGATCATCGCCTATGCCATCGAGCGGCTACAGGATGCCGGTATCGGCGCCGTGGTGGTCAATGTCCATTACCTGCCCGAGGCCATCGAGCAATGGGCGGCCGGCATCGATAAGCCGCATATCACCATCTCCAACGAGCGGGCGGAACTGCTCGACAGCGGTGGCGGCGTGAAAAAGGCGCTGGTGCATCTGGGCAGCGATCCGTTCTTCGTGCTCAACGGCGATTCGTTCTGGACGGAAGGTGCCGAGCCGACGCTCGAGCGCATGCGCGCCGCCTGGGACGGACGGCGCATGGACTGCCTGCTGTTGCTGGCGCCGATGACATCGGCAGTGGGATTTAGCGGCAATGGGGACTTCCGCATGGCCCCGGACGGCCGGCTGGCGCGGCGCGCGGAAGGTCTGATGGCCCCCTTCGTCTTCGCGGGATGCTATCTTGTGCACCCGCGCCTTTACGCCGATACGCCCGATAAGCCCTTTTCCATGAACCTGTTATGGAACCGGGCCGAAGCCAAAGGGCGCCTGTTCGGCCTCAGGCATGACGGGACATGGTTTCATGTGGGCACGCCCGATGCCATTGGGGAAGCCGAAAAGGTTCTGGCGGCGCTTTAGATGAAGGACGCTTTACCCATGCCCGATGGGTCCAAGGAGGAGCCGCGCGTCTTCACGGTGCCGCCGGATGTGGCTTTCCTTCCCGTTCTGGCGCGTGCGGTGCTCGCCGGCGATCTGCCACTTCCCGGCGGACCGGCGCCAGCGCCTGAGGACCTGCCGCGATGGACTATCCTGGTGCCGACGCGGCGTGCCGCGCGCGCCCTCTCGACCGCGTTTTTATCCGCTGCCGGCGGTGGCGCCCTGCTGTTGCCGCATATCCGCCCGCTGGGCGATGTGGACGAGGAGGATCTGCTCATCGAGGCGGCCGACGAGCAAGGCTTCGATGAAACACTGCCGCCCGCCATGCCGGCGATCGAACGGGAGTTCCGTCTGGCCCGCCTCATTCTCGACTGGGCGTCACGGCACCCCGGTGAGCTGCTGGCCGAGACCCTTGCGGGCGCCCGTGCCAGCGCCTTCCGGCTTGCCGCCTCGCTTGGCAGTCTCATCGACGGGTTCGAGACCGAAGGCATCGACCTCGATGAGATCGCAAAGCTGTTCGACCTCGACCTGCCGCGCCACCGTGAGATGGTGCTCGATTTCCTAGGAATCGTTCAGGTCGAGCTGCCCGGCGTGATGCGCGACTTCGGGATGATCGGCGATAAGGAACGCCGCTCGCGCCTGATCGAGGCAGAGGCGGAACGCCTCGCCACCTTGTCGCCCGCCGGTCCCGTCATCGCCGCCGGCTCGACCGGCTCCATCCCTGCCACCGCGCAACTCCTCACCGCCATCGCCCGGATGCCGCACGGCGCGGTGGTATTGCCCGGTCTCGATCAGGGGCTGGATGAGGAAAGCTGGCAGGCGCTCACCCAGCAGCACCCGCAATATGGCCTCAAGGGGCTAATCGCCGCCATCGACATCGCGCGCACCGACGTGCGCGAGCTAGCGGGAACCGCCCGGACGCCGGCCGGCGAGGCCCGCGCGCGCCTCGCCAGCGAGATCATGCGACCGGCGGAGACCTCCGAGCGCTGGGCCGAGGTCATGCGCACGCCCGCCGGGCTCAAGCCCGCCATAGACGGTCTCAGTCTCATCGAAGCGCCCGACCAGCGCGGCGAGGCGCTTGCCATCGCCCTTGCCCTGCGCGGAGTTGTGGAAACGCCGGGGGAAACTGCCGCGCTGGTAACGCCCGACCGCGAGCTTGCCCGCCGGGTCAAGGGCGAGCTCGCCCGCTGGGGCATCGAGGTGGACGATTCGGCTGGCGAGCCGCTCAGCGCCACCCCGGCGGGCCAGTTCGCGCTTGCCGTCATCGACGCGGCCCACCCCGAGGCAAGCCCGGTCGACCTGATGGCGCTGCTCGACCATCGCCTTTCGGCGTTCGGGACCGCTCGTGAGCAGACGGCGCGTGCCGCCCGGGCGCTCGATGTGCTGCTCAGGGGGCAGGCGGGCCTTTCGGGCCATGCCTCAATCCTCGCGGCCCTGCGCGGCGAGCGCGATCCCCAGCGCCAGCGCTATGCCCACCCGGCGCAACGCGACATGAGCCCGGAGGATTTCGCCGCTACCGTCCGTCTGGGCGGGGCGGTGGAGACGGTGTTGAACACGCTCGGAACAGTCTTGAACACGTCCGAACTGTTCGCGCTCGACGATCTTGTCGCCATGCATTTGAAGACGCTGGAAGCCGCCCATGCCGCGGGCGCTGAGCATAGCGGCACCGGCCTGTGGACGGGCGAGGACGGCGAGGCACTGGCCGGGATGTTCCTTGCCTTGCGCCAGCACGCCCATGCCTCACCCGAGATGACGGCGGAAGACTATCGCGGCCTCATTGCCCAGATGCTGGCGCGGGTGCCGGTGCGCCAGCGCCGCAGCGCCCATGCGCGCCTGTCCATCCTCGGCCTCTTGGAAGCGCGACTGGTACGCCCGGACGTGGTGATCCTGGGCGGCCTGGCGGAGGCAAGCTGGCCGGGCGAGACGCTGACCGATCCGTGGCTCAACCGGCCGCAGCGCGCCCGCATCGACCTGCCTCTGCCTGAGCGCCGCATCGGCTTGCAGGCGCACGACTTCGCGCAAGGCATGTGCGCGCCGCGGGTGATGATGACCTGGGCCGCCCGCCGCAGCGACAGTCCTGCCAGACCGTCGCGCTGGCTGGTGCGGCTCAAGACGTTGATCGCCGGTGCCGGGCTGGAAAGAGAAGTGATGCGCTCGGTCCCCTGGCTTTCCTGGGCCGAAGCCCTCGACCGGCCGCAGGCGGTGCGCGCGGTGAAGCGGCCGATGCCGCGGCCGCCGGTCGATGCCCGCCCCAAAAGCCTCGCCGTCACCCGCATCGACGATGTCGCCAACGATCCCTACCGCATCTTTGCCCGCGCGATCCTGAAGCTTTACCCGCTCGATCCGCTCATCCGCGAGGTTGGGGCGGCTGAGCGCGGCATGTTGATCCACGAGGCGCTCAGTGTCTTCGTACGCGACCATTCCGGCCCGCTGCCGCATGATGCCGAGGAGCGGCTTGTCGAGGAGTTCGAGCGCCAGCTTGCCTCAACCGTCGCCGATCGGGCGCTCGCCGTCATGCTCAGGCCGCGCCTTGAGCGCATCGCCGGCTGGTTCGTCGAAGAAGAGCGCAAGCTGCGCGAAAATGTCGACCGCCAGTTCACCGAGGTCGAAGGGCGTCTGGAGATCGAGGCGGAGGGCTCGCGCTATCGCCTCACCGCCAAGGCCGATCGCATCGATGTCCTCGAAGACGGCACGGCGCGCCTCATCGACTACAAGTCCGGCAGCGTCCCTTCCCTCAATGCCGGGACCCATAGCTACAGCCTGCAATTGGACCTGGAAGCGGCCATTCTGGCAGGGGGCGGCTTCGACGCGGCCGGGTCGTGCCCGGTGGCCGAAGTCGCCTATCTCGCCATCACCGGCCGCGAGCCGCCGGGTGAGTGGAAGCGCATGAAGGGCGATCCGGCAGAAGCGGCGGCACGGGCGCTGGAGGAATGCCGCGCGCTGTTCGCCGCATTCGCCAGGCCCCAAACGCCCTATATCGCCACCGACTGGTCGGACGAGCCGAACCTTGAACGCGACTATGGCCAGCTCTCGCGCTGGCGCGAATGGGGGCAGGGGCGCGGGCGCGAGGAGGCAGGCGATGAATGAGGCGCGCCGCATCGCCGGCGAAGTGCAAGCCAAGGCCTCCGATCCCGCCGTCTCCGCCTGGGTCTCGGCCAATGCCGGCACCGGCAAGACCCATGTACTGGTCAACCGCATCATCCGCCTGATGTTCGAAGGTGCGAGACCTGAGCGCATCTTGTGTCTCACCTTCACCCGCGCCGCCGCCGCCGAGATGTCCTCGCGACTGGTCGACGTTCTGGGCAAGTGGGTGGCCCTCGACGATGAAGGGCTCAGAGCCGAGATCGCCGCCATCACCGGCGGACGACCGGATGCGGACCTCACCGCAGGGCGGCGCCTGTTCGCCCGTGCGCTGGAGACGCCGGGCGGGCTCAAGGTGCAGACCATCCATGCCTTTTGCGAACGCCTGCTGCAGCGCTTTCCGGTCGAGGCCGGCGTCACTCCCGGCTTTTCGGTGCTCGATCCGACGGCAGCGAAGGCGGCGCTGGCGGCGGCCCGCACCACCGTCCTTGCCGGCCATGACGGCGACGGCGAGGTGAAACTCCTTGTCGAGGCGGTGGCAATCCACGCTGATCTCGATGGCCTCACCGACCTGGTGGGACGGCTGATCGACGAACGCAGCCGCCTCGACGGTGCGCTGGCCAGCGATGAGGCGGTGGAGGAAACGCTCCGGCAAGTGGCTGCTTTCCTCGGCCTCGCGGCAGACGGGAGTGCGCCCGATCCCGGCCCGGACCTCGCTGCTGCCATCGGCGATGACGAGATGCGCGCAATCGCCGATGAGATGGCGACGAGCGACAAGGCCAACGACCGCAAGTCGGCCGAAGCGCTGCACCAAGCGCTTGCACAGGCCGATGGCGCAACGCGTTTCGACATCATGGCTGCCCGCTTCCTGAAAAAGGACGGCTCGCCCGTCAAGGAGAGCACGCTCGTCACCCGGGCGATGGCGCATCATGGCGGCCGTCTCGTTGCCCTTTGCGCCGAGATCTTCCGCCTGGCCGATGTCAAAAAGGCCGCTGGCATCTACCGGGCGAGCGAGGCCCTGTTGCGCCTCGCCCGCCGGGTGATCGCCCGCTACGAGCACGAAAAGCGCCTCGCTTCGGGCTATGACTATGACGACCTCATCGCCCGCACGCTCGCCCTGCTCAGGGAATCGGACGGCGCCCAGTGGGTGCTCTACAAGCTCGACGGCGGCCTCGACCACATCCTCATCGACGAGGCCCAGGACACCAGCCACGACCAGTGGGAGATCGTGCGCCTGCTGGCCGATGAGTTTTTCGCCGGCGAGGGCGCGCGCGACGGCCTCACCCGTACCATCTTCGCGGTTGGTGACAGGAAGCAGTCGATCTTTTCCTTCCAGGGCGCCGAGCCGCGCCTGTTCGATGAGATGTGCGCCTATTTCGCCGGCCGGGTGGAAGCAACCGGCGCGACGTTCCGCCAGATGCCGCTGCAGACCTCCTTCCGTTCGGTGGAGGTCATCCTCGGCGCCGTCGATGCGGTATTCAACGATGGCGCCGCCAAGCCGGGCGTCAAGGCAGATGCCGGCGAGGCCATCGTGCATCGGGCCATCCGCGCCGGCGAGCCGGGCCTGGTCGAGGTCTGGCCGGTCGAGGCGGCCGATGATGAAGAGAGCGACACGCAGGCCGCGGCCGACGAACCCAGGCGCGCCGACGCGCGCCGGCGGGTGGCGCAAACGATCGCGGATACCATCGCCCGCTGGAAATGGGAGCGTGAGCCGCTTTATCCCGGCGGGCCGCCGATCCGCCCGCGCGACATCCTCATTCTGCTACAAAAGCGGCCAAGGCTGATGCCGCTGCTGGTGAAGGAATTGAAGCTGAGGCAGGTGCCGGTGGCCGGTCCCGACCGGTTGGAGCTGGCCGAGCATGTGGCCGTGCGGGATCTCGTCGCCCTCGGCCGCTTCGTGCTGCAACCGGGCGACGATCTGGCGCTGGCGGAAACATTGAAGAGCCCGCTCATTGCGCGTGACGACGGCGTGCCCTTCGATGACGATGATCTGTTTGTCATTGCCCACGACCGGGGTAAGCACAGCCTGTGGTCGGCGTTGCAACGCCACGCGCAGGTGGGTGCTTCCTATGGCAAGGCCGTGGCGCAATTTCTCGACTGGCAGCGGGTGGCAGCGACTGCCACTGCCGGTCACTTCTATCATCATGTGCTGGCGGCGGGCGGCGGGCTCAAGGCCTTGCAGGCGCGCCTCGGCATCGACGCCGTCGACGCGGTGGAGAATTTTTTGCAACTGGCCTTCGCCATGCCGCGCGATCGGGTGCAGTCTCTGCGTGAGTTTCTCGATGCGCCCGGCGGCATCGCGGAAGAATTCCGCCGCGACATGGGCGAAGCATCAGGTGAGGTGCGCATCATGACGGTGCACGGCGCCAAGGGCTTGCAGGCACCGATCGTCTTCATCGCCGATGCCGCGGCCCCACCCGGCGGCGGCAACCATCCGGGCCTGCAACTCCTCAAGACGGAAGACCGTATGCTGCCGGTGTGGCGGCTGAGGAAATCGTTGCTTCCCGCTGCCCTGACCCACAGCCGCACGCTCGACGGCCTTGCCGGGCGCGAGGAGTACAACCGCCTGCTCTATGTCGCCATGACCCGGGCGCGCGACCGGCTCTATGTGGCGGGCGCGACGGGCAAGACGCCACCGTCGGAGCCGACCTGGCACGACATGGTGACGGCGGCGCTCGGGTCCAGGGCGTCGGCGGTGAGCCTCGCCGACGGGCGCCGGGCGCTGCGCATCGAGGATCGCGGAACGATCGCCCCGACACCGGCCGCATCGCATCCCGAGGCTGAAGCGCCGCCGCTGCCGGCCTGGGCGCTGACGCCGCCTTCGGCGCACGAGACGGCTGCGCCGTGGATCAGTCCTTCTGGCATTCGCTCGGCACTGCGGCCCGACGTGGATCATCCGCCCGAGACCATTGCCTCGCCGCTTGCCGGCGACGGCGAGTGGCGTTTCCAGCGCGGCCGGCTGGTCCATCGGCTGTTGCAGGTCCTGCCCGACCTGCCGCCCGAGGCGCGCGAGGCGACGGCCTTGCGCCTTCTTGCCCATGCCGCGCCGGAACTGGGCCCGGAGCGCCACAAGGCCCTTGTCGGCGAGGTCATGGGCGTCATCACCGCCCCTGCGATGGTGCCGCTGTTTGCGCCCGGCAGCCGCGCCGAGGTGCCGCTGGTGGCCAAGATCGACCATCCGGCATCGGGCCGCTTCCTCATTTCCGGGCGGCTCGACCGCATTGCGGTGAGCGCCGATGAGGTGCTCATCGCCGATTACAAGACCAACCGGCCTGTCCCCGCCGACCTTGCCGGCGCCGATCCCGCTCATGTCGCCCAGCTCGCCGCCTACAGCGCCGGCCTCGCGGCGATATATCCCGGCCGCCGTGTCAGGGCCTTTCTCGTGTGGACCGACGGCCCGCGCAGCATGGAAATCCCCCACGAGCTGCTGACGGCGGCCTTGACCGCGGCGTAACGGCTTCCTACCTTCCTGACACCCAATAAGAGTCTGCCGCCTAGTGCACGGGCGGCCCATCGAGAAAGGCGCCTTTAATGACCACGCACAAGGTAACCGATAGCGCGTTCGAGACCGAAGTCCTCAAGGCCGATCAGCCTGTCATCGTCGATTTCTGGGCTGAGTGGTGCGGACCGTGCAAGATGATCGCCCCGGCGCTGGAAGAGATCGCCAACGAGATGGACGGGCGCGTCAAGGTGGTGAAGATCAATATCGACGAGAACCCTTCGGTCCCCTCGCGCTATGGCATTCGCGGCATCCCCACCTTGATGATCTTCAAGAACGGCGAAGTGGCCGGCACCCAGGTGGGCGCCAACCCCAAGGGCAAGATCGTCGACTGGATCGAACGCTCGATCTGACACAAGCGGCCCTTGCTCCCGATCCCAGTCTTGCGTCATGGCCGTGCTTGACACGGCCATCCTTTTCGAGGCCGGCCGCGGCAGGGGTGAAAAGGATGTGCGGGTCGAGCCCGCGCATGGCGGAGTCACAGGTAAAGGTCGCCGGTATGATCTTTCTTCACCGATTGAGGCGGCTGGTGCCGGTGATCATGCCGGGCTCGACACCCCTGTCGAGCGCCAGGACGCGCCCCGCCAGGTAGAGCGATCCGCCGATGAGGATGCGCGGCGACTTTGCGATCCGGCCGGCCAGCGCAATGGCGTCCTCGATGCCTGTCGACGTTGCGCTCTCGAGCCCGACGCTGGCGGCGGCAGCGGCCAGATCGGCGGCGGACAATGCATTTTCCTCGCCCGGAATGGTGAGGGTGACAACTCGTTGGGCAAGTCCCTTGAACGGCGCGAGATAGGCATCCGCCGCCTTGCTGTTGAGCATGCCGGCGACCAGCACCAGCGGCCGGGGGTTGCGGTCGTTGAGATCGGCCATGGCGCCGGCCAGGGCGCGACCGGCGGACGGGTTGTGGCCGCCGTCGAGCCATAATTCGGCGTCCTCCGGGACCAGATGCATGAGCGCCCCGTCGCCCAGCCGCTGCAGGCGCGCCGGCCAGTCCGCTGATTTCAGACCATCGGCCATGTGCTTTTCGCTGATGCGCCGGTCGCCCAGCACCGGATGGCGGCAATCGCTGTGCCCGCATTTTCGATCTGGAAAC
>CAVYOQ010000073.1:0-73367 GCA_963770075.1 uncultured Alphaproteobacteria bacterium
ACGTGGAAGAACATCAGCACGTTATTGATGGCGCCGTGATTGTTGAGCATGCCCATCCAGGCATAGATACGCAGCAGGAACGAGGTCCAGAACGGCAGGATGACCAGCAACAGGAGGATGTTGCGCCAGGCGCCCGTAGCCCGCGCGATGCCGTAGGCCATGGGATAGCCGATGAGCAGGCACAAGACGGTGGCGGTGGCCGCGATCTTGAGCGAATTGAGATAGCCGTACCAGTAGAGCGGGTCCTGCACCAGGAGGCCGAAATTGTAGTTCAGCGAATCGAGGATGCCGTTGAGGTCGCCGCCCCAGCGGAACGGCGGAATGGCGATGGCCGCGTCGGCCATCGAGATCACCACGACAATGCCGAAGGGCGCAAGAAAGAAGAACAGCAGCCAGGAATAGGGGATAGCGATCACCAACTGGCGCCAGCCACGGCGGTTGAACCAGTCGCGCAGGCTCCTCTTTTCGGCCTTGGCCGCCGACACCGGCTCTGTTCTTGTTTTCACTGATGCCGTCATGGCGCCTATTCCTGAAGCAGGATCGCCGATGTGGGCTCCCAGCTCAACCACACCAGGTCATCCCAGTCGACACTGCGTTCGTGGTCCGCCAGTCGCCGCTCATTGAGCCTGGAGACCCTGACCAGTTCGCCCGAGGCGAGTTGCACACGGTAGAGGGAATCCTTGCCGAAATAGCCAAGGTCCAGCACCTTGCCCTGCACCGCGTTGCAGCGCGAGTCTTTCGGCTTGTTGCGGTCAATGGTGATCTTTTCCGGTCGCACCGCGATCCATCCGGACGTGCCGGGTTCGACACGGTGCTCGCCGGCGACCTCGAACAGGCAATTGGCCGCCGGACAGTCGACCTCCACGGCAGCCTTGCGCACCGTCTTGACCGTGCCTTCGAACAGGTTGATCGAGCCGATGAAGTCGGCCACGAAGCGCGAGCGCGGGAACTCGTAGATCTCGGTCGGGGTGCCGATCTGGCAGATGCGGCCATGGTCCATCACCGCTATGCGGCTGGCCAGCGTCATCGCCTCTTCCTGGTCGTGGGTCACCACGATGAAGGTCACGCCGACCTTTTCCTGGATGTTCATCAGTTCGAACTGGGTCTGTTCGCGCAGTTTCTTGTCCAGTGCGGCGAGCGGTTCATCGAGCAGCAGCAGCTTGGGGCTCTTGGCAAGGGCGCGGGCGAGCGCCACGCGCTGGCGTTGGCCGCCGGAAAGCTGGTGCGGCTTGCGTCCGGCGAGGCCGTAGAGTTGCACCAGGTCGAGCAGCTCGCGCACCCGGTCGCGTACCTGCTCCTTCGTCATGTTCTCGTGCTTGAGGCCGTAGCCGACGTTCTTTTCCACCGACATGTGGGGGAACAGCGCATAGGACTGGAACATCATGTTGACGGGGCGCTCGTAGGGCGGCACCGTGCTCATGTCCTGCCCGTCGATGAAAATGCGCCCCGATGTGGGCATCTCGAAGCCCGCCAGCATGCGCAAGAGCGTGGTCTTTCCGCAGCCCGACCCGCCCAGCAGAGCGAACAGTTCGCCCTTGTAGATATCGAGTTCGACGCTGTCGACGGCGGTGAAGTCGCCGAACTTCTTGGTCACCTTGTCGACCCGGATGAAGGGCTTTGCGCCCTCCTGCCGCCACGCCGGCAGGCTCGGCGCGGCCGCATCCTCTTCGCTATTGGCCCTCATCATGCCTTGCCCTCACCCCCCGGCATTCGATCATTGCCGACCCGGCGACGCTGGTCGCCGGGTCTTGTCGTTGTGTTTTGCAATCCGCAGGGCCTCAGGAGCCGGTCTTGATCTTGGTCCAGGCCCGGGTCATGGCGCGCGTGGCCTTTTCCGAAAGGGACTTAGACGTCCACAGGCGCTTCACCAGTTCGGGCGGCGTGTAGACCGCCGGGTCGTCGAGAATCGACTTGTCGACGTACTTGCTCGCGTCCATGTTGGCGTTGGCGTAGTAGGTGAAGTTGGTGCACTTGGCGATCACCTCGGGGTCCATCAGGTAGTCGAGGAACTTGAAGGCGTTGTCCAGGTGCGGCGCATCGGCCGGGATTGCCCAGGAATTGAACCACAAGGGCGAGCCCGACTTGGGTACGTAATACGCCAGGTTGATCTTGACGCCCGCGTCCGAGGCGCGGCTGGTGGCGGTGGCATAGTCGCCCGACCAGTCATTCGCCACGCACAGCTCCTTGTTGGGCAAGGCGTTGAGGTAGTTGGAAGAATCGAACGTCTTGATGTACTGGCGCACCGGCTTGAAGGCTTCGACCACTTTCTCGTAGTCGGCCGGGTTCTCGCTGTTGGGATCAAGCCCCAGATAGGCGAGGACCATGGGGATAACGTCGCGCGGGCTCTCCAGCACCGAGATGCCGCAGTCGGCCAGCTTGGAAGCGTTTTTGGGGTCCATGATCATGGCCATGGAATCGAGCGGGGCGTTGTCGCCGAGGCGCGCCTTGACCATGTCGAGATTGTAGGTGATGCCGGTGGTGCCCCACATGTAGGGGACCGCATACTGGTTGCCTGGATCCCAGTTCTGCAGTGCCTTGAGGATGACCGGATCGAGATGTTTCCAGTTGGGCATCTTGGACTTGTCGAGCTTGTGGAAAGCGCCGGCGGCGATGAACTTGGGCATCTGGCTGCCCGAATGCAGCACCACGTCGTAGCCCGAATGGCCGGCGAGCACCTTGGCTTCCTCGGTCTCGGCGGCGTCGTAAGTATCGTAGACGACCTTGATGCCGGTGGCCTTCTTGAAGTCGTCGAGCGTCGTTTCACCGATATAGTCGACCCAATTGTAGACGTTGACGACCTCTTCGGCCGCGGCCGGTCCGCTGCTGACCGCCATGGCGAGCATGGCGGCGCCGGCAGCCAGCGCGACGTTGAGTGTGACAAGCGTTTTCTTCATATCGTTACTCCTTCCCTGTAGCGCGATGGGCCCGAAGGCCTGTGTGGTAGATCGTTCTTTTCCTAGTCAAAGCCGAGTTTGCCGCAATTGCAATCCTCAATCATGTCATTGAAGTCCCTCCCCTTGCCAGCCCCGTGTGCGGGGGCTCATGCTCCGATGGTGGCTGCCAGCCCGCGCTTGTCGAGCGCGCGGGCGATAATCAGCCGCTGGAGTTCGCTCGTGCCCTCCCAGATGCGATCCACGCGCAATTCGCGCAGGTAGCGCTCTGCGACATTCTCGCGCATGTAGCCGCGGCCACCGAAAATCTGCACCGCGCGGTCGGCAACCCGGAACGCCATCTCCGAAGCATAGAGCTTGGCCAGCGAGCAGCGCGCGTGCAGGGTCTTGAGGTCGGCGCCGCGGTCGTGGGCGACGGCGGCCTCGCGCGTCATCAACCGGGCGGCGTGCAGTTCCACGGCACTGTCGGCCAGCATCGCCTGGATGAGCTGGTAGGAGATGATCGGCTGGCCGGAGACGATGCGCGTCTTGGAGAAGCAAAGCGCTTCCTCGATCAGCCGTTCGGCGGCCCCGCAGCAGCGCGCCGCGATCATCAGCCGCTCTCGGCGGAACCAGGCGTGGGTGAAACCCATACCGTCGCCTTCGGCGCCGATGCGATCGGCAACGGGGATGCGGACGCCATCGAATTTCAGCACCGGGTGATGATGCTGGTAGTTGTGGGTGTAGGCGGGCGTGCGCACCACGCTCAAGCCCTCTGCATCGGCGGGGCAGAAGAGGAGCACGTGCGAGCCTTCATGCTTGCCGCCGGCCAGCGCCGCCTGCACGATGACGGTGTCGGCGACATTGTAGCTGGTGACATGCCACTTCTCGCCCGTCACCACGTAGTGATTGCCGTCGCGGCGGGCCGAAGTCGCCATCTCGGACGGGTCGGAGCCGGCAAACTCCTCGGTGATGGCGTAACAGACATGGCGCTTCCCCCGCATCATCGCCCCGGCGTGATGTTCGATCTGCTCGGGCGAGAAGGCCTCGAACATCCAGCTCTGGGCCTCCGGGTAGCACCACGACAGGCCATTGGTGACGCGCCCGAGCTGTTCGGCAATGGCCACCTGCGTCAGCACCGGCAGCTCGAGCCCTCCGTGCGCCCGTGGCGCGTCCTGGCTCGCCAGACCCATCTCGACCGCCAGGCGTTCGTGGCGTTCGGCAACGCCCGTCGGCAACTGGCCGCCGTTCATCTCTGCTTCGAGCTCGTAGGGCACGAGCTCGCTGTCGACGAAGGCGCGCGCTTTCGCGGCCCACTCCGCCGCTTCGTGATCGAGCGCAAAGCTCATGGAGCCTCCTTGTGGCGCAGGCCGGTGGGGGCGAAATGCTTGGCAAAGAAGGCGTTCAGACAGCTATAGACGGTCTTGATCGACTCTTCGCGCGACACCGGCGAATAAGAGGTGATGAGATCGAGCCACAATCCCTCCAGCAGGGCATCGATGGCGCGCGCGATGCGGGCGGGATCGCGCTCGCTGTAGCGACCTTCGGCAATGATCTCGCTGACGATGGCGCGCACCGCGGCGTGGAACTCTGCGTCATTGGCGCCGCAATGCTCCATATAGGTCGGCCGGTTCTGTGCCTCGGCCCAGAAGGCCGACCACGCCGCCAGCTTGACCGGCGTGCACACCACGTCGTTGAAGTCGGCGGTGGCGAGCGCGGCGAGGCGCGCTGCCGGAGAGGGGCCGGCCTCTTTCAGCGCCGTCTGCCAGTTGAGTCGGTATTCCTCCGCCAGATGGCGCAGGGTGGCGATCAGCAGCTTTTCCTTGCTCTCGAAGTGGAAGTTGACGATGCCGCCCGACAGCCCTGCCGACTTGGCCACGTCGGCCAGGGTCAGCGCCGCGTAGCCTTTGCGCGCAATCGTGCTGATCGTCGCGTCGATGAGCTGCTCGCGACGCTGTTCCTTGGAGGCCTTGCGCGGGCCGGTCGAGGGTATGGCGGCCATGGTGCGACTATCCCGGCTTTGTCGCGAGGAGATGGTGCGGGCAATGCTCGCCCGTGTCGAGCACCACGATCATGCGCTGCCAGATCTCGATATTGTGGTCGACGAAATCCTTGCCCAGCCGCTTCACCGCGCGGCCGTACAGTTTGCCCTGCATGGCGGCCAGCTCCTGCCTGGCCACCTGACGATACCACGGATTGCGGTTGACGAGGCGGATGTCGGTGAAGCCGGCCTTGCTTATGGCGTCGCGGTAGCGCTCGGGCGAGGCCATGCCGAAGTCGAGCCCTTCCGACTTGATATAGGCGGCCATCTCCGGGCTGGGCTCGCCCTCATGTCCGATCAGCCAGTCGGAGGCGACGAAGTGCCCGCCGGGTTTGAGCACCCGGAAAGCCTCGCGCATGAGGGCGAGCTTGTCGGGGATGTGGATGATCGAATCCTTGGAAAAGACAATGTCGAAACTCGCATCGGCAAACGGCAAGGCGCCCGGCGCCACCTTGATGAAATCGATCCGCCCGGCGAGGCCGCGCTCTTCGGCGCGTTTGCGGGCGGCGGCGATGACGGTGTCTTCGACATCGATGCCAGTGACGTGCCCGGCCTTGAAGGTCGCGGCCAGGAGGCAGTCGATGCCGCCCGAGCCTGAGCCGATGTCGAGCACAGACTTGTCGGCAAAGTCGATGCCATCGATCAGCCTGGCGACTTCGTCGGGACCGCCCGGTGACATCCAACCGTCGCCCCAGACAATGTCGAGCATGCCGATGAGCTGCTCGCCATACTGTTCGCCGCCGGTGCCGTCCGCCATTCGCATCCCTTCAGTCAGGTTCTTTCAGGATGGATAAAACCTCAAATTGAATGAACATTCAATCAGAATTTTGCGACTACCACGCTGCGCCACCCGATGACGTTGACCGGAAGGGCGCGATCTCTTATCTCAGAGCAATCAGGAGGCAAGTCCCAAGTCTGTCCATGACTATTCGTTCCATCATCACGCTGCCCGAGCCGCTGCTCAAGACCGTGTCGAAGCCGGTGGCGCGCGTCGATGACGACGTGCGCGCCCTGTTCGACGACATGCTGGAGACGATGTACGACGCGCCCGGCATCGGCCTCGCGGCGGTGCAGATCGGCATTGCCCGGCGGCTGGTGGTGCTCGACGTGGTCAAGGACGAAGAAGCCCCGCGCAACCCCATCTGCCTCGCCAATCCGGAAGTCGTCTGGCGCTCGGAAGAGCTTGCCGAGTACGAGGAGGGGTGCCTCTCCATCCCCGAGGTCTACGACAAGGTGACGCGCCCCGCCGAGGTGAAGGTGCGCTTTTTCGACCGCGAGGACCGCGAGCGGGAAATGCACTGCACCGGCCTTCTTGCCACCTGCGTGCAGCACGAGATCGACCACCTGAACGGGGTGTTGTTCATCGACTACCTGACGCGCCTCAAGCGCGAGCGCATCATCAAGAAATTCGCCAAGGCCAAGCGCCAGGAAAAGGAAGCGGTGTGAGCCTGAAACTGGTGTTCATGGGAACGCCGGATTTCGCAACGCCGGTCCTTGCCGGGCTCATCGGAGCGGGCCACGAGATCGCCGCGGTCTATTCGCAACCCGCCCGCCAGGCCGGCCGCGGCATGTCCGCCCGCCTGTCGCCCGTTGCCCGCCTCGCCATGAACAAGGGCTTGCGCCTGCTGACGCCGGCAAGTCTCAAGAGTAGTGAAGAGCAGGCGGACTTCGCCGCCTTGGGAGCGGATGCAGCGGTTGTGGTGGCCTATGGATTGATTTTGCCCAAGCCTGTGCTGGCCGCGCCCCGTCTGGGGTGTTTCAACCTGCATGCCTCGCTGTTGCCGCGCTGGCGCGGTGCGGCCCCCATCCAGCGCGCCATCATGGCCGGGGATGCCGAGACGGGCATGGCGATGATGCGCATGCAAGAAGGGCTCGACACGGGCCCCGTGTGCCTGACGGAGAGAGTGCCGATCGCACCGGGCATGACGGCAGGCGACCTGCACGATGTCTTGCGCGAACGCGGCGCCCGCCTGATGGTTGAGGGCCTGGCGCAACTCGAAGCCGGGACCCTGACCTGCCGGCCGCAAACTGCCGAAGGCATCACCTATGCCGGCAAGATCGACAAGGCCGAGGCGCATATCGATTTCGCCCGTCCAGCGGGCGATGTCCTCAACCATATCCACGGCCTGTCGCCTTGGCCGGGGGCGTGGGCCGAGGTGCCGGGCGAAGGCCGGATCTTGCGGGTAAAGATCCTCAAGGCCGAGGCGAGCGATGGTCATGGCCGACCGGGCGAGGTGCTCGATGCCCGTTTTGCCATTGCGTGCTCGAACGGTGCCATACGCCCGCTCGTGGTGCAGCGCGAGGGCAGGGCGGCCATGCCGCTCGATGACTACCTGCGCGGCACGAGACTGGAGCCCGGCACGCTGCTGATCTAAGCTCTGCCCCCTCGCGACCACTTATCGAGGAGTTCCCCCATGTTCGAGACCACCACCGCGGGCAGCCTGCCCAAGCCCTTCTGGCTGGCCGAGCCCGAAAAGCTGTGGCCGCGCTGGCGCTACGAGGGCGTCGATCTCGAGCAGGCCAAGCGCGACGCAGCGCTCTTGTGGATCAAGGAGCAGGAGGACGCCGGCATCGATATCGTTACCGACGGCGAGCAGTTTCGCACCCATTTCGTGCACGGCTTCCTCGAGCACATCGATGGCATTGACTGGCAGAAGAAGACGAAGATGGGCATCCGCGACAACCGCTATGTGGTGGATGTTCCGACGGTGACGGCACCAATTTCGCGCAAGAGGCCGGTGCATGTGGCCGAGGTGAAATACACCCGCGCCCACACCACGCGGAAGCTCAAGTTCACGCTGCCCGGCCCGATGACCATCTGCGACACCATCGCCGATGCCCACTATGGCAAGCGCGCCGACATGGCCATGGCCTTTGCCGGCGTCCTCAATCAGGAATGCCGCGAGCTTGAGGCGGCCGGCGCCGACGTCATCCAGTTCGACGAGCCGGCCTTCAACGCCTTCCTCGAAGAGGCCGCGACCTGGGGCGTCGAGGCGCTCGAGAAGGCGACCGAGGGTCTCTCCTGCAAGACCGCTGTCCACATCTGCTATGGCTATGGCATCAAGGCGAACATCGACTGGAAGAAGACGCTCGGCGGCGAATGGCGGCAATACGAGGCGTTCTTCCCCGCCCTCAACGCCAGCCGTATCGGCCAGGTCTCGCTCGAATGCGCCAACTCGCACGTGCCGCCGTCGCTGATGGCGCTCCTCAAGGACAAGGAGGTCATGGTCGGCGTCATCGATGTGGCGACCAATGAGGTCGAGACGCCCGCTGAGGTGGCCGCAACCATCGCCACGGCGCTATCCTATGTGGATGCCGAGCGCCTGATCCCCTGTACGAATTGCGGCATGGCCCCGCTGCCGCGCACGGTCGCGCAAGAAAAGCTCAAGGCGCTGGCGGCGGGCGCCGCGCTGGCCCGCAAGAAGCTCTGACCAGGGGATGACGTGAAGCTGTCGGCTTGCTGACAACGCGCATCAGCCAGTTGCAGGCATGTCGCGGCTAGGTTCTCCCGCGTCGGTCGCAAGACCTTGCTTGCAGATGGAGAACCAACATGAAGTCCCTCATTACCGCCCTCGGGCTTGCCTTTGCCTTCGCCACCGTGGCCCCCACGATTGCCTCGCTGCCGCTCTCGGCCGCGCCGGCCTTCGCCAGCAAGGGGCACGACAGCTCCGCCGATGGCGGCCGTCACGACGGCAAGAGCGACGCCGGCCGCCAAGATGGCAAGAGCGATGTCGCCAGCCACGACGGCAAGAGCGATGTCTCCAGCCATGACGGCAAAAGTGATGTCTCCGGCAGTGACGGCAAGGACGTCAACAGCGCCCATGACAGCCAGATCGGCATTGACGACAGCAACGATTCCGGCCGCTGATGAGCCACTCGGTGCAGACGCCCCCCAATCGGGGGCGCCTCTCCTTTGGTATAAGGCCGCAATCCGCGGCTCGATCGTTTCTCCTGGCCTTTCGAGGCATTTGACACAGAAGCCGTTTACTCGTCGCCGGCCGCGAAGTCCGACAGGCGGCAGGGCCGATTGCAACGCAACCGGCTTCGCGTCACATTGAAACCCTGTCGCGGCACGGCCGGCTTTCTCGGGGGATCGATCAGCGATGAGCGCGGATACAGCACCTGCTGAGGCGGCGAGGCCTGTTTTCGTCCCCAGCCTCGGCGCGGCGTTGCTTGTGCTCGCACCCTTCGGCTTCGGCTATTTCCTGTCCTACCTGTTCCGCGCCGTGAATGCGGTCGTGGGGACTTATCTGGTGCACGACATCGGGCTGTCGGCGAGCCAGTTGGGTTTGCTGACGGCGGCCTATCTGGTGGCCTTTGCCGGCTCGCAATTGCCGCTCGGCGTGCTGCTCGACCGCTTCGGGCCGCGGCGGGTGCAGACCGGCTTGCTCTGCCTTGCCGCACTCGGCGCTCTCATCTTTTCCATCTCCAAGGGTCTCGTCGGCCTGACGGCGGCGCGTGCCCTCATCGGCATGGGCTGCTGCGGCGGGCTGATGGGCGGCTTCAAGGCGGTAGTGCTGTGGGTGCGGCCCGAGCGCCGGGCGCTGGCCAATGGCTGCATCATGGCGACCGGAGGGCTGGGCATCCTGACGGCGACGGTGCCAGCGCAGCTTGGCGCCGAAGCCTTCGGCTGGCGCGGCCTGTTCCTCGGCCTGATGGTCCTGTCGCTTGCGGCGTCGATGCTCATCTTCCTTGCAGTGCCGGAACGCGGCGGCAGTGCGACAACGCCGCTCTCGAAGCAGATCGGCGCGGTCGGGCGGATTTACTCCGATCCGGTGTTCTGGCGCCTTGCCCCCTTCGTTGCCTCGACCGCTGGCGTCAGCATCGCCGTGCAGACCCTGTGGGCCGGCCCGTGGCTGAGGGACGTGGCCGGCTTCGACAATGCCGGCGTTGCCCGGCATCTTGCCATGATAGCCGTGGGTTTCCTTATCGGAACGCTGCTGCAGGGAGCGGTCGCCGACTGGCTCGGCCGGCGTGGCGTGGGCCTGCTGGCGGTGATGGTCGGATTTGGGCTGGTCTTCATGGCGACCGAACTCATTCTCGTGCTGCAAGTCTCGCCCGTCGTGGTGCCCTTTTGGGTGCTGTTCGGCATGGTCGGCCAATCGGGCGTTCTCGCCTATCCGTGGATCGCCGGCTTTGTCGGCGCCGACCTTGCCGGCAGGGCCAACACTGCCCTCAATCTCCTGGTCTTTTCGACCGCCTCTTTAACGCAATGGCTGATCGGCTGGATCATCGACTTGTGGCCGACAAGCCCTGCGGGCGGCTATGATCCGGCTGCCTACAAGGTCGCTTTTGGTGTATTTCTGGCCTGGCAGGTCATTTGCCTCGGCTGGTTCGCGCTGAAGCCGCCCGCCGCCGGCGCCAGGATGCGGGAGCATTAGCATGTCAGAGCAAGACAACATCTTTGCCGCCGGTGCGGCTTACGTCGACGGGGAACTCGTGCCTATGGCCGAGGCGCGCATCCCCTTGGGCGATCTCGGTTTCATCCGCTCCGACTGCACCTATGACGTGGTGCATGTGTGGAAGGGGCGCTTCTTCCGCCTCGATGCCCATATCGACCGCTTTCTGGCGAGCGCGGAAAAGCTGCGCCTCAAGGTCCCGCTTGCGCGTGGTGATCTGGAGGCGATGTTGCACGGGCTCGTCGCTCGCACTGGCCTCAAGGATGCTTATGTCAACATGACGGTGACGCGCGGGCCGTTGCCGCCCGGCACTCGCGACCCGATGGCCTGCCGCAACCGGCTTTACGCCTTTGCCATCCCCTTCATGTGGATCGCCCGGCCCGAAGAGGCCGATCGCGGCATTGCCATGATCGTCGCCTCACCTGAACGCATTTCCATGAAGAGCTTCGACCAGACGGTGAAGAATTTCATGTGGGGCGACCTGACCGCCGCCATGATCGAGGCCGGCGAGAAGGGGGCCAAAATCCCCGTCCTTCTCGATGCCGACGGCAACATCACCGAAGGGCCCGGCTTCAATGTGTTCGTGGTGAAGGGTGGCGCTCTCGCCACGCCCGACACCGGCGTGCTGCACGGCATCTCCCGCAAGACCGTCATCGAACTTGCAGAAAACCTCAATGTCGAGATCCGTATCGACCCGGTGCGCCTCGATGAACTGCGCGGTGCCGACGAGATCTTCATCACCTCGACCGCCGGCGGCGTCATGCCGGTGGTGACACTCGATGGCCGCCCCGTCGGCGACGGCGAGCCGGGGCCGGTGTCGCAGCGCCTGCGCAGGCTCTACTGGCAGGCCCACGCCGATCCGCGCCATACCGAGCCGGTGCGCTACGAGCTCGTGGAGGCCGCCGAATGAGCGATCCCGTCATCGCCGAGGTAACGCGCGGGCCCATCGTCGAGAGCCGGCATGAAGGCTCATACGCCGTCGTCGGGCCGGGCGGCACGCTCCTCGCCTCGGCCGGCGACATCGACCGGCCGGTCTATCCGCGCTCGGCCATCAAGGCTTTCCAGGCCATGGCAGCGCTCGAGAACGGGGTGGCCGACCGCTTCGGCTTCAGTCTCGAGGAAATCGCCCTCATGTGCGCCTCCCACGGCGGCGAGCCGCGCCACGTGGCGGCAGCCCTCGGCATGCTCGCCAAGTGCGGCCTCGCCCCTGAGAATTATGAGTGCGGCACCCATTGGCCGACGTCCGAAGGGGCCGCCCATGACCTCGCCCGTGCCGGTCTCGATGCCGGTCCCGTCCACAACAACTGCTCGGGCAAGCACGCCGGCATGCTGGCGCTGGCATTGACGCTCGGTGCCGACCCCAAGGGCTACGTGCGGCCGGACCATCCGGTGCAACAGGCCGTGGCCAGGGTGCTGGCTGACTTCTGCGACGTCGATGTCACCGCTGCGCCGCGCGCCGTCGATGGCTGTTCGGTGCCCACCTGGGCGCTGCCGCTGCGCAACCTGGCGCTCGGCTTTTCCCGCCTCGCCTCGGGCGAGGGCCTGAACGAGACGCGCCGTGCTGCCGCCCACCGCATTTTCGAGGCGGTGCGCGCCCATCCCTTCATGGTGGCGGGCACCGGGCGCTTCTGCACCGCGCTCATGCAGCTCGTGCCGCGCGCCTTCGTCAAGACGGGGGCTGAAGGGGTCTATTGCGCCTGCGTGCCGCATGCCGGTGTTGGCATCGCGCTCAAATGCGACGACGGTGCCGGGCGCGCCGCCGAAGTGGCGACCGCCGCCGTGCTGGCGGGGCTCGATGTGTGGATGGAGGCGGAAAGGGCGGCCCTTGAGGGCTTCGCCCATATGCCGCTCTACAACCGCAACCAGTTCCAGGTGGGCGAGGTGCGCGCAACCGGCGTCAACTGACGAGATTGCCGCTCAGCTTCACCCGCGCCGGCAGGCCGCTCGCATCGAGCGCCAGGTCGCCGGTGACGGTGCGCTTATGGTCCTTGCCGACAATGGCGGCCTTGTGGGCGCCAGAGACGATGTTGCCGGTAATCAGCGCCTCGCCTGCGTCCTTGGCGAGCGAGACGGAAATGCCGACGCCGCAGTTGCGGATGATGTTGCCGCTGGCCGAGACGTTCCTCAGGGCATAGCCCCAGCCCAGTACCAACCCGGTATCGGGAGCATCCTCGATGACATTGCCCGAGACCACCGTATCGGCCTCGACCGAGATGCCGATGGCGCTGGTGTTGGGATTGGAGATGGGCCCGAGCATCCTGCGCACCACGTTGCCCGAGACCACCGCCAGCCGTCCGCCCTCGTTGAAATTGGTGACGGAGATGCCGTTGCCGGCTTCCTCGATCACGTTGTCGGCTACCACCGCGCCCAGGAAGCCGAACTCCACATAGATTGCCGTTTCGTCCAGCCGCGAGCAGGAATTGGCGATGATCTGCACATTGTCGCCGGCATTGTCGCGGATGGCCGAGAAGCGGCAGTCCGAGATGCGGTTGCCGGTGACGATGACGCTGCCGGCGCGATACACGTTGATGCCGTTGCCGTAAGGCCCGTTGCCGCCGCTCACCCCCTTCACCCGTTCGATGCGGTTGAAAGCGACGAGGCTGCCGTCCTCGCGCTTTTCCGGCTGCCAGATCTGGATACCATTGTTGCCGATGTCGGAAAGGTGGTTGTGGGTGACTTCGAGGCCGCTCGCGCCCATGGAGAAGATCGCCACGTCGCCGATTTCGGAGAAGCGGCAATGCCGCACCGATCCGGCGCTCTCGTGAAGGTTCAGGCCGTTGCCGCCGTTGCGCCGGAAGGTGCACGACGAGATGGAAAGCCCGGTCGCCTTCGTCGCCTGTACCAGAGGCCCGGTCTTGCCCGTACCGTTCGAGGTGCCGCCACTGTCGAATTCCAGCCCTGAGAGGCTAACGTTCGCAGTATCCTCGATATTGAGAACGGTGCCGCCGCCCGGCCGGATGAGCCGCGCACCGGGTCCGGCGCCTTCGAGGTGCAACGGCCCGGAGATGTTGAGGTGCTTGACGATATAGAGGCCGGGCAGGAGGCTGAGGCGGCCGCCGTGGGCTGAAGTCGCATCGAGGGCGCGCTGCATCGCCTTCGACTGATCGCGCGGCAGGTTGGGCTCAAGGCCGAAATCGGCGGCGGCGAGCACAGGAAGGCCGGCCGCCATGACCCCCGAAGCGGGCAGGGCAAGGCCGGCGCCCATTATGGTACGTCTGGAGAACATGGGTGGGTAGATGCAAGGCGCGTGCCGGACTGTTGAGTGCTTTCAGCAAAAGTGTACGCACTTTTGCGGTGCGAAAGCGCGAAGAACAAGAAGCCTCAGCGCCGCGAGATCTTCAGGCGGATACCGTTCTCCGAGCGGATGGTCAGGCGGCCGACCGGCTTGGGAACGTGTCCGGCAACCGGCTCGAAGCGGAAACGGCGCACCAGGCTTGCCAGCAACAGCATGGCTTCCTGGGTAGCGAAGGCTGCGCCCATGCAGATGCGCGGCCCCAGGCTGAAGGGCAGGTAGGCGCAATTGATGGATTCGCGCGATTCCTCGCGAGCGAAGCGGTCGGGATCGAAAATATCGGGCTTCTTCCACAGCACCCGGTGGCGATGTATCAGCCACGGCGAAACCAGCATGACGTCGCCCGGCTTGATGTGCTTCTCGCGCATGGTCTCGTGGCGGACCGCCTCGCGCGGCAGGAAGCCGACCGGCGGATAAAGGCGCAGCGTCTCTCGAAAGACGTCGCGGGTGAACAACAGCTTGCGCACGTCGCCGTATTCCGGCTCGCGCTCGCCGAGGGCGCCGACGGACTCGGCATGCATGCGCTCCTGGACATCGGGCTGCATGGCGATGAGATAAAGCGCCCAGCTCAGGGCGCTTGCCGACGTCTCGTGGCCAGCAAGAAACAGGAAGGCCGTCTGGTCGACCAGCTCCTCGAAGGAAAACGTCGACTGCGTTTGCGGATCGACGGCGGTGATGAGCGAGGTGAGGATATCGTTCTCCGTCAGTTCTTCCCCGCGGCGATGGCGCTCGTAGCGATCGCGGATCATCGGTTCGATGAGCTGGCGGATTTCATTCGCGGCCCGTTTGGCCTTCCTGCGCTGGCGGAAGAAAAGGCGGGGCAGCTTGGTGGAGCCCAAAAAGCCCAGTACGAAGGAGGATTCCTGGAAACGGTTGAAGGCATCGAAAAGAAGGCGTGCGCCTTGCTGCTCGAGCGGTATGGAGAAGATGGTGCGAAAGATGACGTCGGCCGTCACGTGGGTCATTTCTTCGTCGACCGCGATGGCGTCTCCGTCGCTCAAGGCGCCCAGCCTCTCGTGCATGGCCTTCGCGGCCTCCCACATCAGCGGATAGACGCGCTGCAGCCTGGCATGGGCAAACGCCGGGTCGATCATCCGGCGCTGCCGTTTCCACTCCTCTCCATTGGCAACGAACAAGCCATTGCCGAGAAGCAGCTTGAGGATGTTGGAGACCATGTCGCTTTTGGGAAAGTGCTCGGCGTCATCCACCAGAATGCGGCGCACCAGCTCCGGCTGGTTCGGCATGAAGATGCTGCGCCCGATCGCCCATATCTGGCCCATCTTCATCTCGTAGCTCTTGTCCACGAGGTTGGAGATGTAGCAATGGGGCATGCCGAGCAGCATGCGCAGCATGAACGGGCGCTTCTTGGGCGGGATCGGAGCGGGCGGCTTGAATTCGTTCATGGCTGGGGGAGGGCCCTGTCTTGGCTGCGGGCCGCGGCTATCGGCGACCGGCGCAACAATTTCGAGGCGGAGTCATAACGGGCCAAGCCTTCCTGCGCCACGACTTAAGTCAAGTATCGTGTCGACCATCAGATTTGGTCCGGCGGGTGCGTCAGGCGCTCGGCGTAACGGCCGAACCGCTTGGAGCGGAACCGCTTGAAATCCCGCGTGGATTCACGGTGGGCATAGCGCTCCGCCAGCAGCCGGCAGCCGGCGGTGATGGCGAAATAGTCATAATCTCCCTTCAGTTCGCCAGCCTTGAGATAGCGAAAGTGAAGGGTGAACCATTCATGGCGGATGGTCTTGAAACGCTCCGGCGCGAACAGCTCGAACAGGCGCAGATTGAGCAGCTTGGGCCTAGGTTCTGCCCTTTCCGGCTGTCGCAGTCCGGCCGATTTGAAGGGATCGTGCAGAGCGATGCAGGCGCCGTCCTGCGGGATGCTGAAGTCGACCCAGTCGATGGCCGGGCAGTCGGCGATGCGCTGCAATTCGACGCGGAACCAGCGGGCCTCGGGCTGCCAGGCCAGCAAGGGGATGTGGCCGCCAAGGCTCAGGAACGAGATGCGCGGACCATGCTCGCCCAGCCGGGGATCGAGCGCCAATGCCTTGCCGAGGATTGAGGCGGCGGCCTGCACCCCGGTCGAGTGGCCGACAATGAGAATTTCATCGACTGCGTTCGCCTTCGCCGCGTCGACGAGTTCAGCGGCGAACTCTGCAAAGCGCTCCTGGATTCCCGTGACCTGCCCGCGCGCATGCGGCATCACGAAAGTGTAGATGCGAATGAGCCAGTAAGCCCCAAACTGTTGATCCACCCAGGGACCGCCATAGGCGATGCCGGCGATACCGCCCGCCAGCGCGAAAGGCAGCCACAGCCACAACGTGATGTCAGTCAGCCAGGCGATGGTGAGTCCCAACACGGTGCCGGCAAGCACGCCGGCAAGAACGCCGAGCAGCAGGAACAGGGCCGGGTAGGCCCCGGCCACGCTGGTTGCCCAGGTCGTCGCATAGAGTTTGCGCAGGAAGCCGGAGCGAAACTGCTGCCAATAGGTCGACAGCATGGTGGCGAACATGGTGAAGGCGCCGCGCGGCCAGTTGGCGCGCACGATGTCGTCCCAGCGCAGGAAGATGAATTCGGTCTCGACCCTGTGCCCGTCCTCCACCGCCTCCACCGACCACACGGCATGGTGCTTGCCGCGCGGCTTGCGTTCGCCCACGCTGATCTCCATGCCGCTGATCTTCGCCTGCAGCGGGGCTTCGCGCCGGTAGAGGCCGTGATAGCGCGAGGGGCCCTGGGGATCGAAGCCCGGCACATAGAACAGCGTACGCCGGCGCACCACCGCGTCCTTGCCGCTCATCGCGAAACCCCCGCCAGCGCCAGCACCTGATCGGCCGCCAGGGCAGGCGACAACCGACCGGCGCGCACCTCGGCCTCGATCGTTGCCACCTTCTCACCCGCCAGTTGCCGGCGCACTCGGTCATCGAGGATGGCCCACATCCATTTCACCTGCTGCTCGCGCCGATGGCGGTCCAACCAGCCGCATTCCGTCATCATGTCGTGATGCCGCACCACCTCCGACCACATGGCTTCTATGCCATCGCCGGTCTTGCCGGAGATCATGGTGATCGGCACCCGCCAGTCGGGGTTGACCGGGCTCAGCATGTTGAGGGCGGCGCGATAATCGCCCGCTGCGCGTCGGGCGCGATCGAGATTGTCGCCGTCGGCCTTGTTGACGGCGATGAGGTCGGCGATCTCCAGAACCCCCTTCTTGATGCCCTGCAATTCATCGCCGGTGCCCGGCACCATCACCACCAGGAAGAAGTCGACCATGCTGGCGACGGCTGCTTCCGACTGGCCGATGCCCACCGTCTCGACGATGACGACATCGAAGCCGGCGGCCTCGCAGGCGAGCATGGTCTCGCGCGTGCGCCGCGCCACCCCGCCCAGCGTTTGCCCGGAAGGCGAAGGGCGGATGAACGCGTGCGGGTCGACGGCCAGGCGTGCCATGCGTGTCTTGTCGCCGAGGATCGAGCCGCCGGTGCGCTGGCTGGTGGGATCGACGGCAAGCACGGCGACCTTGTGCCCCTTGCCCGTCAGCATGGTGCCCAGTTCGTCGATGAGCGTCGACTTGCCCGCCCCTGGTACGCCGGTGATGCCCACCCGCATTGCCTTGCCGGTTGCGGGCAAGAGGGCCTGCATCAGCGCCTGCGCTTGCTGCTCATGATCGGGCCGCATCGATTCGATGAGCGTGATGGCCCGCCCTAGCGCCGCGCGGTCGCCGTGGCGGATTTTCGCGGCCAGTTCCTCGATGTCGGCAGGTCCTCTCGTCATGGCCCTCGCTTAGCCAATCGGGGCCGCGATGTCATCTGCCGATGGCGCGGATGATGGGTACGGTGACGCATTCTGATGCGCTGGCGGCCCGGCCAGATGCAACATGCGTTTCGATGCCTGCCTGCCACCTGAAGGATCAAGGCCCCATGAACACCTTCGATGCCGCCGTGCTTGCCAAGGTCACCAGGCCCATCGCCGAAGCCAACGGCCTGCCCAACGCCTTTTATACCGACGCCGATGTATTCGAGGCGGAAAAGCGCGTTCTCTTCGCCCCGACATGGGCCTGCATCGGTTTTGCCAAGGACGTTGCCGGTCCCGGCGATACCCGGCCGGTGGAGTTCCTCGGCCAGCCGCTGCTTGTCGTACGCGACAAGGCAGGCGCCGTGCGCGTGTTCCAGAACGTCTGTCGTCATCGCGGCATGATCCTGGTTTCAGAGCCGACGACGCTGCGCTCCACCATCCGCTGCCCCTATCATTCCTGGTGCTACAATTTTAACGGCAGCCTGCGCACCACCCCCCATGTGGGCGGCCCCGGCAAGAATCTGCACGACAGCATCGATCGCGACCGGCTCGGCCTCATCGAGGTGCGCAGCCACATCTTCATGGACATGATCTTCGTCAATCTCGACGGCAAGGCGCCTGCTTTCGAGACCCATGCTGCCGGCGTCATCGCCCGCTGGGGCGAGTTCGCGGACCGTCCGCTCTATCATGGTGGCGAAGCGGCCTCGTTCACGCTCGAAGTGAAATGCAACTGGAAGCTGGCGGTCGAGAACTATTGCGAGAGCTACCATCTGCCGTGGATTCACCCGGGGCTGAACAGCTATTCACGCCTGGAGGATCACTACAACATCTGTGCTCCGCAGCACTTTTCCGGCCAGGGCACCACCGTCTACAACCCCCAGATCGACGGTTCGGGACGGTCGTTTTCCAGCTTCGAGGGCCTTGGCGAGAAATGGGCGGCAGGCGCGGAATACCTGACGCTTTACCCCAACGTCCTGCTCGGTGTGCACAAGGATCACACCTTCGCCATCATGCTCGATCCGCAAGGCCACGACCGCACCATAGAGTGCATCGAAATCTACTACGCTTCCGAAGAAATGCGCGGTGACGACTGGCGCGGCATGCGCGAAAAGCACGCCGCCATGTGGAAGGAAGTTTTCGTCGAGGACGTCTTCGTGGTCGAAGGCATGCAGCGCGGGCGCTCCGCCTCGCTGTTCGACGGCGGGCGGTTTTCTCCCGTCATGGACGAGGCGACCCACTGCTTCCACGACTGGGTGGCCGGGCGGTTTTCCGGTCAGTGACGTTGGCTGAAAGTGACCCAATCACCCGCCTGCAACGTGACCTGCTGGCCGCCCATGCCGCCCGCGATACCGCCCGCCTGCCCGGCCTCTATGACGAGGCCGGACGCCTGCGCGAGGTAGCCGGCGACATCGACGCGGCCTGCTTCTTCTTCACGCTGGCCTATGTTTATGGCCTCGATGCCGGCGACGAATCGGTCGCCGCAGCGGCCCATGCGAGGCTGGTGGCGCACGGCCGCGAACGCTGACGGCCAATCACTCCGCCGCCTTCTGGGCGTAGCCGAGGCGCTGGTTAAGCTGGGCGAGCAACTTCTGCGCGGCTTCGGCGATCACTGTGCCCGGCGGGAAGATGGCCGATGCCCCGGCATCCAGCAGCGCCTGTATGTCCTGTGGCGGGATGACGCCGCCCACCACGATCATGATGTCGCTGCGCCCTTCTTTCTCCAGCGCCGCCTTCAGCGCCGGCACCAGCGTCAGATGGCCGGCTGCCAGCGAGGAAACCCCGACGATGTGGACATCGTTCTCCACCGCCTGCCGCGCCACTTCTTCCGGCGTCGAGAACAGCGGCCCGATATCGACATCGAAGCCGAGATCGGCAAAGGCGGTGGCGATCACCTTCTGGCCGCGATCATGGCCGTCCTGGCCGATCTTGGCGACGAGAATGCGCGGCCGCCGCCCGTCGGCCTCGGCGAAGGCATCGGTCATGGCGCGGGTGCGCTCGACGGCATCGGACATGGCGCCTGCCTCCTTGCGATAGATGCCCTGGATGGCCCGGATTTCCGGCACATGCCGGCCCCAGACATTTTCCATGGCGCTCGAAATCTCCCCCACCGTCGCCTTGGCGCGCCCCGCCGCGACCGCCGCCGCCAGAAGATTGCCTTCACCGGACGCTGCGACCTTGCTCAGCGTATCGAGCGCCGCCTGGCACTCGCTTTCGTTGCGCTCGGCCCGAAGGCGCTTGAGCTTGTCGATCTGCGTCGCCCTGACGGCGGAATTGTCCACCTTGAGGATATCGATGGGCGTTTCGTCCGTGACCCGGTATTTGTTGACCCCCACCACCGTCTGCCGCCCGGTGTCGATGCGCGCCTGGGTGCGGGCGGCGGCTTCCTCGATCTTGAGCTTGGGCAGCCCCGCCGCGATCGCCTTGGCCATGCCGCCCATGGCCTCGACTTCCTCAATATGGGCCCAGGCCCGCTGCGCCAGATCGCCGGTCAGCCGCTCGACGAAATAGCTGCCGCCCCAGGGATCGACCGCCCGGCGGGTGCCCGCTTCCTGTTGCAGGAAGAGCTGGGTGTTGCGGGCGATGCGGGCGGAAAAATCGGTGGGCAGCGCGAGGGCCTCGTCCAGCGCATTGGTATGCAGCGACTGGGTGCCGCCTTGCGTCGCCGCCATCGCCTCGATGGCGGTGCGCGTCACGTTGTTGAACACATCCTGCGCCGTGAGCGACCAGCCGGACGTCTGGCAATGGGTCCTCAGCGACAAGGAGCGCTCGTTCTTCGGCGAAAACGGCTTGATGAGCTTGGCCCACAGCATGCGGGCGGCGCGCATCTTCGCCACCTCCATGAAGAAGTTCATGCCGATGGCCCAGAAGAAGGACAGGCGCGGCGCGAACTTGTCGATGTCCAGTCCGACGGCGATGCCGGCGCGGGCATATTCGAGCCCGTCGGCGAGCGTATAGGCCAGCTCCAGATCCGCCGTCGCGCCGGCTTCCTGCATGTGATAGCCGGAAATGGAGATGGAGTTGAATTTCGGCATGTGCGCCGAGGTGAACGAAAAGATGTCGGAGATGATGCGCAGCGAGGCTTCAGGCGGATAGATGTAGGTGTTGCGCACCATGAACTCTTTGAGGATGTCGTTCTGGATGGTGCCCGCAAGCTGCTCCGGCTTCACCCCCTGCTCCTCGGCGGCGACGATATAGAGTGCCATCACCGGCAGCACCGCCCCGTTCATGGTCATCGACACGCTCATCTGATCGAGCGGGATGCCACAAAACAGCGTCCTCATGTCATAGATGGAATCGATCGCCACCCCCGCCATGCCGACATCGCCGGCGACGCGCGGATGGTCGCTGTCATAGCCGCGATGGGTGGCGAGATCGAAGGCGATGGACAGCCCCTTCTGCCCGGCGGCGAGATTGCGCCGGTAAAAGGCGTTGGAAGTCCTCGGCCGTCGAGAACCCGGCATATTGGCGGATAGTCCACGGCTGGCTGGCATACATGGTCGGGTAAGGACCGCGCAGGAACGGCGGCAGCCCCGGCCAGGTATCGAGGAAGTCGAGCCCCTCGACGGCTTCGGGACCGTAGTGCGACCTGAGCGCAATTCCCTCTGGCGTCTCGCGCACGGTCTCTGCCGTCGTCGCGGCCGGTTCGGCGGGCAGCGCGAAGGGCATGGCGGAAAAATCGGGGATTTTGCTCATGTGCGTGCCTCCGCGAGACCGGCAAGAAGCTCAAAAAGCAAGGTGGTGACATCCATGCCGGCAAAGACGAAACGGTCGACGCCGGCAGCCGCCAGGCCCGCCTCCCCGTCGCCCGGACGCCCGGCCATCAGCACCTGCGCCGCGCCCGCTTGCTTGAGCGCCTTTGCCGTCTCCTCGGCCATTCGCTCGTACACCTGGTCGGTAGAGCACAGGCAGGCAATGCGGGTGCCCGAGGCGGCAAAGCCGGTGGCGACGGCCTGAATATCCCCGCCGCCATCGCCTTCAACGGCAGCGATGCCACCCGCCGCCAGCAGGTTCTTCATCCACGTCGCGCGAGTGTTGAAATCGGCCACGGCGCCGAGATTGGCAAGGAACACCGCCGGGCGCCCGCCCGCACCCGCCATAGCATCGGCCTTATCGCGCAGGCGCTCGAAGGCCGCGCCAAGGCTCGCTTGCCCGAGCGGTGCGCAGGCTACGGATTTCACTTCCGCGCCCGGCTTGTTGAAACCCGTCCCCTTGGCCCAATCGGCGGTGAGGTCCATCGAAAGGGTGTTCGCTGTCTTCTCGTCGAGATTTGGGTATTCGCTCAGGCCCGTCAGCCCTGTCTTGCGCCGCGCGATGTCCTTGCCGCGCCTTTCGGCCACGTCGGCGATCATCGCCTGCACCTTGCCCGCAATGAGCGCCTCAATCAGCCCGCCGGCCGTCTCGATTGCGCGGAAAATCTCCCAGGCCTTTTCCGCCAGTGCCAGGGTCAGGGCCTCCAGATGGCCCGATCCGGCGGCCGGATCGCTCACCTCGCCGATCCCCGATTCTTCCTTGAGGATCGACTGGATGTTGCGCGCCATGCGCCGCGCGAAGGCATCGGCAAGACCGAGTGCGGCGGTGAAGGGCAAAACCGTCACCGTGTCCGCCCCGCCGATACCGGCGGCAAACGCGGCGGTGGTGGTGCGCAACAGGTTCGATTGCGCATCGTGCTTGGTCATCATGCGCAAGGACGTTTCGCCGTGCAGCGTGAGGGCTGCATCCCTCTGCCCGAGCGTCTCCGCCAGCCTTGCCCACAATACCCGCGCGGCGCGGAATTTGGCGATGGTGAGGAACTGGTCGGCATCGGCCGCGAGCACCAGGCCCATGCGCGGCAGCGCCGCGGCTGGCCCGATGCCGCCCGCTTCCAATAATCTGAGGTATTGAACGGCCGTTGCCAGCGCCAGTCCCAGTTCCTGCGCCTCGGAGGCGCCGGCGCCGTGCCATACCCGCGCATCGGCGGCAAAGACGTCGCCTTTGTGGCCCGCCCCGTCGAGCCTGCCCAATGTCTCTGCCATGCGCCCTGCAAGGGCTTGCGGGTCGATGAGCTTGCCCATGAGCGCAAAGGCGCCCACCGGATCGAGGCACAAGGAGAGCCGGGCGCGCGCCGGATCTACAGACCTCGCCTCGTAGAACTCGGCCACCAGGTTCGCTGCCGGCCGCCCGAAGCGTCCGGCATCGAGGCGAAGGCGGATGAGATCGAGGTGCACCCCTTCGAACAGGCGCGCAAGGTCACGCGGACCGGCCACGGGCACGCCATGCCGGCCGGCGGCAAGGCTTTCCGGCCACACCAGGCAAAGACCGTCGGTGCCGTTTTCCAGGTCGTCCAGCGCCTGGGCGTTGGCGGCGTCGAAATCCGGCATGTCGATGCGCTGTATCGTCTGCCAGCCGCGCCCATGCGCCGGCAGCGGCGTTGGCGCCTCGGCACGCGGCGCCACCGGTTCGACGACGATGCCGTCATAGGTCCGGCTGGTGAGGCCTTCGAGCGGGCGTTCTTTGAGCCCGGCGATGGCCTGTCTGGCCCAGGCTTCACGATCTGCGCCCGCGAACTCGCCTGCCAGTTTGAGCCCTGTCATGTCGCTCGCCCATCCTTCCTTGTGCGCTGCAACAGGATAGCAGACCGCTTGCGGCAACTGTACCCTACTTTGTCATAGCGGCACGCATCGGGCCTCCGCCGCGCACGCAAAGGCGAACCTGCCCAACCCCTTGTCATCCTCGGGTCAAGCCCGAGGGTGACACTGGTAAGCAGCAAGTCCACCGTGCCAATCGTCCTCAGACATAGGCCGAAAGCCCCGGTATGGAGCCTGCGGCCTCGCGCACCAGGTCATCGCCCGCCTTTTCCTTGGCATAGCCGAGGGTCTCCCGACCCAGCGCCTTGATCTGGTCCATGTTGAGGCCGGCCGCCTGCAGCTTGGAGATGGCTGCCAGCGGCCCGCCCATCAGCCCGCCGCCCAGCATGCCGAGCAGCCCGCCGCCACGCGCGCCGTCGCCGCCGTGTTGCGCGGCCAGCTCGTCGGCGCCGGGAAGCTTGGCGAACAACTCCGTCACCTTGGCCTTGTTGCCCTGTGTCTTGACCAGCGACAGGACGATGCCGATGGCGCGCTCGGCTTTTTGCGCATCGAGCCCCGTCGCCTTCATCACCCTCTCAATCAAGTCCCGCATTACCCGGCCTCGTCACTTGTCTCATTTGCACACGATGGGCTTTTATAGCAGATTGCCGCGGTCGGTGAATCGCCCCGCTCCGGCACCACTCGGAAATGGAGAGCGTTGATGTCCGACACTGGAATTTTTATTGGCCAGAGCACCAAGCGCGAGGAGCTCTATCTCTCCAAGGCCAACCGCCACGGACTGGTCACCGGCGCCACCGGCACCGGCAAGACGGTGACCTTGCAGATTCTCGCCGAAGGCTTTTCCTCCGCTGGCGTTCCCGTCTTTGCCGCCGACATCAAGGGCGACCTCTCCGGCATCGGCGAAAAAGGCGAGCCCAAGGATTTCCTGTTGAAGCGCGCCAAGATGATCGGCTTCGACGATTATGGCTTCGATGCCTTTCCCACCATCTTCTATGACCTGTTCGGCGAGCAGGGCCACCCGATCCGCACCACCGTCTCCGATATGGGGCCGGTGCTCTTGTCACGCCTCATGGGCCTCACCGAGGCGCAGGAAGGCGCGCTCAACATCCTCTTCCGCATCGCCGACGAGGAAGGCCTCCTTGTCCTCGACCTGAAGGACCTGCGCGCCCTGCTTTCGGATCTCGCGACGCGCGGCGGCAACATCACCACCCAGTACGGCAATGTCAGCGACCAGACCATCGGGGCCATCCAGCGTCGGCTGGTGGTGATCGAGGAGCAGGGGGGTGCGCATTTCTTCGGCGAGCCGGCCTTTACCATCAAGGATCTGATGCGCACCACGCGCGACGGGCGCGGCTATGTCTCGGTGCTCGCCGCCGACAAGCTGATGGAATCACCGCAGCTTTACGCCACCTTCCTGTTGTGGCTGATGTCGGAACTGTTCGAGGAGCTGCCCGAGGTGGGCGATCCGGAAAAGCCGAAGCTGGTCTTTTTCTTTGACGAGGCGCATCTGCTGTTCAACGACGCCCCGCCCGGCCTTCTCAACAAGATCGAGCAGGTGGTGCGCCTCATCCGCTCCAAGGGCGTCGGCATCTATTTCGTCACCCAGAACCCGGTCGACATGCCCGACACGGTGCTTTCCCAGCTCGGCAACCGCGTCCAGCACGCCTTGCGCGCCTTCACCCCGCGCGACCAGAAGGCAGTAAAAGCCGCCGCCCAGACGTTTCGCCAGAACCCCGCCTTCGATACCGAAAAGGCTATTACCGAGCTCGGCGTCGGCGAGGCCCTGGTGTCGGTGCTGGATGAAAAGGGCGTCCCCACCATGGTCGAGCGCACCCTCATCCGTCCGCCCTCGGGCAAGCTCGGCCCCATCGATCCGGCCACCCGCCAGTCCCTCATCCGCAACAGCCCGATCTATGGTGAATACGACAAGCCAATCGATCGCGAGTCGGCCTACGAGGTGCTTGCCAAGCGTGCCGCCGAACAACAGGCCGCCGCCCAGGTCGAAGCGAAACGCAAGGCGGAGGAGGAAGAAGCCAAACGCCAGGCCAAGGCCTCGAGCTCGTCACGCACCCGCGAAACGGCCACCGATCGCTTTGTCAAGAACGTCGCCAGTTCAGTGGGTCGTCAGGTGGGTTCGGTGCTTGTTCGTCAGCTTGGTTCCGCCCTTGTTCGCGGTGTTCTGGGCGGCCTCTCGCGCCGTTAGCGCGCCTCAGGCGGGTAGCCGCACCGTATCTTCGATCTCGATGCCGAAGCCCGACAGCCCCACATAATGGCGGGTGCTGGTGGTCAGCAGCTTGATCGAATTGAGATCGAGATCGCGCAGGATCTGCGCCCCCAGCCCGATGTCGCGCCAGGACTTCGACGCGTGCCTTGGCCGAGCCGGACTCCTCAGCCTCCGCTTCCTCGAACAGCCGCGCCGCGGGGACGCCTGAGGTGCCCTCGCGCAGATAGACGAGGACGCCGCAGCCATCTTTTTCAAAGGCTTGATAGACGGCGTTGAGGGTGTGCCGCTCGCCAAAGACATCATCGGCCAGGTCCTCGCGGTGCAGGCGCACCGGCACGCTGTGCCGATCGCCGACCTCACCGAAAATCAGCGCCAGATGCTGCACCGGATCGAAGGGCGTGGAATAGGCGATGCCGCGCGCCAGGCCGATGGGGGTGGGTACATCGAAGGTGCCGGTGCGCTCCACCAGCCGCTCGCGCGCCTGCCGGTAGGCGATGAGGGCATCGACGGAAATGATCTTGAAATTGTGCTCGCGGGCGAATTTCAGCACGTCCTCGCCGCGCTTCACCGTGCCGTCGTCGTTGACCAGTTCGGAGATGACGCCTACCGGCGGCAGGCCTGCCAGGCGCGCCAGATCGACGGCCGCCTCGGTGTGGCCGGAGCGCATCAGCACCCCGCCGCGCTTGGCCACCAGCGGAAAGATGTGCCCCGGCCGCACGAAATCACCGGCGCCGACATTGGCATTGGCGAGCGCATGCACGGTGGTGGTGCGTTCCTTGGCCGAGATGCCGGTGGTGAGGCCGTCCTTGTAGTCGACCGAGATGGTGAAGGCGGTGCCGTGCGGGGCATCGTTGTCGGCGACCATCGGGTCAAGCTTGAGGCGGCGGGCATCCCCACGCGTCATCGGCGCACACACGATGCCGGATGTATGGCGCACCATGAGCGCCATCTGCTCGGGCGTGATCTTGCTTGCCGCGGCGATGAGGTCACCCTCGTTCTCGCGGTCGTCGTCATCGACCACCACCACCAGCTCGCCGCTTCGCACGGCGGCGATGGCGGCCTCTACGCTGTCGAAGAGACTTTGCGAAGTCATGGACGTACCCTTTCCGCTGCCGTCACCGGCAGGATCGTGCGCCAGTGCTTTCGCCGGCACCTTGCCGCCAGTCACCGCCTCGATCTTCATCGCCACATCGAACGATGGCGCGGCTCCGGCAACGATCTGCGAAACCCGGCCCTGGGTGATGCCGAGCCGGCGTGCCAGTTCGGCCTGTGTCGTCCCGGTCCTGTCGAGCCAGCGAGCAAGCTTCATTGAACCGATATTAGCAGCACTAATATCGGAATCAAGCAGCGCACAGGAGAAAAGGCCGCCAGACGGCGGCCCCTCGTGTCAGTCCGTGGCGCTGTCGTAAAGCTCGGCCACGTAGTCCCAGTTCACCAGGTTGTCGAACCAGGCTTCGAGATACTTGGGACGGGCGTTGCGGTAGTCGATGTAATAGGAGTGCTCCCACACGTCGCAGCCGAGCATCGGATAGGCGCTGTGGATCAGCGGGTTCTCGCCATTTGGCGTCTTCATGATCGACAGCTTGCCGTCCTTGAAGGCGATCCAGGCCCAGCCGGAGCCGAACTGGGTGGCGCCGGCCTGCAGGAAATCGGCGCGCATCTTGTCGTAGCCGCCGAGATCGGCATCGACCGCCTTCTGCAAGTTGCCCGGCAGCTTCTTGCCGCCGCCGCCCTTCTTCATCCAGCGCCAGAAGTGCAGGTGGTTGAAATGCTGGGCGGCGTTGTTGAAGAGTCCGGCGTTCTTGCCATAGCTCGCCTTGACGATCTTGGTCAGGCTCTTGCCGTCGAGGCCTGAGTCCTTCAGCAGGTTGTTGCCGTTGGTGACATAAGCCTGATGGTGCTTGTCGTGGTGGTATTCGAGGGTCTCCTGCGACATGTACGGCTGCAGCGATTCATAGTCGTAAGGCAGTGCGGGAAGCGAGAATGACATCTGGATAACTCCTCGAGGTTAGGGATGAATTTGGCCGACAGGGCCAGAATGAGCGTGCCTATCCAAGGCTATTGGCACAATCTGTCAAGACACTAGGGCGGAATTTCGTTCCCGCGGGCCCGTGGTGTGCCAAGTGGTGAAAACTTGGGGGGATCGGGTCGGCGGCTTTTCCATGAACACGCCGAAGAGGTCAGCGTCGGGGCCGTCGCCGCACGGTTGGCGCCTGGTCGACGTGATGTGGATCTTCGCGCGCACTCATCACCGCTGTGGCGGCCGTGTCGTTCAGAAGAAGGCGTGGATGCCGGTCTGGGCCCGCCCGAGGATGAGGGCATGGATGTCGTGCGTGCCCTCGTAGGTGTTGACGGTCTCCAGGTTCACCAGATGGCGGATTACGTGGAACTCGTCGGAAATGCCGTTGCCGCCATGCATGTCGCGCGCTAGCCGCGCGATGTCCAGCGCCTTGCCGCAATTGTTGCGCTTCATCAGCGAGATGGCCTCAGGTGCCGCCCGGCCCGCCTCCAGTGCCCGGCCGAGCGCCAGGGCGCCGTTGAGGCCGATGGCGATTTCGGTCTGCATGTCGGCGAGTTTTTTCTGGATGAGCTGGTTGGCGGCGAGCGGGCGGCCGAACTGCTTGCGGTCGAGCACGTATTGCCGCGCCCTGAACCAGCAATCCTCGGCCGCGCCCATGGCGCCCCAGGCGATGCCGAAGCGCGCCTTGTTGAGGCAGCCGAACGGTCCTGAAAGCCCGCGCGCACCGGGCAGCAGGCTGTCTTCCGGCACCTCGGCATTGTCGAGCACGATCTCGCCCGTGACCGAGGCCCTGAGCGAGACCTTGCCTTCGATCTTGGGGGTGGAAAAGCCTTTCGTGCCACGCTCCACCAGGAAGCCGTGGATGCCCTCGTCCTCGAGCTTGGCCCACACCACGGCAACATCGGCGATGGGCGAATTGGAGATCCACGTCTTGGAGCCGTTGAGAACGAAGCCGGAAGAGGTGCGCCTGGCACGGGTCTTCATGCCGCCGGGATCGGAGCCGGCATCGGGTTCGGTGAGGCCGAAGCAGCCGACCATCTCGCCGGTCGCGAGTTTTGGCAGAAATTTCATCTTCTGGGCTTCGGTGCCATAGGCCTCGATCGGATACATCACCAGCGAGTTCTGCACGCTGATGGCCGAGCGATAGCCGGAATCGATGCGCTCTATCTCGCGCGCGATGAGGCCGTAGGCCACGTAGCCGAGACCCGCCCCGCCGTATTTCGGATCGGTCATTATGCCGAGCAGGCCAACTTCGCCTGCCTCGGTCATGATCTCGCGGTCGAAGCGCTCCTCGCGGAAGGCCGACTGCACCCTGGGCATCAGCTTGTCGGCGGCGAACGCCTTGACGCTGTCGCGGATCATGTGCTCCTCCTCGCTCAACTGGCCCTCCAGATCGAGCGGGTCTTCCCAGTTGAAGTGGGCGGCTGCCTTGCTGGCGGAATCGAGCTTTGCTGCGGCCTCGGCCATGATGACGAACTCCATGGATTGTGCAGGTGCGAGAAGAAATTTCCTTACGCCAGTTGCAGCACCGGCGCAACTCACGGAGCCGCCTGGATGGATCGCAGATAGTCGACCAGCGCGCCGATGCGCGCCTTGGCCCTTTGCGTCGCGGCCTTGGCATCGGCCAGCGATGTGGTCTGGCCCAACGCCTGGGTCACGAACACATCGCCCCAGATCGGCATTTCGCGGCGGCCATGGGCCTGCGGCATGGAGAGCCCTTCGATCTTGTTGTAGACGTCAGCCGCCGGGAACGAGCCGCCGTTGCGCTGGCTGATGCTGGTGAGGTTGGCGGGCGCGATATTGAGGCGCCCTGCGATGGGGCCGTTACCCTTGCCGCCGGCCCCGTGGCAGGGCGCGCAATAGGCCGCGAAGTCCTTTGCCGCCACGGCCAGCGCCGCGGCATCGCCGGCCGGCTCGGCCGCAAAAAGACCAGCCGCCCCCATGGCGAGGCCGGCGGCACCCGCCATGAGTCCGAACAAACTGTGTTTCACTGTCCTGTGCGCAAACATGGCTCGCGTCCTCATCCTACCTAGTCATCATGATGCCATGTTGCCAATGCGTAATTAGTCACCATCTTGACCAAGGCGTAATGTTCGTGCGAACCGAACTGTTGACGTTGGGCAAGTTGAAGCGGGTCGTGTCCGCTATTGGGATGTTGGTGTGAGGGGTTCTGGAATGTCGTCCACCAGCCAGACGACAGGTGGGCTCGGATTTTTCGAGCGCCTGAAGAAGGCGCGGCGCAAGCGGGTGATGCGTTTGGGCAAGTGGCTCACGCGATCCTTGAGCAGTTTTCTTGCCCGCCAGTCGCTGGTCGCCGACCGGCCGGTGCTCGACAACGCCGATTTTCCCTTCCTTGCATCTTTCACCGACCACTGGCAGGACATCCGCGCCGAGGTTGCGGAAATCCTCAAGCACCGCGACGTCATCCCCACGTTCCTCAATGTGTCTCCCGATCAGAAGAAAATTTCACGCGGCAACGACTGGCGCACCTTCATCCTCTACGGTTTCGGCACCAAGATGAAGAAGAACTGCCGCCAGGCGCCGGTGACCACCCGGCTTCTGGAGCAGGTGCCCGATCTGCAGACCGCCTGGTTCTCCATCCTCAGCCCGGGCTCTCACATTCCCGCCCACTGCGGTGTCACCAAGGGCATCGTGCGCAGCCATCTGGGACTGATCATCCCGCGCCAGGCCGACAAGTGCCGCATCCGCGTAGACAATGAGATCTGCGTGTGGAAGCCGGGCGAAATCTTTGTCTTCGACGATACTTTCGAGCACGAGGTGTGGAACGACACCGACGATGAGCGGGTGATCCTGCTGTTCGACTTCGACCGCCCGATGCGCTGGCCGGGTCGGGTCGTGAGCGCGGCCTTCATCCGCCTGATGAAGCTCACCGCCTATTACCGCGATCCCAAGAAGAACATGGCAACCTACGAGGAGCGCTTCGAGGCCGCCACCCGCCGCGCCGACGAGATGCTGGAAAGCCTGTCAAAGCTGAACGACTAGCCCGCATTTCTCACACGCCCTGTGCCCCGCGCCGGTTCAAAATGGCGACAGGGCAGGAGAACGGCGCAGGGCACAGGGCGTGTGAGAAATACGGGCTAGGTCCTGGTCGCGCCCCGTCATCATCAGCCCGAAGGCATAGACGAAGGCCACTTCCTTGAGGCGGTCGAAGCGGCCGGGCGAGCCGGCGTGTCCCGCTTCCATCTGCGTCTTGAGCAGCAGGAGATTGTCGTCGGTCTTCATGGCCCTGAGGCGCGCCACCCACTTGGCTGGCTCCCAGTAGGTAACGCGCGGATCGGTGAGGCCGCCCACCGCCAGGATGTGGGGATAGGCCCGGGCAGCCACATTGTCATAAGGGCTGTAGGCGGCGATCGCCTCATAAGCTTCCTTGCTGCCGATGGGATTGCCCCATTCCTGCCATTCCGGCGGCGTCAGCGGCAGTGTATCGTCGAGCATGGTGTTGAGCACATCGACGAAGGGGACCTCGGCGATGATGGCCTGGAAGAGCTCGGGCGCCATGTTGGCAACCGCCCCCATCAGCATGCCGCCGGCGCTGCCGCCTTGCGCCACGATATGGCCCTTCGAGGTGATCCGCGTCTTCGCCAGATGCCGGGCAGCGGCGATGAAGTCTTTGAACGTGTTGGCTTTTTTCTCGCGCTTGCCGTCGGTATACCAGCGATAGCCCTTGTCCTTGCCACCGCGAATATGGGCGATGGCATAGACGAAGCCGCGATCGACCAGCGACAGGATGCTGGTGTTGAAGGCAGCCGGGATGGAGATGCCATAGGAGCCGTAGCCGTAGAGCCACAAGGGTGCCGAGCCGTCGAGCGGAGTGTCGCGGCGATAGAGGAGCGACACCGGCACCTCCTCGCCGTCCGCGGCCGGCGCCATGATGCGGCGGGTGACGTAGAGCGAGGGATCGTGGCCTGAGGGCACCTCTTGCGTCTTGCGCAAAATGCGCTCGCGCGTCTCCATGTTGTAGTCGAAGACCTCCGCCGGCGTGGTCATGGAGGAATAGGAAAAGCGCAAGGTATCGGTGTCGAACTCGTAGCCGCCGACGAGCCCCAGCGAATAGGCTTCTTCGTCGAAGCCGATGGCGTGCTCGTCCCCGTCGGTGAGTCGGCGAATAACGATGCGCGGCAGGCCGCCCGAGCGCTCCAGCCGCACCAGGTGGCGGGCATAGGCGGTCGAGGCGAGAATGAGGGTGCCGGGCTGGTGGGCGATAAGGTCGCGCCAGTTCTCGCGTCCTGGTGCCTCGAGGGGCGCGGTGGCGATCTTGAAGTCCTCCGCCCCGCCGGCATTGGTGAGAATGAAGAGATCGCCGCCCGCTTCATCGAGGCTGTATTCGACGCTGGCTTCGCGCGCCGCGACGAGGCGCGGCGGACTCAACGGCGCATCAGCCGGGATCAGCCACACTTCCGAAGTTTCGTGGTCGTGGCAATGGATGACGATGAGGCGGTCGGAACTGGTCTTGCCCACCCCCATGAAGAAGCCGGCATCGTCTTCTTCATGCACCAGGTGATCGTCATCGGCGGGGGTGCCGATCTCGTGGCGGAAGAGCTTTGACGGGCGGTGATTGTCGTCGAGGCGGATATAGAAGAAGTGGCGTCCATCGGCCGACCAGGCGCCGCCGCCGGAGGTGTGAGGGATGGAATCTGCAAGGTCGCGCCCGCTTTCGGTATCGCGGATATGGACGGTGTAGAATTCCGAACCGGCATCGTCATAGCTCCACGCCAGGAGCCGGTGATCGGGAGAATGACCGCTGCCGCCGAGGCGGAAAAAGCTTCTGCCCTCAGCCTCGCGGTTGCCGTCGAGCAGCACCTTCTCATCGCCGCCGTCGCGGCGGGTGCGGATAATGAGGGGTTGCTGGCCGCCTTCCACATAGCGCATCGCGTAAGCGAAAGGGCCATCGGGGGAGGGGACGCTCGAAATCGTCCTGCTTGATGCGGCCCTTCATCTCGGCGAAGAGTTTTTCCTGCAACGCCCCGGTCGTTGCCATCGCCGCTTCGGTATAGGCGTTCTCGGCTTCCAGATAGGCCCAGATGGTGGGATCGAGGCGGGCGGGGTCGCGCATCACCTCCTGCCAGTTGGGAGCCCGGAGCCAGGCATAGTCGTCGCTGAGAGTGAAGCCGTGATGTTGGCTCACATGGGGCTGGCGCCGCGCTACGGGTGGGCGGTTGGGGGAGGCTTTGTCCATCAAACTCAGTCTTCTTTCTCAGGCGTGAACTTGAGCGCGGCGCCGTTCATGCAATAGCGCAGGCCCGTGGGCTCGGGACCATCGGGGAACACATGGCCCAGATGGGCTTCGCACCTGGCGCATCTGGCCTCGGTGCGGCGCATGAACAGCGAGCGGTCCTCGTGGGTCTCGACCGCTGCCTCATCGGCCGGGGCATAAAAGCTCGGCCAGCCGGTGCCGGAATCGAACTTGGCATCGGAACTGAACAGCGGCTCGCCGCAACACACGCAAGCATACATGCCCGCTTGCTTGTTGGCATTGTAGGGATGGGTAAAGGCGCGCTCGGTGCCGTGCTGGCGGGTGACGTAATATTGCTGATCGCTCAGCATCTTGCGCCATTCGGCCTCGCTCTTGTGCACTTTCGTCTTCGTTGCGTCGTCGCTCATGGCAGGCCTCATTCGTAGAACATCGTAAGGGTCTCGGCGACGAGGGCGGGCTTGTCGCTCCCCTCGATTTCGATGGTCACCTCGAAGGCGGCCATCAAGGCTTTGTCCCTGGCAGTGGATTTTACCAGGCGGGCACGGCCCCTGATGCGTGAGCCGGCCGCAACCGGGGCCATGAAGCGGACGCGGTTCGACCCATAGTTAAGCATTTGCCGGAGGTTTTTCACCGTCATCATCTCGTACATGATCACCGGAATCATGGACAGCGTCAGATAGCCGTGGGCAATCGTCGGTCCGCCCAGTTCGCGCGCTGCCCGCTCCGGATCGGTATGGATCCAGTAATCGTCGCCCGTCGCCTCGGCGAAACGGTCGATGCGCGTCTGCTCGATGACGTGCCACGAACTCGGCCCCACTTGGCCGCGAAACGCGGAGAGATCAGCGAGCGTGTCGAAAACCTGCATTGAGCCTCATCCTTTAGCGCATACAAACCGCAGACACACCACACTCGCGTGCTTTCGTCCAGCGTCCCGCGCCACCGGTATTGCGCCGATTGCGCTACGCGTGATCGCGGGGGGTTTGGTAAACGAAGGACAAATCTGGACAAATTAAGCACTTTTACACGTATCCCGGTGTTTTCTAGGCAAGTTGGAGGACGACCGGAGCTGCGCAGGAATGACTGAGGATGCCCTGTGCGCTGACCCGGCCTCATCGGGGAGCGCATCCGCGGGACATGAGGGAATTGCCGCCGGCCCGGCGCATGAGCGCCGGCGCCTGACGGCTGAGTCGTTCAAGACCCTCACCGCGCGGCTAAAGACCGCCGCCGAACCTGCGGCAGCCGATGAGCCGGTTCCTGCCGCGCCATTCTTTCAGGGCGAGGATAGCGAAGAGGCAACCCTATCCGCCGCGCATCAGGCGGTGAACGGTGCGCGCACGGCTGCGAGTGCGACCGCCGAGCCCGATCACGCCATATCGTTCAGCCCGTTCGAGACGGCTACCGAGGAGCCGGCGGCCAGCGAGGCGGACGAACAACCCGAGCAGGCACTTTCGCCCGCCCTCGATGAAGCGCTCGCAACCCCAACGGCCGACGAGTTGCCTGAAGCGGCCGGGGCCGAGCCGCTTCCGGGTTTCGATGACGCTCTCGATAAATCGGCGATCAGCGGGACGCCGGCAGCACCCGAGCAGGCACTACCGTTTGAGGCTGTTGAAGCGTCAGAAGAACCACCCGCCCGCCAAACCGATGAGATAGCGGCCGGGGACGCGCGAGCGTTCGAGCGCATTTTTGAAGATCTGCCGGCGAGCCAGGCACCGGAAGCCTCAGACGAGATGCTGCCGCCCGATCCCGGCGCTGAGGCGGCCGAGCCGGTTGTCGGCGCGGCGGCTGAATTGCCGCAGCAGATCGAACCGGCGGTGTTTGAGCCCGCCGCCAGCGAGGCGCCGGCGGCAACCGAACTGGCATCGCCGTTCGACCTTGCCGTGACATCACAAGAACCGCCTGCCGCCGAGACGGATGAGATGGCGGCCGGGGACGCGCGAGCGTTCGAGCGCATTTTTGAAGATCTGCCGGCGAGCCAGGCACCGGAAACCTCAGACGAGATGCTGCCGCCCGATCCCGGCGCCGGGGCAGCCGAGCCGGTTGCCGGCGCGGTGGCTGAATTGCCGCAGCAGATCGAACCGGCGGTGTTTGAGCCCGCCGTCAGCGAGACGCCGGCGGCAACCGAACTGGCATCGCCGTTCGACCTTGCCGTGACATCACAAGAACCGCCTGCCGCCGAGACGGATGAGATGGCGGCCGGGGACGTGCGAGCGTTCGGGCGCATTTTTGAAGAGCAGCCCGCCAGCCAGGTACCGGAAACCTTTGAGGAGATGCTGCCGCCAGAACCCGGCGCCGAGGCCACCGAGCCGGTCGTCGGCGAGACGGCTGAATGGCTGGCGCAGGTCGAATTCGGCGGTATTCGAGCCCGCCACTCACGAACCCGAAGATGCGGTTGCCGCGCGATTGCCTGGAGAGGATGCCTCGATCGCCATCATGGCCGAGGAACACGGAAACGCAGTGGACGAGGCCATCGGGCCGTTCGGAGCCGACCTGCCGGGGCTGGCCGATCTGCCGGCACCCGTTTTCACCGATGAGCTGGAAGCGGCGGGTCCCGAGGCAGATTTCGAGGCCGGCAGCGAGGCCGTTGCCCAGGCGCATGGCGGCGAAGACGAAGTGCCCCCGCAGGTGCTTGAGGTCGCAGCGGCCGGCGTCGCCGCAGCCGATGATACAGGCGATCAGGAAGCTGATGCCGTTGAGCCGGCCGAGCCTGGCGTCGCAGTGGACGAAGCGCCTGCCCATGTCGGCGAAGCCGCCGAGCCCGGCGATGATACCCCCGGGTCGCTTCAGGACATGCTGCGCCAGCTCGAAGGCCAGTTCGGCAGCTTGGCCGATCCGCAAGGTGACGAAGGCGATGGCGAGGCAGCCGCTTCGGCCGTCGCGGCCGTGCCCGAATGGAGTCCTACGCCGGTCGAGGCGGTTGTTGCTTCAGACACCTCGAGCGACGATGCATCCGCTGCGGATGGGCCCGTTGAGGCGGGCGAGAATGGCGCTGAGTCCGACGAAGACCTGGCAGCGATACTGGGCAGCTTGAGCACGCGCCTCGATTTCGCCAGCGATGAGCCCGGCGATGCCGGCAACGCTGCGGCGGAAGAGCGCCAAGGCGCGGATGCTCCAGAGGCCGCCATCGTTCCCGACGAGGCCAGCGGTGAGACGGCACGCATGCTTCTCGACATCATGTCCATGCCGTCGGGTTCGCTGCAGCCGCAGGAACGCGGTCTTGCCGCCGATACGCTCTTGCGCCTGATCGCCCGCATGCCGCCCAAGTCGGTGCTGGCCCTGGCCGAGCGCTTTAGCCTCATGGAAGAGCCTCCTGGCCTCATCATCAAGCAGCTGATCGGACATCCCAACGAGGAAGTTGCCGCGCTAGTGCTGGAAAAGTGCGCCAATGTTACGGATCAGGACCTGCTTGAACTGATCATGCAAGGCACCGAGAACAAGCGCCTCATGGTGGCGCGCCGGCGCCATGTGTCGAGCGCCCTGGTTGATGCGCTGATCACCAAGGGAGAAGCTTCTGTCTTTCTCACCATCGTGCGCAATCCCGGCGCCGACATCTCCTATGACGCCTTTATCGACCTGTGCGAACTGGCCAAGAACCAGCCCAGCCTGCAGGCGCCGCTGGCGACGCGCACGAACACGCCGGCGCCGGTGGCGTTCGAGCTGTTCTGGTTCCTGCCGTCTGAGCTTCGCCGCTATGTTCTGTCGCGTTTCCTCACGGATTCTGAAACGCTGACCAAGATCCTCAAGATCACTCTTGCGGTCGACGCCTCGGCCGCCAACGATGTGACCGAAAGGAAATTTCCGCCGCGCGCGCGCATTGAAGAGCTGGTCGGCTTGATCGAGGAGGGCCTGACGCCGGAAGCCTCCCGCCTCATGGCCGGTCTCAGCGGCATTTGCGAGGCCTGCGCGCGCCAACTCATCGCCGACCCCGACGGCGAGCCGCTCACCATCGTCATGAAAGCCATGGGTGCCACGCGAGCGCTCTTCGCCGCAGCCATAGAGCGTTGGCAGACCTCGACGTCGGCCATGCTGCGCACCGACCGCAACCTCGATGAATTGCGCAACCTTTTTGATTCGATGTCTTTCAACAAGGCACGCGTGCTCTTGACATATTGGGACTGGGCGGCGCGAAAAGCCGGCCCCTATGCCCGCCGCGCCGCGTAAAGCTGGGGTTTCCGCGCGCATAAGTTGTCGGGACATTAACGTTGGTTCATTGAGCACGCTTTTTTCACAAGCGAGTGGCTTTCAACACTTGCTAAATTCAAAAAGAGACAATACAAACGCGCAGATTGTTCTGTGATGAGCGGTCACCAGCAACGCTGCGTAGTAACAGCTCGCATTGCGGGGCAGGCAAGTCGACTGCGGCTGTTTACCGCCCGGAGCAATCGGGGCCGGCTAAGGCCCTGTATCAATTTAGGTAATGCGGGCAGCAGGTGTAACTGCCGCCGTCGCGATGACAACAACATGAAAGGCTCGACAATGGAGAACAAGACAGAGATCGTTGAATTGACCGCCGACATTGTGGCTGCGTATGTGGCCAACAATGCTGTGCCGTCCTCCGATCTGACGACCCTCATCAATGACGTCTACAAGGCTCTGGCCGGTGCCGTCGAGGGCAAGGAAGAAAAGCCGCAGCAAGAGCTCAAGCCGGTCGTGCCGGTGCGCCGCTCGGTGACGCCGGACCATATCGTTTGCCTGGAAGACGGAAAGAAGTTCAAGTCGCTCAAGCGGCATCTGAGGACACATTACGACCTGACGCCTGAGCAGTATCGCGAGAAGTGGGGTCTGCCGCACGATTATCCCATGGTGGCGCCCAACTATGCCCAGGCCCGCTCCCGCCTGGCCAAGGAGATGGGGCTGGGCCAGAAGCGCGCGCGCAAGTAGACCCGACGCTAGGACAATTTCATACCCCGGCGACCTGAAGCGGTCGCCGGGGTATTGCTTTGTCACGCTCCGGCTGAAGCGTGCGAGTGATATTTGCTGCCAACTCTTGCGCCGGCAACCGCGGCGATTCATAAACGGCGGTGACGGGCACAGGAGCCGATTCGCTAGAAGCGGGGCAATATCATGGGGCGTGAACCAGCTTTTGTCGCCTTTCGGGCCCAACTGGTGATCCCCGAGCAGCGGCAGTTGTTCGACTATTGGCTGGACAAGTGTTCAGCACAAGGCCTGCCCGGGCGCCGGGATATATCGCCGGCCGATATTCCGCGCCTGCTGCCGCATGTGTCGCTCATCGATGTGCTGTCCGATGCTTCGGTTTTTCGCTACCGGCTGGCTGGCTCGCGCCTGAGGGATATCTTCGACCGCGAGGTGACGGGCTCGGTGGTTCCGGCTGCGGCCGAGGACGGCAGGTCCGGCTACTGGTTCAAGGCGCTGGAGCGGGTGGCGAGATCGGCTCGGCCCGCCAACGGCGCTCTGCGCGGCGCTCGTCAGTCAAGTGAGCATCTGGTGCAGTTCTGGCTGCGGCTGCCGCTTGCCTGTGACGGCAGCGGGGTGGACATGATCCTTGGCCATGACCTCTGCGTGCCGGTCGGCGCTGTCGCCATCCCGGGTGGGGTGGTGGGCCCGAACCTGCCGGCCGTTGCGGCCGGTTAACCATAATTAGTGCTGGCGGCTTGTTTTCCGGTTTGATTAATAATAAGAACAAAAAGTGAACAAATGGGAGAATAAACCATGACCGACCAACCACTTTCGCCCACTCATCCGTGGGCCTTGAATTCACCTTCCTCCCCCTCCCGCTCCGGCCGGCGCAAGAACGGCACGTCCTCCAAGGGTTTGTTGCGGCGACTCGCAGCGGCCGGCGGTGTCATCGAGCCGGCCCCTGGCAAGCAGGCAGAGCCGCATCTCTTCCGTTTCACCGATGCCGGCGGCAGCGGGGCCAATCTCGATGCGCGCGCCATCGACGACTGGTGCGCCCGCGGCTGGATTGCCCGCAAAGGTCCCGGACTCTACCGGCTGACGGCGGCCGGCCATGCCGCGGCCGCTCGCGATGCCGTGCCCTCATCCGGCGCCGTGGGCGCTCATCGGCGTCAGCATGGACTGGTGGGCGAGCAGCACCGCGACATCGACGGGTTGAGACGCCAGGTGACGGCCGATGCCGCGGAATCGCCGCTGGCCTGGCTGCTGCGCCGGCACGACCGGCAGGGCAGGCCGCTGATCGATGAAACCGAATTCGGCGCCGGCGAACGCCTGAGGGCCGACTTCACCATAGCCGGCCTGGCGCAGCGGGTGACGGCGAGTTGGGACTCAACGATTGCCTCCGGTGCCAGCGGGCGCGGCGGCGGCTCCGCCAATGCGCTCGATCTGAGCGCGCGCGCCATGGATGCGCGCGAACGCGTCAACCGGGCGCTGGCAGCGGTAGGGCCGGGCCTTGCCGGTATCCTGCTCGAAGTCTGCTGCCTGACCAACGGCCTGGAAGCCGCTGAGCGGCGTCTGGGACTTCCGCAGCGCGCCGGCAAGGTCGTGTTGCAGATCGCCTTGGCACGCCTGGCCGAGCACTATGGTCTTGTCCGCCGGCCCGCGCCGGCAAGCGCTCCGGTGCGCATCCAAAGCTGGGGCTCGGAAGACTATCGCCCGGCGATGTTCGAGGAAGAGTCCGATTGAGCCGCAAGTGTTCCGGCACCTGCCTGCATGGCTGCGCGCAGGGCCTCGGCGTCGCGCTCGGGACTTGAGGGATTGATGCTCATGCCGGTGCCGAGCTCGAAGCCTGCCGGCCTCGCCGTTTCGGGTACGATGCGCAGCCGCCAGTGCAGGTAGGCTGCACTGGATTGGTCCATGCACAGGAATTCGATGGCGAAATTGTAGGGCGGCTCGCCTGCGACCGCGTCCAGGCAACGAAGGCTGCGCTGCAGGACCTGGCCGAACTCGGCCAATTCCTCTGCGTCCACTTCGGCGAACGAGGCCTGATGCCGCCGTGGCGCGATCCACAGCTCGAACGGCTTTGTCGCCGCATAGGGCACGAAGACGACGAACCTCTGGCTCGCCTCGACAGTGCGCCTGGCCTGATCGAGCTCATGCTGCAGGCAGGCGCACATGAGGCATTGCCCCTGCCTTTCGTAGTGCGCCTGCGCCCTTTGGGCAATGGCGGCGAAAAGGGGAGGGAGCAGCCCCAAGGCCATTGCCTGGGCGTGCGGGTGATCGAGCGAGGCACCGGCGCGCCGTCCATGATTGCGGAAGATCAGGGCCGCCTTGATGCCTGGCCGTTGCGCAAGAGTGGCGAACCGGCGCTGATAGGTGCGCACGACGGCATCGAGATGAGGCGGGGTAAGTGTCGTGAGATCGCCGTCATGGCGCGCAGTCTCGATGATCACCTCGTGGGCGCCGTATGCGGGCATGCCGGGCCCGCACGCGTCCAGCGCAGGTGGCGGCAGATCATCCGCGCGCAGGGCCGGGAATTTGTTGGGAACCACGCGCGTGAACCAGCCCGGCGGCTCAGAAGCCGCGGTTTCCTCAATGATTTTCGGCAGCATCGCCTCGTTGCCCGCACAGAACGGGCAGCCGGCAGCCGAGACAGGTGGCGGGTCGGTATCGGCTGCGGCACCCCGATCCAGTGGCCTGTGGCCGCGCTCGGGCGCGACGATGACCCACGCGCCGCTAATGCTGTCCTGCCTGAATACGCTCACCGGCAGCCACGCGCTGTTGCCGCGCCAGGCAAGCAGTGCGCGAGCGTGGGGAGGCCCTGTGCGCGCTCAGCCGCCATGATCGCCTCCTGCGCCTGACGGAGGAGCGATGCTTTTCAGGTGGAAACTCTGCTCGAACGATCCGATCAGGTCCAGCCAGTCTTCCATCAACCGCGACATCAAGAACCGGGCACGCACCGTTTCCTTGGCGCTTTCCCCCAACCTGCGGCGCAGATCGGCATCCTTCAGCAGTTGCACCATCCTCTCGGCCGTCTGCTCGACATCGTCGACCAGAAAGCCGTTTTCGCCGTCCCTGATCTGGTGGCGGATGCCGCCGACATTGCCGCCGATGACGGCAGCACCTTTCCACATGGCCTCGGTCACCGTGAGGCCAAAGCCCTCGCGGGTCGACTTCTGAACCACCACCGCGGAGCGGCGCTGCAGGGCATTCACCAGCGCGGAGTCCTGAACCGACATGATGAGGATGCGCTCTTCCTGGTTGCTGCAAAGCAGATTCGAACAGGCCCTGTCCCTCAGGGTCGTCGGTCGCGACATTGCCGACCAGCACCAGGGTGGCGTCAACCTCCTTTCTGGCGATGCGAAAGGCATCGATGACGCCTTGCGGGTCCTTCCATTTGTCGAAGCGCGAGATTTGCGTGACGATCGGCAGGTCGGTCGGGATGCCGTAGTGCTCCAGCCGCTCTACGACCTCCTCTTCCGACAAGTCCTTGTTGGTGGTCGAAAAGGGGTTGATCGCCGGCATGATGAAGCGCTGCGGGATGGAGACGTCGCGGGCATATTCGGGAAGCGTGACCACCATGGCGTCATAGTGCTCGATGAAGCCGCGCAAATAGGACCACAACTCCTTGTCTGGACTCGAAAGGTCCACATGGCAGCGCCAGATCCACGGCGCTCTCTTGCGAAAGTGGGCGATGATCGGCAAGGGCTGCGGGTCGTGGACGATCACCAGATCATGGTCAAGATGCATGCGAACGGCGTTCTCGAACACCACCTCTTCATAAATGTCCCGCTTCATGTCGGTGAGAAAGAGCTCGTCGCCCTGCAAGGCGTTGTGCATCCGCTTGGTGATGTTGAAGAAGTCGGGCCGGCCCTGAATGACGCGCCATCCGGTGGGAATGCCGGCTGCGTTCATGAGCAAGGTGAGAGAGGACAGGAGTTCCGCCACGCCGCCGCCATAGTAGGTGGAGTTGACATTGACGACGTGCATGCCGCGCAGGCGCGCTGCCTTGGTGAGGATGCGCTCCACCGCGGCATCACCGATGAGGGGGCCGTAGTCCTCCAGCGACGTGATCTTCAAGGTCGTGGGCGCGTCTGAGAACTGGTCCATCTGAGGTCTTCCCTTCGTTCTGGACGTTATCGTTGTCCTCGGGTGAGGTCGACAGGCGAGCCTCAGGGTCTTGCGCCAATCGGCGCTTCACCGCTCGGTTCATGGAGATTGAGCTGAAGAACCGATCACGGCTTGTGCCCCACAAGCGCTGCCGCAATTGACACGAAACTATCTTCGGTCATCAGGATTGCAAGCCAAACCTACCCCGCCGGCTCCAGACCGACAGGCCGGCTTCGCTGGCACCTCGAACCTTGTCAGGGCCCGAAGTCGTCCGAGGTCTGGCGCTTGAGCAGAATGGTGTGGTCTTTCACATCGTCGATGCGGGCGAAGCCGCCGCCGCATCGGCCTTGATGCGGTGCACCATGGCGGCAAGGCCGTTGGAGCGTTGCGGCGTCAAATGCTGGTCAAGACCAAGGCGCGCCAGCTTCTCTCCGGCATCGGTGGCGGCGATGGCGCCTGCTTCGCGGCCGTTGAAGAGGATGCGCAGGATGGCGATAAGCCCGCGAACGATGATAGCGTCGCTGTCGCCGATGAAATGCAGGGCCGTCTTGCCGTCTTGACGCTCAAGGCGCGATTTGATCCACACCTGGCTCACGCAGCCCTGCACCTTGGTGGTGGCTGTGCGCTCGGCATCGGGAAAGGCCGGCAGCGTTCGCCCCAACTCGATGATGTAGCGATAACGCTCCTCCCAGTCGTCGAGGAGGTCGAAATCGGCCTGGAGTTCCTGAAAAGTCTCTGCGCTCACGCTTTCGGCCCGGTTGCTCGTGTTGTTTGTTGAGACATAGGGCCGCGACGCCGCGAACACAAGTCGGACGCAACCCTTCGCCAGGGGGCCGCAAGACAAGAATGCCGCGGAGCATCGAAAGGGCAGGGATGCTCCGCGGCCAGTAACCCGGTGAGTGCCGGGGGGAAGTCAGGACGCCTTCTTGCCGCGCGGGCCATGCCAGGCGGGAATGAGATCCTTGAGGCTGAGGGTGTTCTGCGAGGGGGCCGAAGGCGTGTTGCTGGCCACCTTGGAGATGCTGCCGGTGTTGATTGGATCGACGATGACCGCCTGGTTGGCGTAGCCCTTTGGCACGTCGGCGGCGGCCGGCGTTTCGTTGGCCCATTCATACACCAGCCGCACGCCATATTTGGCCTTGGCTTCGAATTTCCACATGAGATAGCGCGCGGTGCGGCATACCTCCGGCCGACGCTGGCAGAAAGATCCGACATCGGCGACGGCGCTGCTGGCGGCGGACACAAGATCGACCTGCACGCCGGTTTGCTGTTGCGCCTTCATGGCCAACTGCGATGAATTCTGGGGTGGGCTGGGCATCAGAAAGGCCACGAGCGCCACTACAAAGGTTGCTTTGATGATCGACATATGCTTGCCCTTTCAGTTCGATGGCAAGCTAACATTTGTAAGTTGAAGTAGTAATAATATCGAATGTTAGTTATAAACTTATTTATATTTAACTCAGAACTCAAATTGTCGCTGATTTTGCGGTAAATTTTAGCGATCGCCGTGGCCGGGTCGGGAAACGGGCTGTTAAGCCTCTTGCGGCACCATGCTGCGGTCACGGGGTCTGGGAGGATCCCCGAGGCACGGTGAGTTGCGTAGATTCGAGATAAAGAACAAGGCGTCATGAGCACTTCGAACGGTCGTAGTACGACCGCATTATTTGCAGCCCGGCTTGGCGTGGCGCTGCTGACGGCGGCAGCCTGCGCGGCCATTGTCGTGAACGTGATGTTCATGCAACCGCCATCTTCACGCGAGGCGGCCAGCGAGCCTGCCCGCTCCTCCGCCAGGCATCTGGCAATGCGCAAGAGCCTTCCTCTGGTGAGCGAGATCAGGGTGACGCCCGAGGACCCGATCGCCCGGCTGGTCGCCGCGGGCGATCCGCTGGTGCGTCAGATCCAGACCGAGCTGCAAGGCCTCGGCTATTATTCAGGCACTCCCGACGGCACCGCCGATGCCCGCACCAAGGCCGCGATCATTGCCTATGAGCGCGCCAACGGGCTGAGCGCCGACGGCAAGGCTTCGCGCAGCGTGCTCGACCACATCCTCTATGCCAAGCATATCGCCGAGGCGGCGCGCTTCACTGCCTCCACCGCGCCGCTCGTGCCAAGCGAGGACGTGCGCAAGGTGCAGACGACGCTCGACGGCCTCGGTTTCGATGCCGGACCGGCCGACGGGGTCCTGGGCGACAAGACGCGCGAGGCGATCCGCGCTTTCCAGACCTATCGCGGCCTGCCTGCCACTGGTGTCATCAATGCCATGCTGGCGCGCGAGCTGGGGATCGTGCTGGCATCCGAAGGCTGAGAATCGGCTGCTTCTTGGCGGGCCGCCGGTTTGCTAACGTCATCTCATGGCACTCAAGAGCGAAATCTGGGTCAAGGGACACCTGCGCGCCTGCTTCGTTGCTGGCCTCAGCGGCGTGGTCGCGCGCCGCGGCGCCGAAGAGGCAGGCGCTGTCTATGTGCAGGTGTTCAAGAGCCCCCGCGAGGTGATCCTGCGCGCGCCTGCCCCCGGACCCGCCTATGACGACATGGGCCGCAGGCAATGGTCTCATCCGCTCGGCGAGGCGCCGGTCACTCCGGAAGACGCCCGTCACTACCTCGAACGGCAGACGGCCATCGATCCCGATATCTGGATCGTAGACATCGACGACCCGCAAGGTTCGGGACTCTTGTAGGGAAACATTAACCAATTGCGCAATCTAATGGATCCGCATAGCGGCATTGTTCGCAAAGGCTGGGGCCAGGATCATGTGCGAAATACATCCGTTTGCGCTACGTAGCGCGCCATCGCATCAGTCGCCGTCAGCGGGACCGGCTGAAGTCATCATCTTTCCCGGTGTGCGCATCGAAAGGGTTGATGCCCTGAGCGCGGGAGAAGGAGTGGTGGCGACCAGCGGCCGGCAGGTCGCTGTTCAACGAGCGATCTGGCAGGACGACTGAAGCGATCCGCAAAACGGCGCAAGCGCCGATAGTGCCACTCAGGTCGCCGGAGAACACGCCGAAGCGGCGAGATCCGCCCTGATCCTGGGGCCGAGAGCGGGCGTCGGAACCCGTGCCCGCAGCAGAACCAAGCCACGCGACGAAGGCGATTTCACCGTGACCTGATTGTCAGCGCCCGCTTGCGGTGCGGCGCCTGCCCGGTTGTCGGCAGCGCTTGTCCGATCGCGGATGACGACATCGAGGCTTTTCACGTCGGCCTGGCGGCTATTGAGCGAATAGAAACTGTCACCGTTCGGCGCATAGAGGCTGACGAGCCAGTAGCCGAAGGGGATTTTCGCCTTCACCAGCACCGGCCCGGCCGACAGATCGAAGACGCACACGGCATAGGCCAGCGCCGGATCGGCTTCGGGCAAGACCCGGTCCAGCGCCTCAGGTGCGACCACGGCAAGCTTGTTGACGCCGGCCAGAGCCGAGAACTGGTCCATCATGGCTGCCATCTGCTGGCGCGGCACGAAAAGGATATAGGCCAGATGCACGGCAATGGCGAGCAACAAGGCGGCGGTGAACCAGAACAGGCGGCCGCTCATTGGCAATCCTGCCTCTGGATCTGCGGCAGGCTCTGAATGCCCGGCCGCTCGCGCGTGCCGGGGACCGGGTCATAGAAACGCAGCAGCAATCCGACGGCGCCGCTTGTCGGCATCGCCAGCCAGTTGCCGCTCGCGGCTTGCGCGGACACGTTGATGAGCGCCGAAGCCTCGGGCTGATAGATGATCTCGCCGGAATCCAGGCTGAAGGTCCGGCCCCCCAGCCTCGGCTCCACGGCACCTTTGCGGATGACACTGATGCTCCACCAGCGCGACCAGTCGAAGCGGCCCTGAACGGTGTAGGCGCACACGGCATCGATCGGGCGGCCATCACTGTCGTCCCAGGCCTCGTATTCAACGATTTCACGCCGGTTGTCGGGCAGCCGGCCGGCGGCCAGGAAATGCGCCTTGGTATAGGGGTCCATGGTGTTCAGGCCTGCGCTCGGCCAAGTCTTCCACGGCCCGTGTGCGCGGGCCACGAGATCGAAGCCGCCGTTGGCCACATGATGCGCCGACAACAGGCCGATGGCTATCCCGATCAGGCACGTCAGAGCTAGCTTGATACGGCCGAACACGCCGATCCACCTTTCTCAGCGGTTGTGCAGCAGGCGTTGCAGCCGTTGATGATTTTCCGCCGCGCGGGCCGCACGCGGACTGGGCCGTCGGCCGCTGAAGTTGAAGACGCTATCGGTCGACCGGCTGGGGCTGGATGAACGCTGACCGCCGAAGAGGGAAAAGACATCCTTGAACACGGACACGACCGCATCGTTGGTGGATCTTGAAGAGGCGGTGTCATTGGACCGCGAAGAAGTGGTGCGGGTCGCGCGGGGCTGGGCAGCGACAGGGGCAGTGGTATCGGTGGCGGTGACATTGTCGAAGGCGGGAATGGGCAGCGCCACGGAATTGTCCAGCCGGTCGCTGGCGTATTTCGCATAACTGTCGTCGACGGGAACCCCGGCGAGGGCTTCGGGTTGCGCACCGGCAAGGGCAATCTCCATGAAGGCCTTCCATGTCATCGCCGGCAACAGGCCACCGGTCACCTTGCGTGTCTCGTGCACGTCGTCATTGCCGAACCACACACCGGTCACGAGTTGCGCCGTGTAGCCCATGAACCAGGCGTCGCGATAGCTCTGGGTGGTGCCGGTCTTGCCGCATTGCGGTGTGAAGCCCAGGTTGGCGCGTCGCCCGGTGCCGACCAGCACCACCTGGTTGAGCATGTGGTTGAGTTCGGCGATCTTGTCCTGCGCGATGACCTGCGGTGCTTCGGGGGCATTGCGGGCACGCGAATAGACGAGTTCACCCGTCGGCCTGCGAATCTCCAGCACCGCATAAGCACGCGCCAGCTTACCGCCATTGGCGAAGGTGGCATAGGCCGTCGTCATGTCCATGACGGTGACCTCGTTGGTCCCGAGCGGTAACGACGGCACCGACAGGAGCTTGGCCTTGAGACCGACGCTATGCGCCGTATCGATGATGGCCTTGCGCCCGATTTTGGTCATCAGGCGCACCGGCACCGAGTTGTAGGAATGGGCCAGCGCCGTGGTCAGGCTGACGCGCCCGTGATAGCGGTGGGAATAATTCTGCGGCGACCAGTTGCCGATGGTGATGGGTGCATCGGTGACAATGGTATCGGGCGTGAAGCCGTTGCGCAGCGCGGCGAGATAGACGAAGGGCTTGAACGACGATCCCGGCTGGCGCCTGGCGTCGGTGGCGCGGTTGAACTGGCTGTCCTCGTAAGAGCGCCCACCGACGATGGCCTTGAGCGCCCCGTCCGGTTTCATGGTGACGAGTGCCGCCTGGCCGACGTCGTATTGCGGGCCCTTGGTGTCGAGCATGTCATTGACCACTTGCTGCGCCGCCTTTTGGACGGAGGCATCGAGAGTGGTCTTGACCTCGATCACATAATCGCTCTGCAGGCCTTGGGACTCGATGAGATCGCGGGTTTCCTTGTAGGCGTAGTCGAGGAAATAGTCGGGGCTGTAATAATCCGCCTGCCTGATTACCTGGGCCGGATGGCGGCGCGCCTCATAGAGCTCGCCCTGGGAGATGAAGCCCACATCGAGCATGCGATAGAGCACGACATTGGTGCGGGCGCGAGCGTTTTCGAGGTTGACCGTCGGTGAGAATTTCGACGGCGCCTTGAACAGCCCCGCCAGCATCGCCGCCTCCGACAGGTTCACGTCGCGGATCGACTTGGCGAAGTAATACTGCGCCGCTGCCTCCACCCCGTAAGTGCCGCCGCCGAGGTAGGAGCGGTCGAGATACATCTTGAGGATCTGGTCCTTCGACAAGCGCGCCTCGATCCACAGGGCGAGGAAGGCTTCGTGCACTTTACGCTTGAGCGTGCGTTCCGGGCTAAGGAACAGGTTCTTGGCGAGCTGCTGGGTGAGGGTCGATCCGCCCTGAACGACGCCGTCGGCCCTGGCATTGGCGACGACGGCGCGCAGCGTTCCCTGAAGATCGAGCCCGAAATGGCTGTAGAAGCGCGCATCCTCCGTCGCCAGCACGGCGCGGATCACGTAGGGCGGAACCTCGCGCAAGGGAATGGCATCGTCCTGACGTACGCCGCGCCGGCCGATGATCTCACCGTTGATGTCGGTGAAGGTCATGGCGTATTGCCGGCCGCGGTTCCACACGTCGTCAGTCTCGTGCAAGGTGGGCAGCGCATAGATGACGATGCCGAAGGCGATGACGAGGCCGAAGGTGAGGCCGTCGTCAAGCAGGTCGACCACCACCCGCTTGAACCCCCAGATGCGAAACCGCTCCAGCCAGGAGGTATAGCTCGCCCAAGCATAGCGTACGCTCGCCGATGCCTCGAACAGCGCCGAGCTGATCAGCGAGTCGGCTCGCATGAACCAGCGATAAACGGGGTGCGGCGGCTTGAAATCTGACACCTTGTCTGGTCCGCTTTTTTGCATTTCCGGCCGGGCGAATGGCCGTTTCCCATCCGAGCAAGAGCCTCAGGCCCGGCTTCTTGCACGATTGCGCTCGATCCGCGCCGGGGCGGCCGCACATCCATGTCGCCCTATCGGCACGGCCACCTTTGCTATATAGCGCAAATGCCCCATACTTCCACAACAAAGACCCTTCGACCGGTTAACGGCCATGACCCTTGACGAGCGCTTCTGGGAGAAAAAGCCGCTTATCGAGATGAACCCGGAGGAATGGGAGGCGCTGTGCGATGGCTGCGGCCAGTGCTGCCGGGTGAAGCTGGAGGACGAGGACACCGGGCGCATCCATCGGACCTCGGTGGTGTGCCGGCTACTCGATACCGCTACCTGCCGCTGTCGCAACTATGCCAACCGCCAGTTGCTGGTTCCCGACTGTGTGCGGCTCGAGCCTGAAAATGTCGGGGAAATCTCCTGGCTGCCGGCAACTTGCGCCTATCGGGTGCTGGCCGAAGGCGGCGAGCTTGCCTGGTGGCATCCGCTCGTTTCTGGCGAGCAGGCAAGCGTGGCGGCGGCCGGGATTTCGGTCGACGGTCAGGTGATTTCGGAAAACGAGGTGGACGAGGAGGAGCTGGGTTACTATCTTATCGACTGACTGAGAAAGAGGACTAAAAATCATTGAGTTAAAATTATTTCTGATAAATGATATTTTTTCCTTGACAACGTTGCGCTCTTTGGGTATGAATTTGCCACGCTCCGCAAATGGGCCTCGGGATGGAGGCGCCGGCTGGACGGCTGGTGCGCTTGGGGCCGAGGTAGAAACGGCAGAGTGCGAATTCCGACAATAGCCTTTGACAGCAACGCTTGGGTGCGGCTCTCCGCCACCTGGTGAGTCCTGTCTGCCATTCACCACATGACGAGGCCTACATGACGACCGCAGCATCGGCGCGCGCCGGCAATGACGGGCGCGATGAGCGGGTTGCAGCGATCGCACACGACTATCTCGAAGCCGGGGTGACGGTGCGCGCAATTCTCAAGCGTCACGATCTGAGCTCGGGCCGGTTCTACGAACTGGTGCGCGAGCAGGGCTGGACGCTGCGAAGGCCGGCAAAGCCGGGCGAGCGCGGCGCGGCTACGGTGAACGACAAGCAGGCCGCATTGATAGCCCGCATGCGCAAGCTGGCCGGTCGCCACCTCGCAGCGCTGGAGGCGATAAGTGGCGATGGGGAGGCAGGCCTTGCCGGCCATGAGCGCTTTGCCAAGGCGCTGAGCGCGCTGTTGGGGCTGGTCACGCGCATCGATGAGCTGGAGGCCGCTCGACGGGCGGGCGATGCTACGACGAACAGGGCGATGACGACGGAAGAGGCCGATGAACGACGCCAGAAGCTTGCGCAGGTGCTTGTTGCAATGCTCGAGCAGGCAAGCGGTCAGCGACTTCCTGAGCACGCTTGAGGGCAACGATTTCGACTTTCTGGAAAGCGACTGGGCGACCCTTGCGCGCGATGACCAATGGCCCAATGCGGTCATGCGGGGTGAGGGCGGTCCGTCGACCTGGCTGTTCATGGGCGGGCGCGGCGCCGGCAAGACCCGCGCCGGGGCCGAATGGGTGCGCCGCAAGGTGCTCGATGCCGTGCCTGATCGAAGGGTCGAGGGCCCCATGCGCATCGCGCTGGTGGGTCCGAGCCTGAACGACGTGCGCCAGATCATGGTGGAGGGCGCCTCGGGCTTGCTCGCCGTGCATGCAAGCGGAGATGTGAGGCCTCAGTTCGAGCCTTCGCGCCGCCAGATCACTTGGCCGGGGCTGGCCATTGCGCAAATGTTTTCCGCCGAGGAACCGGACGGCTTACGCGGCTATCAGTTTCATTGCAGTTGGTGCGACGAGCTGGCCAGATTTCGCCATGCCCGCGCCACCTGGGACATGCTGCAGTTCGCCATGCGGCTGGGCCGGCATCCGCAGTGCGTGGTGACCACCACACCGCGTCCGATACCGCTTTTGAAGGCGCTGATCGCCGATCCGGCGAGCCTCGTCACCATGGCAAGGACCGCCGACAACGCCCGCTTCCTGGCGGCAGGGTTTCTCGATCACGTCACGGCCCGCTACGGCGGCACCCGCCTCGGACGCCAGGAACTGGATGCTGAAATCATCGAGGACGTGGCCGGCGCCCTGTTCTCGCGTCATCTGATCGAGGCGGGGCGTGTGAGCGCCGTGCCGGACCTGGTGCGCATCGTGGTGGCGGTCGATCCGCCGGTGAGCCGCGGGCCCGCTTCGGCCGCCTGCGGCATCGTCTGCGCCGGCCTCGGCGCCGATGGCCGCGGCTATGTGCTCGACGACCAGACCATCGAGGGCGCAAGTCCCATGGCCTGGGCGGGTCGCGCGGTCGGGCTCTATCAAGCCCGCGCTGCCGACCGGCTGGTGGTTGAAGTCAATCAGGGCGGCGAACTGGTCGCCACCGTCATCCGCGAGGTCGACGACACGGTGGCCTTCCGCCCGGTGCATGCCCGCCATGGCAAGCGCCTGAGGGCCGAGCCGGTCGCTGCCCTCTATGAGCAGGGCCGGGTCTCCCATGTGGGGGCTCTGCCTGAGCTCGAAGACGAAATGTGCAGCTTCATCGGCGTCGGAAACGGTGCCGAACCCAGCCCGGACCGGCTCGATGCCCTGGTCTGGGCGCTCACCGACCTCATGCTCGGCCGGCCGCACGCCGCGCCGCGCATCCGCCAACTCTAGGATCATTCCGGAGGCTCCATGCCGAACTGGTTTCGCTCGCTCGCCCGTCTCTGGGGCGACCGGCTCGCCTTGCCGCCTGAGGCAAAGCGCAGCCGCACCGGCCCACTCATCGCGCTGCAGACCGGCCGCCAGCCGGTGTGGACGCCGCGCAATTATGCCGCCCTCGCCAGGGAAGGCTTCGTTACCAACGCGGTGGGCTATCGCTGCGTGCGCATGATCGCCGAGGCGGCGGCTTCGGTCGAATGGCTGCTGTATGAGGACGAGCATGAGCTGACCCGCCATCCCCTGCTCGACCTCCTCGCCCGGCCCAATCCGGCGCAGGACGGCCGCTCGCTCATGGAGGCCTTCTACGGCCATCTCTACATCGCCGGAAACGCCTATCTGGAGGCTGCAAGCCTCGACGGCACGGTGCGCGAGTTGCATGCCCTGCGTCCCGACCGCATGCGTGTGGTGATGGGCGAGAGAGGCTGGCCGGACGCTTATGAGTATACGATCGGCGGGCGCTCGGTGCGCTTCAGCCAGGATGCCGCACCACTGCCGCCGATCATGCACTTGCGCATGTTCAACCCGACCGACGATCACTACGGGCTGTCGCCGCTGGAGGCCGCCGCCCGCGCCGTCGACATCCACAATGCCGCCGGCGCCTGGAACAAGGCGTTGCTCGACAACTCGGCGCGTCCCTCGGGCGCTCTCATTTATAATGGCGGCGACGCCGGCGGGCTCACCGAGGAGCAGTTTGAGCGCCTCAAGACCGAGCTTGAGGCCAGCTATCAGGGTGCCGCCAATGCCGGGCGCCCGCTGGTGCTGGAAGGCGGCCTCGACTGGAAGCCCTTGTCGCTCACCCCGCGCGACATGCAGCATATCGAGTTGAGGGACGTCGCGGCCCGCGACATCGCTCTCGCCTTCGGGGTGCCGCCCATGCTGTTGGGCATTCCCGGCGACAACACCTTTGCCAACTACGCCGAGGCCAACCGGACATTCTGGCGCCAGACCGTGCTGCCTCTTGTGACGCGCACCGCCGCCGCCATCGGCCACTGGGTGAGCCCGGTGTGGGGCGAACGGATCATGCTCGGCTTCGACGCCGACAAGGTCGACGCCCTGTCGGGCGAGCGCCAGGCTTTGTGGACGCGCCTCGAGCAGGCGCAGTTCCTCACCGTCAATGAAAAGCGCATGGCGGTCGGTTACGGGCCGCTGCCCGATGGTGACCGCATCGACGGCGCCACAACGAAGGTCGCCTGATCCCATGGCCACATCAGCAAACCCAACGCCGATATCCGATATGGCCGCCGGTGCCTTCAACATCGCCGGCTATGCCAGTCTCTTCAACCTCGCCGACACGGCCGGCGACGTGGTTATGCCGGGAGCCTTTTCGAGAAACCTCAGGCGGCGTGGTGCCGGCGGTGTCCGCATGCTGTGGCAGCATGACCCGAACCGGCCCATCGGTCGCTGGCTGAGCCTCATCGAGGACAGCAAGGGCCTGCGGGTGAGCGGTCATCTGACCGCCGGCGTTTCCACCGCCGACGACCTCGGCCGGCTGATCGCCGACAGGGCCATCGACGGCCTGTCGATCGGCTTTCGCACCGTGCGCGCATCGAATGATCGCAAGCGCGGCTTGCGGCTGATCCACGAGATCGATCTTTGGGAGGTGTCGCTAGTCACCTTCCCCATGCATCCCCGGGCCCGCCTCATCTCAGGTGGCCCCCAGGGAGCAGACGGCGGTAACCGTGCCGCCCTTGTCCGCCGCCTCGATGAGGCTCAGCGGGCGATGCTTTTGTCCATGTCATGAGGAGCATTGAAGAAGAGATGGATATGGTTCCGCAGCTTGAAACCAAGGTCGACGCGGCATCGCGCGACGTGAACGAGGCCTTCGACGGCTTCATCACCACGTTCGAAGCCTTCCGCGAGGCCAATGATGAGCGCCTCGGCGAAATCGAAAAGCGCATGAGCGCCGACGTCGTTACCCGCGACAAGGTCGACCGCCTCAATGCCGCGCTGGATGAACACAAGGCGAAGATCGACCAGCTTTCCCTGAAGGCCAGCCGCCCGCGACTGGGCCGCGACGGGGATGAGGCGCGCCTGGCCCGGCCGAGCGAGCACAAGGCCGCCTTCGAGCGCTACGTGCGCCGCGGCGATGCCGCCGCGCTGGTCAATCTGGAAGGCAAGAGCCTGTCTGTGGGCTCAGATCCCGACGGCGGCTATCTGGTGCCCGACGAAACCGAAACCGAGATCGGCCGGCTTCTGGCCGCCGTTTCTCCCATTCGCGCCATCGCCGGCATCCGCCAGGTCTCGGCCTCGGTCTACAAGAAGCCGTTCGCCATCACCGGCGCCGCCACCGGCTGGGTGGGCGAGACGGCGGCGCGCACCGAGACCGCTTCGCCGACGCTGGCCGAACTGCAGTTCCCGACCATGGAGCTCTATGCCATGCCGGCGGCCACCCAGAGCCTGCTCGATGATGCCGCCATCAATGTCGATGAGTGGATCGCCGAGGAGGTGCAGACGGTGTTTGCCGAGCAGGAGGGCGCGGCCTTCGTCAACGGCGATGGCACCAACAAGCCGCGCGGCTTCCTCAACTACACCACCATTGCCGACAGCTCCTGGACCTGGGGCAAGATCGGCTATGTGCCGACCGGGGTGGACGGCGCCTTTCCAGCGAGCGATGCCTCCGATGTGCTGGTCGATCTCGTCTACAGCCTCAAGGCCGGCTACCGCCAGGGCGCCTACTGGGTGATGAACCGCAAGACCCAGGCCGAGATCAGGAAGCTCAAGGATGCCAACGGCCACTATCTGTGGCAGCCGGCGGCCACCGCCGACGGTCGCGCCAGCCTCATGAGTTTTCCCATCGCCGAGGCCGAGGATATGCCCGACATCGCCTCCGGCTCGACTTCGGTTGCCCTCGGCGATTTCCGCCGCGGCTACCTGATCGTAGACCGGCTGGGGGTGAGAGTTCTGCGCGACCCCTATTCCTCCAAGCCCTACGTGTTGTTCTACACCACCAAGCGTGTTGGCGGCGGCGTGCAGAATTTCGAAGCGATCAAGCTGTTGAAGTTTGCTGTGTCGTAGTCTGCCTCCCGCCCGGTCCGCCGCCTCTTGAGTGGGCGGCGGACCACCCTTGCCCCCCGCTCTTCTCCCATACGGGAACATCCCATGCCCTTGATGCTCGTCACGCCCCCTCAGGGCGAACCCTTGAGCCTTGCCGAAACCAAGTCGTTCCTGCGGCTGGATTCGACCGACGACGATGTGGCGGTGAGCGATCTCATCACCGCTGCCCGCCATCGCATCGAGACCGCCGCGGGCCTTGCGCTGCTGACGCAAAGCTGGCGCCTGGTGCTCGACGACTGGCCCGCTTCGCGTGCGGTCGAACTGATGCTGGCGCCGGTTGCCTCTGTCGATGAGGTGCGCGAGATCGACGCCGACGGCGTGGCCACGGTGGTCGATCCGGCTTGCTACCTGGTCGACACCGCCTCGCGCCCCGCGCGCCTGGTGCTGCGCTCCTCGCGCCTGTGGGCAAAGCCCGGCCTGGAGGCGGGCGGCATCGAGATCGATTTCACCGCGGGCTATGGCACTGATGCCACTTCTATACCGCTGCCGCTGCGCCAGGCGGTGATGCACCTCGTCACCGAAGCCTACGAGAACCGCGAAGGCGGTGGCCATCTGTCCCACCCGGGCAGGCTTTCGCCCATCGTGCTGCAGCTCGTCGCTCCTTTCAGGAGGACGCGACTGTGAAGCTGATCGCCGAACTGCGTCACCGGGTGGATCTGCTCGAGCCGGTGGAAACCGATGATGGCGCCGGCGGGCGTATCGTCACCTGGGCCACCCGCGACACCGTGTGGGCCCAAGTGGTCTCGCTCAAGGGCAAGGAAAAGCAGCGGGCCGAGGCCCAGACCGCCGAAAGCCCTTACAGCGTCACCCTGCGCTACCGCGCCGATGTCAGCAGCGACATGCGCGTAGCTTTCGACGGCCTGATGCTCGACATCAGCTCCGTCGCCGATCCCGACGGCCGGCGCCGCTGGCTGGTCTGCACCTGCATCGAAAGATCGCCGTGATGGGCGCAAGCTTCAGGATCCAGCGCAGACTGGCGGTCAAGGACCCCTCCGCGCAGGCCGCCGATGCCCTGGCGATGGCGGCAGCCGACATTTCCCGCCTGGTCGAGTATGGGCTCATGCGTTCGAGCGGCGGCCGGCCTGCCGTTTCCGCCGAGGTGGTGATGGGTAGCGAGGGCGCAAGGCTCGTCCTCACCGCGCGCCACCGCGAACTGGCCGCCGCTGTCGGCGGGGCCAGGGACGGCATCGCCCGTCTCGTCCATTCGGCCTGGCTGGCTGCCGGCGGGCGCGTTCACACCAGCGGAGGATAAAGACGTGACCACCAACTCGTCACTGGCGCTGCAAAAGGCGATCCACACCGCGCTTGCCGCCGATGCCGGCCTTGCCGCCATCATCGGCGGAAACGTCTATGACGACGTGCCGCAAGGCACCGCCTTTCCCTATGCGGTGATCGGCGACGTCACCACCCGCGACTGGAGTACCCAGACGCAGGAAGGCCATGAGCACATCGTGGTCATCCACGCCTGGTCGAACCAGCGCGGACGGCGCGAGGTGCAGATGATCATCGAGCGCATCGACGCCGTGCTCGACGGCGCCGCGCTCACGCTTGAGAACCACCAGCTCATCAATCTGCGCGTCGTCTTCTGGACGGCGCTACGCGATCTCGACGGCGCCTCCTATCACGGTGTGGTGCGTCTGCGCGCCGTCACCGAACCGCTCTGACAGCATCGATAGTTCAACGAGGATAACGGCCCATGACCGCCCAGAAGGGACGTGACTTGCTTTTGAAACTCGACAGTGACGGGGTTGGCACCTTCGTCACCGTCGCCGGCTTGCGTACCCACCAGATCGCCTTCAACGCCCAGACGGTCGACACCACCAACCAGGAATCGGCCGGCGCCTGGCGCGAATTGCTCGCCGATGCCGGTATCAAGTCGGCGAGCATCCGCGGCAGCGGCATCTTCAAGGACGCATCCTCCGATGCCACCATCCGCAGCTACTTCTTCGACGGCACCATTCGCTCCTGGCAGGTGATCATTCCCGCCTTCGGCACCGTCGAGGGCCCGTTCCAGATCTCGGCCCTGGAGTTTGCCGGCCAGCATGATGGCGAAATGACGTTCGACCTGACGCTCGAATCGGCCGGTCAGCTCACCTTCACGGCCATCTGAGGCCGCCATGGCGAACCGTCACCGTGGAGAGATCGAGGTCGAGCTCGACGGGTGCACCTTGCGCCTGCGCCTGACGCTGGGAGCCCTGGCCGAATTGGAGCAGGTCTATGGCGACACCGACCTGCTGGCGCTGGCCGAGCGCTTCGAGACCGGCCGCATTGGCGCCAGCGACGCCATCCGCCTGATCGGCGCCGGCCTGCGCGGCGCGGGTGAGGAGATATCGGACGAGGAGGTGGCCTGCATGGCGAGCAACGCCGGCGCCGCCGGTTATGTGGCGATCTGCGCCGAGCTTTTGCAAGCCACCTTCTCGCCCGCCGGTGGAGAGAACGAGCCGGCGGGAAACTGACTGGCGCCGGGGAGGGGGGTTTTCCCTGGCGCGACATCATGGCCGTCGGCCTCGGCCGGCTACGCCTTGCCCCCGACGTGCTGTGGGCGATGACGCCCAAGGAATACGCCGCCGCCGTTTCGGCGCTGAACCCGCGTCGGGGTGCGGCGGCGCCGAGCCGGAACATCCTTGCCGCGCTGATGGCGGCCTTTCCCGACCAACCCAACGAGGACTGAGCAATGGCGACAACGGCCGACGGACTTTCATTCAGCGTCGATCTCGACACATCGGCCCTGCGCACCGGACTGACCGATCTCGAACGGCTCAGCCGGTCTTTCGGCAATACCCTGGTGCGCTCTTTTGCCAGTGCGGTGACCGGCGGGCGCAAGCTCTCCGACGTGCTGCGCTCGCTCGCCCTGTCGCTGGCGAACACGACGCTGAGAGCGGCACTGCGCCCCTTGGGCAATCTGGTCGGCGGCGTCTTCGGCTCTGCTCTCGCCAGCGCCAACGGCAATGCCTTTTCCGCCGGCCGCGTGATGCCGTTCGCACAAGGCGGCATCGTTAACAGCCCGACGATGTTCGCCATGCGCGGCGGCCTCGGTCTGATGGGCGAGGCGGGGCCGGAAGCCGTGATGCCGCTGACACGCGGGGCCGATGGGCGCCTCGGCGTCAAGGTGCACGGGGCAAGCCAGGTCACCGTCAACATGAATATTTCGACGCCGGATGTTGCCGGCTTCCAGCGCTCCCAGACCCAAGTGGCGGCGATGATGGTGCGCGCCCTCGAGCGCGGCCAGCGCAATCTTTAACGAACGGGGTAGCGGCCATGAGCTTTCACGACGTTCGCTTTCCCATCGCCATCGCGCGCGGGGCTTCCGGCGGACCCGAACGGCGCACTGAAATCGTCATCACCGGATCGGGTGCCGAACAGCGCAATACCCGCTGGTACGCCTCAAGACGGCGCTACAACGCCGGCTACGGCATCAAGAGCCTTGCCGATATCCACGACGTTGTCGCCTTCTTCGAGGCGCGGCGCGGGCGGCTTTACGGTTTCCGCTGGAAGGATCACGCCGACTGGAAATCCTGTGCGCCCGACGCTTCACCGAGTCCCGGCGACCAGGGCATAGGCAGCGGAGACGGCGCAACGGCGACCTTCCAGCTCGTCAAGTCTTACGGGACTGGTGCCGAGGCTTATCTGCGCACCATCACCAAGCCGGTCGTTGGCACCGTGCGGGTGGCGGTCGACGGCAACGAGCTTGCCTCGCCGACCGACTTCTCCGTCGATGCGCTGACCGGGGTCGTTACCTTTCAGGCGGGTTCGATACCGGGCTCCGGTACTGCCATAGCCGCCGGCTTCGAGTTCGATGTGCCGGTGCGTTTCGATGCCGATCTTCTGGAAGTCAACCTGGCGGCGTTCGGAGCCGGCCAGATCCCTGACATCAGGCTCATCGAGGTACTCGAATGAGGCAACTTCCTTCCGGCCTTGAAGCCACGCTTGCAAGCGGCACCACCACATTGTGCTGGTGCTGGAAGCTAACGCCGCGCGACGGGACGCCGCTCGGCTTCACTGATCACGATCGCGATCTAGCCTTCGACGGGCTCACCTATCGCGCCGCGACCGGCTTCACGGGGAGCGACATGCAGTCGAGCCTGGGCCTCAGTGTCGACAATCTGGAGGTGACCGGCGCCCTGTCCTCGCTGGCTCTCACCGAAGACGACCTGTTGGCCGGGCGCTACGACGATGCGAGCGTTGAGATCTGGGCCGTGGACTGGTCCGATCCCGTGCAGCGGCTGCTGTTGAGGAGCGGCAATCTTGGCGAGGTGCGGCGCGGCGAAGTCGGCTTGACGGCGGAAATTCGCGGCCTAGCCCATCGGCTGAACCTGACCAAAGGGCGCAATTTTGAATATGGCTGCGATGCCATACTGGGGGATGCGCGCTGTGGCGTGAACCTTGCCGATCCGGCTTTCGCCGGAACTGGAACTGTCACCACCACGGTCGATGACTGGCGCTTCCGGGTGAGCGGTCTCGATTCCTTTGCGGACGGCTGGTTTCGCGATGGTCTTGTCACCTGGTCCGGCGGCGGCAATGGCGGGCGCCAGAGCGAGGTGAAGGCCCATCATGTCGATGCCTCGGGGGTGGAGATTGAACTGCGTCAGTTGCTTCCTGTTGCCGTCGCGGCCGGCGATGGTTTTGCCATCGTCGCCGGTTGCGACAAGCAGTTCTCCACCTGCCGGTCCAAGTTCGCCAACAGTGTCAACTTCCGCGGCTTTCCCCACATGCCCGGCAATGACTTCGTCGTGCGCTATCCCAACAGCAACGACATCAACAATGACGGCGGCAGCCTGAAGGGCTCGTGATGAGCGAGGCAGAAGAAATTGCCGAACGCGTGGTCGGCGTGGCGCGCGGCTGGATCGGCACGCCCTACCGGCACCAGGCCAGCCTGCGCGGCGTCGGCTGCGACTGTCTCGGCCTGGTGCGTGGCGTGTGGCGCGAACTCTATGCGTCGGAGCCAGAGGCGGTGCCAGCCTATTCGGGTAGCTGGGCGGAGACGCCCACCGCGCCGGATGAGCCTTTCGCATCGGCGGCGCGCCGGCATTTGCTGGAGATCGACAAGGGGCATTTCGCCGCCGGCGATGTGCTTCTGTTCCGCTGGCGCCGGCACCTGCCGGCAAAGCATCTGGGCATCGCAGTCAGCGCAACGCGCATGATCCATGCCCAGGAAGGCGCCGCCGTATGCGAGGTGGCGCTCAATTCGTGGTGGCGCAGGCATCTCGCCTACGCCTTCCGCTTCCCTCACAACCGATAGCGAGCAACAATGGCAACTCTGGTCCTGCAGACGGCCGGTCAGGCGCTTGGTGGATTGTTCGGCCCGCTTGGTGGCATCATTGGCCGTGCCGCCGGCGCAATCGCCGGCAATGTCATCGACCAGTCCCTGTTCGGTCCGCCCACCCACCACAGAGATGGACCGCGCCTCAGCGACCTCTATGTGCAGGCCTCGAGCGAGGGTGCGCCGGTACCGCGCGTGTGGGGCCGCATGCGCATCGCCGGCCAGATCATCTGGGCGACCCGGCTGGAGGAGGTGGTCTCGACCAGCAGCGCTGGCGGCAAGGGTGCCCTGTCGCGCCCGTCCTCGACCGTCACCGACTATGAATATTTCACCAACCTGGCCATAGGCCTGGCGCAAGGCCCGATTGCCCGCATCGGCCGCGTCTGGGCCGACGGCAAGGAGATCGAACTCGACGCCTTCACCTGGCGCTTCTATCCGGGCGACGAGACACAGGAACCCGACAGCCTCATCCTCGCCAAGGAGGGCGCAGATGCCGCACCCGCCTATCGCGGCCTGGCCTATGTGGTGCTGGAGCGGCTGCCGCTCGCCCAGTTCGGCAACCGCGTGCCGCAATTCTCCTTCGAGATTTTTCATCCACTGGAGTTCGATCGAGGACCGGCTGCGGGGGGTGTGCATCATCCCGGGCTCGACCGAATTCGGCTATGAGCCCCAGATCGTCACCCGCAATACCGGCTGGGGCGAGACCGAGAGCGAGAATGCCCATGCCTCGGCCCTGAAGTCCGACTGGACCGTGTCGCTCGACCAGCTCACGGGCATCTGTCCCAATGTTTCGGCCGCCTCGCTGGTGGTCGCCTGGTTCGGCGACGATTTGCGCTGCGGCGTGACCAGTCTCCGGCCCGGCGTGGAGACCGCCGGCAAGCAGACCGAGCCGCTGAACTGGAGCGTGGCTGGCCAGACGCGCAGCAATGCCTATGTGGTCTCGCAATCGGGCGGCGGTCCTGTCTTCGGCGGCACCCCGAGCGACCAGTCGGTCATCGATGCCATCGCCGACCTCAAGGCGCGCGGCCTCAAGGTGGTGTTCTACCCGTTCATCCTGATGGACATCGCGCAAGGCAACGGCCTTCCCGATCCCTATGGCGGCGCCGAGCAGGCCGTCTATCCCTGGCGCGGGCGCATCACCTGCGATCCGGCGCCGGGTGAGGCCGGCTCGTCCGACAAGACGGCAGCGCTGACGGCCGATGTCGATCACTTCTTCGGCGCAGCCCAGGCCTCCGACTTTTCCATCGGCGGTGGCGCGGTGAGCTATTCCGGGCCGGCCGAATGGGGCCTGCGGCGCATGGTGCTGCACTATGCCCATCTGTGCGCGCTGGCCGGCGGCGTGGATACGTTCATCGTCGCCAGCGAGTTGCGCGGCCTGACTACCCTGCGTGAGAGTGCCTCAAGCTACCCCGCCGTCGCGCGCCTGAAGACGTTGGCTGAGGATGTGAAGGCGGTGCTGCCGGGAGCCAAGGTCTCCTATGCGGCTGACTGGTCGGAATATTTCGGCCATCAACCGGGAGACGGTTCGGGCGATGTCTTCTTCCATCTCGATCCGTTGTGGGCTTCGCCCGCGGTCGATTTCATCGGTATCGACAACTACCTGCCCTTGAGCGACTGGCGACCCGGAGCGGCCCATGCCGATGCGCAGGCCGGCTGGGCATCCGTCTATGATCCCGGCTACCTTGATGCCAATATCGCGGGTGGCGAATATTTCGACTGGTATTATGCCAGTGACGCCGACCGGCTGTCGCAGCAGCGTACCGCCATCAGCGATGGTGCCTATGGCAAGCCATGGGTGTTCCGCCCCAAGGACCTGGTGGGCTGGTGGTCCAACCAGCACTTTGACCGGCCGGGTGGCGTCGAGGACGCATCGCCCACCGGTTGGATGCCGCAGTCAAAGCCGATCTGGTTCACCGAGATGGGCATTCCGGCCGTCGATCTCGGCACCAACCAGCCCAATGTCTTCTACGACCCGAAGTCGTCGGAAAGCGCGCTACCCTATTTCTCCAGTGGCGTGCGCGACGACCTCATCCAACGGCGGGCCTTGTTGGCGGTTGCCGATTATTGGCAAGGCGGCAGCGGCAATCCCGTCTCGAGCGTCTATGGCGGGCCGATGGTCGATGCCGACCGGCTGTTCGTGTGGGCCTGGGACGCGCGGCCGTTTCCGGCCTTTCCCGGACGCAGCGACGTGTGGGCCGATGCCTCCAATCACCAGCGTGGCCACTGGCTGAACGGGCGCCTCGGGGCGGTGTCGCTGGACGACCTCGTGGCTGACATCTGCCGCAACTTCGGCTTCGATGACGCGGTGAGCGATGAACTCGATGCCGTCCTCGATGGCTTTCTCATCGACCGGCCCATGTCGGCGCGTGATGCCATTCAGCCTCTGGGGCGCCTGTTTGCCTTCGATGGTGTCGAGTTCGAACGCGAAGATCGTCTTCCGCCCGCGGCTTCAGCGCAACGGCCTTGCCATCGCCCATGACGATCTGGTCGAAACCAACCCCGAAAAGCCGATCGTCGACTTCACACGCGCGCAGGAAAGCGAGCTGCCGAGCGTGGTCAAGATCGCCTACACCGAAGGATCCGGCGATTACCACCGCGCCATGGCCGATGCCCGGCGCCAGGCGGCATCTGTCATCCAGGAGGCCAGCGTCGATGCCCCGTGCGTGCTGCCCCAGTCGAATGCGGCAGCACGCGCAGGCATTCTCCTGGCCGAGGCCTGGGCCGGGCGCGAGAGTGCCCGCTTCATGCTGCCGCCAGATCTCCTGGCGCTCGAGCCGGGCGATGCCATTGACCTTGCGATGCCGGGCGGTGGGCGGCGCTTCCGCATCGAGGAGATTTCCGATGCACCGGTCCGGGAAGTGCTGGCCCGCAGTCTCGATCCGCACGTTTACGAGCCGCCCGAAGCGCCGGTGCGCGGCGCTCCCGTCTATCGCCCGGCTGTGTTCGGCGCTCCGGCGATGGCTGTCCTCGATCTGCCGCTGATCGCCGACGACGCCAACCCCTACGCGCCATGGCTGGCGGCAGCGGCGCTGCCATGGCCCGGCGAGATCGCTGTGGTGCGTGCAGGAGATGCCGGCTATTCGCTCGATACGCTGCTGACACGGCCGGCCGCCCTGGGGCAGCTGACCACGGTCCTGCCCAGTGGGCCGCTTGCCCGCTACGACCGGCATGCCAGCTTTGAGGTCAAGTTGGTCAGCGGAACGCTGCAGTCGATTTCTGTCAATGACCTGCTCGTCGGAGGCAATGCCGCAGCGGTGGAAAGCGCGCCGGACCAATGGGAAGTGCTGCAGTTTGCCAATGCCGAACTGGTCGGCGAGCGCACCTACCGACTATCGCTTCTGTTGCGCGGACAGGCAGGCTCCGATCCCGAAATGGTCGCCGAAGTCGCCGCCGGCAGCACCTTTGTGCTCCTCGACCAGGCGGTCCGCCAGCTCGACGTGACCAGCGCCGATCTCGGGCTGGCGCTGCAACTGGCAGCCGGACCGGCCTCGCGCGATCCGGCTGATGCCTCCTATCTGTCTTTGGCTCTGACGCCATCCGGAATGGGCCTCAGACCATTGAAGCCGGTGCATGTGAGTGCCCGCCAGACGATCGGTGATATCGAGATCTCATGGATCAGGCGCTCGCGCATTGGGGCCGACAACTGGCAGGGCATCGACATTCCCTTGGGCGAGGACAGCGAAGCCTATGTGCTGGAAATCCTCAACGGCACCGACGTGGTGCGCCAGGTGGAGGTTGCCTCGCCTACATATCTCTACAGCGCGGCGGACCGGGTGACGGATTTCGGTAGCCCGCTGCCGGCAACGCTTCATCTTCGGGTCGCACAGTCAAGCGCGACCTACGGTCCAGGGCCTTTCTCGGAGAAAACCTTCAATGTCTGAATCGACCCCGCTGCTTGATCTGCCGTTCATCATGGCGGCGCAGGCACAAAAGCATGTCACACACAACGACGCACTTTTGGGCCTCGATGCCCTGGTGCAGCTTTCGGTGTTGAGCCGGACTGTCGCCGATCCGCCCGCCAGCCCGCAGGAGGGGGACCGCTATCTGGTCGCAAGCCCGGCGACGGGCGATTGGACGGGCAAAGAGGATGCAGTCGCCGCCTTTCAGGACGGCGTCTGGCAGTTTCACATACCGCGGACCGGCTGGCGGTTGTGGATCGGCGATGAGACGCGGTTCCTGGTTCATGATGGCAGCCAGTGGCGCAGTGTGCTCGCGAGTGCCGATCTGCAGAACCTCTCGATGCTCGGCATCAACACCACGGCCGATGCCACCAACAAGCTCAGCGTTGCCTCCGATGCAGTGCTGTTCAACCACAATGGTGCCGACAGCCAGGTCAAGGTCAACAAGGCGGCTGCCAGCGACACCGCCTCGCATCTGTTCCAGAACAACTATTCCGGCCGTGCCGAGTTCGGGCTCGCCGGTGATGACGATTTCCATGCCAAGGTCTCGCCCGACGGCTCGACCTGGAATGAAGGCATCCTGATCGATAAGGACACCGGCGTAGTCACCTTTCCGTCCGGCGTTGGCGGTAATTGCGGCTTCAATTCCATTGTCGCCAACATCACGACCGCGGCGCCGCCGGGCGCGCCGACGGCCGGCGACACATACATCGTTGCCGCAACGGCGGCGGGCGACTGGGCCGGGCATGAGGGCGACTTGGCGCTCTATAACGGAACGCAGTGGAATTTTCTGACGCCGGTCGCGGGTTGGCTGATCTTCAACGCCGACGACGGCCTGTTCTACAAATATGGTGGCTCTTCATGGGGTGCCGTGGCGGCCGGCGCGCCGTATGAGGAAGGCGACTATACCCCGGCCCTCACCTTCGGCGGCACAGCCGTCGGCATGAGCGGCACCTTCGAAGGGCATTATGTCCGGATCGGCAATTTTGTTCTCGCCCAGATACGCATCACGCTGACGGCGAAGGGATCATCGACCGGCACTGCCATCGCCACTCTGCCTCTTGCTGCGGCTAACGGCTATTTCCCGGGGCCTGTCATAGCAGTTGGCGGCATGTCAGGCCTCTCGAGCATTGCCGCACGCCCCGTGGGGGCCACGGCGACGGTGCAGATCAACAATCAGGGTTCCTGGGGCTCAACGATGCTCGATGATACCAATTTCACCGACACATCAAACATCAGGTTGACCGTCCCCTACTTGATGTGAGGAGGAAGCAAAATGTTGAAGTTCACGCGATTGGACATCGCCGACGGCAGGTTCCCGGCCAGCGCTCTCTTTCGTACCGCGGAAGGCCGCAATGTCCGCTGCGCCATCAATCCCGGTGCCGACCTTGCAAATCTGCCGGATGACGCGAATTTCGGGCCTCTCGTGCTTCCGGCCGAGGCGCGGGACAAGATCACCGTTCACTGGGGCGGAATGGACATGGATCGATGGGAGGCCATTGCCCACCCGCCAGCGCCTCCTGCCACTGCTGCCGATGTCGAGGCCGAGGCTCGCCGGCGGATCAGCCTTGTTGCCGATGTCGACGAGCGTGCCGACATGGCACTGGAGTGGCAGGCACTGCGCGACAAGCAGGCCGCCGGCACGCTGAGCGATGCCGACAAGGCCCGTGCCGTCGAGCTGAGGTCGATCTGGCGGCATATCGAGGCCATCAAGGCGACCATCCAGGCGCTGGCGGCGCAGGATCCGATCCCAGCTGACTACGCGGCCGGTGCTCGCTGGCCAAGCTGACCCCATATCCCATTCGGGCAGCCGAATTTTCGCAAAAAACTCTCATCGCTCTGGCTGCAGCGCCTTCCTTCTAATCGGCGGTCACCAGAACCCGATTTGTATCAACACGCACCGCAGCAGCGCCCCTATCGGGGCGGTTGTGGCGGAACCCTAACGAAGTCGACCACATGGCCAGCAGTTCGTTTCCGCAACAGTTCGATTTCTCCGTCTGGCGCGGCAACAGCGACGAGGGTGCCGATTTCACCATCACCGGTGACGTCGACAGTGATTTCACCGGTTATATCGGCATCTTGCGCGTTGCCCCGTTGCGCGGGGCTGCCTTTCAGATTGTGATCGCCGTGTCACTCGGAGCGAGCGCCAATATCGCAACCTTCAAGCCGCGCTTCACCATCGCGCAAACCCGCAGTCTCGATACGGGTGCCGTCAACGCCTACGAATTCGAGATGCGCAATCCCGACGAGACCTGGCAGAAAACCTGTTTCATCGGCAATATCAATGGCGTGGGTGGGTTGAACCTCGATGTCTAGTTCCTCAGTCTCTCTCCTCGACAACAGCGCGATCTCCGCCTCGGTCACCTTGCCGGCGTCCAATACCGGCACCGTAACCTACGATGCGACGACGCTTGCCGTAGCCGGCCCTTACGCCGTCAGCCAGGAGGTCCTCGATATTCTGGCGCTGATGACTGTGCGGCCGTCGGGCTCCGTGATCTACAGCCTCACCAAGCTGATCGACGATCTCAAGAGCTACGGCATCTGGCAGGTGATGGACGTCTTTGCCATCTACGCGCTGCATGACAGCCAGGCGAGCGCCCTGAACCTGACCGACGCCACCCACAAGGCAACTTTCGTCGGCAGCCCCACCTGGGCGGCTTTCCAGGGATTTGCCGGCAACGGCGTGGATGCCGCGCTTGAGCATGGTATCGCCCATGCCGTTGATCTGCCACACTTTCTCGAACACGACCACTCACTGTGGCTGTGGTGCATGAGCGACACGCCTGGTGCCACCTTCGAATTGGGGGCCAATGGCGACGGTAATATGCTGGCGTTGCGAGCGCGCAACGGGCTGACTGCATCGTTCTGGAGTTGTTCGAGCGCCCGGGATGATATGTCCGTGACCAGCGGCCGCGGCTTCATGGGCCTGTCGCGGAAATCAGCAAGCGGATTTCTATGGCTTCAAGAACGCCACGGCGACCAGCTTTACCCGTACGACCACCGGCATTCCCTCCAGCAAAGTCAGTGTTTTGAGGATCTCCGGCGGTATCAATTTTTCCCCCAACCAGCTCGCCTGGTGGGCCATCGGCGGCGGGCTGAGCGAAGAGCAGGGCGTCCAGCTCTATGACTGCATGCGGACGTTTCTGATCGGCGTCGGCGCGGTCGACCCAAATGACATCGACCAGACCGAGGTCATCGGGCCCAATCATTTTACACCTGCCATGATCAACGATGTAACGCCGGCCAATTTGTTCGTCGAGCAGCAGGCCCCTCCTCCAACCAGCAATTCGGTCGCCGAAGCCAGCTACGCCTATTTCCCCCTCGATACATCGACCACACAGAACGCTCACGCCGCTTCGCTCTCGACCTGGGACGGCTCGGCGGTCTCGCCACCCCGGCCGGTGCGCAAGAAGGTCTTGGTGTTCTCCTCCCGAAGGCACGACGATCCGACGCAGTTCAATCGCAAGTCGCTGGCGCCTTTCCCACCCATTTACAATTCCGCCGGCAATGCCTGCCAATTCGAGTTTCCCGGTGGATTTGCCATGGCCATGGCGGCCGAAGAGGCCCAGTGCATGTATGCGTGCGGCTACCCGAAGCACAATGACGGGACCTTCGACGGCTATCTCGATATCCTGACTACAGCGGGCTTTGTGGTCGATGACAGTCTGGCGACCGGCGATTGCATGACCCATGACACCTGGGCGGCAAACTCCGATACGCTGTTCCCCTATGACGCCATTTACTACACCGGCGCCCTGATCAAGGTCGCGCACGACAAGGTTTGGCTTGCCCAGTCGAGGCTGGTCGACATGGCGTTTGATGCCTACGGCATCTTTAGTGACGTGGAGGCCCAGGACGGGCGCACGTCCGACCAGGCCAAGGCGCAGATTCTCAAGCTTGCCACGCGCTGCGCCGCCAAGGGATTTGCCTATGACCTGTATACCGATCCGCTCAATGCCACCACACAGTCGTCCAATGGGCTCGACGCTTCCAACCTGAGCGATATTATCAACGACCCCAACGTATCGCGGGTCTCCATCCTTGCCTGGGACGAAAATCTCGAAGGTGATATTGAGCAGTCCATTCTTAATCAGCTGCAACTGCTAAAGGGCCCTTCCGGCAACTTGCCCGTGCCCTATGACAAGCTCACCATGGTGGTGGGTATCGGAGCCTTTGGCCAGGAAATGACAACGGCATCGGCCAGCGTGGTGCGCTCGTTCATCCTCGGCCGCGACGATGATGGCACGCCCAATCCCGCCAAGGCCTTTGCTGGCGTCAATTTCTGGCGCAATAGGGGCATCGCTGGCGGTGACATCACCCGGCAATACAATCAGGTGATTGCAACCGTTCTTGGCCTGCCCACGGCCTGACAGAGCCTTTCAGCGAGACAAGCAATGGACGAGAACCTGCATCGCGACATGGGCGAGCTGCAAGCGCGTGTGCACGCCGTCGAAACCGGCTTGCACGAACTCAGGACCGATGTGCGCGAGATCCGCGACACGCTTACCACTTTCCGCGGAGGGTGGCGGGCGCTGGCGCTGATCGTTGCAGCGTCGGCCTCGCTGGGCGCCGTGGTCAGCAAGCTGGCGCCGCACTTCATTTGGCGCTGACCATTGGGTGTCTGCGCGTCCCGATACCGATGCCTGGGCAGCAACTCTGGGTGAGGAGACATGATCGATGAAGCTGTGCGACGAAGGACTTGAACTGATCAAGGCCCAGGAAGGCTTCAGGTCGCGCGCCTACCGCGACCCTGCCGGGGTATTGACCATCGGCTATGGCCACACTTCCATGGCGGGCCCCCCGCAAGTGAGGGAGGGGCTGGAAATCTCGCATGCCGAAGCGGAAAACATCCTGCGGCGCGACGTGGAGTGCTTTGCTGATGGCGTGCGGCGCTTGCTCAAGCGCAATCTCAGCGACCGGCAGTTTTCGGCTCTGGTGAGTTTTGCCTACAATGTCGGACTTGGCAATTTCGAGCGCTCGTCCGTCCTGCGCGCCGTCAATGCCGGTGATTTCGAAGCCGTGCCGCGCCGGCTTTCGCTGTGGGTGAAAGCGGGCGGGCGCACGCTGCCGGGTCTCATCCGCCGCCGCGCCGCCGAAGCGGCGCTCTTTGCGGGCGATGGGCCTGCACCACCCGAAGCGATTGTGGGCCATCCGGTCGAGACGCTGCGCGGCAAGGCAGCCCATACCTCCACCACCACGCTGGCCGCCATCGTCTCGGCGCTGGCGGCGGCCGCTTCATCGCTGGCATCGGGCGTGCGCGATCTTGCCGGCGCGCTACCGGCCGTGCATCCATCGCTGATTGCTGCCGCTATCGTGGCCGCCGCCGCCGTGTGGATCATTCGTGAACGCTGGCTCAAATCACGCGACGAGGGAATTTGAGATGCTACCCATCATCGGTATTCTCGGTCCCATATTCGGCTTTCTGCGCGGTCCCGTTTTCGACATCATCGACAAGCTGATACCGGACCGTGACCTGCAGGCCCGATTGAAGACCGAACTCGAGCAGACCGCCCTTGCCCAGCAATCCGAATTGGCCAAGGCCCAGCGCGATATCGTGCTGGCCGAGATCAGCGCCGATTCCTGGATGACCCGGCAATGGCGCCCCTGTCTCATGTTCGTCATCATGGGCTTTCTCGTACTCTACGGGCTCGTCCTCCCGCTGGCCGATCTCATTGCCGGTGCGCCCGTCGCCTTTGCCCCCCGCTGGGCCGACATACCGGACGGCATGTGGAACCTCCTTGGCCTTGGCGTCGGCGGCTATATCGGCGGGCGCTCTGTGGAAAAGCTTGTTGCGACCTGGGCGGGCCGCGCCACAGCGCCGCCTGCCGTCCCTGTTCGCAACCACGGCAACTGGACGGGAAGTCCCTGAACCGCCGCAACCGTGATACTCAACAGGCCGCAAGTGGCAATCGCCGTGCGATCTGCTAAACACCCTGGCGTTCTTGCCAAGGCGGAGGAGGTCATGCAGGTCAGCGAGGCCGTCATATCGCGCATCAGTTGCCGCGGCTTCCGCAGCGATCCGGTGCCCGGCGAGGTGCTGCGCGATATCCTCAATGGCGCGCGCCAGACTCCCTCGGGCGGCAATCTGCAGCCTTGGCATGTCTATGCCGTGGCCGCCGAGAAACTGGACTCACTCGTGGCTGACGTGCTTGTCAGGTGCGCCGACCAGCCCCACGGCGAGGGCAGCGAATATCGCATTTATCCCGCACTCCTGAAGGAACCCTATCGCTCTCGCCGTTTCAAATGCGGTGAGGACCTTTATGCCCTGTTGGACATCGAGCGCGGCGACAAGGCACGCCGTCGCGTCCAGTTCCGCGAGAATTTCCGCTTCTTCGGCGCCCCCTTGGGGCTTTTCATTTATATCGATCGCCAGATGCAGCCCGGCCAATGGGCCGACGTCGGCATGTTCCTGCAGACGGTCATGCTGCTGGCGCGCCAGCACGGCCTCCATACCTGCCCGCAGGAAGCTTGGGCGATGTTTCACAAGACCATCGCCACGCACCTTCAACCTCCCCCCGAACTCATGCTTTTCTGCGGCGTTGCCATGGGATACATGCAGACCAGCCACCCGCTCAACGCGCTTCGCACGGAGCGCGCCCCGCTAGAGGAATTTTGCACATTCATCGGTACTTGAGGCGTAGTTGCCATTCATGTCGGGTTCATCCGACAATCCCTATTTTGGCGCCGGTCGCGGGATGTATGAGATGACGCATAGGTTGCTCCATATCGCCGTTTTGCTGGCTTTCTGCTTCGGTGTCGTCACCGGCGCGCGAGCCATGACGCCTGGTGTGATGCCTCTTGTGGCCACAGACCTGCGCGCCTCGGCGGCAACTGGCAACGGCAGTCTTGTCGTGCCGCTGAAACCGATTCTTGTGCAGTCCTATCAATACGGCAAGCCCAAGAAAAACAATCGCGGTCGCATGATCCCGCCCTCGGAGGCTTTGCAGGCCGCGCTCGGATATGCACCCGGCAGCCAGGGGCTCGGCGTCCGCCTTTTGCAAGGGCCGCGTCTCGTATACGCTGTGAAAGTGAAATCGGGAAACCGCATCCGCCGGATCCTCGTCGATGCCGGGACGGGGCGAGTTCTCGGCGAGTAGGAGGGGCAGGCACGTGGGTGCGCGAAAACCCGTGACACATCGGCTGCAATATGTTGACCCGGCGCCCGCGCCCGCTGCTTTCAGAGGTGATGCTCATGCGGCTTCTCGTCGTTGAAGACGATCCCGACCTCAATCGCCAGCTCGTGTCGGCCCTGAGCGATGCGGGTTACGTGGTCGATACGGCCAAGGATGGCGAGGAGGGCCATTTTCTCGGCGACACCGAGCCTTACGACGCTATTGTGCTCGATCTGGGCCTGCCGGTGATGGATGGCGTGACGGTGCTCGAGCAATGGCGCCGTGCGGGACACAAGATGCCGGTGCTGATCCTGACCGCGCGTGATCGCTGGTCCGACAAGGTGGCCGGTTTCGATGCCGGTGCCGATGATTATGTATCAAAGCCGTTCCACATGGAGGAGGTGCTGGCACGCATCAGGGCCCTGTTGCGGCGCAGTGCCGGGCACGCCACCAGCGAACTGTCATGCGGGCCATTGATGCTCGACACCAAGGCGGCGCGCGTGACGGTGGACGGCCAAGCCGTCAAACTAACATCGCTGGAATTCCGCTTGCTGAGCTATCTCATGCATCACCAGGGTAGGGTGGTGTCGCGCACCGAACTGGTGGAGCATCTCTACGATCAGGACTTTGATCGCGACTCCAACACCATCGAGGTGTTCGTCGGACGTCTGCGCAAGAAGCTGGGCGTCGATCTGCTGCGAACCGTGCGCGGACTGGGGTACTGCGTCTCCGAACCCGATGATGCGGGCTAACTCTCTAGCCTTCAGGCTGACGGCATCGGCTGCTGCCGTCAGTCTGGTGCTCTTGGTCGCCGCCGGGCTATTGCTCGCCAAGCTGTTCCAGGATGCGGTGGAGCGCAATTTCGATGCCCGGTTGCAATCCGTGCTCGATGGCCTGCTTTCATCGGTCGAAATTGGCAAGGACAATCAGGTGGTCCTGTCCGGAGCCATTGCCGACAGCCGCTTCAAGCTGCCGTTGTCGGGCTGGTACTGGCAAATCGAGCCCATCGACGGGCCGAAGGACGCAGGCCTGAAATCGGAATCCCTGCTTGAGCAGCGCCTGACGCCGGACGCGGCACAATTGGCCAATCGCGATGCCAATAACATCGCACACTTCTATATGTTCGACGTGAGCGGTACCCGTCTGAGAGCGATCGGCACCGAGTACACCCTGTTCAATGCCGGACGCTACTCATTGATCGTCGCCGGCAACTTTGACGAGCTCAAGCAGGAGATTGCGGCCTTCCGCGGCACTCTGTTCATCATGCTGGCGGTTCTCGGCTTCGGTCTCCTCATCGCCATTCTGCTGCAGGTCCGATACGGCTTGCGGCCGTTGAGAACGTTGCAGAGCGAACTCGTCGGCATCCGCCAGGGCCGACGCGGGTTGTTGTCGGGGAAATACCCTTCCGAGATTGCGCCGGTCGCCGAGGAGCTCAACCTCCTCATCCAGTCCAACACCGAGATTGTCGAACGCGCCCGCACCCAGGTCGGCAATCTTGCCCACGCCCTGAAGACGCCGTTGAGCGTGCTCGCCAACGAGGCTCGCCTGTCAAAGAGCGAGCTTGCGGCCAAGGTCGGCAAACAGACCGGCATCATGCGCGATCAGGTTTCGCTCTATCTCGATCGGGCCCGCCGCGCCGCCCGCGCCCAGACGATCGGCTCATCTACCAATGTGCGCGACACCCTCGATGCGTTGGCACGCACCCTCACCCGTATTCACATGGACAAGGGCATCGCGATTTCGATCGACTGCCAGCCGGACATCAGATTTCGCGGTGAGCGTCAGGATCTGGAGGAGATGGTCGGCAACCTTGTCGACAATGCTGGCAAATGGGCGAGCAAGGACGTTCGCATCGACGTCAGCCCGCCCGCGGTCGATCCCGCAGACGGCCGCAGCTGGCTGGAGATCAGGGTGGGGGACGATGGTCCGGGCCTGCCCGCTGACAAGCTGGAAGATGCCCTTAAGCGCGGACACCGTCTGGATGAAACCAAGCCCGGCTCGGGTCTTGGTCTATCTATCGTCTCCGAGACGGCGGCCATGTATCACGGCAGGATCACGCTGGGACAATCCGATATCGGCGGGCTTCTGGCGCGCCTGCGCCTGCCGGCGGTGCAGGACGACTGATCAGCCCGGTTGCCCCTCGGAATGACTGCCCTGGTCCATGGCCGGGATGCCCCTCTCGCGGTATGGCGTGCGGCCATAATAGGCGCGATAGCACTTGGAGAAATGCGACGGAGAAGAAAAGCCGCAGGCCAGCGCCACGTTGATCACTGACATGTCGGTCTGCAAAAGCAAGGAGCGCGCCTTTTTCAGCCGCAGCTCGAGGTAATAGCGCTTGGGCGAGCGATCGAGATAGCGGCGGAACAGCCGCTCGAGCTGCCGGGTCGACAAGCCGGCCTGGCGGGCAAGCACGCTCGGCGACAACGGCTCCTCCAGATTGCCTTCCATCCGCTCGATGATGCCCACCAACTTGGGATGGCGGGCACCGATGCGGGCGGGCAGGGACATGCGCTGGTGTTCGCTGTGATGGCGGATGGGCGAATGGAGCACCAGTTCAGCCACGACGGAGGCCAGTTCAGCGCCGTGCTGGGCCGAGATCAGCGCCAGCATCATGTCGAGCGCCGATGTGCCGCCGGCGCTCGTGAACCGGTCGCGATCAATCTCGAACAGGCTGCCTGTGACGTCGAGTTCGGGGAACGCCTCGGAGAACCCGGGCAGGTTCTCCCAATGTATCGTGCAACGGTAACTGTCGAGGATGTTGGCTTCGGCGAGAATATGGGCACCGGTGCACACCGCCCCCAGCGTCATGCCGCGCCGGGCGCCCCGCCTCAGCCAGCTGAGCAATCGCTTGTCGGCGTGCTTTTGCACATTGAGGCCGCCGCATACCACCACGATCGCATGTTCGTCGATGGAATCGAGATCGCCGTTGACCATGGTCACGATGCCGTTGGAGGCGGCCATCGCCTCGCCGCCCAGCGAGTGCAGCGACCACTGGTAAAGCTCGCGCTCGGCGTGCCGGTTCGCCAGCCTCAACGGCTCGACCGCCGCCGTCACCGGCATCATGGTGAATTCCGGTACGACGATCAGGGCAACACGCTGCGGAAGTTCATGCGGCTTGTCACCGAACATCTACGCTGCACATCCTCAAGTGGCGGTCGCGCCGCGAAGCGGCAACTCATCGGCTGCACCCAATCAATTCGTATAGCCGATAAGACAACCTACCTGTCGGCAGCAAGCGCGACAAGTGTCGTGCCGGCGGGCGCTGCATGAGATTTTCGTCAGCCGTCGCTACGAGGTCGGCGGTGCCGGTTGGGCGGCAAAGAGCCCCACCCGCGCACTTTCGCCCGCCGTCGCCTCGATCCAGTCCCAGGCAAAGCGCGCATAAGAGCGGGAGACGTAGAGATCGATGACGTCGGGCTGCAATGCCAGAATGTGCACCAGTGCCGCCACATCACCCAAACGCAGGCGCCGCACAGTTC
>CAVYOQ010000074.1:0-12524 GCA_963770075.1 uncultured Alphaproteobacteria bacterium
ATGCCAGTGCCTTGCCTTTCGTACACATCGCCTCCCGAGCCGCTCACTCGAAAATGCCCTCGGGCGCCCCGTACCACACCGGCCACGGGTCCCAGGCCACGTCCGTCGGCCCGATCACCCAGGCGATGAGGTTCCAACGCGCGTTACGGTACCACAACAGGGCATAGGTGGTGAGACCGTCGAGCGCGCCGTTCGCGGCATCCTCCGCCAGCCGCGTTTGCGCAGGGTCAATCCTGCCGCCGCCCGGTCGTTGCGGCTCGAGCTGCACGAAGGCCCAGCCTTGCGCCACATTCATCTTCTCCACCACGAACTCGACCGAGGGATGCAGCACCGCCTCGGCGGCCGGGCGCACCGCGTCGAGAATGTCGGCCCGTTCGGCCGAACCCTTTTCAGGCGTATGGATCGCTTGTGCGCCGGCCTCGTCGACGAATGCGGGGCCGACGGCGGGCAACCCCGCCAACGCCGTCGAATGAACCTGCGCTTCATGCCAGGGGCGTTCATGTGATGCACTCCTTTGCGGATCAAGGGGCGACGGCAGCCGCCGTAGCCACCGGCAAGTCTATGCCGCGGGCATCAGGGATCAAACACTTGTCTCACTGCCGCCTCGACATCGATCAACGCACCAGAACCGTGGCGGCAATGCCAAACTCCTTGTGATGGCGTCAGGTCCACGGCAGTCAGGTTGGGCGTTAATCATTCATTTCAAGCATAAAAATTTTGAACTTGAAATTAATGATTGCCTCGGCTAACCTCTCCCATCGCCCCGCTGATGAAGGCGCGGCAGCAAATCGACGGCACGAGGAGGCAAGCCCCATGCGCATTGCGTGCCTTGGAGGCGGACCGGCAGGTCTATATTTCGCCATTTCGATGAAGCTGCGCGACGCCTCGCACGAGGTCACGGTGTTCGAACGCAACCGCGCCGACGACACCTTCGGCTGGGGCGTGGTGTTGTCGGACGAAACCCTCGCCAACCTCGCCGCCAACGATGCCTTGAGCGCCGAGGCGATCCGCGCCTGCTTCGCCTACTGGGACGACATTGCCGTCCACTTCAAGGGCACGAAAACCGTCTCCAGCGGCCATGGCTTCTGTGGCATCGGACGCAAGCAGCTCCTCGTCCTGCTGCAACAGCGCGCGCGTGAACTGGGCGTCGACCTGCGCTTCCAGAACGAGATCGAGCACCCCGTGACGCTGAGCCGCCAGTACGACCTGGTGGTGGGCGCCGACGGGCTCAATTCGCGCACCCGCGCCACTTACGCCGAGCATTTTCAGCCGGACGTCGATATGCGCAAGCTGAAATTCGTTTGGCTCGGCACCCAGCAGAAATTCGACGACGCCTTCACTTTCATCTTCAAGGAAACGGAGCTCGGCTGGGTCTGGGCGCACGCCTACCAGTTCGATGCCGACACGGCGACCTTCATCGTCGAGTGCAGCGAAGAGACCTGGGCCAGATACGGCTTTGATGACATGGGCAAGGAAAAATCGGTTGCCACCTGCGAGCGCATTTTCGCCGAGGAACTGGGCGGTCATCACCTCATGTCGAACGCCCACCACATCCGCGGCTCGGCCTGGCTGAATTTTCCTCGCGTGCTGTGCGAGAGCTGGTCGTCACGGCAACGTGGTGCTGCTGGGCGATGCGGCGGCGACGGCACATTTCTCCATTGGCTCGGGCACCAAGCTCGCCATGGAAAGCGCCATCGCGCTCGCCGGCTACCTGCATTCGGAAAAGAGCATGGCCGATGCCTTCGCCAAGTACGAGGACGAGCGGCGGCTCGAAGTGCTGCGGCTGCAATCGGCAGCGCGCAATTCGATGGAATGGTTCGAAGGCGTCGAACGCTATTTCCATCTCGATCCGGTGCAGTTCAACTATTCGCTGCTGACGCGCTCGCAGCGCATCAGCCATGAGAACCTGCGCCTGCGCGACAAGGCATGGCTGGAAGGGGCTGAGCGCTGGTTCCAGGAGCGCGCCGGCGCCCCCCGCAACGCCTCCATCCGCCGCCCGATGTTCGCGCCCTATCGCCTGCGCGACATGCAATTGAAGAACCGCATCGTCGTCTCCCCCATGGCACAGTACAAGGCCGTCGACGGCTGCCCCACCGACTGGCATCTCGTGCATCTGGGCGAACGGGCCAAGGGCGGGGCAGGCCTTGTCTATACCGAGATGACCTGTGTGTCGCCTGAAGGGCGCATCTCGCCCGGGTGCCCCGGCACCTACAGGCCGGAGCACGAAGCGGCCTGGAAGCGCATCGCCGATTTCGTTCACCGCGAGACGGAAGCGAAGATTTGTTTGCAGATCGGTCATTCCGGCCCCAAGGGCTCGACCCAGCTCGGCTGGGAGGAATCTGATGCGCCGCTGAAGGATGGCAACTGGCCGCTGATCGCCGCCTCCGACATCGCCTGGTCGCCGCGCAACCAAACTCCCAAGGCGATGGACCGGGCCGACATGGCGATGGTGCGTGACCAGTTCGTGGCCGCCGCCGAGATGGGCGAGCGCTGCGGCTTCGACATGCTGGAGATCCACGCCGCGCACGGCTATCTGCTGTCGAGCTTCATCACCCCGCTTACCAACAAGCGCAGCGACGACTATGGTGGCAGCCTCGACAACCGCTTGCGCTTCCCGCTTGAAATCTTTCAGGCGGTGAGAGAGGCCTTCCCCGCCCACAAGCCAATCTCCATGCGCATCTCGGCCAACGACTGGGTGGGTGCAGACGGGGGTCACGCCGGATGACGCCGTCGGGATCGCGCAGCGGCTGCAAGCGGCGGGCATCGACATCTGCGATGTCTCGGCCGGCCAGACCTCGATCAACGCGCAGCCCGTCTACGGCCGCATGTTCCAGACACCCTTCTCCGACCGCATCCGCAACGAGACCGGCATGGCGACCGTGGCCGTGGGCAATATCTACGAGCCCGACCATGTGAACTCGATCCTCATGGCCGGCCGCGCCGACCTCGTCTGCCTCGCCCGCCCGCATCTCACCAACCCCTACTGGACCCTGCACGCGGCGAGCGCCCTCGGCGATCATGAGGAGAAGTGGCCCTCCCCCTATCTCCCCGGTCGCGACCAGATGTGGCGTCTGGCCGAGCGCGGCGAGACGATGTTGGAGAAGGTGTGAGCGATGGCGGGTCTTGCGGGACGACACGCCTTCATCAGCGGCGGCGGAAGCGGCATCGGCGCCGCCATCGCGCTGGCACTGGCCGAAGCGGGTCTCAATGTGACCATCGCAGGCCGCCGCGAGGCCCCGCTCGCCGAGACGGCAAAGCGCCATGCCGGCATCGCTTGGGTAACGGGCGATGTGCGCGACCAGGGTTCGGTAGCAGCGATGCTGGCCAAGGCAGCAGAGGCGCATGGGAGCCCCGACATCGTCATTGCCAATGCCGGGTCGGCCGCAAGCAAGCCGTTCCAGAAGATGCAGGCGAGTGATCTCCAGCAGATGCTCGACGTCAACCTGACGGGCGTCTTCCACCTGTGGCAGGCCGCGCTGCCGGCGATGCTTGATGAGGGCCGCGGACGGCTCATCGCCATCGCCTCGACCGCAGCGCTCAAGGGCTATCCCTATGTGAGCGGCTACTGCGCCGCCAAGCACGGCGTCCTCGGCCTCACCCGGGCGCTGGCGCTCGAACTGGCGAGGACCGGGGTCACGGTCAACGCCATCTGCCCGGGCTATACCGAAACGGCGATGTTGGAGGGCGCGCTTTCCAACATCATGGCCAAGACCGGCCGCAGCCGCATCGAGGCCGAGGCCATCCTCAAGGCCAGCAATCCGCAAGGCCGCTTCATCCAGCCGGAAGAGATCGCCCACGCGGTGGTGTGGCTGTGCAGTGCCGAGGCGGAATCGGTGACCGGCCAGGCCATCTCGATTTCAGGCGGTGAAACATGAACCTAATTCATTCTTCGCCCAAGCGCGCCCGGCCGGGCGAAGCCGCTTCCAAGGCGCGGCTCAGGCTGTGGCTGAAAATCCTGAAAGTCTCACGCCTCATCGAGCGCGAACTGCGCGAGCGCCTGCGGGTGGAGTTCGACACCACGCTGCCGCGCTTCGATGTGCTGGCGGCGCTCTACCGCGCCGACAAGGGCCTCAACATGAGCGAGCTGTCGAGTGTGCTGAAAGTCTCCAACGGCAATGTGACCGGCATCGTCAACCGGTTGGTCGGCGATGGGCTGATCGTGCGCGTGCCGGTGGAGGGCGACCGCCGCGCCATGATCGTGCGGTTGACGGAAAAGGGGCGCGAGTATTTCTCCGCGCTCGCGCGGGCGCACGAGGGCTGGGTGAACGAGCTTCTGGGATCGCTCGATATGAGCGATACCGATGAACTGCGCGGGCTCCTCTCGCATATCGGTGCGGGGGCCGAAGAGGAAAGGATGGCGGGCGAATGACGCGCTTTGAGGACATGACGCCCAAGCATTTCCAGTGCCGCATCGATGGAGATGTGGCGGTCATCGCGCTCGACCGGCCCGAGCGCAAGAACCCCTTGACCTTCGACAGCTATGCCGAACTGCGCGACTGGTTCCGCGCGCTTGCCTATGCCGACAAGCCCAAGGCAGTCGTCTTTGCCTCTAACGGCGGCAATTTTTCTTCCGGCGGCGATGTACACGAGATCATCGGCCCGCTCATCAAGAAGGACATGAAGGGCCTGCTCGCGTTCACCCGCATGACCGGCGATCTGGTCAAGGCGATAATGGGCTGCGGCAAGCCGGTGATCGCCGCCGTCGACGGCGTGTGCGCCGGGGCAGGCGCCATCATCGCCATGGCCGCCGACATGCGCCTGGCGAGCCTCGAAGCCAGGACCGCCTTCCTCTTCACCCGCGTCGGCCTTGCCGGCTGCGACATGGGCGCGTGCGCCATCCTGCCGCGCATCATCGGCCAGGGCCGTGCCGCCGAGCTCTTGTTCACCGGGCGCAGCATGAGCGCCGAGGAAGGCGAGCGCTGGGGCTTCTTCAACCGCATCGTCGCTGCGAGCGACCTCGAGGCCGAAGCCGTAGCGCTGGCGCACCGCCTGGCCGAGGGCCCGTCCTTTGCCCACATGATGACCAAGACCATGCTCGCGCAGGAATGGAACATGAGCATCGAGCAAGCCATCGAGGCCGAGGCGCAGGCGCAGGCAGTCTGCATGCAGACCGCCGACTTCGGCCGCGCCTATGAAGCCTTCGCAGCCAAGCGCAAGCCGAAGTTCGAGGGCGACTGATGGCAGACCGCAGCTTTCTCGACTGGCCGTTTTTCGAGAGCCGCCACCGCGCGCTGCCCGAGGCCCTCGATTCGTGGGCGGCCAAGACCTTCGGCGACATCGATCATAGCGATACCGATACCGCCTGCCGGACGCTTGTGGGGATGCTCGGCCGCGACGGCTGGCTGAAGTATTCCGCCATCGATCCGGAAGACGCGACCGCCAAGCTCGACGTGCGCAGCCTGTGCCTCATCCGCGAAACGCTGGCGCGCCATGACGGGCTGGCTGATTTCGCCTTCGCCATGCAGGGCCTCGGCACCGGCGCTATCTCGCTTTTCGGAAATGACGAGCAGAAACGTCGATGGTTGCCGCAGACGCGCAGCGGCAAGGCGCTTTCCGCCTTCGCGCTGAGCGAGCCGAAATCCGGCTCCGACGTCGCCAATATCGACCTTGCCGCCCGGCGCGACGGTGATGCCTATGTGCTCGACGGCGAAAAGACCTGGATCTCCAATGGCGGCATCGCCGACATCTACACCGTCTTTGCCCGCACCGGCGAAGCTCCCGGCGCCAAGGGCATTTCGACTTTCCTCGTGCCCGCCGACACGCCCGGCCTCACCATCGCTGAACGGCTGGAGGTCGTCGCCCCGCACCCGCTTGCGCGTCTAGCCTTCACGGCTTGCCGCGTTCCCGCCAGCGCCATGATCGGTAAGCCGGGCGAGGGCTTTCGCATCGCCATGTCAGTGCTCGATGTGTTCCGCCCGACCGTTGCCGCCGCCGCACTCGGTTTTGCCCGTCGCGCCCTCGATGAAAGCCTCGAGCGGGCAAGGGACCGCGAACTCTTCGGCGCGCCGCTGTTCGATCTGCAGATGGTGCAGGGGCATCTGGCCGACATGGCGCTCGACGTCGATGCAGCGGCCCTCCTCGTCTACCGCGCCGCCTGGCTCAAGGACTCAGGCGCGCCCCGCATCTCGCGCGAAGCCGCCATGGCAAAGCTCTTTTCCACCGAGCGGGCGCAAACCGTCATCGACAAGGCGGTGCAGATCCATGGCGGCGACGGGGTGCGCAAGGGCCACGTGATCGAGCGGCTCTACCGCGAGATCAGGGCGCTACGCATCTACGAGGGCGCATCGGACGTGCAGAAAGTCATCATCGCCAGACAGACGCTGGCAGCTCTATCATAAGGAGGCTCGCATGCTTGGACCCTCTGCCCATGTGGATACCTTCGCGCGCGACAACCTGCCGCCGCGCGATCAATGGCCCGACTTCCTGCTCGATGGTTTCGACTATCCCGACCACATCAATGTGGGCGTGGAACTCACCGACCGCCTGGTCGAGATGGGGCTGGGCGACAACACCGCCCTCATCGGCAACGGCCGCCGGCGCACCTACAAGGAGCTGGCCGACTGGTCCAACCGCATCGCCCACGCCCTCACCGAGGACTATGGTGTCAGGCCCGGCAACCGGGTGCTCATCCGCTCGGCCAACAACCCGGCCATGGTCGCCTGCTGGCTGGGCGCCACCAAGGCCGGCGCCGTCGTCGTCAACACCATGCCGATGCTGCGCTCAGGCGAACTCGCCAAGATCGTCGACAAGGCCGAGATCGGCGTTGCCCTGTGCGACACGCGACTGATGGAGGAACTGGTCGCCTGCGCCAAGACCAGCAAGTTCCTCAAGAAGGTTGTCGGCTTCGACGGCACCGCCAATCACGACGCCGAGCTCGACCGCATCGCCCTCAACAAGCCGGTGCATTACGAAGCGGTGAAGACGGGACGCGACGATGTAACCCTCCTCGGCTTCACCTCCGGCACAACCGGCGAGCCCAAGGCCACCATGCATTTCCATCGTGACCTCCTCATCATCGCCGACGGGTATGCGAAGGAAGTTCTGGGGGTGACGCCGGAAGACGTGTTCGTCGGCTCGCCGCCGCTTGCCTTCACCTTCGGCCTCGGCGGGCTTGCCGTCTTTCCCTTGCGCTTCGGCGCCGCGGCAACGCTGCTGGAGCACGCCTCGCCCCTTAACATGATCGAGATCATCGAGACCTATAGGGCAACCGTGTGCTTCACCGCCCCCACCGCCTATCGCGCCATGCTGGCGGCGATGGAGGAGGGCGCCGATCTCTCTTCGTTGCGCGCCGCCGTCTCGGCCGGCGAGACCTTGCCGGCACCCGTCTACGACGCCTGGATGGAAAAGACCGGCAAGCCCATGCTCGACGGTATCGGTTCGACCGAGATGCTGCACATCTTCATCACCAACCGCTTCGCCGATTCGAAGCCCGCCTGCACCGGCAAGCCGGTCACGGGCTATGAAGCCAGGGTGGTCGACGACGGCATGAACGAGGTGCCGCGCGGCTCGATCGGCAGGCTGGCGGTACGCGGTCCCACCGGCTGCCGCTATCTGGCCGATGAACGCCAGAAGACCTATGTACAGGGCGGCTGGAACCTCACCGGCGACAGCTTCACTGAGGACGAGGACGGCTATTTCCACTTCGCCGCCCGTAGCGACGACATGATCATATCGTCGGGCTACAACATCGCCGGCCCGGAGGTGGAAGCCGCGCTCCTCAAGCATCCCGATGTGGCCGAATGCGCCGTGATCGGCACGCCGCATGAAGAACGCGGCCAGATCGTCGAGGCGCATGTGGTGCTGATTGAGGGTGTGGACCGCTCCGAACTCACGATTGAACGCCTGCAGGACCATGTGAAGGCGGCGATCGCACCGTACAAATATCCGCGCTCCATCGTCTTTACCAATGCCCTGCCCAAGACCCAGACCGGCAAGATCCAGCGCTTCCGCCTGCGCCAGGAGGCAAAAGATGCATAAGACCATCCAGCCCGAGGGTTGGGCCGCGCCCAAGGGCTACGCCAACGGCATCCTCGCAGAGGGCCGACAGCTCCATGTCGGTGGCCAGATCGGCTGGACGGCCGAGCAGAAGTTCGAGAGCCATGATTTCGTCGGCCAGACCGAACAGGCACTGAAGAACGTCGCCGCCGTGGTCGAGGCGGCCGGCGGCACGGTTTCCGATATCGTGCGCCTCACCTGGTACGTGACCGACAAGCATGCCTATCTGGCCCGCCAGCACGAGGTGGGCGAGGCCTATCGCCGGGTGATGGGGCGGCACTTCCCCGCCATGGCGATGCTGGTGGTCTCAGGCCTCATCGAGGATGAGGCGCTGGTGGAAATCGAGGCAACCGCCGTGCTCGCCACTTGACTTATTTGCGGTCGAGGCCTGCGAGAATGGCATCGGCCAGCGCACCGTAGTCGTCAGGCCCGATCTCGGCTGCCTTGAGGCGCAGATCGCCGACCTGCTGCTGCCAATGGACGGTGGCGCTGCTCATCGCCGGCTCAAGGTCCCACTCGCTCACCGTCCGCGCCACCTCGCGCATTTCGGCCGCCCGGCGCACCCCGTGGGTCATTACCCGCTCCAGCATGTAGGCAGCGCGCTCCTTCCAGCCCAACCCCGGATAGGTCTCTTCCAGTGACTCCAGCACCACGTCATCGATGCCCGCCTTGCGCCCGACAAGCACGCACTCGACAGCCAGCGCCTCCAGTCCCTTGACCACGATGGAGCGCGTCATCTTGATGGCCGATGCGGCGCCCACCTTGCCCTCGACAAGCGTCGCCGCCATGTCGAGATCTTGAAGGAGCGATAGTGCTGCCTCGGCATGCGGCCCGCTCACCAGCAGCGGCGTGCGGTGGAGGCGCGCATAGACCGGCAGCATGACCGCTACGTCGACATAGCGCCCCCCGGCGCCCTCGATGAGCGCAGCCGATTTCTGCTTGGTTCCCGGCGAGCAGGAGTTGCAGTCGAAGAAGAAGGCCCCCTTGCGGATCGCCCTGGCGGCTTTGCGCGCAGCCACATGGGCCGCATCGGCGGTGACAAGCGAAAACACGGCCCCCGCCTCCGCCAGCGCTTCAGCCAGCGTCGGGTCGCCGCCGCCTCCGCCGCCTTGTAGTCGGCCCACTTGCCCGCGCGGATCTTCTCATCGGCGGCGCCCGTCTTGATGTCGTAGGCGCGGGCACGGAGCCCGGCACGGACCGAGCGCCATCCCTTGTAAAAAGCCGATGCCGCCTCGCCGAAGCCAACGAAGGCAAGGTTGCCGGGGGTGTCGGGAAGGGGGTCGCGCGCTTGATCTGTCACGGTCTAACCTCGATGCTGTCTGCCGAGGCGAAGTCTTATATCATGCCCGCGCCATTCGCTCAGGCATCGAAAGGCATGGAACACATGAATACGAAAAAACGGCGCTTGTCGTCAGCGCCCATGCGGCGGATTTCGTCTGGCGGGCCGGCGGCGCCATCGCACTGCATCAGCGAAAAGGTTTTGATGTCACGGTGGTCTGCCTCAGCTATGGCGAGCGTGGGGAATCGGCCAAGCTGTGGAAACAGGACGGCATGACGCTCGACAAGGTCAAGGCGGCCCGCCGCAGTGAAGCCGAAGCCGCCGCCAAGGCGCTCGATGTGCACGACATCCAGTTCTTCGATCTCGGCGACTATCCGCTCGACCTCGACCGCGAGGCGAAATTCCGCCTGGTCGATGTTATCCGCAAGGTGCAGCCCGCCTTCATGCTCGCCCACTCGATGTGGGACCCCTACAACACCGACCACATGGAAACGACCAGGATCGTGCTCGAATGCCGCATGGTGGCGCAGGCCTGGGGCCACAATCCGGGCGAGAAGGTGCTGGGCGCGCCGCAGCTCTATCTGTTCGAGCCGCACCAGACCGAGCAGATGGGCTGGAAGCCCGACGTCTTTCTCGACATCACCGAGGTGTGGGACAAGAAGAAGAAGGCGATCGAGTGCATGCAGGGCCAGGAGCACCTGTGGCACTACTACACCAACGTGGCGCAGAACCGCGGCAACCATTTCCGGCGCAATTCCGGCGGCCAGGCCGGCGGGCGCAACGCTCGCTATGCCGAAGGCTTCCAATCGGTCTTTCCTCGAACCGTGGATGAACTCTCATGAACATCGTTGTCCAGAATATCCAGCGCGCCGATCAGGCGGTCATACAGGGCCTTGGCGAATGCGGCGTCGCCACCGTGCACGAGGCGCAAGGACGAAAAGGTCTCATGGCCTCCTACATGCGGCCCATCTATCCGGGGGCGCGCATCGCTGCGTCCGCCGTCACCGCCTCTTCCCCGCCCGGCGACAACTGGATGCTGCATGTGGCGATCGAGCAGGTGAAGGAAGGCGATGCCATCGTGCTTGCCCCCACCTCACCCAACGAGGACGGCTTTTTCGGCGATCTTCTGGCCACCTCGCTCAAGGCGCGCGGCGGCGTTGGCGTGGTGATCGAGACCGGCGTGCGCGATGTGCGCGATCTCACCGCCATGCAGATGCCGGTGTGGTCGAAGGCAATCTTCGCGCAAGGCACGATCAAGGAAACGCTCGGCTCGGTGAACGTGCCGATCGTCTGTGCCGGTGTGCAGGTCAAACCGGGCGACGTGATCGTCGCCGATGACGACGGCGTCTGCGTGGTGCGGCGCGAAGAGGCGCCCGAAGTGCTGGAAAAGGCGCGGATGCGCATGGCCGCCGAGGAGGAAAAGCGCAAGCGCCTGGCCACCGGCGAGCTCAGCCTCGACCTTTACGGCATGCGCAAGCGCCTCGCTGAAAAAGGCCTCAAGTATGTCTGAGGGCGTGCCCTGCATGTGGATGCGGGGCGGCACCTCCAAGGGCGGCTATTTCCTTGCCTCCGACCTGCCGGCCGACGCAGGAGAGCGGGATCGTTTCCTGCTCGGCGTCATGGGATCGCCCGATGCGCGCCAGATCGACGGGCTGGGCGGTGCCAATCCCCTCACCTCCAAGGTGGCGGTGGTGAAAAAATCGACCCGCGACGGCGTCGATGTCGATTACCTGTTCCTGCAGGTCTTCGTCGACAAGCCGGTCGTCACCGATGCGCAGAACTGCGGCAACATCCTCGCAGGCGTTGCGCCCTTTGCCATCGAACGCGGTCTCGTCGCGGCAGAGGACGGCGAAACCGAAGTCACCATCTACATGGAGAACACCGGTCAGATCGCCGTTACACAGGTGCAGACGCCGAACGGCTGTGTGAGCTATGCCGGCGACGCCCGCATCGACGGCGTGCCGGGCACCGCCGCGCCCGTCCCCATCACCTTCAAGGACACCGCCGGCTCCAGTTGCGGCGCCCTGCTGCCCACCGGCAACACCGTCGACCTGATCGATGGTATCGAGGCGATGCTGATCGACAGCGGCATGCCCGTGGTGGTGCTGCGCGCCGCCGACATGGGGATAAGCGGCCGCGAGACGCGCGAGGAACTGGAGGGCAACGAGGCCCTGCGGTCGAAGCTGGAGGCCATCCGGCTGAAGGCAGGCCCGTTGATGAACCTCGGGGACGTGGCACAGAAGCCGGTGCCCAAGATGACGATGGTGAGCGCCCCCACGCAAGGCGGCGCGATCTCCACCCGCACCTTCATCCCCCATCGCTGCCATGCCTCCATCGGCGTCCTCGGCGCGGTGAGCGTGGCGACCGCCTGCCTGATCGAGGACTCACCCGCCGCCGCGCTGGCGAACATTCCGCCCGGCCCGCGCAAGGCGCTTTCCATAGAACACCCGACGGGCGAGATGACGGTGATCGCCGATATCGGCAGTGACGGCGCGCTTGAGAGCGCCGCCATCCTGAGGACGGCGCGCAAGCTGTTCGACGGCGTCGTGTTTGCAACCGGTGGCAGCGGAGACGGTTGAGCCGCCATCGGAGTTCAGCTCATTCGCCGTCGCGGACGATCTCTTCCTTGCGGCGGGCGATATAGGCCTTCAGTTCCTCATCGACCGCCGGATCGAGGGGCGGCTGCTGATAATCGGCGAGCAACCGCTTCCAGATGCGGTTGGCGCGCTCGGTGGCGTTGCGACTGCCGTCATCGCGCCAGGTCTCGAAATTGCGCCAATCGGAAAGGAGCGGGGCATAGAAGGCGGTCTCGTAGCGCTGAAGTGTGTGCTGGGTGCCGAAGAAATGCCCGCCCGGCCCGGCTTCGGCCATGGCGGCAAGCCCCAGTTCGTCCTCGGAAAAATCCACCGGCTCCAGAGTGGCGACGAGCATCTGCAGGATCTCGGCATCGAGGATGAGCTTTTCGAATGAACACACGAGACCGCCTTCGAGCCAGCCGCCGGCATGCAGCATGTGGTTGACATGGGCTAGCACGCAGGGCCAGCACGACATTTCCGCCTCATAGGCCGCCTGGGCATCGACCGTGGCCGATGCAGTGGTGTTGGAGGAGCGAATCGGCACCTTGTAGCGGCGCGCGAGCTGGGCGGAGATGATGACCGACTTGGCATATTCCGGCGTGCCGAAGGCGGGCGAGCCGGTGCGCATATCGACGTTGGAGGTGAAGTGGCCGTAATAGACGGGGCAGCCCTTG
>CAVYOQ010000075.1:0-14457 GCA_963770075.1 uncultured Alphaproteobacteria bacterium
CCCAAACCGCTTATCGCCGCTCAACCGTCAGCTTGAAGGCATGCGCCGAGCAGGAGATGCAGGGATCGTAGTTGCGGATGGTCTGCTCGCAGCGATGGCGGATATCCTCATCGGGCGCATCGACCATCGTCCCCGCCACAGCCGCCAGATCGGCCTCGATGCTCGCCTGGTTCTGCGAGGTGGGCGGCACGATGCGCGCCGTCTCGATGCTACCGTCAGGCGTGAAGTCGTAGCGGTGCCAGCAGATGCCGCGCGGCGCCTCGGTGCAGCCGAAGCCGGTGCCGGCGCGCGGTTGAAGCGGCACCGAGGCGGCCTGCGGCCTCTCATAGGCAGCGATGATGCAAAGCGCCTCCTCGCACGCATAAGCCACCTCGATCGCCCGCACGATGATGCTCTTGAACGGGTTGGTGCAGACCGGCCCCAGGCCTGCCTCCTGAGCCAGCGCCTGCACCTCGCGCGGCAGGCGGTCGAAATTGAGCCCATAGCGCGCCAGCGGACCAACCAGATAGGCACCACGCTCGCTGATCGCCGCATGCAGGGCGGTGGAGCGGGCGACGTGGCGCTCCTCGAACACGTCGTCATACTCGGTAATGTCGATATCGATGCCGCGATTCGAGACGATGCAGCCCTCGTTGAGCGGGTATTCGTCCGGATGCCTGAGCGCCACGAACTCGTAGTCGATGTCGATCTCGGGAAACGGAAATCCCGCCACCCAGCGGGTGATCTCGACGGCGTCGTCACGGGCGCGCTTCAGCGTCTCGGCGAGCCCCGCAAGTTCGGCCGGCGTAGGCAGGCGGTGGAACCCGCCCGCGCGCACATTAACCGGGTGGACCTCGCGCCCGCCCAGTACGCGCAGCACTTCGTTGCCGGCCTTCTTCAGCGCCAGGCCCTTGCGTACCATGTCGCCATGCGCCGAGGCCATCTCGATGCCGTCGGCAAAGCCGAGGAAATCGGGTGCGTGCAGCATGACGATATGCAGCCCATGGCTCTCGATCCATTCGCCGCAATAGATGAGCCGCCGCAACGCCCTGAGCTGGCCTTCGACCTTGACCCCGAAGGCCGCCTCGATGGCGTGCACCGCGCCCATCTGGTAGGCGATGGGACAGATGCCGCAGATGCGCGCCACGATGTCCGGCAACTCCTCGTAGCCGCGCCCGCGCAGCAGGGCCTCGAAAAAGCGCGGGGGCTCGAAGATGCGCAGGGTCGCCGCCGTCACCTTGCCATCGGCAATGGTGAGGTCGAGTGCCCCCTCGCCCTCCACCCGCGCCAGATAGTCGACCTTGATGGTCTTAGTCGCCATGGGCTTCGCTCTCCTTGCGGAACGCTTCGGCGGCGACGTTGAAGGTGCTGAAGGCGCGCGTCAGGTCACGAGGGCTCGCGCCCAGGGCCTGCCACTCGGCCGCCAGCGCCGCCATGTTGGGCGTCTCCATCGGGCCGAAGCAGCCATAGCAGCCGCGCCGGTAGGCCGGGCATATGGCGCCGCACCCGGCATGCGTCACAGGCCCGAGGCAGGGTGTGCCCTGCACCATCACGCACGGCGTGCCGCGCCGCTTGCATTCAATGCACACGCTGTAGGCGGCAATCGCGGGCTTGCGCCCGGCGAGGAAGGCGGAAATCACTTCGAGAAGCTGCGCCTTGTTGATCGGGCAGCCGTGAAGCTCGAAGTCGACCGCCACATGCGCCGAGATCGGCGTCGAGGTGGCGAGCGTGGAAATGAACTCGGGCGAGGCGTAAACGGCTGAGATGAAGTCGTCGATGTCGGCGAAGTTGCGCAGCGCTTGGATGCCGCCGGCGGTGGCACAGGCACCGATGGTCACGAGGAATTTCGATTGCCGCCTCACCTCCTGGATGCGCTCGGCGTCGTGCGGCGTGGTGATCGATCCCTCGACCAGCGAGAGGTCGTAGGGCCCTTCCGAGACGGCGCTGGAGGCTTCGGGGAAATTGGCGATCTCGACCGCGCCGGCGAGCACAAGCAACTCGTCCTCGCAATCGAGCAGCGAGAGCTGGCAACCGTCGCAGGAGGCGAATTTCCATACCGCGAGGCGGGGCCGTTGGGCTTGCCGCATGTCAGACCTCCCGCAGGGCGAAGATGGGGGCGATGCGATCATAACGCATCACCGGCCCGTCCTTGCAGACAAAGTCGGGGCCAAACTGGCAATGGCCGCACAAACCGACGGCGCATTTCATGTTGCGTTCCATGGAAAGATAAATGCTGTTCTCGGCCATGCCCGCGGCGAGCAGCCCGGCTGCGGTGAAGCGCATCATCACTTCCGGCCCGCAGACCATGGCGACAGTGCGTTGCGGGTCGAAGGCGGCGCGGGCGATGAGATCTGGCACCACGCCCACATTGCCGCGCCACGAGGCATCGGCATGGTCGACCGTCACCTCGATGTCGACATCGAGCCGCTGGCGCCAGTCTTCCAGGTCGCGGCGGAAGAGCATCTCGGCCGGATTACGGGTGCCGAACAGGATCGTGACGCGCCCAAAGCGTTGGCGATTGGCAAGGATGTGCAGGATCGCCGGGCGCAACGGGGCAAGGCCGAGACCGCCCGCCACCAGCACCACGTCGCCGCCTTCGGCCTCATCGACCGGCCAACCGGCGCCGAACGGGCCGCGAACACCGATCTGAGCGCCCGGAGCAAGCGAGCACAGGGCGGAACTCACCGCGCCCACGTTGCGTATCGTATGGATGTATCGCTCGCCCTCGCCCACATCGCCGCTGAAGCTGATGGCAATCTCGCCGACGCCGAAGGCATAGAGCATGTTGAACTGCCCGGGGCGGAAGCCGGGCGTGCGTCCTCTTTCGGGCGCCAGTTCCAGCGTCACCGTGTCGGTGAGCTCCCACACCGCGGCCGCAACCCGGTAGAAGACGGGCAGGATGCGGCCGCCGGGGGCCTTTTCCTCAATCGGGCTTGCGGTAGACATCGAGCAATTGCAGTTGGGTGGCATGCAGGCCCTTCACCAGCATGGGCAGAAAAAGCTTCATCATCTCGTAGCCGAGCTTTGGGTCGGCCTCGCACTTGTCGCGCAGGCACTGGGCATCGATGCCGATGGCCCGCGTCAGCTCCATGGCGCGGGCGTCGTACATCCAGCGATAGGGCGGCAGCAGCCAGGCCGAGCCCACCACATCACCCTCATGCAAAGTGGCGATGACGATGGGCGCCTGGCCGGGTGCGACGATCTCCAGCGCCACCTTGCCATGCCGGATGACCAGGAACTCATCGGCCGGTGCGCTTTCGCGGAACAGGTAGCGACCGGCATCGAAGCGGCGGTTGCGGGCGCAGCCGGAAATGATGCGATACTGCTCGCTCGACAGGGCAGCGAAAAACGGCAGCTCCTTCAAGAGCGCATCGATCTTCTTCATGGCGTCTCAACCTTCGCCGTGCCGGCGCTTGAGCGGATGGCCGCGGCTTCCTCTGTGATGTCGATACCGACCGGACACCAGGTGATGCAGCGGCCGCAGCCGACGCAGCCCGAGGTGCCGAACTGATCGTACCAGTGGGCGAGCTTGTGGGTCATCCATTGCCGGTAGCGCGAAGCCGTGGTCTTGCGCACGCTGCCGCCGTGGATGTGGGAGAAATCGAGGGTGAAGCAGGAATCCCACTCCCGCGTACGCATGGCCTCGCTGCCCGTCAGGTCGCTGTGATCGATCACCGTGGTGCAAAAGCAGGTCGGACACACCATGGTGCAGTTGCCGCATGTCAGGCAGCGTTCGGCCACCTTGTCCCATTGGGGATGAGTGAGATTGCCTTGCAGCAGCTCCTTCAGGCCAGCGGATTCGAGCTCGCGTCCCATGTTATCGGCAGCACGGCGGCTGACGGCTTCGGCCGCCAAGATATCGGCATCGCTTGCCGGCTCGTGCGGCACGTCGGCCAGGACTTCTGCACCAGCGTCGCTGCCGGTCTCGACCAGGAAGGCGTGGCGCTCATCGTCCAACAGCTCAGTGAGGCAGAGATCGAAGCCGCTCGAGACCCTGGGTCCGGTCTGCATTGAAACGCAAAAGCAGGTCTCTCCCGGTTCGGCGCAATTGACGGCCACGATGAAGGCCTCCCGGCGGCGGGCCTCATAGGGCCCGTCCTTGAAGGGGCCGTCGATGAACACCCGGTCCTGCACGGCGATGGCGCTGATCTCGCAGGCGCGCACGCCGATGAAGGCATAGCGCGGGCTCTCTACGCCATCCGCTTCAAGCTTCAAGCCGCCATCCGTCTTGCGTACTTTCCACAGGGTCTCGCTTGGTGGATGCAGAAACCGCTTCCATGAATGCGGCCCCACGACATAGCCGAAGAGCGCATTATCGTCGCGCCGCTCCAGCCGGTAGCGCCCGGCCCCGTGGCGGTCGCGCCACCCGGCCGGCAGATCGTCCACCCCGCCAATGTCGTCATAGACGATGGCCCCGTCACCGAGGCGTGGTCCGAGCACCCGGTAGCCCCTGGCCGCCAGGGCCCCGATCAACGCGCCGAGCCCTTCGGACGTGATGAGAGCGGCGTGTGCTGTCTTGGTCACCAACTCGCCCCTTCTCCTTGCCCATTACCCGGCGCGATCAAGCCGACGGGCGTCGGCTTGCCCGTCTATGATCCAGATAATGTCGGCAATGGCAAGGCGGTGGCAGCCCCGGGCGCGAACGGTGCCCGCCGGGATCGTTGTCTCTCAGGAAGCCTGCGCCGGCTCACGGCGCGGATGATATGGGGATCGTCCTCGACCACCAGAATAAGCTTGTCGTCGTTCACAGGTGTAACCTTGTATTGTTCATGCGCTGGCGACCGCAACAGCGGGCGCGGTGTCGGCCATTGCGGCATCGCATGCCTGCTTCATGACCGGCAGGAACTTGCTCGCGGCCGCCTCGCTTGGCCATGTGCCGACAACCTCAAAGTCGAACTTGGCAGGCCTGAAGTGGGGCCGGTTGAGATTGTAGCGCGCGAAGGCGTTGCGGAAACGGCGGACAAGCTGGGCCAGGCCCTCGCATTCGGCGGCGGCGCAGATCATCCAGGTGTCCTGCCCCGTCGCCAGCAGCAGTTCGTAGCGGCGCATCTGGCGCTGCAGGAAATGCTCGGCGTCGGCGATGTCCTCGGGCCCAAGTTCGTGGCCCGCCGCCAGCTTGACCGAAATCAGAAACAGTCTCTGTGATCTTTCTTCGGTTATCGCGATGCGGCGCACGAAACGCTCGACGATGGTGGCCAGGTCAAAGACCGGCACCGAGAAGGAGAAGGTGCTGCCTTCGCCGAGCGTGCTCTCGACATCGATCTCGCCCAGATTGGCCTGCACGAGTTCCTTGACGATGCTGAGGCCGAGGCCGAAGCCCTCGCTGGTCGCCTTGGCATTGCCGCCAAGCTGGCGAAAGCGCTCGAAGATCTCGCGCAGGTTCTCCGGAGCGATGCCTGGGCCGTCGTCGCTTACGCCGATGCGCACCTCGCAGTGCTCGGGAGAATTGCGCACCCATAGCTTGGCATGGCCGCCCTCGCCGGTGAACTTGCAGGCGTTGACCGCCAGGTTGAGGAGCACCCGGCGGATGTTCTCGCCATCGCAGAACACGCTCGGCAAACCCTCCTCGACCTCGATCTCCAGACTGGTGCCCAAGGTGACCGCCTTGCGCTCGATGGTCGGCTTGAGCCCCTCTATGATCTTGGCGATGTCCTGCTCGCACCGGCACACACCGAACAGACCGGCCTCGATGCGAGAGATGTCCAGCATATCGTCGACCATCAGACGCAGGTCGTCGACCCGATCGAGCACGATATTGAGGTACTCCGTCTGGGTGTCGTTGAGCTTTCCGGCAACCCCGTCTGCGAGGATCGAGGTGAATTCGCGGATAACGGTGAGGGGGGTGCGGATCTCGTGCGAGGCATTGTTGACGAACGTGTTGGCCGTCTCATAGAGCTCCGCCAGACGGGCATTGGACCGGCGCAATGTCTCGGCAAAGCGCTTTTCTTCCCGCAGGTGGGCCTGGTGGGCAAGCACATAGCGGATGGAGCGCTCCAGAATGGGCGGCGTGATCTGGTTCTTGACCAGGTAGTCGCAAGCCCCCGCGCGCCTGGCCTCGATGTCGAGATCGTGGTCGTTCATGCCGGTCAGGATGATCATCGGGATGGTACTGCCTGCACGGCTGGTCTGGCGCGTCAGTTCCAGCCCGTCGTGTCTGACCAGACTGTAGTCCACCAGGCAGATGTCGTGACGGTTCTCCGCCAGCACCTTGAGTCCGTCGTCGAAGGCCGCGGCCCATTCGAAACGAAACCTGGTCCCCGACGTCTCCACCATCGACTTGCTGGTCAAGATGAAGTCGTCTTCGTTGTCATCGATCATCAGGACCTTGATCTGTTCCGACATGAAGCATTTCCCAGGTACACAATCATAGGACGTATAAGTGCATAAATGCTATCTAGAGTCGCATTCGTTAATAAACCTTCCCCAAAGGAACACCGTTGGCTGATTGACTTTCTGCGCCACGGAAGGCCCGCGCACGTGCGGAAAACTGTTGCCCGCCGACGGGCTGCGGCGGAGCGGGCAGGCCTCGCGCTTTTGCCGGTTGAAGCGAGGGATGAAGGGTTGCGCAGCGGCCCTGCGTCGCAGTCGCGACCCTTATGCCCGTTCACTCGGTCAGCGGAAGTTCTTCGCCCCGTTGCCGTGGCGAGAACCTCAGACGGACGAGCAAGTGATGAATGCCAGGTGACATGATTGCCCCGTCGCATCGTCATCATGGGGGCAGTGGGGCGAGGCTTTCACAATTTCAGCTAGGCCTGTCGCGACGATCCGCAAAGCGCGGTGGTGGCCTTCACCGCGACGCAAGTTCCCCGAAAAAGACACAGGGCACTCGCGGCTTGGGCGAGCTTGATCGGCGCTCCTGCCACGGCGAACGCCAACGTGCTCTCGATGTGAAATATGCGAGAACAATACCGTGGTCCGGGAACTGGCTGCATCTCCTGTTTTTATCCGTTCCTGGCGGCGAAGCACAGGCCGGGCAAAGCCGTTTGCGGTCGTCCCAAATGGCAAGCGGCGAGAGGAACTCGCTCAAAAAATAGCCGTGCACCGCATGGACCTCGAAATAGTCGAAGCCCAGCCTGACGGCACGCTCGGTGGTGGAGACGAATTTATCCGTCAGCTCGTCGAGTTCGTCCATGTGCAAGCTCCTCGGCGGCAGATAGCGGCCGAAGGCAATGGGCGAGGAGCGACGGTGTCCACCCCTTGAAACAAACCATTCCCGCCATTGTGGGATCAGGCGACGGCCATTATCGTGGCGGCCACGAAAACGGGCTACCGAGGGATTCGCGGGCAATGTTCACGAGCAATCCGTTTGCCGAGCTTTCGGCGTTCGTGCCAACCGGCATCATGCAGACCTATGTCGTGGTTATGGCGCTCCTCGTGGTGGGCGGCACGCTGTTCGACACGATCCACAAGAAGAGTGCACGGTACTTCTTCGACAACTGGCGCAGGTCGAGGCAAAAGGCCAAGCGCCAGCTCGGCGGCGGCGAGCTGATGTCGCTGGCGGCGCAAACCGCCGTGGTCGACGTCATGAGTTCAGCCGAATTCTGCAACCAGCGGCGCCGGGTCGCCCATCTTCTGACCATGTATGGTTTCGTGATCTATCTCGTCACCACCGTCATTATGGTTTTCGCCTATCCGACACCGGCCACGGCCACCCCTGGCGTTCTCACCACCTTGTGGAACATAGGCGGATTGATGGTGTGCGTCGGCGGCTACTGGTTCTGGTTCTTCATCCGCGTCGATGTCTCGGCGGAAGGCAATCCGCCCTTGCGCTTCGTGCGCGCCGACCTGTTCATCGTCTCGCTCGTTTTGAGCGTCACCTTCGGCCTGTTGTGGGCGTGGGGACAAGCGGCCGGACTTGCCGTGTGGGCCTATGTGTTCTTCACCCTCTACGTCATCGCCACGACGGTGCTGTTCGCATCGATTCCCTGGTCCAAATTCGCGCACATGTTCTTCAAACCAGCGGCGGCACTGGAGAAGAGGGTGTCCGAGGCAAACGGCACGCGCGCCAACCTGCCGCCTCCGGCCGACGCACCCGCCAAGTTCGGGAGCCCCCTTCGCCACAACCAGCATTATTGATTGGCCCGATACCGGTCCTTCAGCGAGGAGATAGAAGAGCAACATGCCGACCTTCGTTTACATGACCCGTTGCGACGGCTGCGGACAATGCGTTGATATCTGCCCGTCCGATATCATGCACATCGACAAGACCTACCGGCGCGCCTTCAACATCGAGCCCAACATGTGCTGGGAGTGCTATTCCTGCGTCAAGGCCTGCCCGCAGTTCGCCATCGACTGCCGCGGCTACGCCGACTTCGCGCCGCTGGGCCACAGCGTTCGGGTGCGGCGCGAGGAGGAAAAGGGCACCATCTCCTGGAAGGTGAAATTCCGCGACGGCCGCGAGAAGGACTTCGTCTCCCCCATCAGGACCACGCCGTGGGGATCGATCAAGTCGCCGGCCGATTACGAAGCACCCAGTGCGGATCTGATGAAATCCCAGCAGCTCGCACACGAACCCGAAGCCCTCAATATCGATGCGCTGCCGGCGCTCAAGCCGGATCAACTCAAGCAAGGATTGGTGTGATGCCTCGCCGAAAGACTGTAATTGTAGATTCCGATATCCTTGTTGTCGGCGGCGGCATGGGCGGGTGCGGGGCCACGTACGAATCACGCTACTGGGGCCGCGACCTGAAGATCGTGTGCGTCGAGAAGGCCAACATCGAACGCAGCGGCGCGGTCGCGCAGGGCCTGTACGCCATCAATTGCTACATGGGCATGCAGTGGGACGAGAACCAGCCCGAAGATCATGTCCGCTACGCCCGCAACGACTTGATGGGCCTGGTGCGCGAGGATCTCGGCTACGATATCGCGCGCCACGTCGATTCCACCGTGCACAAGTTCGAGGAGTGGGGTCTGCCCATGATGCGCGACCCGGAAACCGGGAGATACCAGCGCGAAGGCAAGTGGCAGATCATGATCCACGGCGAGAGCTACAAGCCGATCGTCGCCGAGGCCGCGCGCAAGGCCGCCACCAAGGTCTACAACCGCATCATGGTGACCCACCTGATGATGGACAAGGCGGGAAAGCGGGTCGCCGGTGCCGTCGGCTTCAACGTCCGCACCGGCGACTTCTACGTCTTCCGCGCCAAGGCGGTCATCGTGGCGGCCGGTGGCGCATCGCACATCTTCAAGCCCCGGGCGGTGGGCGAAGGCATGGGGCGCACCTGGTATGCCCCATGGTCAAGTGCATCCGCCTACGCGCTGCCGATCCTCGTCGGCGCCAAGATGACGCAGATGGAGAACCGCATCGTCCTCACCCGCTTCAAAGACGGCTACGGCCCGGTCGGCGCCTATTTCCTCCACCTCAAGACCTATACGCAAAACGCCTATGGGCAGGACTACGAGGCCTTCTGGCGCGATTCCATCGAGGAGATGGTCGGCGATTACGTCAATCACCACCCGGTGCCGACCTGCCTGCGCAACCATGCCCTGCTCGAGGAAGTCAAGGCCGGCAGAGGCCCGATCCGCATGGTGACCAAGGAGGCCTTCCAGGATCCGCACAAGGAGACCATCGGCTGGGAGAATTTCCTCGGCATGACCATCGGACAGGCGGTCGTGTGGGCCTCGCAGAACATCGATCCCAAGCACACCAACCCCGAGCTGACCACGTCGGAACCCTATGTCATGGGCTCGCACGCCACCTGTTCGGGCGCCTGGGCGAGCGGTCCGGAGGACTACGCGCCGTCGGAGTACCAGTGGGGCTACAACCGCATGATGACGGTCGAGGGCCTGTTCGGCGCCGGCGACACCATCGGCGGCACCGCCCACAAGTTCTCATCGGGCTCCTTCACCGAAGGCCGCATCGCCGGCAAGGCGGCGGTCAAATATGTCGGCGAACTGGGCAAGGCGCAGCCCGAGGTCAGCGATGCCGAGGTGGAGGACCTCAAGAAGGCCGTCTACAGGCCGATGGAGCACTACGAGGTCTACCGCAACGAGATCGTCGCGGGGACCGTATCGCCGAGCTACATTCTGCCGATCCACGGGCTTCAGCGTCTGGAAAAGATCATGGACGAATATGTCGGCGGCATCAGCGCCCACTACACCACCAACGAGCCGCTGCTCACGCGCGGGCTTGAGCTCTTGGCCATGCTCAAGGAAGATATGGCCAGTATCGGCGCCGAGGACCTTCATCAGCTTCAGCGCGCTTGGGAGCTTCAGCACCGGGTGCTGGCCTCGGAATGCGTCGCCCAGCACACCCTCTTCCGCACCGAAACGCGCTGGCCGGGATACTACTACCGGGCCGACCATCCCAAGCTCGACGACAAGGACTGGCACTGCTTCACCCTGTCGCGCTACGACCGCGACAGCGGAGCCTGGGAGATGGAGAAGGCGCCGGTCTATCACATCGTGGACTGATCGCCGCGCTGCCGGGAACCGCTCGCCATGGCTCAACTGGTGCCGCCGCACAATTCGGAGGAAGTCAGGCCGCTGCTGCTGCCGGTGACCGAGCGGGGCGAGGAAGCCAGGCGGGCGGCCGGGCTCAGGAAGATCCCCCTCAACTCGCGCGCGGTCTCCGACGTCCTGATGCTGGCGATGGGAGCCTATACGCCGCTCGGCGGCTTCATGGGCCATGAAGACTGGCGCGGCTCGTGCCTCGACATGAGACTGTCGGGTGGCACCTTCTGGCCGATCCCCATCACCCTTCCCGTCGACAAAGCCCTCGCCGACAGCATCCATGCCGAAGAAGAGGTCACACTCGTCGAGGCGCAGACCGGCGAGATGCTCGCGGTCATGGAGGTTGTCGAGAAATATGCCATCGACAAGCAAGTCGAGGCCGAGCACGTCTATCGCACCGCCGATCCCAGGCATCCGGGCGTGGCCAAGGTTCTGGCCCAGGGCGACGTCAACCTCGCCGGCCCCGTCATGGTGCTGAGCGAGGGCGAATACCCCGCCAGATACCCCGATCTCTATGTCCGTCCCGCCGAGGCACGGGCCATGTTTCTCGAGCGCGGGTGGTCCAATGTCGCTGCCTTCCAGACCCGCAATCCCATGCACCGCAGCCACGAGTATCTGGTGAAGATCGCAATCGAGGTCACAGACGGCGTCTTCATCCATCAAGTGCTGGGGAAACTGAAAGCCGGCGATATTCCCGCCGATGTGCGCACGCGCGCCATTGAGGCGATGATCGACAACTATTTCCGCCCCGGGACAGTCATTCTGGCGGGCTATCCCATCGAGATGCGCTATGCCGGTCCCAGAGAAGCGCTGCTTCATGCCCTCATCCGGCAGAATTTCGGCTGCTCGCACCTCATCGTCGGGCGCGACCATGCCGGCGTCGGTGACTTTTATGGCCCCTTCGATGCGCACCACATTTTCGACCAGCTATGGCCCGGCGCGCTGCGCACCAAACCGTTGAAGATCGGCGTCACCTTTTATTGCCGCAAGTGCTACGGCATGGCGACGGCGAAGACTTGCCCGCACGATGCAAGGCACCATATCTCGATCTCCGGCACCGAGCAGCGCAAGATGCTCTCCACCGATGCGGTGATACCGCCCGAGTTCAGCCGGCCGGAGGTGGTGGCGATCCTCAAGGACTATTACGCGGGCCTGCGCCATGCAGGATCGGGTGCCGTATCATGATTATCGCACAGATCTCCGATACCCATATCGCTCTCGATACACCCGACGCCGATCAGCGACGGCGCGATTTCGCGCTCACGATTGCCGACATCAACGCGCTCGATCCGGCCCCCGACGTCATCGTCCACACCGGCGATATCGTTCATAATGGCCGGGTGGACGAATATGCCGAGGCCGCTGCCATACTCGGCAAGGCGCGGGCGCCGGTCTATGTGCTTGCCGGCAACAAGGACGACCGGGCGAATTTGCATGCGGCTTTTGCGGCCGGCGGATATCTCGCGCCCGATTGCGACTTCATCGACTATACTGTCGAGGACTACCTGGTGCGGCTCATTGCGGTGGATACCGTCAGTTCCGCCAGCAACAAGGGCGACTTTTGCCCTGAGCGGGCGAGACGCCTGCTCGATGGGATCGATGCCGAAACGGCGAGGCCGATCGCAGTTTTCGCGCATCATCCGCCGTTCGAAGTCCCGGTGGGGCCCGACCCGATCAATTTCGAAACAGTGGAGATCATGGAAAGGCTACGCCAGGCTCTGCAGCACGCCGGCAGAGTGATCGGCGTTTTCAGCGGCCATGTTCACCGTGCCACTGAAGGGCATGTCGGCGCCATTCCGGCAAGAGTGGCGCCGAGCATCGCGACGACACTGCGCAAAGGCGAGTATCCGGCTCACATGAGGTCACGCCCGGTGTATTACATTCACCGGTTCGACCCGGCCTGGGGCTTTGCCACCGAGGCGCGGATCGTCGGAAGCGCGCCAACGGGGGGAGGTACAGTCTGAACCAACTCTTGCGCAGACCGCACCGGCTGCGATGTCGCGTGCACCTATGGTGATGAGGGCAATGGCCACGCCTATGATGGCGCCCATGACTACGTCATTCATTTCGAAAAAGGCGAGCTGCCGCCGGTGTCGGGTTTCTGGTCGATCACCATGTACAACGAAAAATTCTTCTTCGTCGCCAACCCGATCAACCGTTACTCCATTAGCGCCAGGCAGGACCTGCAGACCAATCCAGATGGCTCGACCGACATCTATATCCAGCAGAAATCGCCGGGTGCGGACAAGTAGTCGAACTGGCTGCCGGCGCCTGCCGGCAAGTTCACGCTGATGATGCGTCTATATTGGCCGAACGAGACCGACCCCTCGATCCTCAATGGCACGTGGAAGACGCCGGCGGTGTCGAAGCAGGCCATGTGACCAGCCGCCACTGGCCGGTGCATGATTATGACGGCCACGACAATCGTCCTCTTCGTCGTGGCCGTTCAGCAGTCGGAAATGCCGTGTCGTACTCCCACAGTGTCCACCCGGATGTCGGCTTGGGGTCATTTCTACCGTTTTGGCAACCAGCCAGCGTGACCGCTTTAGCCCTAACAGCGGACGAAATTCGAGGAAAAGCGGACTTTGGTGTCGGATGGCAATTTGAGGATGGACAACGGTCCGGCGCGATCAACCCAATGCGGCTCGGCCCGGTCAAGTGCGTATCAATGGGCACCTTCCATCACAGATGGCATCGCGCCGTCGAAATTCACACGTGTAGACGAGCGATTTTTTATCGGAACGGATTTGGTTGGCGGCCATGGCGCACCAGCCGGGCGCCGGTCTTGATCAAGCGTTCGCGCAGCGAGGTCAGCGACCACCGCTCGATGGCCTCGGGAGTCGCCAGCGTGCGCAGGAAGTTGGCGAGGTTGCAGGCCAGCGCGTGGAGTTGGAGGCGCACCGCATTCGCCGCAAAGCGCATGCAGGAGAGGCGTGTCCACTTCAGCGCATACTTGCCCTCCTTGATGAGCTGCTCAGCGGTGCCGCGGTCGTTGTAGAAGGCCAGCACCCGCTCGTTCGGCAGCCTGCGGTTGGTGACGATGAAGCCGACCCGCGGGAACAGTTCGCCGGGGTGGAACTCGACCTTGGCGACGATAGGCCTCGGCTTCGACCAGCTCTTCGCCCGGTAGTGGAAGCTGGTGTACTGGCGCACAACATGGTTCGGCGGCCGGCCGGGGCGACGCTTCACCGGATCACAGCACAGCCGCTCGGCGTCGTTGACGTCCTCATAGCCGGCGAGACGCGAGAAGACGCACTGGCGCAGCAGACCAGCGAGGCGATGTCGCCCATTGTCGATGAATATCTCGGCCGTCTCAACGGCGCTGAGGCCGCTCGCCGGGCCGGTTATTCGGACGGGCCAAATGGCGACGCCGCCAAAGTCCACGCGCACCGGTTGTTGCGTGATCCACGCATTGCTAACGCCGTTGATGAGGCCATTGCCGAGAAGGCTGGGCCGGTGCGGGCGAGGAACGTCGATGAACTGGCCGGCCTCGCCTTCGCCGCTGACGATGCCGACAGCAAGGTGAGCGACCGGCTGCGCGCTCTTGAGCTTCTCGGCAAAGCCTCGGGCCTGTTCACCGACCGCGCGGCCATCGCGGAACTGCAAGGCGAGATCGAGCGCATCGGGCGCGTCATCGATGCAAGTGAGCAATATTGAACATATGGCGGCAGCAACGAGTGCTATTGGTCCTTCAGCGGCCTACTGCCCCCTCGGCCGCTGAAAGAGGGGTGATGCTCTGTCCCCCCGCAGATGCCCCCTCAGGTAAGTAGCGGTGCGTCAAATAAAGGCCCCGGCGGTGCGCATCACGCCGGGGCTTTTCTTTTGCACCGCAGCCCCAACCTCGGGCACGCGGCCTTAGTTCAATTTGCGCTGCCGGCGCTAGTCGCTTATTCACCACTTGACGAAGGAAAGCCCCCGAACATCGCGTCGGGGCCTTCCATGTTTACCGCTTGCAGATCGGGTTTGTGCCATCAACCGGTCAAGTTGAACCGTTCTCCCCGACATCATCCCGATGGTTCAACTGAC
>CAVYOQ010000076.1:0-12431 GCA_963770075.1 uncultured Alphaproteobacteria bacterium
CCGCGTGCCCGCCTTCGGCTTCCGGCGGCAGGGTCATGCCGGCCTGGGCTGTCGGCTTGCCGTTGAAGGTGAGCCCGGCCTCGCCAGCCCCGACCTCCACCGTCTCGCCGTCAGAGATCTGGCCGGCAAGGATCGCCTCAGCCAGCGGGTCCTGCAGCGCCTTCTGGATGGCGCGCTTCAGCGGCCTGGGCGCCATAAGCCGGGTCATAGCCCTTTTCGGCCAGCCAGTCGCGTGCCGCATCGTCGAGGTTGACCACGATCTTGCGGTCGGCCAGCAGCTTGTCCAGCCGCTTGAGCTGGATGTCGACGATGGCGCCCATCTGATCGCGCTTCGAGGCGATGGAACAGGATGATCTCGTCCAGCCGGTTAGGAATTCCGGGCGGAAATGAGCGCGACCTCGGCCATCACCTCGCCGCGCACCGCATCCACGTCCTGGCCTTCGCCGAGGTCCACCAGGTCCGCCCCGGTATTGGAGGTCATCATGATCAGGGTGTTGCGGAAATCGACGGTGCGGCCCTGGCCGTCGGTAAGCGGCCGTCCTCCAGCACCTGCAGCAGCACGTTGAAGACGTCCGGATGGGCCTTTTCGATCTCGTCGAACAGCACCACCCGGTATGGCGCGCCGCACCGCTTCGTAAGCGCACCGCCCTCCTCATAGCCGACATAGCCGGGAGGCGCGCCGAGGAGTCGGGCAACCGAGTGCTTTTCCATGTATTCCGACATGTCGATGCGCGCCATGGCGTGATCGCATCGACAGGAACGCCGCCAGCGCCTTGGTAAGCTCGGTCTTACCCACGCCAGTGGTCCGAGGAACATCAACGAGCCGATCGGTCGGTTCGGATCCTGCAGGCCGGCCCGCGCCCGCCGCACCGCGGTCGAGACGGCGTGCACGGCTTCGGCCTGCCCGACCACCCGTTGGCCAGCACCTCTCCATGCTCAACAGCTTGTCGCGCTCGCCCTGCAGCAGCTTGTCGACCGGAATGCCGGTCCAGCGCGCACCACCTCGGCAATATGGTTTTCGGTAACGGCTTCTTCCATCATCGGATTCCCCGGCTTGCACACGGCCTCGACCTCCTTCAGCTTGCTCTCGATGTCGGGGATGCGGCCGTGGCAGCTCGCCCGCCCGCGACAGATCGCCTTTGCGCTGGGCCTGCTCCAGTTCGGTGCGCGCCTGGTCGAGCTCTTCCTTCAGCTTCTGGGCCTGGTTGAGCTTCTGCTTTTCCGTCTGCCAGGTGGCGCTGAGCTCGGCCGACTTGCCTTCCAGTTCGGAAAGCTCTTCTTCCAGCTTGGCCAGCCTGTCCTTGGAGGCCTTGTCGGTCTCTTTCTTCAGCGCCTCGCGTTCGATCTTCATCTGGATGACCCGGCGGTCGATCTCGTCCAGCTCTTCGGGCTTGCTATCGACCTGCATCCTCAGACGCGAGGCCGCCTCGTCCATCAGGTCGATGGCCTTGTCGGGCAGGAAGCGGTCGGTGATGTAGCGGTTCGACAAATTCGCCGCGGCGACAAGCGCCAAGTCGGTGATGCGCACGCCGTGATGGGTCTCGTACTTGTCCTTCAGGCCGCGCAGGATGGAGACGGTATCCTCCACCGTCGGCTCGCTGACGAAGATGGGCTGGAAGCGCCGGGCAAGGGCTGCGTCCTTTTCCACGTTCTTCCTGTATTCATCCAGCGTGGTGGCGCCGACGCAGTGCAGTTCGCCGCGCGCCAGGGCAGGCTTGAGGAGGTTGGAGGCATCCATGGCCCCTTCCGCCTTGCCGGCGCCCACCAGCGTGTGCATCTCGTCGATGAACAGGATGATGCTGCCGGCCGCCGCCTGCACCTCCGAGAGCACCGCCTTGAGGCGCTCCTCGAACTCGCCGCGGTATTTCGCCCCGGCGATGAGCGCGCCCATGTCGAGCGCCATCAGGCGCTTGTCCTTGAGGCTTTCCGGCACGTCGCCATTGACGATGCGCAAGGCCAGGCCCTCGGCGATGGCGGTCTTGCCGACGCCGGGCTCGCCGATGAGCACGGGGTTGTTCTTGGTGCGCCGCGACAGCACCTGGATGGTGCGGCGGATCTCGTCGTCGCGCCCGATCACGGGATCGAGCTTGCCCTCGCGCGCCGCCTCGGTGAGGTCGCGGGCATATTTCTTCAGCGCGTCATAGCCCTGCTCGGCCGAGGCCGTGTCGGCAGTGCGGCCCTGGCGCAATTCGTCGATTGCCTTGTTGAGGCTGGTGGGGGTAACGCCGCCCGATTTCAGCGCCGTTGCCGCGTCCGACTTCTCGATGACGAGCGCCTGCAGCAAACGCTCGGCGGTGACGAAACTGTCACCCGCCTTCTTGGCGAGTTGCTGGGCGGTCTCGAACACGCGCGCCGTCTCGGGCGCCAGGTAGATCTGGCCGGCGCCGCCGCCTTCCACCTTGGGGAGCTTTTTGAGGTTCGCCTCGACGGCCGCCTGAACGGCGCGGGCATCGCCGCCACCGGACTTGATGAGGCCGGAAGCCAGTCCTTGATCGTCGTCGATCAGGACCTTCAGGATATGATCGGGGGTGAAACGCTGGTGACCCTCTCTCAGGGCCAGGTTCTGGGCGGCCTGGATGAAACCGCGCGCCCGCTCGGTGTATTTTTCAAAGTCCATATGTCCTCCTCGGCACGCCCATCGAGAAACCCTCTTGATGAGGCGTCGCCCGTGGCGCCACGCACTGGATCGTTGTTATGGAACGCTCCGTACCGCCGGGCTCATCGCAACCTTCATGGAGCATTGCTCACGGGCCCGGATCCGTCACGTCCCAAGCTTGATATAGTGTTGCGTTTTGGCAACACAAGAGCGCCCGCCGAACTGTTTGTTCAGCGACTGTTCAGCGCTGTTCGGGACCGTGTTCGGCCCTCGTGTTTCAGTTGTTCTCGCCCGTGTTCGCGCCGTCTTCGGGGGTGGGAATCTGCGGTTGCTCGCTGCCGGCCAGTTCCGGCTGCGGCGTCCTCGGCTGCGGTGTGCGCGGCCGCCGCTCACGCCGCGTTCGCGGGCTTTTGGTTGGGGTCTCCACGCCGTTGGACGACGTGCTGCTACGGCGCAGGAAATCGGGCTGATGCCCATCCCACCCGTCACTGTCGTCCTTGTCGTCACCCTCGGTCGCTGCCGGCTGCGGCTCGGCTGGCTTGGCTTCCATCACCTCGGCCTCTGCCGTTTCGCGCTCGGGCTCGCGCTCGCGCTCAGGCTCGCGCCCTGCGCCGGACGGCTGCGCTTGCTCTGCCTCGTCACCACCACCGGTCTCATCGCCATCGTCGTAGTCGTCGTCATAGGGCGAGCGCCGCTGCGGCTGCGCGGGCTGGCCGGCCGGCAGGTTGGCGGCGACGATGCGCAGATAGTGCTCGGCGTGCTGAAAATAGCTCTCCGCCTTCACGATGTCGCCGCTCGACTGGGCATCTCTGGCCAGTTGCAGATACTTGTCGGCCACCGTCTGCGCGGTGCCGCGCACCTTCACGTCGGGGCCGTTACTCTCATAAACCCGGTTAACCGAACTGCTCGGGCGCCGGCCGCGATTGCGCGACCTACTCTTGTGCTGGCCTTGCCTCATTATGTCACTCTCGGTTTGAAGAAACCTTCAGCCCCGCTTGCCGGAAGCCAATGTCCGATTTGGAAATGCGCCCCACTCCGCGGCCCATCCTCTTAGCGGGCACTTGCGCAACGTCAGGCACCTGAGCCTGAGAGTCTTGCTCCCGCAGTCGACGAGCCAGATCCGGAAACGTCGGCACTTCCGGTGCATCAGGCCTCTATCATCGAGGCAAGTCTTCCTGGCACGCGCATGAGCCAAACACATGCACCGCCAAAAGCGGAACCTTCGTCCCGAAAACACCGGAGGTGAGTCTGTGGGCGAGAAACTAGCCTCTCGGGCGATTATTTCCAACAGTTTTTTTGCGATAGCCTCAACAAGGTCTAACCGGCCGGCGCAAAGCTCACCACCCGCACCCGTCCCGCAAGGTCGCAGGCCCCGCCACAATGGAACCAATGCCGTCTCAAACCGGCAGCGCAAAAGATCGCCGCGACCGCCTCATGCTGGCCCTCTCCCACCTCGAAAGCAGCGATCCCGCCCGTGGCGAGCAGGCCGGCGACATTGCCGGCGATGGCCCGATAGGCCGCCAGGCCGTCACGGCCGCCGTCGAGCGCTGCAAGCGGATCGGCGATGCGTACCTCGGGCTCAAGCCGGTCGAGATCGCTCGTGGCGATATAGGGCGGATTGGAGACGATGACGTCGAACGCACCGTCGATGCCTGAGCACCAGTCGCTCCTCAGCCATCGGGCGCGCCCGCCGACGCCCAGCATGTCGGCATTCGCTTGAGCCTGTTCGAGCGCGCCCGAAGACATATCGCTGCCGATGCCGCTGGCCTCGGGCAATTCAGCCAGAAGCGTCGCAAGGAGGATGCCGCTGCCGGTCCCGAGGTCGAGCAGGCGCAACTGCGCCTTGCCGCGCCCGCTTTCCTTTGCCCAGCCCAGCACGTGCTCGATGAGCGTCTCGCTGTCGGGGCGCGGATCGAGCGTATCGGCGGAGAGGTGAAACTCGCGGCCATAGAATTCGCGCCTGCCCAATATGCGCGAAACCGGCTGGCGGGCGAGGCGTTCGGCCGCCATCGCCTCCAGCGCTGCCTCGCACTCGGGCGCAAGCAACGCCTCCGGCCGGGCGATGAGCGCGGCATGATCGAGGCCGGATGCTCCCAGCACCAGAAGCCGCGCATCGAGCTCAGGCGCCGCCAGACCGGCGGCGCGAAACCGCTGCGCCAGGTACTGATAGGCCTCGCCAACCGCGAGCGCGCTCATGCTACTTCGCTGTGGGCCAGAAGCTCGGATTGATGCTCGGCCGACAGCGCCTCGATCAACTCGCCCAGCGCCAGGCCCTGCATCATCTCGTCCAGCTTGTAGAGGGTGAGATTGATGCGGTGATCGGTCACACGTCCTTGCGGGAAATTGTAGGTGCGGATGCGCTCGGAACGGTCGCCCGAGCCCACCTGCCCGCGCCGCGCCGCCGAGCGCTCGGTATCGATACGCTCGCGCTCGCGCTCGAACAGGCGTGCGCGCAGGATCTTCATCGCCTTGGCGCGGTTCTTGTGCTGCGACTTCTCATCCTGCTGGCTGACCACGATGCCGCTGGGGATATGGGTGATGCGCACGGCCGAATCGGTGGTGTTGACCGACTGGCCGCCCGGCCCCGAGGAGCGGAATACATCAATGCGCAGGTCCTTGTCCTCGATGTCGATGTCCACATCCTCGGCCTCCGGCAACACCGCCACGGTGGCCGCCGAGGTGTGGATGCGGCCTTGCGTCTCGGTCGCCGGCACCCGCTGCACCCGGTGCACGCCGGACTCGAACTTGAGCTCGGCATAGACCCCAGCGCCGGAGATATTGGCGATCACCTCCTTGTAGCCGCCATGCTCGCCTTCGCTGGCTGAGATGATTTCCACCCGCCAGTTCTTCAGCGCCGCATAGCGCTGGTACATGCGAAAGAGATCGCCGGCAAACAGCGCCGCCTCGTCGCCCCCGGTGCCTGCCCTCACCTCGAGGATGACATTGCGCTCATCGGCGGCATCCTTGGGCAGCAGCAGCAGCTTGATCTGGTGATCGAGCGCATCGATGCGCTCATCGAGCACACCCGTCTCGCTCTCGGCCATGGCGACCAGTTCCTCATCGCCGCCTGTTGCGAGGATTTCCTCGAGGCCGGCGCGTTCGTCCGCGGCCACCTTGAGGGCGCGGATGGCGGTGACCACCGGTTCGAGCTCGGCATATTCCTTCGACAGGCGCACATAGTCCTCGCCCGTCGGGCCGGCCGCCATCTGCGCCTCGAGGTCCTCAAAGTGGGCCTCCAGCCTGTCGAGCTTGCCTTGCGAAACCTGCACCATCACGCGACCTCGTTCAGGCCGCGGGTTCTATCCGAGTTCGCGGCCGAGCGGAAGGAGGTGCAGGCGCGCCGAACTTCCAAGAGACCTCGGAGCCGCCGCGGGACATGAACCGGGCCAAAGCCACCCCCGCCGCCCCGGGGCTTGACCCCGGGGGCCATTCCACCACCGTCTCCACGCGCTCCAACGCCAGCGGAATGGATGGTGGGGGCTTCACCCATATTGTCATCGCCGGACTTGTTCCGGCAATCCACAACCACTTTAGTTGTATCTATCGCCACGGCGGTGGTCATGGATGCCCGCAACAAGTGCGGTCTTGTCGAAACAGGAGAAGCCTGCGGCCCCCTCCCAGTGACATCCTCGGACTCGACCCCAGGATGACACTGGGAGGGAGGGCCGGTGCGAACGGACGATGCGACGTGCTGGCGCGCCCTACCGCGCAGCCAGCTTCTTCAGATCGAGCGAGCGACCCACCAGGATTTCGCCGGGCTTGCCGAGATCGCCCATCTCCTTGCCGTCGATGCTGTAGGCGATGCGTCCGCCGTCGCGCGAGATGATGACCAGGCCGTCGCGATTGGGCACCCGATAACTGTCGCCGGCATTGAGCGTGGTGGTGACGATGATCTGGCCGCTCGTATCGTCGATGCGCAGCCATACCGGCGCCTTGGCGGTCAGCACCAGGTGCGCATCGCCATTGTCGGCCCCCAGTACCTTGCCGCGCTCCACCTGATCGGGCGGCGTCAGGTTGGAGACGCCTGTCGCCAGGTCGCTGACCTCGACCGACTTGGGAGCCGGCGCGGCCTTGGGCGTGACCGTATCCGTCGCCGTCTTGTCGCCGGGCAACTTGCCGTCCTTGATCAGTGCGTCCAGACCAGTGAGCGCGTTGGCGGCGCGATCGGCGGCGGCGCCGAGGCCGTTGTCGGCCGGTTGATCGTCGGTCAGCGGCTCTTCGCTCACCTTGCTGGTCGAGGCCACCGGCAGATCGTCAGCCCGTTGCGGCGACTGAGCGGGAACCGCTGCCACTTCGGCAACCGGCGCGGTGGCGGTATCGGGCGCCGGCAGCAGCCAGTAGCTGGCCACGCCGAACAGCATCACCGCTGCGAGGCAGCTCGCTACCACGCCACCGACACCGGTGGTCATGCCGCGCAAGCGCCGCGACAGACCGAAATCGATGATCTTGGCGCTGCCCAGCGGCGCCGGCTTCTTCTTGCGCGCCCTGGGGCCGGGGTAGCTCGGTCGCGGCAGGAAGTTGGCGAAATGCAGGATCAGCGGCTGCGGGTCGAATCCCAGATATTCGGCATAGGTGCCGATCATGCCCAGCGCCTCGCTGCGCGCCGGCAGGCCGATGAGGTCGCCGTTCTCGATGGCATCGAGGTGATAGGCGTGAATGCCGGTGGTGGACGAGACGTCCTCCAGCAACAGGCCCTTGCGTTCGCGTTCGCGCTGCAAGTACCAGCCCGCCTCGCCCGCGGGATCGATCTGGCCATCGGGTTTGGGCCGGAAGAACTCCAGCCGCGTCTGCTTGTGCGCTATCGTCGATTGATCCATGACCAGCTACCAACTCTCCGGCGGTACCGTGCGATTGGGGCGCGCAATCCTTGCGACCGCGCTCGCCCTCGCTCCGCACGCTTATGACAATGAACAAAAATGGTAAGCAGAAGCTAAACGGCGGTAGCGACGCCGTTCTTGTCGGCCCAGCGCTGCAACGGCTCGCGCAGGCTTTCGCCGCCGGCGGCGAGTTGCTCCCTGATGAAGCGGGCAAGCTTGCCCGCATCGAGCGACACGAGCATGGTCTTGACCGGCCCGATGGCGGCCGGGGTCATGGAAATTGAGCTGAAGCCGAGACCCAGCAGCGCCATGGCCTCCAGCGGACGGCCCGCCATTTCGCCGCACAGGGTGAGCGGCACGTTATGCGCCTTGCAGCGCTCGACCACGTGGTGAAGCAGCCTCAGGAAAGCCGTACTCAGGGGATCGTAGCGCTCCGACAGGAGCGGATGCGCGCGGTCGCAGGCATAGACATATTGCATCAGGTCGTTGGAGCCCACCGAGACGAAATCCACATGCGGCAGCAAGTCGTCGAGTTGCCACACGAGCGAGGGGATCTCGATCATCGCACCCAGGCGCAGAGTTTTGGGCAGCGGGCGCTTGACGCTTTCGGCCAGTGACCGCTGCTCCTCCACCACTGCGCGGGCAGCAAGGAATTCGGTCACGCTGGCGATCATCGGGAACATGATCCACAGGTCATGGCCAGCACCCGCCTCCAGCAGGGCACGGATCTGCAAGGGCAGGAAGGCCTTGCGCCCGAGCGCCATGCGCGTGCCGCGCAGGCCCAGTGCCGGGTTCTCCTCGCGCGCGCTCCTCAAGTAAGGCAGCATCTTGTCGGAGCCGATGTCGAGCGAGCGGAAGACGACGGGCTTGTCGCCGGCCGCATCGAGTATGGCGCGGTAATGGGAGCGCTGCTGGCCGCGTCCGGGCAGCGAGCGCGCCACCATGAACTGCAGCTCGGTGCGAAACAGCCCGATGCCGTCGGCGCCGGCGGCGGCAAGATGGGGCAGGTCCGCCACCAGGCCGGCATTGATGTTGAGGCTGACGGCAACGCCGTCGCGGGTGATGGCCTTCTTGTGGCGCAACTGGGCGAATTTCGCCTGCCGCTTGGCGTAGAAGCGGACCTTTTCCACATAGGCCTGCTCCACCGCCGATGACGGCCGGATGTGGACATCACCGGTCTCGCCATCGACGATGATGGCATCGCCGGTGTCGGTCGTATCGATGATGCCTTCGGCCTGGCCCACCACCGGCACGCCCAGCGCCCGCGCCACGATGGCCACATGGCTGTTGGCGCCCGATTCCTCCAGCACCAGCCCGCGCAGGTGCTTGCGGTCATAATCGAGCAGCTCCGCTGCCCCCATGCTGCGGGCAACCAGGACGGCATCGCGCGGCATCCTGGTCTCCGAGGCCGTGGCGGCATGGCCGGTGAGGATGCGCAACAGGCGGTTGGTGAGATCGTCGATGTCGTGCAGCCGCTCGCGCAAATAGGGATCGGGCTGGCGCAGCAAGCGGTTGCGCATGTCGGCATGCACGCGCTCGGCACCGGCCTCGGCGGTGAGGCCGGTGTCCACCGCCTGGCGGATGCGGCCCACCCAGCCGCGGTCATAGGCGAACATGCGGAACGCTTCCAGCACTTCGCTCGGGGCTTCGCCGCGTCCCGTTTCCACCTTCGCGACGAGATCGTCGACTTCGCTGCGCAGGCTCTCGATGGCGTGTTCGAGGCGCTGGCGCTCGTCGGGGATCGATTCGGCGATGAAGTTGGAGATGACGATGCGCGGCACGTGCAGCACCGCGTGACCCAGCGCGATGCCGCCGGCGAGCGCCTGGCCGCGCAGATGATGGGCGCGGATATGGGCAATGTCGGCCTGCGCCGCCTCGGCCACCACCCCCAGAGCGCCCGTCGCCACCACCTCGGCCAGCACCATGGCGGTGATCTGCAGCGCCTCTTCTTCCTCTTCGGAATAATGCCGGGAAGTGCGGTTCTGCACCACCAGCACCCCGATGGTGTCGCCGCCGCGCACCACCGGCACACCGAGGAAGGAATGATAGATCTCCTCGCCCGTCTCCGGCAGGTATTTGAACGCCGGATGGCTGTGCGCTTCGGGGAGATTGAGCACCTCTCCGGTCTCGGCAATGGTGCCGACCAGGCCCTCGCCGAGCTTTAGCAGGCTCTTGTGCACCGCCTCGGCCTTGAGGCCCTCGCTGGCATAGAGCTCCAGCACGCCGCCGGCCCTCAGCACGTAGAGCGAGCACACCTCCGCAACCATATTGGCCGCGATGGTCCTGGCGATGATGTCCAGCTTTCCCTGCGCCGCGTCGGGGGCCGCCATGACCTCGCGCAGCCTTCGGAGGAGGACACGCGGGCCTAAGGCGGAAGACGGCATCAGGCGGTGTCCTTCTCCTTGGGGATAGCTCGTACCGGGCGGGCTTTGGCGAATATCGTCATCATGTGGCAAGATTTAGCAGATCAAGCCGCATCGAGGCCATAGGCCGTGTGCAGCGCCCTCACCGCCAGTTCCGTATAGGCCGCATCGATAAGCACCGAGATCTTGATCTCCGAGGTGGTGATGGCGCGAATGTTGATGCCGCGCTCGGACAGCGCCTTGAACATCTTGGCGGCAACGCCGGCATGGCTCCTCATGCCGATACCGATCACCGAGACCTTGGCGCCGCCGGTGGCGTGCGACATCTCTCCATAGCCGATCTTGGCCTTTTCCCGCTCCAGTACCTCGATGGCGCGGTCGAGGTCCTTGTTGGCGAGGGTGAAGGTGAGGTTGGCCGTCTCGCCGTCGCCGGAGATGTTCTGCACTATCATGTCGACGCTGATCTCGGCCTCGGCCAGCGGCCCGAAGATGCTGGCCGACACGCCCGGCTTGTCCTTCACCCGGCGCAGCGAGATCTGCGCCTCGTCCTTGGAATAGGTGATGCCTGAGACAACCTGCTGTTCCACGATCTCATCCTCGTCGCAAACGAGCGTACCTGGTCCGGTACCGTCCTCGCGGTTCTGGTTGGGCGCATCGGGGTTCGCAAAGCTGGAGCGCACCCGCAGGGGAACCCGGTAGACCATGGCGAGCTCCACCGAGCGCGACTGCAGCACCTTGGCCCCCAGGGAGGCCAACTCCAGCATTTCCTCATAAGAGATGCGCGACAGCTTGCAGGCCTTGTCGACAATGCGCGGGTCGGAGGTATGAACCCCGTCGACGTCGGTGTAGATGTCGCAAGCCGCCTCCAGCGCCGCCGCCAGCGCCACGGCGCTGGTGTCCGAGCCGCCGCGCCCCAGGGTGGTGATGCGCTTGTCGGGGCCGATGCCCTGGAAGCCGGCCATTACCGCCACCTGGCCCTGCTCCATGCGCTTCCTGAGCTCGGTCGCATCGATCTCGGCGATGCGTGCCGCCCCGTGCACCCCGTCGGTGAGCACCGGCACCTGCCAGCCCTGCCAGGAGCGCGCCGGAATGCCCATTTCCTGCAACACGATGGCGAGAAGGCCGGCCGTCACCTGCTCGCCGGAGGCCACCACCGCGTCATATTCGCGCGCGTCGTGAACGCTGGCCGCCTCGCGGCACCAGCCAACCAGCCGGTCGGTGGTGCCCGCCATGGCCGAGACCACCACCGCCACCTCGTGGCCCGCCTTGACCTCGCGCGCGACATGCCGCGCGACGTTGCGGATACGCTCGACATCGGCAACCGAAGTGCCTCCGAATTTCATCACCAATCGGCCCATGGCACGCTCTTGGAAGTCCACTGAAAAAGGCTTGGCAGGACGGAACACGGCAAAGCTGGCGCACCCGCACTGGCGGCGCAGGCCCCGCGACGCGGCCTTCTCTTAACCGCCGGGGGGCGATTGTGCAATATTGCACATCGCAAGAGCCGGGATGCGAACGCTTGAAGGACACCACCTTGATGACAGCCACCGCCACCACCGTCGATCCCGCCGAGGTCGAGCGCTTCTCCGCCCTGGCCGCCGAATGGTGGGGCCCGAAGGGCAAGTTCGCCGTGCTGCACCGCTTCAACCCGGTGCGCCTCGCCTATATCCGCGAGCAGGTGACGGCGCGCCTCGCCCGCGATCCCATGACCCGGCGCCCCTTCGAAGGCCTCGACCTGCTCGACATAGGCTGCGGCGGCGGCCTGCTGTCGGAACCCATGACCCGACTCGGGGCACGGGTGACCGGCATCGATCCGTCGGAAAAGAACATCCGCACCGCCACGGTGCATGCCGAAGAAAGCGGGCTCGATATCGACTACCGCGCCGTGACCGCCGAGGCGCTGGCCGCTACCGGCGCGCGCTTCGACGTGGTCCTCAATATGGAGGTGGTCGAGCATGTCGCCGACCCGGCGCTGTTTCTCGCCACCTGCGCCGCGATGCTGAAGCCGGGCGGGCTGATGGTCGTCGCCACTATCAACCGCACCCTGAAGGCCTTCGCGCTCGCCATCGTCGGGGCCGAATACGTGCTCGGCTGGCTGCCGCGCGGCACCCACCAATGGGAAAAGTTCATAACGCCGGAAGAACTGGAGGACGGGCTGAAGCGCTCAGGGCTGGAGGTCGCCGACCTCACCGGCGTGGTCTACAACCCGCTCGCCAATGACTGGCGCCGCTCGCCCGACAGCGACGTCAATTACATGCTGGTGGCGGTAAAGCCGTCTGCCTGACGGCTTGTCAGTTGCCCTCTTCGGGCAGCATGGGCAGCGGGTGGACGTCGATGCCCTCTTCGCTGAGCCTGCCGCTTCCTCGTGGCTCGCCTCGCCGTAGATCGCGCGGGCGTCGGCCTCCTCATAGTGGATCTTGCGCGCCTCCTCCGGGAAAGCGCTCGCCGACATATTCGGAATTAACCTCGATCACGTGCTTCTTGAGCTGGCGCAGCGTGTCCAGCATCTCGACCAGCTTCGGATCGGCCGGACCGGTGACCATTTGCCGATCCTTGGGCGCTTCCCCGCCACGGCGGTTGGACTTTGCGGGAAGGCCAGGGGTCATCGAGCTGCTTTTCCACCTGCGCCGAGCCGCACACAGGACAGGCGACAAG
>CAVYOQ010000077.1:0-41144 GCA_963770075.1 uncultured Alphaproteobacteria bacterium
AGCACACCTCCGCGACCATATTGGCCGCGATGGTCCTGGCGATGATGTCCACCCCTGCGCCGCGTCGGGGGCCGCCATGACCTCGCGCAGCCTTCGGAGGAGGACACGCGGGCCTAAGGCGAAGACGGTCAGGTGGTGTCCTTCTCCTTGGGGATCGCTCGTACCCGGCGGGCTTTCGCAATATCGTCGATCATGTGGCAAGAATTAGCAGATAAAGCCGCATCGAGGCCATACGCCGTGTCCAGCGCCCCTCACCGCCAGTTCCGTATAGGCCGCATCGATAAGCACCGAGATCTGATCTCCGAGGTGGTGATGGCGCGAATGTTGATGCCGCGCTCGGACAGCGCCTTGAAACTGTCGGCAACGCCGGCATGGCTCCTGATGCCGATACTCGTCACCGAGACCTTGGCGCCGCCGGTGGCGTACGACATCTCTCCGTAGCATGTTCGCCTTTCCCCGCTCGAGTACCTCGATGGCGCGGTCGAGGTCCTTGTTGGCGAGGTTGAAGGTGAGGTCCGCCGTCTCGCCGTCGCTGGAAATGGTCCGCTCCATCAGGTCGACGCTGATCTCGGCCTCGGCCAGCGGCCCGAAGATGCTGGCCGACCCGCCCGGCTTGTCCTTCACCCGGCGCAGCGAGATCTGCGCCTCGTCCTTGGAATAGGTGATGCCGAGACAACCTGCTGTTCCACGATCTCATCCTCGTCGCAAACGAGCGTACCTGGTCCGGTACCGTCCTCGCGGTTCTGGTTGGGCGCATCGGGCGTTCGCAAGCTCGAGCGTACCTGCAGCGGAACCCGGTAGACCATGGCGAGCTCGACCGAGCGCGACTGCAGGACCTTGGCCCCCAGCGAGGCCAACTCCAGCATTTCCTCGTAGGAGATGCGCGACAGCTTGCGGGCCTTGTCGACAATGCGCGGGTCGGAGGTATGGACCCCGTCGACGTCGGTGTAGATGTCGCAGCGCCGCCTCCAGCGCCGCCGCCAGCGCCACGGCGCTGGTGTCCGAGCCGCCGCGCCCCAGCGTGGTGATGCGCTTGTCGGGGCCGATGCCCTGGAAGCCGGCCATCACCGCCACCTGGCCCTGCTCCATGCGCTTCCTGAGCTCGGTCGCATCGATCTCGGCGATGCGTGCCGCGCCGTGCACGCCGTCGGTGAGCACCGGCACCTGCCAGCCCTGCCAGGAGCGCGCCGGGATGCCCATTTCCTGCAGCGACGATGGCGAGAAGGCCGGCCGTCACCTGCTCGCCGGAGGCCACCACCGCGTCATATTCGCGCGCGTCGTGAACGGCTGGCCGCCTCGCGGCACCAGCCGACCAGCCGGTCGGTTGTGCCCGGCCATGGCCGAGACCACCACGGCCACCTCGTGGCCCGCCTTCACCTCGCGCGCGACATGCCGCGCGACGTTGCGGATACGCTCGACATCGGCAACCGAAGTGCCTCCGAATTTCATCACCAGTCGGCCCATGGCACGCTCTTGGAAGTCCATGGGAAAGGCTTGGCAGGACTGAACAGGCGATAGCGGCGCGCCTCGCACTTGCGGGGCCCCGCGACGCGGCCTTCTCTTAACCGCCGGGGGTCGATTGTGCAATATTGCACATCGCAAGAGCCTGGATGCGAACGCTTGAAGGACACCACCTTGATGACAGCCACCGCCACCACCGTCGATCCCGCCGAGGTCGAGCGCTTCTCCGCCCTGGCCGCCGAATGGTGGGACCCGAAGGGAAAGTTCGCCGTGCTGCACCGGTTCAACCCGGTGCGCCTCGCCTATATCCGCGAGCAGGTGACGGCGCGCCTCGCCCGCGATCCTCATGACCCGGCTGCCCCTTCGAGGGCCTCGACCTGCTCGACATCGGCTGCGGCGGCGGCCTGCTGTCGGAACCCATGACCCGACTCGGGCACGGGTGACCGCCATCGACCCATCGCGAGAAGAACATCCGCACCGCCATGGTGCATGCCGGGGAATGCGGGCTCGAAATCGATTACCGCGCGGTCACCGCCGAGGCGCTGGCGGCGAACCGGCGCGCGCTTCGATGTGATCCTCAACATGGAGGTGGTCGAACATGTGGCCGACCCGAGCTCTTTCTGCCGACCTGCGCCGCGATGCTGAAGCCGGGCGGGCTCATGGTCGTCGCCACTCTCAACCGCACCCTGAAATCTTTCGCGCTCGCCATCGTCGGGGCCGAATACGTGCTCGGCTGGCTGCCGCGCGGCACCCACCAATGGGAAAAGTTCATCACGCCGGAAGAACTGGACGGATGGGCTGAAGCGCTCGGGCTGGAAGTCGCCGGCCTCACAGGGCGTGGTCTACAACCCGCTCGCCAATGACTGGCGCCGCTCGCCCGACAGCGCCGTCAATTATATGCTGGTGGCGGTCAAGCCGTCTGCCTGACGGCTTGTCAGTTGGCTCTTCGGGCAGCTTGGGCAGCGGGTGGACGTCGATGCCCTCTTCGCTCAGCGCTGCCGCTTCTTCACGACTCGTCTCGCCGTAGATGGCTCGCGCCTCGGCTTCCTCGTAGTGGATCTTGCGCGCCTCTTCCGGGAAGTCGCTCGCCGACATAGTCGGCATTGGCCTCCACGTGCGCCTTGAGCTTGCGCACCGCCTCGACCAGTTCGCGCATCCTGGCATCGGCCGGACCGGTGACCATTTGCCGATCCTTGGGCGCTTCCCCGCCACGGCGGTTGGACTTGCGGGAAGGCCAGGGGTCATGAGCTGCTTTTCCACCTGCGCCGAGCCGCACACAGGACAGGCGACAAGCCCCGCCACGGCCTGCTCATCGTAGGCCGTGCTGTCGCGGAACCAGCCGTCAAAGCTATGAAACTGCTCGCAAATTCAGATCGTAGCGGATCATGACGAGGTTAACTTTACCACATCGTGGTTGCGAAAAAGCTTAAAAGAACGGTCATGTTTTAACGAAGGGATGCGACAACGCGCCTCAGCCACCGCGCCCGCATCGATATCGGCGAGGACAACCCCCGGCTCATCGCCGCCGTCGGCCAAAACCTCGCCCCACGGCGCCACCACCAGGCTGTGGCCATAAGTGAGGCGGCCGCTCTCGTGCTTGCCCACCTGCGCCGGCGCCAAAACGAAGCTGCCCGTCTCGATCGCCCGCGCCCGCAACAGCACATGCCAGTGCGCCCTGCCGGTGGGCACGGTGAAGGCCGACGGCACCGTGATGACTTCGACCCCGGCTTGCGCCAGCACGCGGTAGAGCGCGGGAAAGCGCATGTCGTAGCAGATGCTGAGGCCCAGCCGCGCGCCCGCTGCCCCTGTCACCACCAGCCGGTCGCCGGGCTGATAGTTGCGTGATTCGCGATAGCTCTCGCCGCCCACAAGATCCACGTCGAACATGTGCACCTTGTCGTAGGTGGCAAGCCGCGCCCCGTCCGGGCCAAAGAGGATCGAGCGGTTGGCGAGCCTGCCGTCCGGGCGCTTCACCGCCAGTGAGCCGATGACGAGATGGACCGACAGGCGCCGGGCAAGGGCAGCGAAGGCTTCAGCCGCGCGCCCGTCGTCGCTGTTGCCCAAGGCCTCGATGAGGCGGACCCGATCGGCGCGATGACGCTGGTCATCTCCGGGGTCACGATGAGCTCGGCGCCGGATGCCGCTGCCTGCTCGATCATGCCTCCGGCCGCGGCGACGTTGCGCGCCACCTCCAGCCCGGAGCACATCTGGACGAGGCCGACCCGCATGGGGCTCAAGCTTCGTTCAGCAGGCGGTCGAGCTCGCCTGCCCGTTCGAGCGCGTAAAGCTCGTTGCAGCCGCCCACATGGGTCTCGCCGACAAAAATCTGCGGCACCGTGCGCCGCCCGCCGGCCCGCTCGCTCATGGTGCGCCGGCCTTGCGGATCGTAGCTCACGTCGATCTCGTGATACGGCACCTTCTTGGTCGCGAGCAGTTCCTTAGCGGCGTGGCAATAGCCGCACATCATGCTGGTGTAGATGGTGACGCGAGCCATGGCCCGGCAATCCTTCAAGCAATCCTTGGGCGGCCTCGTTGCCGCCGGAGCAAAATCCGGCTCAAATATGGGACTGAGCCGGTTTCACCACAAGAGCGAAGGCAAGCACGTCGACCCGCGCTGCCCCCGCCGCCTTCAGCGCCCGTGCGACCGCGGAGGCCGTGGCCCCGGTGGTGATCACGTCATCGACCATCACCACGTGGCGCCCGTTGACATCGGCGCCCCGATCGCCGTTCACACCGAAGGCGCGCGCCACATTGGCCCGTCTGGCGGCGGCATCGAGCCCCACCTGGCTGTGGGTCGGCCTGACGCGCTCGATGAGGTCAATCACCGCCCGGCATCCGGTCGCCTCGGCGACGTGGCGGGTGAGGATGGCCGACTGGTTGAAGCGCCGCCGCCACAGCCGCCAGCGATAGAGCGGCACCGGCGCCAGCACCGCATCCGGCGCCAACAGGTCGTGCCCGGCCACCGTCATCATGCGCGCCATCAGCCGCCCGGCCTCGTGCCGGTCATGGTATTTGAGCGCATGCACCAGCCGGCGCGAGGTCTCGTTGAACTCGACCGCCGCACGCGCCCGGTCCCACGGCGGTGGATCGGCAAGCGCGGCCGCCGAGACCACCCCCTCGCCCGGATCGTAGGGAAAGGGTTGGCCGGTGACGTCGCAGCGCGGCGCCGTGATGGGCTTGAGCTCCTGCCAGCAGCGATGGCACAGGCCGGCATGATCCATGGTGCGTGCCCCGCAGCCGAGGCACACCGGCGGCAACAGCACGTCGGCAGCCGCCAGCGCGGCCTGCCTTGCCGCGAGCGCCATCTCGCCCAGACGTTTGCGGGTCAGTGCTTGCATCGCCGACCTTGCCCTTGCCATGACTTGGGCCATATTGCCTCGGTATAGGCGCCCGCAACAGGGCACGGAGTGATTGCAAGATGGAACAAAGCCCGGCACCTGTCCTGTTCGATGCCGCGATCCTGCGTCGCCGCCGCCGCCGGGCGCTGGCCGAAGGTGGCTGGCCCGGCTTCCTCGGCAAGGCCGCCGCCGACGACGTCGCCTGGCGCCTGGACGCCGTGACCCGCGAATTCGCAGATGTGGTGGTGCTGGGGGCGGCCGGCTCCGATCTGCCCCAACGTCTGTCGCAGCGCCCCGGCACCCGCCGGGTCATCGCCTGCGACGAGGTGACGTGGCCGGGCATCGATCAGGTGTTTGATCACGAGTACCCGGCCCTGGCCGACCAAAGCGTCGACTGCATCGTGTGGCCGCTGGGGCTTGAACGCATCAACGACGTTCCCGACTGCCTTGCGCGGTTGGCCTGTGCCTTGCGGCCGGACGGGCTGTTGCTCGTCGTGATGCTGGCGGGATCGAGCCTTGCCGGCTTGCGCCGCGCCTGGATGGAGGCCGAAGCCGAATTGCGCGGCGGTGCCGGCCCGCGCGTTGCCCCCTTCGCCGACATCCGCGATCTCGGCGGCCTGTTGCAGCGCGCAGGCTTTGCCCTGCCGGTGGCCGACCTCGACCGGCTGGTCGTGCGCTACGACTCAGGCCTCGCGCTGATGCGCGACCTCAAGGCGCTCGGGCTCGCCAACCCGCTTGCCGAACGTCCCAGGACCCTCACCGGCCCTGCCCTCATGGCCAGCGCCGTCGCCCGCTTCGACCGTGACAACACCGATGCGGACGGCCGCGTGCGGGCGATCTTCGAGCTCGCCACCCTCACAGCCTGGGCGCCGCATTCCTCGCAACAAAAGCCGCTGAAGCCGGGAAGCGCCAGGATGCGCCTTGCCGACGCGCTCGGCACCAAAGAGGTCAAGCTGAAGCGTTAGAGAATGCCGGATGCCACGTCGCGGCTGGCCATGAGCGTGGTGCCGATGTCGTCCAGCGCCACCGCGATGCCGATCAGCATGGCAATGGCAATCAGGGCGAATTCCATCGTCACCGCGCCGCGCCGGCAGGCGATAAAGCGGCTTGCGACGCCTGTCATCGCTGTCCAATATTCGTTCATGTTCACGTCCCCCAAGACACTTTCGCTCCGTCTTGCAGCGGAGCCTCATCATCGTTGGACATGGACGGGCTCAAGCCCTCTAGAGAGCATCGATCAGGTGGGCGATCAGCGGGATGTCGGCGGGCGGCATGGGAAACTCCCGCAAGCGCACCGGCCGCACCCAGCGCAAGGCCTCATGCTCCAGCCGCCTCACCTCGCCCTTCCAGCGCCGGCACACATAAAGCGGCATCAGCAGGTGGAAGTCGTCATAAGCATGACTGGCGAAGGTCAATGGCGCCAGACAGCCTTGCGAAACATCGATCCCCAGCTCCTCCCCGAGCTCCCGGATGAGCGCCGCTTCGGGCCGTTCGCCGTCGTTCACCTTGCCTCCGGGAAACTCCCAAAGGCCCGCCATCGTCTTGCCTTCCGGCCGCTGCGCGATAAGCACGCGGCCATCGACATCGACGAGGGCGCAGGCGACAACGACAACGATCCTTACGCCGTTCATGTCCTCGTCCACCATCGCTTGCAAGGGTTAACGACAGGGTTGCGGTCGCGCTGGCCGGTGGGCAATCGCGCGACAGGGTAAACCCCGCCCTAACTCCGATAAGAGCCGTTGATGTCGATATAGCGGTGGGTGAGGTCGCAGGTCCACACCGTCGCGCGGCCCTTGCCCACCCCCACATCGACCGCGATGTCGATGTCACGCCCGGCCATGTGCGGCACGAGGTCGGCTTCGCGGTAGTTCGGGGCGACCTTGCCGGCGCGCGCCACGGTGATGCCGCCGATGGCGATCTTCAGCCGGTCGCGCTCGGCTCTCTCGCCCGCCTTGCCCACCGCCATGACGATACGCCCCCAGTTGGCGTCCTTGCCAGCGATCGCGGTCTTGACCAGCGGCGAATTGCCGATGGCGAGGCCAATGCGGCGCGCTGCCTCGTCGCTCTCGGCACCTGTTACCGTGATGGTGACGAACTTTTCCGCCCCTTCCCCGTCCTTCACCACCTGATGGGCGAGATCGCGGCACAGCTCGTCGAGCGCCCTGGCAAAGCCCTTCAGGCGCGGATCATCGGCGGACCTGAGGCCTGAAAGCTTCGCTCCCGCCATGCCCGTCGCGGCGAGCAGCACCGTGTCCGAGGTCGAGGTGTCGCCATCCACGGTTATGCAGTTGAAGCTTTGCCGCACCGCGCGCTCGAGCAGCTTTTGCAGGATGCGGGCGGGCAGCGCGGCATCGGTGAAGATGAACACCAGCATGGTCGCCATGTCGGGCGCGATCATGCCGGAGCCCTTGGCGATGCCGTTGATGGTCACTTGCGCCTCGCCGAGGCGCGCCGACCGGGTCGCCAGCTTGGGGTAGGTATCGGTGGTCATGATGGCGCGGGCGGCCTCGTCCCACGCATCGGCCCTTGCGGCCGCGACGAGCCCTGGCAAGGCCTTTTCGATGGGCCTTGCGTCCATCGGCTCGCCGATGACGCCGGTGGAGGCGAGAAAGACCTCCTCAGGGTCGCAGCCGACAGCAAGCGCCGCCGCCCTGGCGGTTGCCTTGACCGCCTTCACACCGGCCGAGCCGGTGAAAGCATTGGCATTGCCTGCATTGACGACGATGGCGCGGGCCCGCCCGCCGCGCAGATGCGCCTGGCACCAGTCCACCGGCGCCGAAGCGGTCCTGGAACGGGTGAAGACCCCGGCGATGCTCGCCTCATCATCCATCACCGCGAGCAGGAGATCGGTGCGGCCCTTGTAGCGGATGCCGGCCGCGCTCGCCGCCAGCCTGACGCCGGCGAGCGGCTGAAGCTTCGCCAACCGCTCCGGCGCCAGTGGCGACACCGGATGCCCTGCGCTCATGAGTCCTGCCCCCACCGATTAGCCCTATTGCGCCAGATCGCCCTTGCCGCTGGTGGTGGACTGGGTGCCCTGAACCGCGCTCTTCGCCTGCAATTCCTTCAGGCGCTTCTCGTTTTCCGCCTGCAACTTCTTCAGATCGGGGTCGAGCACCTCGATCTTGGCGGTCTTGCGCAACTCTTCCAGCTTGTCCTGAACCTGCTTGCGCAACAGCACCAGGCGGATGGCGGCCTTTACCTTGTCATAGGGCTGCGGTCCGCCCGCCTTGCGATCCTCGACCTTGATGATATGCCAGCCGTATTTGGTCTCCACCGGGCCTGAAATCTCGCCCGGCTGCAGCGCGAAGGCCGCCTTGGAGAAGGCCGGCACCATCTCGGCGGCGGTGAAATAGCCCAGATCGCCGCCATAGTCCTTGGACCCGTCGAGGCTCACCTCTTTGGCGACGTCCTCGAACTTTTCGCCCTTCTTCAGTCGCTCGATGACCGCCTTGGCCTCGTCCTCGGTGGCGACCAGGATATGGCGCGCCCTGATACGATCGGGTCCCTTCACCTTGGCGGCCTGCTCGTCATAGGCCTTGCGCACGTCCGCATCGGTGACGGCCGTCTTCAGCTTGTCGGTAAAAAAGGCATCCCTCAGCGCCTTGGCCTGATAAAAGGCGAGACGACGCTTGTATTCCTCGGAATTGGCCTCGCCCTCCTTCACCGCTTCCTGCGCCAGGAGGTGGCGCTCGACCAGATATTCCACCAGGAACGGAAATCTGAGCTTGGGCGGGATATTGCCGAGCTGCGGCAGAATGTCGTCGGCGGCCAGTTCGACCTCGGTGGTGGTGATGTCGTGGCCGTTGACCTTGGCGATCACCTTGTCTTCGGCGCGCAGACTTCCGGCGGGAACACTGGCAGCCATGCAAACAGCCGAAACCAAAGCGATTTTTCTAATCGGGTTCATGCATCTTCACCATTGCGAATGACAAAAGGCTCAAGCCGCCCTGAATGCCGAATATGGCGGCTACATGCCGGTGAATTCGGGCGACAATATGCTGGCCCTGCCGCCACCCTCGTTTCGTGCCGCACAATGGTCGCAATCGCAGCCGGTTTCAAGAGGCGAGCCGGCCGCATCGGCAACATTCCGCGAACGCCCGAAACGCCACCCTTCGCCTTCGTCTTGATGGATTGCACCTTAGGGCCTATTTCAACACGCAAGTCTCCACGCCGCCCTGCCGATTGCCCCATGCCGGCAAGTTCAGTACAAGCAGGCAGGTAATTTCAGGCCCTCTCGCGGCAAAGGTCATGATTCGCGCCTGCCTACAGGCGGCGCCACAGAGGTTAGGTCTCATGCTCGGATTGAGCTCGATTGCTCGCAAGGTCTTTGGTTCCGCCAACGACCGCAAGGTAAAGAAATATCAGTCCCGCGTCGACGCGATCAACGCGCTGGAGCCGGAAGTGGAAAAGCTCTCCGACGACGAGCTGCGGGCAAGGACCGAAACCTTCCGCCAGCAGGTGGCCGACGGCACCTCGCTGGACGATCTCCTGGTTCCCGCTTTCGCCACCGTGCGCGAGGCGGCCAAGCGTACTCTCGGCCAGCGTCATTTCGATGTGCAGCTCATCGGCGGCATGGTGCTGCACGACGGCTCCATCGCCGAGATGAAGACCGGCGAAGGCAAGACCCTTGTCGCCACGCTGTCGGTCTATCTCAACGCGCTCGCCGGCAAGGGCGTGCATGTGGTGACGGTCAACGACTACCTCGCCAGCCGCGATGCCGGGTGGATGGGCCAGGTCTACAAGTTCCTCGGTCTCACCGTCGGCTGCATCGTGCACGGCATCGAGGACGAGGAGCGCCGCGCCCAGTACGCCTGCGATGTCACCTACGGCACCAACAACGAGCTCGGCTTCGACTATCTGCGCGACAACATGAAATACCATCTCGAAGAGATGGTGCAGCGCGGCCACCACTATGCCATCGTGGATGAGGTCGACTTGATCCTGGTGGACGAGGCGCGCACGCCGCTCATCATTTCCGGTGCCCTGGAGGACCGCTCCGAGCTCTACACCACCATCGACGCCTTCATTCCCGGCCTGCCGCCCGAAGCCTACGAGCTAGACGAAAAGATGCGCCAGGTCTCGCTCACCGAGCGCGGCAACGAACTCATCGAGAAAACGCTCAGGGACGCCGGCATGTTGCAGGGTGAATCGCTCTACGACGTGGAGAACGTGAGCATGGTTCATCACGTCAACCAGGCGCTCAGGGCCCACACGCTGTTCCAGCGCGACCGCGACTACATCGTGCGCAACGACGAGGTGGTGATCATCGACGAGTTCACCGGCCGCATGATGCCGGGCCGGCGCTATTCCGAAGGGCTGCATCAGGCGCTCGAAGCCAAGGAGCATGTGGCCATCCAGCCCGAGAACCAGACGCTCGCCTCGATCACCTTCCAGAACTACTTCCGCCTTTACGACAAGCTCGCCGGCATGACCGGCACCGCCGTCACCGAGGCCGAGGAGTTCATGGACATCTACAAGCTCGACGTGCTCGAGGTGCCCACCAACCTGCCGATCGCCCGCGCCGACGAGGACGACGAGGTCTACCGCACGGCGCACGAGAAGAACGAGGCGATCATCGACGAGATCGAGGAATGCCGAAAGCGCGGCCAGCCGGTGCTGGTCGGCACCACCTCGATCGAGAAGTCGGAAGCGCTTGCGGGGATGCTGAAGGCGCGCAAGGTGCCGCACAACGTGCTCAATGCGCGCTATCACGAGCAGGAAGCCCAGATCGTCGCCCAGGCCGGCGTTCCCGGCGCCGTCACCATCGCCACCAACATGGCCGGCCGCGGCACCGACATCCAGCTCGGCGGCAATGCCGACATGCGCATCGCCAACGAACTGGGCGAGGTGACCGATGAAGCTGAGCGCGCCAAGCGCATCGAAGCCATCCACGCCGAGATCGCCGAGCACAAGAAGACGGTGATCGCCGCTGGCGGGCTCTACATCATCGGCACCGAACGGCACGAAAGCCGGCGCATCGACAACCAGCTGCGCGGTCGCGCCGGGCGCCAGGGCGATCCCGGGCACTCGAAGTTCTACCTGTCGCTGGACGACGACCTGATGCGCATCTTCGGCTCCGAGCGCATGGACTCCATGCTGCAGAAGCTCGGTCTCAAGGAGGGCGAGGCGATCGTCCATCCTTGGATCAACAAGGCGCTGGAAAAAGCCCAGCAAAAGGTCGAGGCGCGCAACTTCGACATGCGCAAGAACATCTTGAAATTCGACGATGTGATGAACGACCAGCGCAAGGTCATCTTCGAGCAGCGCATCGATATCATGGCCGGCAAGGACATCTCCGAGACCGTCGACGACATGCGCCACGAGGTGATCGACACCGAGGTCAGCCAGCATATCCCTCACGATGCCTATGCCGAGCAGTGGAAGACGACCGAGCTGCGCGATCGGCTGCGCGACGTCATCGCCATCGACTTTCCCATCGAGGAATGGGCGGCCGAGGAAGGCATCGCCGATGAGGAGATCCGCCACCGCATCACCGAGGCGGCCGATGCGCTCTATGCCGAAAAGCGCCAAGTCTACGATGCCGAGGTCATGGACTATGTGGAAAAGGAGATTCTCCTGCGCACCCTTGACCAGCTCTGGCGCGACCACCTGGTGCTGCTCGATCATCTGCGCCAGGCGGTGGCCCTGCGCGGCTATGGCCAGCGCGATCCGTTGCAGGAGTACAAGAGCGAGGCCTTCAGCGTGTTCGAGGCCATGCTGTCGCGCCTGCGCGAGGAAACCATCTCCAAGCTGATGCGGGTGGAGATCAGGGACACGCCACCTGAGGACATGCTGCCGCCGGCCGGGGCGCTGCCGCCCATGCAGGCGCACCATATCGACCCCCTGACCGGCGAGGACGAGGCTGCGCTGGCCACCATGGCCCTGGGCGCGGCCGCCGCGGGCGCCGCCGATGCGATCGACCCGGATGGTGATCCCTCGAGCTGGGGCAAGGTCGGGCGCAACGCCCCGTGCCCGTGTGGCTCCGGCAAGAAGTACAAGCACTGCCACGGCGTGCTCGCCTGAGCGCGCTGCGACGCCGCCGGAAACCCGTTGTCCCGACGGCGACTGACGTCACGGTAGAAAAGAAATTGCCCAAATTGCTAAAATGCGGGCGATTTTATTGATCACTCGTTGATGAAACTGGGCGATCAAGTGGAGGGTGAATCATAAACACTCTGCAGGAGAGTCAAATGAACACCTTCGAATCCACTTCCAAATCGCGCTCACTCACCATCGTGCGCCGCTTCGTCGTCGACGAGCGCGGCGTGACGGCGATCGAATACGGGCTCATCGCGGCAGCCACGGGGCTCGCTCTGGCGGCCGTCATGCCGGCGATCAAGTCAAATCTGTCGACCACTTTCACCTCCGTCAGCAACAACTTGCAGTGAGCCTGACGGCATCAGCATCGTAAAGTCACAGCGAGGGCCCGGCGACACCATCGCCGGCGCCTTTGCTTGTTATAGGGTCACAAAAACTGCGCGAATTTATAAAAATGAATGGTAAAATTTTCGCCCGCACTTTAACGGAACCTGAGCGAACGGCATGCATGATTGCCGCTGCGTAAGACGAAAACCGAGCGTCGAACGGATAATTGGTCGAATGAAACATATCTTGATAACAAAACTGAGGAACTTTGCGGCCGATCGGGCCGGGGCGACGGCCATCGAGTACAGCCTCATCGCGGCGGCGGTATTTCTGGGGATCGTCCCTCTGATCAGCGCCATGCACGGCCAGATGGCCAACACCTACGCAACGATCCTCGGCTACTTCGCCTCCATCTGAGCAACACTCGCATCGGGCGTGCAACGCCCGCAGGCAGGCCGCTCGCATCATCGAGCGGCCGCGACGGTTGCAGCGGCTCGCCCGTCAATGCCAGCCGGAAATGAGCCTAGGGGCGGCCACATCGCCGGCCGTGGCGCTGATCTTGAACGCTTCGGGAACCTGGCTCGGATCGGCGAAGAACACATAGCGCTCGTCCTTGACGCCAACCACCGGCGGTACGTGCGCGGCCTCGAACATGTCGTAGCCCTGCTTCAGGTTCACCCAGAAGGCCGACCACGGCTGACCGGCATGCTTGGCCATGTTCTCAGCCGTCATGCGGAACGGAAAGGCATTTACCGGAAAGTTGCGCTGGCCTGCGGTGAAGGCCTCGCGCGCCAGGATGAACAGTTCCTTGATGGCATCGTCGGTGATGGCATAGCAGCCCGCCGAGCGGCAGCCGCCATGCACCATCAGATATTTGCCAGTATAGCCATGCAGTCGGTCATAGGCGTTGGGATAGCCGATATTGAACGACAGGTAGTATTTTGACTTGGGGTTCATCTGGCTCGCCGAGACCACATAGAACCCTTCCGGCGCCTGCCGGTCGCCTTCGCGCGTCTTGGGGCCGAGTTCGCCCGACCAGTTGCAGATGGGATAGGTGTGGAACAGCGTGTAGGTGCCCGAGGCGTTCTGCAGCCACACCTCCATCTGGTTTTCTTCCTTGAACACGCGCACATAGATGCGGCTGCCGAGGCTCAGGCCGCGCTGGTTGAGCTCCAGCTTGGTCTCGTCGGGCAAGGGCTGCATGCCGCGCGGCGTGAACAGGCACCCGGCGACAAGCACCGCCAGCGCCAAGGCCGCAACGGCCCGTGCCAAACGAATAAATGTTGCCGGCATCGAATTCGTGACCCTTCCAACGCGCGAAGAAGCAGATCGTAGTTGGCCAGAATTATGGTAAAGGCCGCCTTAACACCCACCAACAGGGCATTCAACGCTGCGGGTCTGCGCTCATGCAAGACAATCGCGGCTGTTTTGCGGCATGCCTGCTGCGAACCGTGCTTCAGCCGAGCGTGCTGCCGATCTTGAGGAATTTTTCCCGGCGATGGCGACGCAGTTCCTCGCGCGTCAGGTGCTTGAGCGGCAGGAGCGCCTGCTTGATGGCCGCGCCCACATCTTTCATCGCCTGCTCGCGGCCGCGATGCGCCCCGCCCACCGGCTCGGGGATGATCTCATCGCTCACCCCCATGCCCTTCAGGTCCTGGGCGGTGATCTTCATGGCGGTGGCGGCATCCTTGGCCTTGGAGGCGTCGCGCCACAGGATCGATGCGGCACCTTCCGGCGAGATGACGCTGTAGATCGCATGCTCCAGCATGATCACCCGGTTGGCTGTTGCGATCGCCACCGCGCCGCCCGATCCGCCCTCGCCGATGATGACGGAGATGATCGGCACCCCCAGGCCGAGGCAGCAGGCGGTCGAGCGGGCGATGGCCTCGGCCTGCCCGCGTTCCTCCGCCCCGATACCGGGATAGGCCCCGGCGGTGTCGATGAAGGTGACGACCGGCAGGCCGAAATGGTCGGCCAGCTCCATCAGCCGCACCGCCTTGCGGTAGCCTTCCGGCCGCGCCATGCCGAAATTGTGGTCGAGTTGCGACTGGGTATCGTTGCCCTTCTCGTGCCCGATGACGAGGATCGGCTCGCCGTCGAGACGCGCCGGCCCGCCGATCATCGCCTTGTCCTCGCCGAACTTGCGATCTCCCGCCAGCGGCACGAACTCGGAAAACAGCGCCTTGGCATAATCCTCGAAATGCGGCCGGTCGGGATGGCGCGCCACTTGCGTCTTCTGCCAGGCATCGAGGTTCTTGTAGAGATCGGCGAGGTTCTTTTGCGCCTTCTTCTCGAGCTGCTGGATCTCCTGCTCGATGGTGATGGCGCTATCGTCGTCGGCAAGCGCGCGCAGTTCGGCGATCTTGCCTTCCAGCTCGGCGATCTGGCTTTCGAATTCGAGATAGGTGTGCATGCAATCAATGCGTCCGCCGGAAGGGGAATTCAACGGCAAGGTGGCGACGCCCGATGGCGATGTCAACTGCGCTTGGCACCAAGCGGGTGCTTGGTCTCGACCAGCGCCTTGAGCCGGCCGGTCTCCAGATGGGTATAGATCTGGGTGGTGGAAATGTCCGCATGGCCCAGAAGCTGCTGCACCGTGCGCAGATCCGCCCCGCCTTCCAGGAGGTGGGTGGCAAAGGCATGCCGCAGCACATGCGGCGATATCTTTGCCGCATCGAGCCCGGCGCGCGCCGCCAGCCCTTTGAGCTCGCCGGCGAAATGCTGGCGCGTGAGATGGCCCCCGCCGCCGAAGGACGGAAACAGCCACTTGCCCGCGCGCGCGCCCTCGTCCAGCGCCTCGACATAGGACTTGAGCGCCGCCATGGCCGGTCGCGACAGGGCAACGATGCGCTCGCGCCCGCCCTTGCCCTTTATGCTGATAAAGCGCCCGGCTTTGGCCGCCGTCATCGGCAGGCTGACGAGTTCGGTCACCCTTAAACCCGTGGCATAGGCGAGCTCGCTCAGGCAGTAGAGCCGCAAGGCCTTGAGCCGCCGCTTACCCTTGGCCTTTGCCGCTTCGCTGCGGGCTTCCTCGATCAGCCGGCTTGCCTGCCCCGCCTCGAGGATGCGCGGCAAGGGCCGGCCCTTTCTCGGCGGCCTGGCGATGCGGGCCGGATCGTTCGTGCTGTGGCCTTCGGCATAAAGGAAGCGGTGAAGCTGGCGCACCGCGGACAGGCGCCGGGCCTGCGTGGTCGCGGCGAGACCGGCTTGCGCGAGACCGTCGAGATAAGCCGCCACGTCGCCGTTTTCCGCTTCATCCAGCCGTCGCCCGCGCCCGGCCAGAAATGCCATGTAATCGACGAGATCGCGGCCATAGGCGGCCAGCGTGTTGGGCTGCGCGCCGCGCTCGGCGCTCATCATCTCCAGGAAGGCTTCGATGAGATGGCCATCTGATCGCAAGCGGGCATCACTTCTGAAATGCGGCATGGGGCAACGGCTTGACGATCTCGCCCTGCTTGGGCGGAAACTGCGCCAGCGCCCACATGGCGCCGTAGGCCAGTCCAGCCAAGCATGCAAGAATTAACACAAAGCGAAGGCTGTCCGGCATGGCCTCGATCCGTTGCACCCTACGCGGGCTTGTATAACTGCCTGGGCCCGGCCTGGCAAACCACCACCCCGCTGCCATTGCCAGCGCCACCTTTCGTCGTCATACCATGGCCATATGAACAAACGGCTGTCGCCAAAATCCATCGATCGCTTGCACGAGCAGCTGGGCGAGCGCTCGATCGTCATCATCGGCCTCATGGGGGCGGGCAAGACGACCGTCGGCCGCCGCCTGGCCGAGCGTCTGGGCCTGCGCTTCGTCGACGCCGACGCCGAGATCGAAAAGGCCGCCGGGCGCACCATCGCCGAAATCTTCGCCGAATATGGCGAGCCCTATTTCCGCGACGGCGAGCGCAAGGTGATCGCCCGCCTGCTCGGTGCCGGCCCGCAGGTGCTGGCGACCGGCGGCGGCGCCTATATGAGCGCCGAGACGCGCAAGGCGGTGAAGGAGCGCGGCATAGCGGTGTGGCTAAAGGCCTCGCTGCCGCTGTTGATGAAGCGCGTGCGCCGCCGTTCGCATCGCCCGCTGCTGCGCGCCGAGGACCCCGAAGCCGTCATGCGCGAACTCATGGACAAGCGCTATCCCGTCTACAGCGAGGCCGACGTCAGCATCGAAAGCCGCGATATCCCGCACAATATCATCGTCAATGATGTGTTGCGCGCGCTGATGCGCTATGTGTGCGACGAATCCAGCGCAAGCGTAAGCGAGACAGAGAGCGAGGCATGACGGCGCCAAAGAGCATTCGCCCGGTCCCCGGCCGGGATGGCGATATCGCCTCCCGGGTGAAGGTGAGCCTTGGCGAGCGCAGTTACGACATCATGATCGGCGAGCAGCTTCTGGGCCACGCCGGAGAGCTGCTCCTGCCCTTCTTCCGCCGCCGCAAGACGGCCATCGTCACCGATGCCAATGTCGCGCGCCACCATCTGGCGAGCCTTGAGACCGCCTTGCGCGATGCCGGCTTCGAGGTGGAGTCCATCGTCCTGCCGGCTGGCGAGACCACCAAGCGCTTTGCCGCCCTGGCCGACCTGTGCGACCGGCTGCTGGCCGCCGGCATCGAGCGTTCGGACCGCGTCATCGCGCTCGGCGGCGGCGTCATCGGCGATCTCGCCGGCTTTGCCGCCGCCATCCTCAGGCGCGGCATCGACTTCATCCAGATCCCCACCAGCCTGCTGGCCCAGGTCAATTCCTCCGTCGGCGGCAAGACCGGGATCAACTCCGGCCTCGGCAAGAACCTCATCGGCGCCTTCCACCAGCCGCTGGCGGTCCTCGCCGACACATCGCTGCTGACGACCCTGCCCGACCGCGAGCTCTCGGCCGGCTATGCCGAAGTGGCAAAATACGGCCTCTTGGGCGATGCCGCCTTCTTTGCCTGGCTGGAAGAAAATGTCGCCCGGCTGACGGCCCGCGACGCCGCGACCCTCATTCACGCCATCACCGTGTGCTGCAAGGCCAAGGCCGATCTGGTGGCGCGCGACGAGCGCGAGGCGGGCCCGCGTGCTCTGCTCAATCTCGGCCACACCTTCGGCCATGCCCTGGAGGCCGCGACCGGCTATGGCACCCGGCTGCTGCATGGCGAGGCGGTGGCCGTCGGCATGGTCGAGGCGTTCAGGTTCTCTGCCCGGCTGGGCCTCGCCGATGCCAGCCTTGCCGGGCGCGTTGCAGCCCATCTGAAGAGCGCACGGCTGCCGGCATCGCTCGGCGATATCGTGGGCGACCTGCCCGATGCGCGGGGCCTTGTCGACATCATGCGTCAGGACAAGAAGGCCGAGGCCGGCCGCCTCGTCTTCATCCTGGTGCGCGGCATTGGCGAGGCCTTCGTTTCCCGCGATGTCGAAGAGGCGCAAGTGACGGCCTTTCTTCAAGACGAACTGGCTGAACGACAATGACCATGACCATCGGCATAATCGCCGGGACGGTGATCGGTCTCATCCTGATCTCGGCCTTCTTTTCCGGCTCAGAGACGGCGCTGACGGCGACCTCGCGGGCGCGCATGCACGAACTGGAGCGCCGCGGCAACCACCGTGCCGCAACCGTCAACCGTCTGATCGCCACGCCGCAACGTCTCATCGGCTCGGTGCTGTTCGGCAACAACCTGGTGAACATCCTGGCGTCCGCGCTTGCCACCACGGTGTTCGTGGAGCTGTTCGGCAATGCCGGCGTGGTGCTGGCAACGCTCGCCATGACCGCCCTGGTGCTGATCTTCGGCGAGGTGATGCCGAAGACCTACGCCATCCTGCACCCCGATCGCTTCGCCCTCGCGGTCGCGCCGATCATTCGCGTTTCGGTGGCCGTCTTTGCGCCCATCGTGGCTGGCGTGGAGGCCATCGTCAAGGTCACCTTCAAGCTGTTCGGCGTCGATATCACCGATGCCCGCGAGTTACTCACCGCGCAGGAGGAATTGCGCGGCGCCATCAACCTGCACCACCGCGAGGGCGCCTTCGTCAAGCGCGACCGCGACATGCTGGGTGGCATCCTCGATCTGAGCGAACTGGAGCTGTCGGACGTGATGGTCCATCGCACCAACATGCACACCATCGATGCCTCACAGCCGCCGGGCGAGATCATCACCGACGTGCTCAAGTCCGGCCACACCCGCATCCCCGTGTGGAAGGACAACCAGGACAACATCATCGGCATCCTGCACTCCAAGGACCTCCTGGCCGCCCTGCAGGCGAGCGGCGGCGATACCGCAAAGATCGACATCGAGGCGATCACCACCCCGCCCTGGTTCGTGCCCGACACCACCTCCGTTGCCGACCAGCTCAATGCCTTCCTGCGCCGCAAGGTGCATTTCGCCATCATCGTGGACGAGTACGGCGAGGTCATGGGCCTGGTGACGCTTGAAGATATCCTGGAAGAGATCGTCGGCGAGATTTCCGATGAGCACGACGTCACCGTCTCCGGTGTCAGGCGCGAGGCGGCCGGCTCCTATGTGGTCGACGGCTCGGTGCCGATCCGCGACCTCAACCGCCTCAACGACTGGCACCTGCCCGACGAGGAGGCGACCACCATCGCCGGCCTGGTGCTGCACGAGGCGCGCATGATCCCCGAGACCGGCCAGGCCTTCACCTTCCACGGCTTCCGCTTCGAAGTCCTGCGCAAGCGCCGCAACCAGCTCACCAGCCTGCGCATAACGCCGCTGAAATAGGCCTTGTCCTCAGTGTGTCGGCCCCGGCGCTTCGGCGGTGATCGCAAGGGCATGCACCCGCCCGGCCAGTTCCTCCGCCAGCACGGCGTTGATTCGCCGATGCCGCTCGATGCGGGTGAGGCCGGCGAAGGCCGGCGAGACGATTCGCACGCGAAAATGGCTTTCGCCCTCCGGCCGGGCCCCGGCATGGCCCTTGTGCTTGTGACTTTCGTCCACCACCTCGATTTCCGAAGAAGTGAAGGCTTGTCTTAATTTCTCGGTGATTAGCTGACCGACAGGACCAAGGCTCATGATGCAATCCGAAAAAAGGTTCAACCAGCAAGGATGCACCCGGCAGGGGCTGCGGTGCAAGGCTTGTTGTATGGCACGGCGACACACATAATCTCTTCCATGCGTCTGAACTCGAAATATTTCGACCGTATCAGGGTCAAGCCCGATGAGGACCGCCGCGCCCGCGAGCGTCATCCCGCCTGCGAGCACCCCAACTGCGGCAAGGCCGGCGGCTATCGTGCCCCCAAGGGGCGCGAGCGCGAGGGCGAATACCACAATTTCTGCCTCGAGCACGTGCGCGCCTATAACAAGGCCTACAACTATTTCTCCGGCATGGACAACGACGCCTTCGGCTCCTACCTCAAGGACCAGGCGACCGGCCATCGCCCCACCTGGCGGCTGGGCGAGAACTCCTGGGCCACCCACAATGGCGGGCGCGACCGCTCAGCCAGCTTCCGCCATGACGCGCGCTACGAGGATCCCCTTGGCGTTCTCGGCGCCGACGCGAACCCCGACAGCGCCTCGGCGCGGCGCGGCCGGCCCCTGCGCGGCCCGGAGATCACCGACCTGCACACGCTGGGGCTGGAAGAATTGGCCACCCCGCACCAGATCAAGGCACAATACAAGAAGCTGGTGAAACGCCTGCATCCTGACGCCAACAACGGCAGCCGCGACAATGAGGACAAGCTGCGCGAGATCATCCAGGCCTATGATCGCCTGCGCGGCGCGGGTCTGTGCTGATTTGCCGGCCACGGGCCCGCTTGTGCAAGCCTCCATCAACCATTAGAAACGCCGACGAACAGCAACAGGCGGCCGCGCCGTGCGGCCGGTACCCCGGGACACGCGAACTCGCATGAACACTACCGTCAATGGAAATGGCGCCGAGGCGCCGCTGCCGGACATCAAGGTTTCGGTGCGTCAGCTCTTCGGCTTCGACTTAAGCCTCGAAGTGCCGGCCTTCTCGCAAGGCAACGAGCATGTGCCCGATACCGACGAGGATTATCTGTTCAACCGTGAGACCACCCTCGCCATCCTCGCCGGTTTTGCCTACAACCGCCGCGTGATGGTCACCGGTTATCACGGCACCGGCAAGTCGACCCATATCGAGCAGATCGCCGCCCGCCTCAACTGGCCGTGCGTACGCATCAATCTCGACAGCCATATCTCGCGCATCGACCTCATCGGCAAGGACGCCATCGTCCTCAAGGACGGATTGCAGGTGACCGAGTTCCGCGAAGGCATCCTGCCCTGGGCCTATCAGCACAATGTGGCGCTGGTGTTCGACGAATACGATGCCGGCCGCCCCGACGTCATGTTTGTCATCCAGCGCATCCTCGAATCCTCCGGCCGGCTGACGCTGCTCGACCAGTCGCGGGTGATCCACCCGCACCCGGCCTTCCGCCTGTTTTCCACCGCCAACACCGTCGGCCTCGGCGACACCACCGGGCTCTATCACGGCACCCAGCAGATCAACCAGGCACAGATGGACCGCTGGTCGATTGTCGTGGCGCTCAATTACCTGTCGCACGCGCAGGAATCAGCCATCGTCCTGGCCAAGAACAAGTCCTACAACACAGACGAGGGCCGCCGTAACATCTCCAACATGGTGCGCGTCGCCGATCTCACCCGCAACGCCTTTATGAACGGCGATCTGTCCACCGTCATGAGCCCGCGCACGGTGATCACCTGGGCCGAGAATGCCACCATCTTCGAAGATATCGGCTTCGGCTTCCGCGTTACCTTCCTCAACAAATGCGATGAGCTGGAGCGTGGCCTGGTGGCCGAGTTCTATCAGCGCTGCTTCGATCAGGAGCTGCCGGAATCGACAGCTCACATCGCCCTGACGTGAACGGATGAGGTGCGATGGCCGCTGATCGCGAAGGACCGGCCGGCAAGTTCAAGCGTGCCCTCACGTCCGCCATGAAGACCATTGCGGACGACCCCGAGCTTAACGTGACGTTCGGGGCGGAGACGCCCTCGCTTGCCGCCCACCGCGCCCGCCTGCCGCAGGTGAGCCACGACCTGCCGGTGGGCGAGATTGCCGTCACGCGCGGGCTCGCCGACAGCTTCGCCTTGCGCCTCGCCAACCACGACGACGGCTTGCACAACCGCTATCGCCCGCAGGGAAAGCTCGCCCGCGCCGTGTTCGAGGCGGCCGAGCAGGCCAGAGTCGAGGCCATCGGCGCCAACGCCATGCCCGGCGTCAAGCACAATCTCGGCGCCATGCTGGACGACCGCTTCGGAAAGCTCAACCTGCCTTCGGGGCTCAACAAGAAGGATGCCCCGCTGGAGGATGCCATCTCCCTTCTGGTGCGCGAGCGCCTCACCGGGGCCAGGCCGCCCGAAGCGGCGGCATCGCTGGTCGATCTGTGGCGCCCGTGGATCGAGGACAAGGCGGCCGACAAGCTTGATCACCTGCGCGATGCCCTCGACGACCAGGTGCGCTTTGCCCGCGCATCACGCGAGATAATCGCCGCGCTCGACATGGCCGACGAGCTGGGCGAGGACCCCGACGAGAGCGAGGACCAGTCCGAAGAGGACGAAGAGTCCGACCAGGGCGAATCCGAGGATCAGCAGGAAAGCGACGAAAACCAGCAGGCCTCCGCCGAGGAGATGGAAAAAGCCGACGGCGAGACCGAGGAGAGCATGGAGGAGGCCGCCGAGATGGACTCCGAAATGGTGCCCGACGACATCGACGAGGAAGAAGCCCCCGAAGGCGAGGAGCCCTGGCGCCCGGAGTTGCCATTTTCCAGCCTTTCCAACGAAAATTTCTATCGCGTCTACACCAACCAGTTCGACGAGGTGATCGGCGCCGAGGACCTGTGCGACGCCGAGGAGCTGGGGCGCCTGCGCAACTATCTCGACAAGCAGCTCGCCAGCCTGCAAGGAGTGGTGGCGCGCCTTGCCAACCGCCTGCAGCGCCGCCTCATGGCGCAGCAGAACCGCTCCTGGGAGTTCGACCTGGAAGAAGGCCTGCTCGATGCCGCGCGTTTGACGCGCATCATCATCAATCCCTTGCACGCGCTGTCCTTCAAGGTCGAGCACGACACCCAGTTCCGCGACACCGTGGTGACGCTTCTGCTCGACAATTCAGGCTCCATGCGCGGCCGCCCCATCACCGTAGCGGCCACCTGCGCCGACATCCTGGCGCGCACGCTGGAGCGCTGCGGCGTCAAGGTGGAGATCCTCGGCTTCACCACCCGCGCCTGGAAGGGCGGCCAGTCGCGCGAAAAATGGCTGGCCGACGGCAAGCCCGCCAATCCCGGCCGCCTCAACGATCTGCGCCACATCATCTACAAGGCCGCCGACACCCCCTGGCGCCGCGCCCGCCGCAGCCTCGGGCTGATGATGCGCGAAGGGCTGTTGAAGGAGAACATCGACGGCGAGGCGCTTATCTGGGCCCACAATCGCCTTCTGGCGCGCTCCGAGCAGCGCCGCATCCTCATGGTCATTTCAGACGGGGCGCCAGTGGACGATTCGACCCTTTCGGTCAATTCCGGCAATTATCTCGAGCGCCACCTGCGCCAGGTCATCACCGACATCGAGCAGCGCTCGCCGATTGAACTCATCGCCATCGGCATCGGCCACGACGTCACCCGCTATTACCGCCGCGCCGTCACCATCATCGATGCCGAGGAACTGGGCGGCGCCATGACCGAAAAGCTGGCCGAATTGTTCGAGGATCAGGCCGAACCCGCCCGCCGGCCCGCCCGCCCGCAAGCCCCAAGGCGCAAGGCGGGCTGAACGCCCCGCGACACCCACGTCATTCCGGCGAAAGCCGAAATCCATTTACGAATTCAATATGCTACCCCATGCACTATTGCATGAGGCCAAGGTCAATGGATTCCGGCTTTCGCCGGAATGACGGGAGGGTTCTTGCCTGGTTGCGCCTCAGGCCGCGGCCTGGGCGGTCTGCTTCTTGGCGATCAGGCGCTTGAGGCGCTTGGCCTTGAGGGACAGTTCTTCGGGCCGCGCCTTGGCCAGGAAGGCATCGAGGCCGCCGCGATGCTCCACCGATTTCAGCGCCCGGGCGCTGATGCGCAGGGAAACCGACTGGCCCAGTGTGTCGCTCAACAGCGACACATTGATCAGGTTGGGCAGAAACCGCCGCCGCGACTTGTTGTTGGCATGGCTCACATTGTTGCCGGTCAGGACGCCCTTGCCGGTCAATTCACACACACGCGCCATGGTCTTTTGCTCCAGAGTCTCGAAAATCAGGTGACTTGGCCCCAATATCCGTTGCAGACGCGTCATCAGGCGGGCAGCGGGCAAAGGCCAACGGCCGCGAGACGGTCTCGCGGACGAATTCGCGCGTTGCTATAGGCAACACCCGCGCGCCCGTCAAGCCGCACGGGGCTCGCGTGTCGAAGTTTGGCCGCATTGGATCACTAGGCCATGATGCGAATGCAGCGGCGAGAGCGGGCAGAATAGAGGATCGGACGTGGCAATGACTCTGGACTGCCCCACGCAGTCGCGCGGGATCGGCCTTGCGGCGGCGGCTTTCCTCGCCGTCATGGCGGCGACGGCGCCTGCGCGCGCCGGCGAAGTCGTGGACATGCGCTATGACCTGGAGATCGCCGGCACCCGCGTCATGGACATCGGCTACCGTCTCGATCTCGACAAGGCGGGTTATCAAAGCGCTCTGAGCGCCGAATCGCGCGGCGTGCTCGACATGTTTTCCTCCATCAACCTCGACATGGCCGGCAAGGGCCGCTTCGCCAACGGCATGCCTGTGCCGCAGTCCTTCGTGTGGGGGAAATCCAAGAACGGCAAAGACAAGGAAATCAAGGTGGCATGGCAGGCCGACCATCTGCCTGTCGCCAGCCGCTCCTTTGCCATGAAAGGCGATCGCGTACAGGCGATCTCGGAGCATTTGACCCGCGGCATGCCCGACCCACTGACCGCGCTGCTCAAGCAGGGCGTGCTGGCCGGCTCCAAGCCTTGCGCGGGCACAGAACGGGTGTTCAACGGCAAGGAAATCTATGACCTCGCCTTCTCGTTCGACAAGCCCGACAGCTTTTCCGCGAGCGACGGCGGGGTATATCGCGGGCCAGCGGTGAAGTGCCTCGTCACCTACCGCCCGGTGGCCGGCGTATCGCAGAAGACGCTACTCAAGCGCCAAGCCGACCCGCTCCGCTTCAGCATCTGGTTCGCGCCGGTTGCGAGCCGCACCATGGGTACGATCCATGTGCCGGTTGCCGTTGCCGGCAGGCTGAACGGGACCGGCGCTGTCTTTACCGCCCTGGCCTCGCACGCAACGCTTGCCGGCGCGCCGCTCAACGGCCAGTCGCTGGCCAGCCAGTAGGCGGTTGATTCAGACTGGCACGCAGGTGTTAACGCCCTGCGCGCGGCCGAGTGGCGGGGCGTTGGTCGGCATCCCATATGTTGTGAATGGCGCGCCACGCCGGCGCCACGGGTAGCAGGAACACAAGCAGAATCTCCCATGATCCGCTTTTCGTTCACACGCTGTTCGGGTTGCATTCCAAGCGTTAACGCGACGGTCATCGCGGGCGCCACGCCATTTGAGAAATTGTTCATCATATCCGCCCCGCGCAAACCGTTGCGGCCGTGGAAAGCTGCATCCGAACCCCTTGCGCGACGCGTATCACCCGCTAGGCTTTACCCGGTAACCACCCTCATGGCCGGTGGATGCCGCATTTCGCCGGCCTGCGCATCGAACAAAATCTGAACCTGAGCGGAGTCAGCGATTCGGACGGCGTTTGTTCCCGATCGGTTCCAGACATGACCAACCTGTCCCAAAATCACTTCAGCCGAGAGCCGGTCGAATCCGGCCAGGCGGAGGGCGCATGAGCCGCGGCGGCCAGGTGACGGCCGTCCTCGGGCCGACCAATACCGGCAAGACCCATCTGGCGGTCGAACGCATGCTGGCGAGCCCCACCGGCATGATCGGGCTGCCGCTGAGGCTCCTGGCGCGCGAGGTCTATGACCGCGTCCGGGCGCGCGCCGGCGATGCGGCCGTGGCGCTGGTGACGGGCGAGGAAAAGATCGTGCCCGCCAGCCCGCGCTTCTGGGTGTCGACGGTCGAGGCGATGCCGGATGTGGACGTTTCGTTCCTCGCTGTCGACGAGGTGCAACTGGCCGGCGACTTCGAGCGCGGCCATATCTTCACCGACCGGCTGCTCACCCGCCGCGGCCGCGACGAGACCCTGCTGCTCGGCGCCGCCACCATGCGCGGAGTGCTCGAGGACCTGATACCCGGCCTCAGCTTCGTGTCGCGCCCGCGCTTTTCGCAGCTCGCCTGGGCCGGGCAGCGCAAGATCACCCGCCTGCCGTCACGCTCGGCCATCGTCGCCTTCTCCGCCGAGACGGTCTATGCGCTGGCCGAACTGGTGCGCCGCCAGCGCGGCGGGGCGGCCGTGGTGCTGGGCGCCCTGTCGCCGCGCACCCGCAATGCGCAGGTCGAGCTCTACCAGTCCGGCGATGTCGACTATCTGGTGGCAACCGACGCCATCGGCATGGGGCTGAACATGGACGTCGACCATGTGGCCTTTGCCTCCACCCGCAAGTTCGACGGCTTCCAGTATCGCAACCTCACCCCGGCCGAGCTCGCCCAGGTCGCCGGGCGGGCGGGCCGCTTCCTGCAGGACGGCACCTTCGGCGTCACCGGCGAGGCGCAAAGCTTTGATCAGGAAACAATCGAGCGGCTCGAAAGCCATCGCTTCGATCCGGTGAAGGTGCTGCAATGGCGCAACCGCGCGCTCGATTTCGCCGACATCGACAGCCTCAAAGCCACCCTCAACCAGTTTCCCACCCATCCGCGCCTCACCCGCGCCCAAGCCTCCGCCGACGTCACCGCGCTCGACTATGTGAGCCGCGACGAGGAGGTCGCCCGGCTCGCCGCCTCGCGCCCAGCCGTCGAACGCTTGTGGGAGGTGTGCCAAGTCCCCGACTACCGCAACATCTCGTCAGCCGAGCACGCCGGCATCGTTTCGCGCATCTTCCGCTTTCTGCAAACGCCCCCGGGGCGCATCGCGACCGACTGGTTCGAGCGCCAGCTCGGCTTCTGCAACCGCGCCGACGGCAACATCGATGCCCTGTCCAACCGCATCGCCCACATCCGCACATGGACCTTCGTTGCCAACCGCGCCGACTGGCTGGATGACCCGCTGCACTGGCAGGGGCGTGCCCGCGAGATCGAGGACCGGCTTTCGGATGCCTTGCATCAAGCGCTCACTCAGCGTTTTATCGACCGCCGCACTTCGATCCTCATGAAGCGGCTGCGCCAGAAGGAAGACATCATGTCGAGCGTGGAAGACGACGGCACCGTGCTGGTGGAAGGCGAAAAGGTGGGCCGCATGTCGGGCCTCACCTTCATCTCCGACGTCACCGCGAACGATGAGGCCAAGACCCTGAAGGCCGCCGCCCTGAAGGTGGTGGATCAAGAACTCATCAACCGCGCCCAGTCGCTGGCCGCGGCTCCCGATCCTGATTTTGCGCTCACCCGCGACGGCGACATCATGTGGCACGGCGCCGCCGTCGCCCGTCTCGCCGCCGGCACCGCGCCATTGAAGCCGCGCGCCCGGCTGATCGCCGATGCCCAGCTCACCGGCCCCGACCGCGAGGCGGCCGAGGCACGGGTGGCAAAATTCATCGAGCGCCATATCTCCGGCCTGCTGGAAGCGCTCGTTGCCCTTGCCGAGGCCGAGGACATGAGCGGGCTGGGACGCGGCATCGCCTTCCGGCTGATCGAGTCGATGGGCATCATCGATCGCGCCGACATCGCCGCCGAATTGAAGGAGCTGGGCCAGGACGAGCGCGCCAAGCTGCGCCGCCGCGGCGTGCGCTTCGGCGCCTTCCACGTTTTCGTTCCCCCATTGCTCAAGCCGGCGCCGAGCGAGCTGCGCATGCTGTTGTGGTCGCTCGCGCGCACCGGCAGCAGCGAGGCGGCGCCCTTGCCCGCCCTGCCCGGCCAGGGCCTCACCTCGATCGTCATGGACGCCGGCGTTGCCCCTGCCTTCTATCTCACCGCCGGCTATCGCCCCTGCGGCCGGCGGGCGGTGCGCATCGACATGCTGGAACGGCTGGGCGACATGATCCGCGAACGCGCCTTCTGGAAGCAGCCGAAACCTGAGGCCGTGCGCCCTGAAGGCTCGGTTGAGGGCGGCGGCTTTTGCGTCATCCCCGACATGATGTCGCTGGTCGGCTGCTCGGGCGAGGATTTTGCCGAGATCCTCAAGAGCCTCGGCTTCAGGCTCGAACGGCGCAAGCTGCCGCCTGCCTCGTCCCCCTCATCCAAACCAACGGCTGAGGCCAGCGAAGCTCCCGTGGACCAGGCGGAGCCTGCCGACGTCACAGCCACACCGCCCTCACCCGAACCAACGGCTGAGGCCAGCGAAGCTCCCTTGGACCAGGCGGAGCCTGCCGACGTCACAGCCACACCGCCCTCACCCGAACCAACGGCTGAGGCCAACGAAGCTCCCGTGGACCAGGCGGAGCCTGCCGACGTCACAGCCACACCGCCCTCCGGGGACCAGCCGGAGGCGACCGGGACGCAAACGCCTGCAACCACTGAAGCGCCATTGGCCGAAGCGGCCACGGCAGAGCCCTCCACCAGCGATGCCGCGACCGCCGATGAAGGGGCCCCGGCCGAACCGCTCATCCTCGAGGTCTGGTGGCCGCGGGGCACCGGGCCGTTCCGCCGCCGCGAAGAGCCCAGCCGCCACAAGTCGAAGCCGCGCCGGGGGGCAAAGCCCGATGGAGGCGAGGAGCAGCGCCCGCCGCGCGACAAGGGCAAGGACCACCGCCGGCCGCCGCGCAAGGGCCGCGAGCGCGGGCCAAGCAAGGACGACGATGTGCGCATCGACAAGGATTCGCCCTTTGCCGTCCTCGGCCAGTTGCGCTCCGAGCTGGCTGCGAGAGCCCGCCGGGGCAGCTAGGGCCTGTTGACAAACACGGTTGTGGTGCCGGTTTGACAGGATTGGCTCAGGTTCATGAGGCTGAGGTGGAAGGACATGCTGGCATATTCGACGACGAAGCCGCGTGAAGCTGGGCCAATCCAGTCAAATCCTGAAAGGACGCGGCCCATTTCGCTTCTGGACGTCACTTTGAGCGACTTGAAGGGGCCGACTCTACTGCGCCCCTCAAAGCTGGCCAGAAACGAAATGGGCTACGGCGGCTCCGCAACCGTGTTTGTCAACAAGCCCTAGGCGCCCGCGCCTTTCATGGCTGAAGCGCAAAGCCCCTCGCACCGCCTCGACAAATGGCTATGGTGCGCCCGCGTCACGAAGTCGCGCACGCTTGCGCAAGGGCTCGTTACCGCCGGCCATGTGCGCATCAATCGCGCCCGCACCCGCCGCGCCAGCCATGAACTCAGGTCCGGTGACGTGCTGACCATTGCCGTGGGCGGCCGCGTCAGGGTCTTGAAGGTGGTCTCCTTCGCCCTGCGCCGTGGTCCGCCCGCCGACGCCCGCGCGTTGTACGAGGACCTGACCCCGCCGCACCCGGCCGCACCGGACGGCATGCCTGAGTTGTAGAAAAAGGGGATGCATCGCCCGGCCGGTCTTGCTATAGGGCCTCATCGACATGACCGGCACCGGTGCCCGGGCCGCCCGCAACGATTTGAAACCCGAAACTGTCAAGGCCATGACTTACGTCGTCAACGAAAACTGCATCAAGTGCAAATACATGGACTGCGTGGAGGTCTGTCCGGTGGACTGCTTCTACGAAGGCGAGAACATGCTTGTCATTCACCCCGATGAATGCATCGATTGCGGTGTGTGCGAGCCCGAGTGCCCGGTCGATGCCATCAAGCCCGACACCGAGCCCGATCTCGAGCAATGGCTGGAAGTCAACGCCAAATACGCCAGCACGTGGCCCAACATCACATCCAAGAAAGAGCCGCCGGCCGATGCCGATGAATTCGACGGCAAGCCGGACAAATTTGAGAAGTATTTTTCATCCGAACCGGGCGAAGGCGATTAACCAGTTTGACTAGAAACGACCCTCAAGGGCGGCCACGGCGCGCCCGAGGGCTGTCATGCCTCTTTAAAATCGCTGCAGGCTGTGTTATATAAGCATTGATGTCGTCTTGACTTTCAGGAAATCCGGCCGGGCTTTCGCGAGCTCGGACTTTTTTTGGCCTTGAGAAACCCCGGTGCAGGGACTTGCAAGGGCGCAAGCCATCCCCGCGGACCTTAGTTCGCATGCAAGGGCCCTTGAGGCAGGACCGCTTCTCAGCGGTGAAGTGATGGTCCGCGCCCTTGCGGCGCGAGGATCATTTCTTATCGGATTCCCATCAGGTCGGCGCGCCAGATTTGTTTTTTGCGAGGTGGAAAACGCATGTCGGTAGCCAAGAAGTCCCCGGTCAAGAAGCTGAAGTACAAGGCCAACGAGTTCGTCGTTTATCCCGCGCACGGCGTCGGTAAGATCGTCAACATCGAGGAGCAGGAGATTGCCGGGGCGCGGCTGGAGCTGTACGTCATCGACTTCGACAAGGAGCGCATGCGCCTGCGCGTGCCGATCGGCAAGTGCGATGCCGTGGGCATGCGCAAGCTGGCCGAAAAGCCGCTCATCGAGCAGGCGCTTAAAGTGCTGAAAGGTCGCGCCCGGGTGAAGCGCACCATGTGGTCGCGCCGCGCCCAGGAATACGAGGCCAAGATCAATTCCGGCGACCTTATCGCGGTGGCTGAGGTGGTGCGCGACCTCTACCGCTCCGAGCGCCAGCCCGAGCAGTCCTATTCCGAGCGCCAGCTCTATGAGGCAGCCCTCGACCGCATGGCCCGCGAAGTGGCCGCGGTGAAGAAGCTGAGCGATGAAGCCGCCGTGAGCGAGCTCGAGCAGGTGCTGGAAAAGTCTTCGCACCGCGTCGACAAGAGCGAAACCGAGGAAGCTGCCGAAAAGGCCGCGTGAATTTCGCCGAGCAGCAACGAATGCGAAGGGCCCGTCCGACGGCGGGCCCTTTTTAGTTGCGTCGATGCGCGAGCGTACGCCGGCTTGATTGCAGGCATCCCGCCGCGCTATGAGGACCATGCCGCCAAGCATCCAAACGGCCCCGTAGCTCAGCAGGATAGAGCATCAGATTCCTAATCTGAGGGTCGCAGGTTCGAATCCTGCCGGGGTCACCAATAAAATCAAAGGAATTAGCTAAGCGCCACGCACCAAGTTTTTGCCTTAAGGCAACACCTGGGGTTACAAAGTGGTGGTCGAACCCTCGGGATTGAACCTACCGGTCACCATTCAAGCATGCATGCAAGACGATGGCGGCAGGTCAGCGATTGCCAGCGATGGGTGCTGATATGGGGCCATTGGAGCGCGGCGGATGTGCGGGATCGAAATAAGCGCTTGCCAATGCCTACAGAACGAAGTCCCCTTCCATAGGCGCCAGGTTGGTGCTTAGGAGGGCGATCTGGAAATCCGCATGACCATCGCCGTTCACGTCGCCCTCAATGATCGTCTTGGCGCCCAAAGAGAACTGGTGCAGCGCTCCCGCATTGCCGCTGAACGGACTCGCCCCGATGAAATGGAACGCGTCATTACCCGCATGGGTCGTGCTGGCATCGATGCTGGAAAGGTCGATAAGGCCATCTCCTTGAATGGGCAAACCTGTCGCGCAACGCTCCAGTCCTTGTCTCAAAGACATGATTGAAATAGAAAACGTCATTGCCGCTGCTGCCTTTCAACAAATCGAACCCCGCACCGCCGATTAGCGTATCGTTGCCGCCAGCGCTGATCGGCGTGTCATTGCCACTACCGCCGAGTTGCCGGTAAGACTATCGGCGCCACCAGCGCCAGTGAGCGTGCCCTTGCCTCTGCCGCCCACCAGGCTGTCGCTGCCAGCGCCGCCATCGAGGCTGTCGCCACCGGCGCCCCCGATAAGGGTGTCGTTGCCATTGGCGCCAATGAGCGAGTCGTTGCCATTTAGAGGACGAAGTCGCCCTCCGCCATCGACGCCACGCCTGTCGCTTCGATCACCAGCTCCGCGATTCCATCGCCGTTGTTGTCGCCGAGGATGCGGTGGGTGACGGGATCGTAGCGAAGTTCGCCGGCATTGTTGCCGAAAGCCGATACGCCGATGAAGTTGAAGGCTTGGTTGCCGACGTTCGTCCAGTCGGCGTCGATGTTCGACAGGTCGACAAGATCGGCCTGTGCCGAGGAGAAATCACTGATGGTGTCGATGCCGCCGCCTGGGGACGACTCGCTGACGGTGCCGAAATCGAAGGTATCGTGGCCAAGGCTGCCGGTCAGCTCGTCGGCACCGGCGCCGCCGCGCAAGAGGTCACTGCCGAAGCCGCCATTGAGCTTGTCGTTCCCATTGCCGCCAACGATCGTGTCGCTTTGGGCGCCCCCGAACAGGCTATCATTGCCATTGCCGCCATTGAGGCTGTCGTTACCGGCTTTACCGTCGAGAATGTCACCGCCGCCGTCGCCGTAAAGCGCATCGGCGCCAAAGCCGCCGGTCAGCTCGTCATTGCCGGAATTGCCCTGCAGGGTGTCATCGCCGTTGTCGCCGACCAGCGTGTCGTTGCCGCCGGCGCCGATGATGCTGTCATTGCCGTTGTTGCCGCGCAGCCAGTTGCTCCCGCCGTTTCCGGTGATGGCATCGTCGAAGTCCGATCCGAGGACGTTCTCGATGTGCGTGATGTGGTCGGTACCGCCAAATCCATCGAGGCCGATACCGGTCGCGAGGTTCACGTTCACGGCACCGGGATCGTTTTCGTAAGTGACAAGATCGATCTGGTCGCCGCCTTCGAGGAAATCGTCGCCGGCGCCGCCGTCAAGCGTATCACAGTCGGCAGTATCCGAGACGCCACCCTGGGGGGCGCTGGGTCCGGCATCGATGTGATCGTTACCGGCGCCGCCCCTTAGCGAGTCGTTGCCGAAACCGCCAATAACGTGATCATTGCCGCCGCCGCCGCTGATCAGGTCGTCGTCATTGCCACCCGACAAGAAGTCGTTGCCGAAATCGCCATAAAGACTGTCGTTCCCGTCCCGGCCGTCGAGGAAGGATCCGCTGGCGCTGGCGTGCAGCACATCGCCGAAGCCTGATCCGATGACGCCTTCAACGCCCTTGATGACGTCGACGAACCCCCCGCTGTCAGTGGCAGTGCCGAAGTCCAGGTCGACGCTGACCGCGGCGGTGTCGTCGCCGTAGTCGACGATGTCGCGGCCGATGCCGCCGATCAGCGTATCGGCGCCGAAGCCGCCGGCAAGCTTGTCATTGCCGAAACTGCCGATCAGGCGATCGCTGCCGGTACCGCCCTTCAGCGTGTCGTTGCCTAAGCCGCCGCGGAGCGTGTCGAAACCACCATCCCCGCTCAAGAGGTCGTTGCCGCCGCCGCCGAGCAGCGTATCCTCGCCGTCACCTCCGAACAGGTAATCGTTGCCCGCACCGCTACCCAGCGAGTCGTTGCCCGCGTCACCGAACAGGGTGTCATTCCCGTTGCCGCCAATAGCGGTGTCGTTGCCGTCACCACCCACCAGGTAATCATTGCCGGTATTGCCGAGAACGCTGTCATTTCCTGATCCGGCGAACACATCAAGTCCGGCAGCGCCTGCACGGATAGTGTCGTCGTGTTGCGACCCACGGATGAATTCGATGCCGGCGACGGAATCGGTGCCGCCGTCACCGTCGAGGATGAGCCCGGTGGAAAAATCGGCGTCGATGCCAAAGCCCGCCAGATAATAGCTCGCCTCATCGTAGCCATCGCCGCCGATGAGGGTATCATTGCCGCCGTCGCCGGCCAGGGTGTCGTTGCCGTTGCCGCCGAGCAGGGAGTCGGCGCCGGAACCGCCGCGCAGGTCGTCGGCGCCGGAGCCCCCAATAAGGGTGTCGATACCAAATCCGCCAATGATGATATCGTTGCCGTCGTTGCCGCTCAGGCTGTCATTGCCGAACAGGCCGTTGATCGTGTCGTCGCCGGCCAGGCCGTCGATGGTATCGGGCAGGAAGCTACCGATGAGGGTGTCGTCGCCGGAGGTTGCAGGCATGATCTGGTTATCCTTAGATGTTTGATCCCAAGCTTTGATGGTGCACTCTTCTCGACCGAATGGAGGGAAGCGCGATTAACCCGTACGCAATGATGCGAACGTGAATGCCTAGTTCATGGCCCGCTCATCGTAAGCGGCCTGATGGACCGACGTGATCAGACGGTCGTACTGCTCGACGGCGAGGACTTCCCTCATGGCTTCCCCCTCGGGATTCCGCAGTCGAAAAAATTTCCGCTCAGTCATCAGTGCTCAGCCGTGACAATTTTCACCTGGCTCTTGTCGCAATTGGTTGCACCAGCGGCCTTGCAGACGTCTGCGACGATCTGGTCGATGCACTCGCGCGTCTGGTTAGGCCATTCCCGGTCTTTGCATTTGTCCTCAGCATGCGCGGGGATGCCAAAAGCCAAAACGACCGCGAAGTCCAGCACCAAACATCAAGGGTTGACTGACGAGTTTCATAATATTCGGTTTCATGGGTTGTTTCATCCATATATATTGCCAAAATTACGAATATTATTTAACATGAAATAACAAAAAGTACAATTTATAAATAGTTTCAATTGTAACAACAATGTTTCAATTGTAAAATATGATGAAATAATAGAAACAAATCCGCCATGATTGATTGTCATCTGCGTCAAGTTTTGCATGCCGCGCGCGCACATTCCGCTCACTCGCCCTGTCGGCATGCGGGGTCAACGTGATGCAACAAACTGCACCGGCAGACCTGATCATCTTGGATGTCTCGCTACCTGGCGAGGACGGCATTTCGATCGCAAGACGGCTGCGCGCGACGGGATCGACCTCCATAATTATGTCGACCGGTCTGCACGATGTGATCGACAAGATTGTCGGGCTGGAGGTCGGCGCGGGCGATTATGTGAACAAGCCAATGGGCCTTCGCGAACTCAAAGCGCGAGTACGGTCGGTGCTGCGGCGAACTGATGCCGGACTTGCAATGGGGCCCGCGCCAGATAAGAATAGCCCAAGGCAGCACCGTTTCTGGTTTGGAAAGGTCCGGCTTGATCCTGACAGCCATGTCCAGATCGATACCGATGGCAACGAGCTTTTCCTGATGGCGACAGAGTTCAATCTTTTGGCCACCATTGCGCGCAGTCCAGATCGACTGTTGCCCCTACGACAACTGCTTGCCGCCGGCCATATTTACGTTCCGCCAAAGGCTGCTGCGTGGTTGCCGTAGATGCGAAAGTCCAAGCAACTACCCACTCCCGAGCAGCGCCTGAGTACGCCCGAGCAACTGGCAGCCGTCTACGCGGCTGTTGTTCATTCGGCTCTTGATGCCGTAATCGTGGTCGACGAGCAGGGTATCGTTGTCACGATGAACAAGGCGGCCGAAGATCTCTTCGGTTATACGTCGGCCGAGGCAATCGGAAAAAACATTGTCGATCTCATCATTCCGGATCACTTGAAGACAGCCCATGAGACGGGCATGGCCCGGTACCGCGCCACCCGCAAGCCGCGTGCCGTCGGCCGGCGTGTCGAAATGGAAGCGCGCCGCAGCGATGGTCGTGTCTTCCCTGTCGAGCTTGCCATAACCGAGGTGATCCTGCCCGAAGGCAATTTCTTTACCGCCAATCTGCGCGATCTAACCTCAGCGCGGTCTGCCGCGGCCGAGATAGAGCGACAACACCAAGCTCTTAGTCAAAGCGAGAAGCTGGCCGCTATCGGCTCGTTGCTTGCTGGCGTCGCACATGAGCTGAACAATCCGCTTTCGATTGTCCTTGGCCAGTCCGCGCTATTGCGTGGCGAGATCGGAGAAGCTGCCACTTCGGTGGTTGACCGTGTTGCCAAGATTGAGGCCGCGGGTGACCGGTGCGCCCGCATCGTACGCTCATTTCTGGATATTGCCCGCCAGAGGAAGGCCGAGAGGCATGCTTTCCCGGTCGTCCCTCTCCTCGACAAGGCGATCGAACTCCTTGAGTACGGATTCCGCAGCGCCGGCATCGAGATCATTCGCGAATTCCCGCTTGTGGATCTGCCCGAAGCAGTCGCCGACCCCGATCAGGTCCAGAACATCATCACCAACCTGCTCGTGAATGCCTTACAGGTGCTGGAGACGATGCCGGGCAAGCGCAAAATCACCATTGGCGTGACGCGCCAGGATCAAAGTTTGCGGATTCTGATCGCCGACAATGGCCCCGGCATCGCGCCCGAGCACGCGCGACGGATCTTTGATCCTTTCTTCACCACCAAGCCTCAAGGCATCGGCACCGGTATCGGGCTTTCGATTTCTCGTGGGCTGGCGGAAGCTCAGGGCGGCCAACTTACCATGGTCGATCTTCCCGCTTGCGGCGCAGCCTTTGAACTGGTCCTGCCCGCAGCTGAAAACCCGTCGATAAAGGGCGCTTGCGATACGGTCACCACTCGACCGGCTCAAATTCCGGATGCGCAAGTGCGGCGCGTGCTTGTTGTCGATGACGAGCCGGAGGTCGCACTGCTGCTAGCCGAATTGCTCGGCAAATCAGGCTATCAATGCGATGTCGTCGCGAGTGGACGAGAGGGCCAGGCCGTGATCGCGGCACAACCGACGGCATTTGATTTGATCCTGTGTGATCTGCGCATGCCGGACGTCGACGGTCCGGCCTTTTTCAGATGGCTGAAGGACAATCATGCGGTTCTCGCCGACCGGCTCGTTTTCGTGACCGGAGATGCGCTTGGGCCCGCGGCGGGGCGCTTCCTGAGCGAGGCCAAACGGCCGGTGCTCGAAAAGCCGTTCACAGCCGTCGATTTGACGGATGTTCTCAGGACGCTTTCATAACGGACCTGACATCGGCGCCGATACGCATCCCTCGGGCTGCGAATTGGAGATACTGGATTTCCTGAAGAGCGCTGCCGAACTCGGGCTCGGGCGCAATGCACATGGTTCGATACATGTTCACGAAGGGTACCTGCAGACGCAATTGCCGTTCTTGACCGCAAGCTGCGCTGGGTGAATTATTTGCTGTTCGAGGAAAACACGTAGCCCGTGCCACGCACAGTCTTGATGACTTGGGGTTTGGCTGGATCAGTTTCGATCTTACGGCGCAGTCTTGATACACGGATATCTATGCTGCGGTCGTATGGGTCCCAAATCCTGTCATGGGCCTGTTCCAGCAATTGATCGCGGTTCAGCACACGACCGGCATTCGCGGCAAACACCTTGAGCAGTGCATACTCCATTGAGGTTATCTCGATCTCTTCACCCGTCGCGTCGAAGAGCTTGTGGCCAGCGAGATCGAGCGTGCAATCGCCAAAACGCACCAGATTGCTGTCCCTTGACGATGGACCGGCAGGGACCGTCGACTTTCGCTCGCTAGTACGACGCAAGACCGCCTTGATGCGTGCCTGAAGCTCTCTGAGGTCAACCGGTTTGACCAGGTAATCATCGGCACCCATTTCCAGCCCGACGACCCGGTCGATTACATCGCCGGACGCCGTCAACATGATGGTGGCGATATCACCGCGCTCGTGCAGAAAGCGGGCCAGCGACAGCCCGTCCTCGCCTGGCATGTTGATGTCGAGGATGACGACATCTATGGGCCCCGCCTCCACGAGGGCGCGCAATTCCTCACCGCCTGAGGCGGCCGATACCGTGTAACCGCGCCGCTCGAGGTATTCCTGCAAGGTATCGCGGATGTCGGGTTCGTCATCGCAGACGACAACATGCTCAAGCTCGCTCATGGGTCCGCCGGTTCCTGGCCATTGAGGCGCGATGCGATGCTAGTGGCCTTCCATGACGCGCGCAACAAACTCACGCAGCTCATCCGGGCGTATCGGCTTCTCCAGATAGGGTCGAGCCGCGCTCCCGATGACCTTGCTTGCCTTGCGCCCCATCGTGTCGCCGGTGACGAATGCCGTGCGCCCGACCAGCGCTGGATGATGCCGCTTCAGTTCTTCGATCAGCATGCCGCCATCGAGGCCGGGCATGTTGATATCCGACAGAACCACCGAGAACGCGTGCTGCCCGATCAGCCGCAGGGCCTGCGCACCGCTGCTGGCGGAATAAACCTGGTGACCATCGTTGCGCAGGATTTCAACCATGAACTCGGCGACCTCGGGTTCGTCCTCGACGACCAGTATGTTCAGGCATCCCTTCTTGCCTGACGCCGCATCGTCGGAGGCAGCGCGTTCCTCGCCACCGCCCGATGCGGGCAGGCGAATGAAGAAACTCACCCCTTCCCCGGGCTTCGATTCGGCTCGAATGACGCCGCCATGGGTTTCGATGATGCGGTGACAGAACGCCAGGCCGATACCGGTGCCGCTGCCTGGCTGCTTGGTGGTGAAGAATGGCTCGAAAACCCGTGTGCGGATGTTCTCCGGCATGCCCGGTCCGCTGTCGGCGATCTTGATGACGACGCAATTGCTCTTGCCATCGTGGCGGGTGGTCACCTTGATCCTGCGGCGCCCGTCGAAGTCACTGAGCGCCTGCTGGGCATTGATCAGCAGATTGGAGAAAACCTGGCCCAACTGGTCGGGGTCACCCCACACGGTGGGCAGGCTCTTGCCGAGGCGCAGCGACACATCGATGTCGGATGAACGAATAGCATACCCCGCAACCTCCATCGCCCTTTCAAAAATCTCGTTGATGTCGATATTCTCGGTGCGCGCCGGTTGCTGCCGGGCCATCGCCAGGAATGTCTTGACGATACGCGCGCAACGATCCGCTGCGTTGCCGATCTTTTCAGCCCGCGCTTGCACGCTTGCATCCGTTGTCGTTTCCTTGAGCAGCAGCGTTTGCCCGACGACCACCGAAAGCGGGTTGTTCAGTTCATGCGCCACACCAGCCAGAAGTTCTCCCAGTGCCGAGAGCTTCTCGCTTTGATGAACGATCTCGCGCTGCCGCTCCAGTTCACCTTCCATGGCGAGCTGTTCGGAGAGATCGCGCGAATGGGAGACGATGACCGGCCGGCCCTGATACTCGATCACCCGGCCGGAGACCGCTGCCCAGAACGTCTCGCCGTTCGGTCGGCGGGCGAGATACTTGAAGTTGTCAACACGGCCATCCTCGGCCAGTTGCTTGAGATAGACACCGCGATCACCGGGGTTGGCGTAGAACGACAAGACCGACTCAGGCTCACCGAACAGCGCCTTTGTCGCCGGGCTGCGGTAAAGAACCTTGCCGCTTTCCAGTTCGTTCATCAGGATCATCACCGGTGAAGCCCCGAGGACCTGCTGGACCAGCGCATCGGCTTCGCGCTGGGCCTGCTCCATCTGTCTCCGCTTGGTGATTTCCATGCGGGTGATGACGAACCCGCCTTCGCGGGTCGGACTCGACAAGGCGGAGTACCAGCGCCCGTCGGACTGCCGGAATTCATAAGCCTTGTTTTCACCCTGCACGTCGCGAATACGGTCCTTGATCCATCTGCCCTCGTCGCCGTCGACATCGCTGTATTGCCCGCGCTGGAAGCCGGCACGCAGGACGTCATCCCACTTGATGCCCGGTTTGAGCAGGTCCTGCGTCAGTTTGTTCATCGCTTTGTAGCGGGAGTTGCACATGACCAGTCGGCGATCGCTATCGAACAACGCGAAACCTTCGGCGAGCGATTCAATGGCGTCGGACAACAGCTCGTTGGCGCGTTTGACCTCTTGCTCCGCGTTCACCCGTTCGGTCAGGTCGGAGATGGTCGAGACGATGACGAGGTCGCCGCGAAAGTCGATGTAGCGCGCCGACACCGATGCCCAGAACGGCTCACCGGCGGGATTTTTCAACTGCATGCGCCGGTCGAAAACCTCGCGATGCACTTCAAGATGGCGATGCAGATCGATCTGGTCCTGCGGATTGACATAGGTCATCTCCAGGTCCTTGCGCTCGCCAAGCAAAGTGATTGCCGTGGGGCTGCGATAGAGGAAACGGCCGTCCGAGATCTTGCGCATCTCAAGCGCTGCCGGACAGGCATCGACCACCTGGCGAACGATTTCATCGACTTCGCGCCGCGCCCTCTCGAACGCTTTGCGTTCGGTGATGTCGCTTCTGGTTACGACGAAGCCACCCATCTTGGTCGGATGGGTTGCGACCCGATACCAGCGACCATCGGCGTATTCCCGCTCGAGCTCACGCGGGGCCCCGATAGCCTGTTCTGCCCATTGCCGGACCCAGTCGGCCTGTTTCTCGGTCGGGACCTTGTACATGCCGCGCTCTGCGGAAACGCGCAGGAGATCGGACCACGCCATGCCGGGCCCCAGGATGTCGGCGGCCAGATCGTTCATCTGTGCGTACGAGCTGTTGCACAAGATGAGGCGCCCTTCCTCATCGTAGAGGGCAAAGCCTTCGGAGATGGATTCTATGGCATCGGCCAGCAGTTCGCGGGCGCGGCTGAGTTCGCCTTCGCGCCGCTTCTGGTCGGTCACATCCAGCACCCCCGCAAGGATGACCTCGCGGCCGTCGAATTCAACCAGCCGCAGGTTGACCTTCACCCAGAACCGCGACCCGTCCTCGCGCTTCCACTGCACCTCATGGTCATCGACCCGCTGTGTCGTGCGCAGTTCGGCTATCAACCTCGCGCGGTCCTTGGGATCGACATAGTTGTCGGTGATGTGGATCTCCTTGCCGCTGTCGGGTGTCCGACCGAACAGCCTGGCATAAGCCGGGCTTTCCATGATCAGACGGCCGCTCTCGACCTCATTCATGGCAACCGGGAGAGGATGCCCGGCCAGCATGAACCTGATCTGGTCTTCACGCTGCTTGCGGGCGGTGACATCGACGATGCCGGCAATCAGCACCCGCCTGCCGTTGAATACGCCCGGCCGCACGTTTGCCAAGATCCACATCTTCGTCCCGTCGGCCTTCTTGAACCGCACGACGTAGTCCTGCAGCAGACCGTGCTTGCGAAGTTGCCGCCTGACTTCATCGCGGGCCCCCGGTTCGGCATAGTGGTCGCCGATGAATTGCGGCCTGCTTGCGTCCCAATCGCGCCCCAGCAGCTTTGAGGCCTCGATGCTCTCGTAGAGGATTTCGCCCGTATCTTCGTCGGCCATCCACACCGGCAAGGGATGGCTCTCGGTGATGCAGCGGAAGATCTCTTCATTGCCATTCGGCTTCACCTCGGCCTGTCTGGCCGCCGTGATGTCGGCGCTGATGAACGCCGTACCGCCATCCGCTTGCGGGTGACTGGTCAAGAGCTTCCAGGCGCCGGCTGTCGTCCTCGCTTGCAGGGGAGCGCCGGCCACATCGGCCCAGCGCTGCATCAACGACTTGATGTAACGCTGCGATGATTTCACCGGCGCCACGTCGACTTCCTGCAACTGTGCGGCGACGGTTGCGACAACATCCAGCATGGGCTTGCCGATCAACCGCTCGGTATCGACACCTTCCTGATGAAAGAATGCCGAATTGGCAGCGACGAGCTTGCGTTGCCTGTCAAAAAGGGCATAGCCGGTGATGGCCTGCTCTGTCCGCGCGCTGTCGTGCTTCATCAGTCTGCACCCGCTATCTCCAGATCCCGCAAGGACTCTATAGGGCGTTTGTATCTGCCGGTTTTCAATACCGGGGCCAATCGTTTCAATTGTTTCAGCGCAAACCGTCTCACCTGTCGATGTTTCCCTATCATCGCGGCGCCTTAGCGGCAATTGACGCCGCTCGCCCGGCCCAGGGCGCGGCGAAACAAAAGAAACACGAAGCCTTGCCACCAGAAAAACCGCTGAAACGATGCCGGCGTAAACCGTGGCTCATCGATTTTGACGTCAACGGAAACCACGCCATGATCAATACAGCAATAACAAGCAAGGCCAACGAGGCACAGGTGTCGTTCGTCACCGTGTTCCTCAACGCCTACCTCGCCTTTCGGGACGGCCTGCGGCAGCGCCGCGCCCTGGCACAACAATCCGCACTCAACGATCACGCACTGCGGGATATCGGGCTCGACCGGTTTGAAATCTCGCCGGTCGCCAGCGCAGCGCATTCGAACAGGAGACACCGTCATGCACCGGCTTGATGTCAACGGATCCCGCCTTGCCTTTGAGGCCTTCGGTGGCGGCAGCACGGTCGTCGCCTTGCACTCAAGTGCCAGCACCGGCAAGCAGTGGAAGAGCCTTGCCCAGCATCTGGAGCGGCAATTCTGCATCTTCACGCCGG
>CAVYOQ010000078.1:0-72677 GCA_963770075.1 uncultured Alphaproteobacteria bacterium
AAACCTCTCTCATTGAGCCGGCGCGAGCCTGCGCCAGGCCGCTTCGGCACGCAAGAGTGCGTCCGCATCAGAGGGCGGGCGGGACCCGCCTGCCTCAACGCCCGTAGGTGTAGGTGACGCTCGCCTTGTCGATGGTGTGGAAATGAAGTTGGAAGCCCACCACCGCGCCGGAGGTGTTGTCGTCGACGCCAGCTTGTCCGCATCCACCGCAAAGAGGGTGAGGACGTAGCGGTGCGGCGTGTCGCCCTGGGGCGGGCAGGGGCCGAAATAGGCCGCCGTTCCGGCATCGTTGCGGCCCTGCATGGCGCCCTTGGGCAGCTTGCCATTGCCGGCAACGCCGGCGCCCTCGGCGAGCCCCATGGTGTCGGTGGGCATGTTGGCGATGGTCCAATGCCAAAAGCCGCTGCCGGTGGGCGCATCGGGGTCGAACATGGTGAGGGCAAGGCTCTTGGCGCCCGCCGGAACGTCCTTCCACTCCAGCGGCAGCGAGATGTTGGAGCCGTGGCAGCCGAAGGCGTTGGCGGTGTATTTCAGCGGAATGGTGCCATCGGCGCCGATGGCCGGGCTCGAAATCTCGAAGGCGGAGGCCGGACTTGCCGCGAACGCAAGCACGAGTGCCGCAGCGATATATCTCATTACTCTATCCTCCCAGTGATCTTGACTTCAAGATAATGGCAAACATTTCACGGCGGTGGCAATGCCACACAGGCCCCATGCCACGCTGCGGGACCGGCGATAAGCTCTCGTCAGGGGTTCAACCGCGCCGGCACCTTGAGGAAGCCGCGAAAGCGGGCGCGGCCGCCTCGCGTGGGCTCGCCTGCCAACTCGTAGCGGGGGAAGCGGGCAAGGAAGCGGCCGATCGCCACCCGCCCTTCGAGGCGGGCAAGGCTCAAGCCCAGGCACTGGTGAATGCCGGCGCCGAAAGCCAGATGGCGGTTGGGGCTGCGGGTGATGTCGAGCCGTTCGGGATCGGGGAACTCGGCCGGATCGCGATTGGCGCCGCCGATGCACAGATGCACAGGCGTGCCGGCCGCGACCGGCTCGCCGCCGATCTCCACATCGCGCGTGGTCATGCGGTTGCCGAGCTGGTTGGAACTTTCATAGCGCAAGAACTCCTCGACCGCCGTCTTGATGAGGCCGGGCGCGGCTACAAGGCGCGTCTTCTCTTTCGGGTGCGCAAGGAGCGCCACCAGACCGTTGCCGATGAGATTGGTGGTGGTCTCGTGGCCGGCATTGAGAATGAAGATGCAGTTCTGCACCAACTCGTGGTGGGTGAGGCCGTCGCCCGTCTCCTCACCGAGGATGAGGCGGGTCAGCACGTCCTTTTGCGGGTCACCTGGCCGGGCGCGGCGGCGGGCGATGAGATGGTCGAGATAGGCGCTGAACAAGGCAACGGCACGGTTGCCGCGTTCGGCACGGGCAAGAGTGGTGACCGGCTCCAGCGCGCCGAGTATGGCCAGCGACCACTCGCGCAGGGGCCCGCGCTCCTCGTGCGGCACATCGAGCAGGTTGCCGATGATCTCGACCGGGATGGCGGCGGCAAAATCCTCGATCAGGTCCACGTCCTCCTTTTCGCCCATGCGATCGAGCAGGCGATCAACAAGCGACGTCAGCGGGCTCTCCATGTCGGCGATGGCGCGCGGGGTGAGCGCGCCTGTAAGCAGTCGCCTGACGCGGGTATGCAACGGCGGGTCGTTGAAGACGAGGCTGGTGGTGTGATGCGCATAGAGCGGGGTATCGCCGAATTTCGGCAGGAACTCCTTTTTCTTGTCAGAGGAGAACGTTTCAGTATCCTTGTAGACTGCCACGACATTGCCGTAGCGCGTGAGGAAGACGCCACCACCGGGCAGGCGCTTGACCGGCGCATGTTGGCGCAGCGCCCGGTAGAACGGATAGGGATCGGCGTAAAAGCCCGGCGGCAAGACGGTGAGATCGAACTGTTCGGCCAGCTCTTTCGGGTTGTCAGCGGCGGTGTCCATGGCAGCCTAATCATCTAGCATGCCGGCGTGCGGCCACCAAGCGATGCGGGCCCGGCCAGCATCGATCGTCCGGGCCAAATGCCGGCATGTTAGAAAAAAGCCGCAATCAGGCATAAAGTAGGGCCGACTGAATCGGCATGCGTGTACGGCAGATGGGTAAACTGGCGCAAGCGCATGGGAGTTCAGCACCAGATCGGCAAACATGGAGAACAAAAATGTCGCTGAGATCTTGGAAACTTGCCGGACTTGCCGCGCTGGTGGCGGCCGGAACAACGCTGGCGGCGATGGGGCCGGCTGCCGCCATAACGCCGTCACTGGCGGGACTCTCCGGCCAAAGCCAGGCCGCCACGACCGGCAACGTGTTGAAGGCTGGCGTTTACATCGGGATCAATCCCTGGTGGCACGGCCGTCCGCGCTATCGAGCCCGTCGCCCCGGCTACGGCTACTATTATGGTGGCTACTGGTATGCCCGTCCCTATTGGAGGGCACCGGCGCCGGTTCCCCGTCCCCGCGCCTATGGCGGGCGGCATGTGAAATGGTGCCTCAACCACTACCGGTCGTACAATCCGGCGACCAATCTGTTCATGGGCTACGACGGGCGCTATCACCCTTGCCGCAGCCCGTTCTAGTCGGGGAGCCTCAACTGGTTGCCCTCATTCAGGCCGAGGTGACTGATTGGCGGCTTCGAGTTTAGGCTGGCATGGGCTCGATGCGGACACCGGGGCACCGGTACCAGGCGACGGCGGCCTTCAGATGCGCCACGGCACTGACAGCTTTTTCGTCGGCGTGGATCCGGGCAAAGCAGGGCCGGGAGTGGTCATCGATGGCGACATCGACGCATTCCCGGTCATTGCCGCCTTGCTTGCGGGCGCGCGCATTGGACTGGCCCCTTCGGTCACCGGTGATCCTGTGATCGAGAACGTACGCGACCTGCCACGGCTCGATATTTCCGGAATTGAGCCGCAGCCGGGGGCCGATGCGCGGGAGGGACGCTTGGCGACGAGCACTATCTCGTCTTCCCCCGCCCTATCGATGCCTATTCGGAACTACCGATCACCCTGGGTTTCTATGATCTGGCAAGCGCAGTGGATGCCCCGCTGAGGCTGTTCTATTGGAGCATGACACTTGCCGTCGCGATGCTCGGGCTGGCGCTGCTGGCGGCAGCATTGCTTGCAAGCACCATCGCCCGTCCCCTCAAACGCACAGCCAGCGAAGCGGCGGCGCTCGGCAAGTTCGACTTCGACCGGTTCGAACCGCTGCCGTGGAGTCGCATGAGCGAAATCAACGAGCTCGCTCACGCCTTCAATACAATGAGCGTGGCGCCAGCCGCTGCGATTGCCGCGCCCACCGTCAGGCCCTTGTGGCTTGAGAGGCTGTCGAGGATGACAATGGCGCCGGATCTGATTTCGGGCACCAGAACCTGCTCCATAAAAGCTTGGAATGCGTTGCGGTTGATCGGCCCATCGAGCACCATGGGCACCACCATACCGGTGACGGGGACATGATCTCGCGCACCACCTTGCCCCTGCTTGGCGCGACCAGCTGCCGCCCGACGGCGACCGTCGTCGAAGTGACGGTGCAACGGGTTCACCGTCGGCACTGGGCTGTGGACCAGTGACTACGGCGCCACCAGACGCGGTGCGTCGTGAGACCGGGGTTGCCGGCTGGCGGCAGCGCTTGTGCGCCGCGATCCGACCGGGTGCTGCGGCTGGGCCGCGGGCGCATGCCGGGAGAGACGGTGATCGTCTATCTACATGACAAGCTGGTGCCCAGCGTCGCGGTGACGGCGGCCTGACGCGGATGTTCCTGTCACGTGATAGGCGGTCGAGGCAAGGCGACGCAGGGCACAGGGAGTGTGAGAAATGCGGGTTAACCACGGCGCAAGGAAGGCGCCGCTCCTTGGCCGTATCCAGCATATTCTTGACATGAATCAACGCTACGGCAACTCGGAATGCTAGCATTGGCGCACGGCGAGAAACCAAAATAAGGAGCATGCAATGTCGAAATTGTCATGGAAGACACTGGGACTGGCGGCACTGGTTGCCGTCGGTCTGCAGATGGCGACCATGGGCGGAGCAGCCGCACTGACGCTGCCTGTAACGACGTCACCCGGCGTCGATACCACCGACCAGTGGAACGGCCAGCTGCAACAGGTCAAAAAGAAGAATTACTACCACGGAAAGAAACAATATCACGGAAAGAAACAATATCACGGAAAGAAAGGCTACAATTCCGGTAAGAGACATTATTACCACAAAAAATATCCTCATTGGCGGTATAATGCGCATCGGTATGGTCCGCGTTACCGTGCATATCGTCACGGATATGGTTATTACTATGGCGGTTACTGGTATCGGCGTCCGTGGTGGACGTTGGCGGTCCCGGCGCCGGTGGTGCCCTATAGCGGCGGAAGCGCGCATGTGCGCTGGTGCCTCAACCACTACCGCTCATATAATCCGAAGACCGATATGTTCCTCGGCTATGACGGCTACTTTCACCGCTGCCGCAGCCCATACTGAACGCAGACTGCAGGTCCACCACCTCGAAGTGAGGAGATGGGCCTGATGACCTGAACGAACAGCCACGGTGCATCGGCATCGTGGCTGTTGCCCTTCCAGGGGCCTCATTCCGACAGCGTCTTCTTGCGCTCATCGTATTCCTTCTTGTCGATCTCGCCGCGGGCGAAGCGCTCCTTGAGGATGTCAAGCGGGCTCTGGCGCGGCGGCGGCGCCTCGCCTCGATCGCTGTTGCCGGCGATCCAGCGCACCGCCAGGACGGCCAGCACGATGATGCTGCCCCAGAAGACGATCATCAACGCTCCGCCGAACATCATGCCTCCATAACCCCGGCCATGCCCCCACCACATGTCGTGGTCGGCGAAATACTGGGCAAAGGCAGCCGGAGCGGCCAATTGCGCCAGCCCGGCGACGATACCCGACAAGACCAGCTTCTTCATGCCCGTTCTCCTTGTTCAGACCGCAGGCCCAATGAGCCCGCCCACCGCTTCGGCCAAGATGCCGGTGACATCGATGCCGTTGCTCTCATGCTGAACGGTGTTGGCGGTCACGATGCGCCCGGCACCGGCACGCTTGAGCGCCCCATAGGCATCGCCGGCAAAAATGCCGTGCACGCCGATGCACACCGCCGGCTTGAGGCCCATGCCGGCCAGATGCTGAAGCGTCACCCGCATGGTCTCGCCACTGGAGATGATATCGTCGACCAGCACCGGCGTCGATGCGCGCCAGCGATCGAGGTCAGGCATCGAAACCTCGACGTCGCGGTCGCCGTGCCGGCGCTTGCGCAGCACCTCGAAGGGAGCGCCCGCCAGCGCCGCCACCTGGCCCACCCATTGCTTCGATTCGGCATCGGGCCCGATCAGCACCGGGTCCTTTACCTCGCGCGCGATCCAGCGGGCGATCTCGGGGGCGGCATGGGCGGCAACGGCGGGGACGGTGTAGATGTCGGACAGCGCCTTGTAGCGATGCAGGTGCGGATCGACAGTGACCAGCCAGTCGACCGCCGCCGACAAATGCCTGGCGAAGGCGGTCGAGGTGATGGCCTCGCCGGGATGGAAGCGGTGGTCCTGGCGCATATAGGCGAGATAGGGCGCGATGAGCCCCACCGCTTGGGCGCCCAGATCGCGCGCCGCGTGGGCGGCGAACAGGACGGGGAGGATCCTGGCATCCGGCCGGTCGAGCGACGACAGCACCGCGACCTTGCGCCCGCCCGGGTCCGTCAGATAGCGCAGATAGACCTCCTCGTCGGGGAAATGCCTGAGCTCGATTGCCGCCACATCAGCGCCGAGGGCGTGGGCGAGGCCTTCTGCCATGTGCTCGGCTCCCGGCAGGGCGACGACGAGGCACGGGCTCATAGCTCGGCGACCTCGACGATGCCGGCGCTCGCGGCGACGAAATTGAGGGCATAGACCAGTTCGCCCGGCGTTTCGGCATTGACGGTATAAAGCGCCTCGCCCTCCTCCACGTGGCTGGCAAGCTTGGCATGCAGTTCGACCCCGGCCGCCTTGGCCTCGGGTGCCCCGGCAAGCTTCGCCACCTTGGCGAGGCGGCGGTTGTCGATGGCCGCAACCACGCCCTTCACCGGCGACAGGATCGGCTGGAAATGAGTGGCGACCGGGGGCTCGCGCATGCCGCCTTGTGCTTCGCAGATCGCTTGCAGCTTGGCCCAGGCGCGGCCATCGGTGAGGATGGCGGCGGCCAACGCATCACCCTCGCCTTTTTCCACCGCGCCGCCCAGTTCCACCAGCGCCGAGGCAAGGCGCAAGGCGTGCTCGCGCAGATCGGCGGGCGCGTTCGCGTCGTTCTTGAGAACCGCCAGCACGTCGCGCGCCTCCAGTGCCGGACCGATGCCGCGGCCCACCGGCTGGCGCCCGTCGCTCTCGATGATGACGGTCTCCAGCCCGAAGGCGTGGGCGACATCGGTGAGCGCCCGGCCGAGGGTGATGGCGGCGCCTTCAGAGCGCACCTTGGCGGTCGGCCCAACGGGCACGTCGATGACCACATGGCTGGAGCCGGCGGCGATCTTCTTGGAGAGCACCGAGGCGACGAGCTGACCCTCGCTGTCGAGATCGAGCACCCGCTCCACCCGGATGAGGGCATCATCGGCCGGGCTCAGGTCGACCGCCCCGCCCCACACCACGCAGCCACCCTCGCGCTCGACCACCCGGCGCATGGCCTCGAGGTTGAGATCGACCGGGCACAGCGTTTCCATGGTATCGGCGGTGCCGGCGGGCGAGGTGATGGCGCGCGATGAGGTTTTGGGCATGGTGAGACCGGCAGCGGCGGCGATGGCGACCACGATGGGGGTGGTGCGGTTGCCCGGCAGGCCGCCCACGCAGTGCTTGTCGACAATTGGATGGGTGTGCCACTTGAGCCGCTGGCCGGCATCCACCATGGCGCCCGTCAACCCCACCACCTCGTCGTAGTCGAGCGGACGGGCGGCACAGGCGGTGATGAAGGCGGAAAGCTGGATGCCGGAATAGCGCCGGCAAACGACATCGGTGACAATACCGGCAAGAGCGTCCGGTGCGAGCCGCTGGCCATAGACCTTGCCGCGCACGAAGGACAGCGATTCCACCGGCGCGGGATGGCTGACGGTGACGGCGCTGCCATCCTCCACGCCAAGCTCGGCCCAGGCGGCTTCCGACAGGCCCATCTCGTTGCGCCGCAGCAGCTCCCGGTTGACGCGGAACAGCGTGGCGATGACGCTGCGCCCGCCTGCCTGCAGCAGCACCCGGTTATTCGCCTCGAAGCCTTCAGCGCGGCACACATGGCAGTCGAGGCGCATGAACACCACCGCCTCATCACCGGTCTCGATGCCGAGGCGGCGGGCCCTCAGCCAGTTGAACTGCTCTGGCGGCGGCGCGGTGAAATTCGGCGCTTGGCTCACGGGGTCACTCCAGTTCAACGCTTTCGCGATCATCGGGGACCCGGCAGGTCCAGCCCAGCTCTTCCTCGATGCGATGGCGCAAGGTATCGGCCGGTCCAGGCTCGCCGTGCACGATGAAGGTGGTGCGCGGCGGTGAGTGGAAGTGTTTCAGCCACGCCATGATCTCATTGGCATCGGCATGGGCCGAGAGCATATGCAGGTTGCCCACCTCGGCGCGCACCGGGACGTATTCGCCAAAAATCTTGACGGTCTCGGCGCCTGCCGTCATCGACGCCCCGCGCGTGCCGCCGGCCTGGTAGCCGGCGAACAGGATGGTGTTGCGGGGATCGGGCGCAAAGCGCTTGATGTGATGCAGCACCCGCCCGCCGGTCGCCATGCCGCTGGCCGAGACGATGATCTTGGGGTCACCATCGGCATCGAGCGCCTTGGACTCCTCCACCGAATGGGCATAGCGGGCCACCCCGCAGGCCGCTTTCGCCTCGGCGGCGCTCAGGCGGTGTTCTTCCGGGTGGCGGCAGAACACGTCGCTCACGTCGATGGCCATAGGGCTGTCGAGATAGACGGGTATATCGGGGATGCGGCCGGAGCGCTTGAGGCGTTCGAGGTGATAGAGCAGCGTCTGGGTGCGGCCCACGGCAAAGCTCGGGATGACGATTGTGCCGCCACGCGCCGCGGTGCGCCCCACCACCTCGGCCAAAGCCTCTTCGGGATCGCGCGCCTCGTGCAGCCGGTTGCCATAGGTCGACTCGCACAAGAGATAATCGGCGTTGGCGATGGGCGTCGGATCGAGCATGGTGGGATTGTTGCTGCGTCCGAGATCGCCGGAAAAGACGATCTTTCGCCCATCCGCCTCCAGCTCGATGATGGCGGCGCCGAGGATGTGGCCGGCCGGCACGAAGCGGGCGGTGACGCCGCCGGGAAGCTTTACCTGTTCACCGAAGCGAACGGGGCGGAACTGACCGAGCATCCTTTCGGCGTCTTCCTGCGTGTACAGCGGCAGCGAGGGATGGTGTTTCGAGATGCCCCGGCGGTTGATGAACTCGGCCTCCCTCTCCTGCAGGTGGCCGCTGTCGGGCAGGAGGATGGCGCACAGATCGCGCGTGGCCTCGGTGGTATAGATCGGGCCCTTGAACCCTTGCCGCGCCAGACGCGGCAGGTAGCCCGAATGATCGATATGGGCGTGGGTGAGCAGCACCGCCTCAATGCCCGCCGGATCGACCGGGAACGGGCGCCAGTTGCGCAGGCGCAGGTTCTTGAAACCCTGGAACAGCCCGCAATCCACCATCAGGCGCCGATCGTCGATGTCGAGCAGATATTTCGACCCGGTGACAGTGCCGACGGCGCCGAGGAAAGTGAGCTTTATGGTCAAGTTCCAATACCTCTCTGGCCAGCCATTTTGTAAACGCCCTCCATGGCCCGCGATTAAGCCACGGGTGGGTGCCGCGCGGCTTAACTCAGATCATGGCCCACCAGAGGCTGTAACTTTAGCAGCTTTGAGGCAGACGAGGATGTGAACGATGCACCGCTTCAACCTTATCGTCATCGCCGTGCTGGCGGGGCTCGTCCTGCTCTTTGTGTTTCAGAACCTCGCCAGCGTGGAGATTACCTTCCTGTTCTGGACCTTTCAGGCAAGCCGCGCCCTGGTCGTCAGCGTGACGGTAATCGTCGGCCTGATCGTCGGCACGATCGCCGGCTATGCCCTCGGCCATCGCCGCGCAGGTACGGGCGGAGAATGACGATGAAGGCGATGGCGCTGACGAAGTGGGGCGGGCCGCTGGAGGCGGTGGAGCGCCCCGTGCCGCAGCCGGGGCCGGGCCAGATGCTGGTCAAGGTCAAGGCGTGCGGCGTGTGCCGCACCGATCTGCATGTGGTCGACGGCGAACTGCCGCATATGCCGCTGCCGATTGTTCCGGGCCATGAGGTCGTGGGCACGGTGGAACGACTGGGGGCAGATGTCGGCGGCTTCACCCCCGGCGAGCGCGTCGGCATACCATGGCTGGGCCATACCTGCGGCGAGTGCTGGTATTGCCGGCACAAGCTGGAGAACCTGTGCGATGAGCCGGGCTTCACCGGCTACACCCTCGATGGCGGTTATGCCGAGTATGCGCTCGCCGATGCGCGCTATTGCTTCGGCCTGCCTGAAGGCTACAGCGACGCCGAGGCGGCGCCGCTCCTGTGCGCCGGTCTCATCGGCCACCGCTCGCTCAAGGCGGCAGGCGCGCCTGAGCATCTCGGCATCTATGGGTTCGGCGCCGCGGCGCATATCGTGGCGCAGGTTGCCGTCAGCGAGGGCCGCGAGGTCTATGCCTTCACCCGGCCCGGGGATGCCGCGGCACAGGCATTTGCCCTGCGCATGGGGGCGGGCTGGGCGGGGGAATCGGATGCCGCTCCCCCGCATCTCCTCGATGCCGCCATCATCTTCGCGCCCGTCGGGGCGCTCATCCCCGCTGCCCTCAAGGCGACCCGCAAGGGCGGCACCGTGGTGTGCGGCGGCATCCACATGAGCGACATTCCGTCCTTTCCCTACGATATCCTGTGGGGCGAGCGGGTGGTGCGCTCAATCGCCAACCTCACCCGCAAGGATGCACGTGAATTTCTCCAGCTGGCGCCGGGCGTGCCGGTGAAGACCGAGGTCGAGTGCTTTCCGCTCGATCAGGCAAACGAGGCGCTTCAGCGCTTGCGAGAAGGGCGCCTGACGGGAGCGGCGGTCCTCATACCGTAGAGCATCGTCCGCCGACGCGCCCCACTTCGCTGCCCTTGCGCAGGGCCAGCACTGTTCCTTCCGGCAACGACGTCCAGCCTTCCGCGGTGAGCGGCACGCTCGCCACATAGAGCACACTGGCGTGGTCGGGGGGAGCTTCGACCTTCAGCCCCTTCACCGACAGATCGCAGCGGGTTGCGATACTGAGCCCGGGCGGACGCGCCGGGCTGAAGCGGCCCCCGCCCTCGTCCCAGTGCCGCTTGTGGGCGTGGACGAACAACACATCGCCGTCCGAATAGAGAAAGTTCGCCGCGCCCAGTTTCCTGAACGCCTCAGCCATCTCCGCCACGATCGCCAGCCGGTCGGCCAAGGGGGGAGGACTGTTGTCGCGGCGCCACAGGCGAGCCAGGCGTTCGAGCAGAAGGCAGAAGGCATATTCCAAATCCGTTTCGCCCACCGGCCGGTAGGCATCCGTGCTGAAGGGCATCCAGTTCCAGATCCGGTCCAATCCGCCATTGTGGGCGAAAAGATGCATGTGGCCGCCGAGTTCGCGCATGAACGGATGGGTGTTGGCAAAGCTGGGCGCTCCGGCCGTGGCGTAGCGCACGTGGGCGATGACACAGGTGCTGGTGAGCGGCTGGGTTTCGATGAAATGCACCCACGGGCTGTCACTGGCCGGCTCCGGCTCCTTGATCAGCAGCGCATCCCTGCCCTCGTGATAGGCAATTCCCCAGCCGGACTTGTTGGGGTGGATGAGGCCGCCGTGCTCGGCGAAGGCGTGCAAGGAGTAGGTCACCTGCACCGGCAGCGAACTGGATACGCCGAAAAGCTCGCACATGGTCTCTCGCTTCGAGCTCGGATGGCTATTTGTCCGTCGCCTGGACAAGCAGGACATCAGGGTGTGGTAATGAGCGCAGGTTCCGGCTCGCCGACGTTTGATGTTATGCCGTCGAACGTGAGCGGCACAAGCCGCCGGTGGGAATTGCGAGGAGGCTCGAGACATGGCGCTGCACGCAAAGGACGACATCAGGGAGGAACTTCTCGCCGATGTGTACGGATCGGCCGATGTCACCAGGCCGGTGCCGAAATATACAATGCCCGAGAGCGAGACCGACCCGCACGTCGCGCAATCGGTGATCAGCGACGAGCTGATGCTCGACGGCAACGCCCGCCAGAACCTCGCGACGTTCTGCCAGACATGGCTCGACGACCAGATCCACGCGATCATGGACGAGTGCATCGACAAGAACATGATCGACAAGGACGAGTATCCGCAGACCGCCGAGATCGAGGCGCGCTGCGTGCACATTCTCGGCAGCTTGTGGAATTCGCCCGATGCCGCCAACACCATGGGGACATCCACGACCGGCTCATCCGACGCGGCAATGCTGGCGGGTCTTGCCGCCAAGTGGCGCTGGCGCGAGAAGATGAAAGCCGCCGGCAAGCCGACCGACACACCGAACATCGTCACCGGGCCGGTGCAGGTGTGCTGGCACAAGTTTGCCAGGTATTTCGATATCGAGCTGCGCGAGATCCCGCTTCAAGGCGACCGCCTGATCATGAACGCCGAGGAGGTGCTCAAGCGCGTCGACGAGAACACCATCTCAGTGGTGCCGACGTTCGGGGTCACCTTCACTTGCCAGTACGAACCGGTGAAGGAGGTGCATGAAGCCCTCGACAAACTGCAGCAGGACACCGGCCTCGATATTCCGATGCATGTCGATGCGGCCTCGGGCGGGTTCCTGGCACCGTTCTGCGCGCCCGAGATCGAATGGGACTTCCGCCTTGAGCGCGTGAAGTCGATCAACGCCTCGGGCCACAAGTTCGGCCTTGCCCCGCTCGGCACCGGCTGGTGCATCTTCCGCGACAGGGCCGACCTGCCGGAGGACCTGATATTCCGGGTCAATTATCTCGGCGGCAACATGCCGACCTTTGCCTTGAGTTTTTCACGCCCCGGCGGGCAGATCATCGCCCAGTATTACAACTTCCTGCGTCTCGGCAAGGACGGCTATCGCAAGGTGCATTCGGCCTGCTACGACACGGCCGGGTACATCGCGGCCGAACTCGACAAGCTCGGGCCCTTCAGGATCCTCTATGACGGCGATCGCAAGAAGGGCATCCCGGCGGTCTCATGGACGCTGAAGGACGCCGCCACGACCGGCGGCTATACGCTGTTCGACCTGAGCGACCGGCTGCGCATGCGCGGATGGCAGGTCGCCGCCTATTCCATGCCGCCCGACCGGCAGGATCTCGTGGTGCAGCGCGTGCTGGTCCGCCACGGCTTCAGCAAGGATCTGGCGACGCTCTTCATCGCCGATGTGAGACACAGCATCGAGCATTTCGCCGCCCACCGGGTGACGCAGCCGATGAGCGAGACGGAAGCCGGCGGTTTTCGCCACTGACGGGCGGCCAACCAGCCCTGGGGGGACCGGCTTCGCTTTCGCGACAGGCCGGCAGCCAGACTTCCGTAGATCATGCAGAGCGCGACGCTGCCCGCGTATGTGCGTGTTCATTCGCCTCAACTCGCCCGGCGGCCGACGAGAACATATGTCTCCGCGAGCCCGCTGCCCTTGAGGTCGATCACTTGCTGGTCGCCGAACTCAAATCCCGACAGTAGGCGGCGATAGGTTTCGTGCGAGACGGTGATCTTGCCGGGCGTCCCGTGCAATTCCAGCCGGCTGGCCAGATTTACCGTTTCGCCCCACATGTCATAGACGAACTTCTGCGTCCCGATGATGCCGGCGATAACCGGCCCGGTGTGAATGCCGATGCGGATTTGCAGGACGCCGTCGGACTGATGCGCGTCCTGAGAGACCGTGTCGAGCATGGCCAGCGCCATTTCGGCGACCGCGCCTGCGTGGTCGTCATGCGGCTCGGGCACGCCGCCGGCCACCATGTAGGCATCGCCGATGGTCTTTATCTTCTCGAGGCCGAATTGCATCGATAGTTGATCGAAGGCCGAGAACAGGCGGTTAAGTCGTTCAACCAGATCGGTTGCCGGCATACGGGTCGCCATCTTGGTGAAGCCGACCACATCGGCGAACAGGATGGACACATCGGAAATCCGGTCGGCAATGACTTTTTCGCCCTGATGGAGTCGCGCAACGATGGATTTCGGCAAGATGTTGAGCAAGAGCAGCTCCGATTTCTCCTTTTCGGCGCGCAGTTCCTCGAGAATGACCTTTTCGCGGTCGCGCAGCCACTTTCGCTCCAGGCAACTGTTGATGCGCGCCCGCAGCAACACAGGATCGAATGGCTTGGACAGATAATCTTCGGCACCGACATCGATGCAACGGATGACGCTGTCCATATCGTCGAGCGCCGAGATCATGATGACCGGCAACTGGTTGTGGCTCGGATCGGCCTTGAGGCGGCAGAGCACCTCGTAGCCGCTCATTCCGGGCATCAGCAAATCGAGAAGGACGAGATCGACATTGCCTTCGCCAACCTGCGTCAGGGCCGCCTGGCCATCGGCGGCGGTCGTCACCTCATAGCCTTCCCGGGAAAGGCGGCGGGACAGCAGGTCACGATTGGACTGGTGGTCATCGACGACGAGAATGCGCCGCGAGCCCGCGGGCACTGTCGAGGCCACGGCTTCGCGTTCGGGCGAGATGGCGTCCGCCATCGCCTTGTCCAGCATCTTTGCGTCAGGGGCAGGGCTGCCGTCGCCGGAGAATTCGACCAGGGCATCGATGCGCGCCAGGAGGCGCGTCGCTGCGTCGAGGACTTTTTCCAGATCTGCGGCGAACGCCTCGGCTTGTGCATCTTGCGCATCCTCCAGCAGCATTTCGCCGTAGCCCTTGATGGCTGTGATCGGAGTGCGAAGATCGTGGCGCAGCTTGCTGGCGAAGGCTTCGTAGTCGTCCTGGTTGACGCGATTGCGCAGGGAGCGCGGGGAAAGAAGCCCGTCTATCTGCTTCTGCAGAGCGACGCCGGCACGCCTGATCCTGGTGAGGTCAAGCTTGCAGTGGGCAAGCCCCTGGCGCGGCGCATCCTCGATGAGGATTTCGGCATAGCCGACAATGGCCGCCACAGGAGCGCTGAAGTCCTGCCGCACATGGGCCAGCAGTGCCCGCTTGAGACGGACGTCTGGTTCGCTGCCTTGCCCGGCAGCGGTAGCGGCCCCGGGTCGCACTCGCCGCTTTCCAGACATCGATGCCTCACGCTCCGCGCTGGAGCAGCGCGGCGATCTTTTCGAGCAGGCGGGGAAAGTCGATCGGCTTGGTATCGTAGTCGTCGCATCCTGCCTGCATGGATTTTTCCCGGTCGCTCGCCATGGCATGGGCCGTGAGCGCGATGACCGGTATCGCCTGCGTGTCCGGTGCCGCCTTGATGCGGCGGGTAACCTCCCAACCGTCGATGACCGGCAGGCTCATATCCATCAGGATGAGGTCGGGGGCCTGCGATTTCACCGCTTCCACGGCCTGTTGGCCATCGAGCGCCATCACCACTTCATAGCCTTTGCGCACAAGACGCCTCGACAACATGTCGCGGTTCATCTCGTTGTCTTCCACCAGCAAAATCTTCGTCATGACGTCTCCATGTGCAAGTCTTCTGGCCATCAGGCCGAGTCTAGGGGCTCTTCACTGCCGTTCGCCGGCCGCAAGGTGCGGCGGATGGTATCGATGAGGTCGGTGCTGGAGGTCTCCGCCTTGGCGAGAACCTGTGCCGTGCGGCCCGAGAGAAGCTGCTTTTCCTCCGCGCTTAGTTCCTTGGCGGTGAGGACGACAATGGGGACGGAGCGAATTTCGGTGTGGGCCTGCACCGCCTCGAGAAAGCCAAAGCCGTCCATTTCGGGCATCATCAGGTCGAGCAGGATCAGCGCCGGCGGCGCATTGTCTTCCAGCCAGCGCAGGGCTTCCTTGCCGTTGCCGGCCTCGGCGGCGTCGATGCCCAGTTTCTTCAGGATGCGCCGGGTCGCGTCGCGGGCCGATTTGTCGTCGTCGACGAGCAGCACGGGACCGTGTTCGCCTGAACTGCAATGCTGGCGCAGGATGGCCAGCAAGGCGCCGCGATCCACCGGCTTGGTCATGAAATCGGTAGCCCCCAGGGTCATCGCCATGCCGCGATCCTTCAGCACCGTCATGACGACAACGGGAATGTCGCGCAGGTCCGCGTCGGCCTTCAGCGCCGAGAGCACCGACCAGCCGTCCTTCAGCGGCATGACGACGTCGAGGGTGATCGCCACAGGGCGGTGAGCGCGGGCCAGGGCGAGCACTTCGGCACCGGTTCGCGCGTGCGTGACCCTGTAGCCTTCCTTGCCGAGCGTAAAGCTCAAGAGGTCAATGACAGCGGGGTCGTCGTCGACGACGAGGATGCAGGGTGCATCGTCGGGCAGGTCGTGGACACGCGACGGCGTGATCCCGGCGGCGGCTGCCGGCTCGTGATCAGGCAATGTGATGGTGAAGGTCGAGCCCTCGTCCGGCTTGCTGGTGACGGCGATGCCGCCGCCGAGCAGTTCGCAAAAACTCTTGGTGATGGCAAGGCCGAGACCTGTGCCGCCGTAGGTCTTGGTGGTCGAGGCATCGGCCTGGGTGAATGCCTGGAACAGCTTGCCCAACTGCTCCTGGCTCATGCCGATGCCGGTATCGCTCACCGCAAAGTGAATGTGGTCGCCGGCGGGCGCGGTCTCGCGCGACACTTCAAGAGTGAGCTTGCCCTCGGAGGTGAACTTGCTGGAGTTGGAGATGAGATTGAGCAGGGACTGCTTCACCTTGGTCAGGTCCGAATGCATGGAGCCGATGTCGGCCGGGCATTTCACCATCATCTGGTTGTTGTTCTTGGCAACCAGCGGCTGGACGATGGACTTTACCTCTTCGATGAGGGCAGCGATATCGATATCCTCGAGATAGATGTCGGTCTTGCCGGCTTCGATCTTCGAGATGTCGAGAATATCGTTGATGACGCCAAGGAGATGACGGCCGGCCCCTTCGATCTTGTCAAGATCCGGCAGGAAGGCCTCAAGGCCCTGGTCCGCGGCGTCTTCCTTGAGAAGCTCGCTGTAGCCGATAATGGCATTGAGCGGGGTTCGCAGTTCGTGGCTCATATTGGCAAGAAAGTCGCTCTTGGTGCGGTTGGCCTCGTCGGCCTGATCGCGCGCCAGTTCCAGCCTCGCCACCAGATCGGCAAGTTCGTTCTGGGCCCGCTTGAGCCGCGTTATGTCGGTGTACATGATGACGAAGCCGCCGTCTGGAACCGGGTTGCGGCGCACCTCCAGCACCGTTCCGTCGTCGCGGACGCGCTCGCCGACATAGGGCTGGTCCAGCGTCGAGAGCCGGTCGGCGACCTCGTGGGCGGCATCGTCGGTGCCCAGGTCGCCGCGGTCGGCCAGGAAGCGGATGAATTCGGCATAGCTGGTCTTGTCGGTCATCATCTCGTCGGGCAGACCGAGCAGATCGCCGAATTGCTCGTTCCAGGCGACCAGCTTGTGGTCGCCATCGAACATCGCCACGCCCTGTGCCATGTAATCGAAGGTGAGCTGCAAAAGCCGGCTCGAAGCCCTCGCCTTGTCGCGGGCGATCTTGAGGTTGCGCATGGCCCGCACGCGTTCAGCGGTGAGGCGCTCGCGTTCGAGCAGCCCTTGCCTGAACAGTGCCAACGTCCCGGCGATGGCGCCGATCTCGTGACGGGTTGCCTTGGGCAGCTCGACATCGGTTCGCCCGGCCGTCAGGGCCCCGATGGCATCAGTGACGGACCTGAGCGGCACGACAATGGAGCGCAGCACCAGGCTGGTCATCGCCAGCGCCAGGATGCCGGCCGACACAACGATGATCCACGAGGCGCGCACCGCTCGATTGGCGTCCTCGTGGGCTTCGAGGCTTGCCTTGGCGGCATCGGTGCCGAGCCTGTCGACCAGCGCGGTCAATTGCTTGTCGACCACGGCGATGTGGGTGCGCGCCTGGGCCATGATCGAATTGCCGATCACCCTGCGGTCCTGGGTATAGGCATCGACCGCGTTCAGCGACACCGACATGACATCATCGAGCTCACCGCGGATGGCGTCGACCGCGGCGGGATCGTATGGCTCTAGCGTCACCAGGTTCTTCTCGAAATCCTTCTTGGCCTGGCGCGCCCGGGTTTCCGACAGATTGAGAAGGCTGACGGCCAGATCCGTAAGCCAGTATTTCAGGTCGCCGAATGACCTTTGGGTGGCACTGGCATTGCGCAGCACCTCGACATAGTGGGCCTCCTTGGTCAATGCCCGGGCACTGTTGTCGATGCTGTGGCTCAGCAGCACGCTGACGCCCACGAGAATGGCAAGGAGGACAGACGACAGCAGCACCAGGCGGGTCGAGATCGAAAGGCGGGACAAGGCACCGCCGGGATCGAGCCTCGAATGCCCCTCAACCTTCATTGCTTTGCGTTGAACAGGGTGATGCTTATGACGCCGCCGAGGTCGCCCACGTGGGCACCCTCCTTGGGATAGCCGGTGATATCGATCTCACCCTTCTTCTCGCCGTGGCAGGCGAGGCAGGATGCGGTGTAGTATTCCGGGACCATGACCCGAAAGGCAGCACGACCCTTGTTGGGATGCTCCTCGGAAAAGAGCTTGCCTCGCGGCCAGGCGGGCGACATGAACTTTGTCTCAATGACCGTCTTTTCCCAATCGTCGGGGCGGGCCTTGCGATTGCGCACCAGCGCTGGCGGGGCGGTAACCTTGATTTCCGCCTCATTGCCCACCTTCTCGCGCAACCTCTCGGTGACCAGGCGGCCGAAAACGGCGGGGATGAAGGCCTTGAATCCCACGCCTCTCCTGTTGATGAAGCTCTGGTTCTCGTCGGTGACCTCCTTGATTGCCTGCATCTCGGCATCGAGCAGGCGGCCCTGGCGCGATTGGGGATCGAGGGAACGAGGATCGGCATGGCTCGCCGCCATGTACTTCTCGATTGCAGCAGCAAGCACCACGTCGCCGCTCAGGCCCTTGTCGCCAATATCGGGATTGTTGATGAGCGCCTGATTGGCGGAAATGACGGAGCGCGCCGAGCGCAACAAACGAGCGAGATCAAGGGCGATTTCGGTCTCGTTCGGATTGGATGGCTGGGCCGCCTGCACCGTCATGCCAAAGGCCAGCAGTCCCGACACCACGACCACTAGAAAGCTTTTTGCGTACATTTTCTGATCCTTGCCGCCTCTCTACAGTCGAGCCGCGTGTGTTCGTCGCCGCTGATATGCTGCGACATTCACGCCCGCTGATCCTCGCGCAGGATCAGGCGGACCACAACGGGCATGGCCACCTCCAGGAAGAAATCTTGAATCAGAAGCTATCTGATTTGGGAAGCCAAAGCGTTAACTCGGCCTAGAATACGATCCGACCGGACAGAACCGTCTAATAGGGTCAAATCAGCCCATCGGCGTCGTTGACGGGTTCGCCCGACTAGTAGCGAATGCGGTCGATGAGGGCAAGGAGCTCCTGGCGCAAAGCGCTGCGACGATACTCCAGCCGGGCGGCCTCGCTCGGTGCATCGCTGCTGGCGTCCAATGCATCGATCCGGCCGGTCAATGTGCAACCTCAAGGCCATTCAATTTCCTGCCGCCCAGGTTTTTGGGGGTGTTGACCCTGATCAATGTCGCAAGGGCGCGGCGGTGGTTTGCTGTAAGCGCCACGACACGACGAATACAGGCCAAGGAGGAAAGCCGTGAAACGCATACTGGTAGCGGTGGACGGATCGGATCATGCCCGGCGGGCGGTCGAGCTGGCGGCCGATATCGCGCAGAAATACGATGCCGAGTTGATCCTGGTGCACGTCATCGACGACAAGCCGCTTTCGGATACGGCCCGCCACTTGGCGGATGTCGAATTCGCCGAAGCCCTCGCCAAGCAGAAATGGGTCAACCCCGAGCCGGTGGTGGGCGACCGCTACCAGGCGCTGGGCAAGTTCCTGAATGAGCAGGACAGCCGCGTGACCACCATCAAGCAGCTTCTGGGCCAGCGGATCCTCGACAGCGTCAAGGAGGAGGCGCGCTCGCATGGCGCCAAACAGGTCACCACCTTGGTCAAGAGCGGCGATCCGGCGCGTGCCATTCTCGAGGCCGGCAATGAATGCGACGCCAACCTCATCGTCATAGGCAGCCGTGGCCTCAGCGGTATCAAATCCTTGATGCTGGGCAGCGTATCGCACAAGGTCGCCAACATGTCGCCGGCGAACGTGATAACCGTGCGCTGACGATCATGGCGGGCTCAGGCAGCAGCGACGATGCCGCTCCGAACCCTGCCGCGCGCGACCGGAACCGCTGGATCGCGGCGCGATTGCGCGAAGCCTCGGAGTTGCTGTCGCAACAAGGCGCCAATCCGTTTCGCGCCGGCGCTTACACGCGGGCCGCCGGCACGCTCGATGAGACCGACCGAGATATCGCGGATATCCTCGACAGCGAGGGGCTTGACGGGCTGACCGCCCTGCCGCATGTCGGGCGCTCGATCGCCTCGGCCATCGCCGAGATGGTGCATAGCGGGCGGTGGGTGCAACTGGAGCGACTGCGCGGCACCCTCGATCCGGCAAGACTGTTCCAGACGGTTGACGGTATCGGACCGCGACTGGCGGCCGACATCCACGACCACTTGCAGGTCGACACGCTGGAGGCGCTGGAGGCCGCCGCCTATGACGGGCGGCTGGAAAAGGTGCCGGGCATCGGCAAGCGGCGGCTCGAGGCCGTCCGCCACGCTCTGGCCGCCATGCTGCAGCGCCGCCGGCCGCAAGTCCCGGCGACTGGCGGACAAATGCCGCCGCCGGTTTCCATGCTGCTCGATGTCGACCGCGAGTACCGCGAAAAGGCAGAGGCCGGCTCATTGCGCAAGATCCAGCCGCGGCGGTTTTCCAGCGACGGGCCCCCGTGGCTGCCGATCCTGCATGCCCAGCGCGGCGACTGGCACTTCACCGCACTCTATTCCAACACCCCGCGCGCCCATGAACTGGGGCACACGCAAGACTGGGTGGTGATCTATTTCCACAGCGACAGCGTGCCGGAAGGCCAGGCGACGGTAGTCAGCGAGTATTTCGGGCCGCTCAAGGGCTTGCGCGTGGTGCGCGGGCGCGAGCGCGAATCGGGCGAAGCGCACACCGCCGGTGCCTGAGCTCTATTGCGCTGTCTCTTTCTTTCTTTCGGCCTTTTCGGCCTCCTTTTGCGCCTTGACGTGGGCGATGTAGCCGCGCACGTCGGCAGCGGGCTCGGAATAGGCCGCGCCCAGCTTCTCCTCAATGCGCTGCAGGAAACGCTTTGCCCACGGCTTCAGCCGGTAGTCGACGGCGGCGAGGAATTCCAATGTGGCGGCAAGGCGGATGTCGGCGATGGTGGGGTTGGAGCCGCCGATGAACCGGCGCTTGCCGAGAAAGAAGCGGTGGAACACCTCCAGCGGTTCGGCCAGCGCCACCTGGGCGGCGCGGCGCGCCTTGTGCTTTACCGCCTTGCTCACCTCGCTCGCCCCCACCTCGCCGGGATATTGCGGAAAGCCGAGGACCGGATAAGTGGCGCGCGCAACCAGCGGATAGAGCGTGCCGGTGAGATAGAACATGGCGCTGTCCACCATGGCGCGCTTTTCCGCGTTGCGCGGATAGAGCTTGGTGAGTTTGTGCTTGTTTGAGAGGTACTGCATGATGGCGCAGCTTTCCCACAAGGCACCGCGCGGAAGATCGGTCGATTCGAGCATCGGCGTCATGTGCGCGGGACATTTGGCCAGATACGCTTCCGAACGGGTCTGACCCCAGGCGTCCACCTCATCGACTTCGAGACCGGCGGCACGGGTGAAGATGCGCACGGCGAGGCTGTTGACGCTCGGCTTGAGGATGTTGAGCTTGAGGGTGGATGGCATGAAGAGCCTCCTTTAACGGATGTCAGTAGGGATTCGCGGGTGCGCGGTCGGCGGAGAGGGACCCGCGCCTTGCGGCCACCAGGCGCTCGATGGCATCGGCCAGGTGCTCCTCGCCGATGGTGTAGTTGCCGCGCTCGAGGCGCAGCTTGTGGGCCTCGTGAAGCACCTCGCCGTGGGTGCAGCCGGCGGGCGGCTCGAAGCGATAGGACGCGAGCTCGATCAACAGGCCCAGCGGGTCGTTGAAATAGATCGAATCCATGAAGCCGCGATCCTTGATGCCCGAGTGCTCGATGCCGCGCTCGTCGAGACGTTTCACCGCCTGCTGGAACGTGGCGCGCGAGACGGCGAAGGCGATGTGATGCACCGCCCCGATCCCGGTCGAGGTGCGGGCGGGATCGGGTTTGCGCTCCTCATCGGTGAAGATGGTGATGAGGCGGCCGTCGCCGGGGTCGAAATAGAGATGGTTTTCCGAGGCCTTGTCGAGATTGGGTTGCTCGAAGATAAAAGGCATGCCGAGCACGCCTTCCCAGAAATCGATGGACGTCTGGCGATCGGCGCCCACCAGCGTGACATGATGAACGCCCTGGACTTGCAGCTTGCGCATGGCTTGTCTCATTCCTTTGCCCACCCCATCGCCTGCGCCGGCGCCTGCATCGGGTGCTGGCCCTTCTTATAAACATTGACGATTGGGAAGGCGATGCGCAAGCCGCGAGGCCGGATCACCGGCCAGAAATGTCAACTCTCGTGCTCGGGCGTGTCGGTTTCGAAGTCGGGGGACTCCACCGCCGGGATGGCGTATTTCCCGCCCAGCCAGCGACCGAGATCGATGTCGGCACAGCGCACCGAGCAAAACGGGTGGTACTTGTGGTGAGAGGGCCGCTTGCAGATGGGACAGGGTCGGCGCGGCCTCAAACGCACGAGCTGGGCCGCCTTGTCCTTACCGCTGTTCTTTGCTGTTTCGCTCATCGTCCGGCTCATTCCGGCAGGGTGTTCATCCATGAATAATAGACCGGATAGCCGGCACCGGCCAGCAGGCTCACGGTCTCATAGAGCGGCAAACCGACGACACCGGACCACGAGCCGTTGACATGGCGCACGAAGGCCTCGGCCCGGCCCTGTATGGCGTAGCTGCCCGCCTTGCCGCGCCATTCCTCGCTCATCAGGTAGCTGTCGATGTCCTCGCGCGACAGGCGCTTGAAGCGCACCTTGGTCTCCACCACCCGGGATCGCATCTGCCCCGCCGGCGTCGCTACGCTGACCGTGGTGATGACCTTGTGGCTGCGGCCCGACAACAACTCCAGCGAAGCGGCCGCCTCATCGACGCTGCCCGGCTTGTCGATGACCCGGCGGCCCACCGCTACCACGGTGTCGGCGGCAACGATGAAGCGCGCCTCGCCCAGCGCCTTGACCACCGGCGCATCGATGGCGGCGCGCGCCTTGTCGAGCGCCAGCCGGGACGACAGGCCGCGCGGCGTCTCGCGCCGCTGCGGGGTCTCGTCGATATCCACCGGGCACAGGAGGTCGGGCTTGAGGCCCGCCTGCTCCATCAGCGCCAGCCGGCGCGGAGACGCGCTTGCCAGAACCAGCTTGATGCGATCATCGTTCATGAAATCGGCGACCGGGCTCCGTGCCGTCACTTGAAGCGATAGGTGATGCGCCCCTTCGACAGGTCGTGGGGCATCATCTCGACCAGAACCTTGTCACCCGCCAGCACGCGAATGCGGTTCCTGCGCATCTTGCCGGCGGTGTGGGCAATGATCCGGTGGTCGCTTTCATGTCTGACGCGGAACATCGCGTTGGGCAGGAACTCTATCACGGTGCCTTCGAATTAGAGTCGTTCTTCCTTGGCCATGGACGTTCATCCAGGCTGGTCAAGATTCGCCGGACAATGAGCGCTTCGCTGCGCAAAATCAAGCTGCTATGCGCCGCGGTGCGGATCACACACCGCCCGCCACGAGCGTGCCGAAACGCTGGCGGATGCGCGTCAGAAGCTGGTCGCGCACGGTGCGGTAGAATTCGAGGATCTGCTCGCGGCTGCCGGCTGCGACCGAGGGGTCGAGGGTGGGCCAGTATTCCACCTCGATGGCCATGGTACGAGTCATCTCCATGGCCTGGTGATGCGCTTCCGGCGACAGCGAGATCACCAGATCGAAGCTTGAGTCCTCAAGATCCTCGAACGATTTGGGGCGATGCTTCGATGTATCGATGCCGAACTCGTCCATCACCACATCGACGAACGGGTCGCGCTCGCCGGCCCTCACCCCGCAGGAGTCCACATAAACCTTGCTGCCGTAGAAATGGCGCATCAGCGCCTCGGCCATGGGTGACCGGATGGCATTCTGGCTGCACGCAAACAGCACAGCCCCTGGCAGGTTGCCGTTCACCAGGATTCAGCCCTGTCAGCCACGCCAGTGCAGCACGCAAACCAGGGTAAACAAACGCCGCGCGGTGTTGAAGTCCACCTCCACCTTGCCTTTCAGCCGGCTCTTGAGCAATTCGCTACCTTCATTGTGCAGCCCGCGCCGCGCCATGTCGATGGTCTCGATCTGGTTGGGCGTGGCTTGGCGGATCGCCTGGTAATAGCTCTCGCAGATCAGGAAGTAGTCCTTCACGATGCGGCGGAAGGACGACAGCGCCAGCCCGATCATGGTGCTCGGCTCACCGTCGGCGGTGGCGATGTTGAACACCAGCCGATTGTCGACAATGGACAGCCTGAGCTTGTAGGGCCCGTCGTCGTTGCCCGCGACATCGAACAGATTGTCTTCCAGAAGATCGAAGATGGCGACCCGGCGCTCGTGGTCCACATCGGCCGAAGGGATGCCGCGCAGGCTCTCGTCGAGGTCCACCGCGATCAGGCGATCGGTCGACTTGGTGCCTTGCGTCTCGGCCGCGGTCATCCTCGACTTGCCTTCTCGTTCCTATCGCGCCGGCCTGCTCACGGCAGGTTGAGGCGCAGCGCCACCGAGCGCGCATGCGCTTCCAGCCCCTCGGCCCGCGCCAGCCTCACCGCTGCCGGGCCGATGGCTCTCAGTGCATTGGCGTTACACTTCAATATGGACGTTCGCTTCATGAAGTCGAGCACATTGAGGCCGGAAGAAAAACGCGCGCTGCGCGCGGTGGGCAGCACATGATTGGGCCCGCCCACATAATCGCCCACCGCCTCGGGCGTGAAGCGTCCCAGGAAGATGGCACCGGCATTGCGGATGCGGCCCGCCAGATTTTCCGCATCGCTGGCTGCGATCTCCAGATGCTCCGGCGCCAGGCGGTCGACAAGCGGGGCGGCATCGATGAGGCGCTCGATGACGATGACGGCGCCGTAGTCGCGCCAGCTGGCGCCGGCGATGTCGGCCTTGGGCAGGCTTTGAAGCTGGGCCTCGACCGCCTGCTCGACGCTCGCAGCAAACCCTTCGTCATCGGTGATGAGGATGGACTGGGCCGAGGTATCGTGCTCGGCCTGGGCCAAGAGGTCGGCGGCGATCCAGGCCGGGTCGTTGTCGCCGTCGGCGAGAATCAGCACCTCCGACGGCCCGGCGATCATGTCGATGCCGACGGTGCCGAACACCTGGCGCTTGGCGGCGGCCACATAGGCATTGCCGGGCCCGACGATCTTGGCGACGGCCGCGATGGTCTCAGTGCCATAAGCAAGCGCGGCCACGGCTTGCGCCCCGCCGATGCGGTAGATCTCGTCGATGCCGGCGATGCGGGCCGCCGCGAGCAAATTCGGATTGAGCACGCCCTCGGGCGTCGGCACCGTCATCACGAGGCGCTCGACACCGGCGACGCGGGCCGGAATAGCGTTCATCAGCACCGAGGAAGGATAGGCGGCAAGCCCGCCAGGCACATAGAGCCCCACCGCCTCGATGGCGGTCCAGCGATGGCCGAGCTCGACGCCTTCGGCATCGCTCCAGCGCTCATCGTCCGGGCGCTGGCGCTGATGATAGGCGGTGATCCGCTGGGCAGCGAAGCGAAGCGCCTCTCTCACTTCGGGGTCGCATTGCGCAGCGCCGGTGGCGATCTCCTCGTCCGTCAGGCGCAAGGCGTCGGCTCGCGCGGCGAAGCGATCGAAGCGCGAGGTCAGTTCAGCCACCGCCGCATCGCCGCGGCGGCGCACGTCGGCGATGATGTCGGCCACGGCGCGATTGACGTCCTCGGCCTGCTCGCGCTTGGCCGCCAGGAGGCGCTCGAAGGCGGCGGCGAAGCCGGGATCGCGCTGGTTGAGTCGCAAGCTCATCGAAGCCTCGTCCTTTCAGCCCGCCGGTTCGCCGCCCAGATCGTGGTGCGGCACGCGGCTGGTCCGCCATTCCTCGCCCATGTCGCTCATCTGCGCCTCGATGCATTCGACTTCCAGATGGATCGCACCGCCGCCCGACAGGGTGAGCACAATGGTGCCGCCGGCCCCTTCGGCGTCCGGCTCGAAGGTGATGGCGAGCAGGCTGACCACGGCATCGCGGGCGCCCTGGCGCAGGCGCAAGGCGCGCGCGCGCCTGACCCGGTTGATGCTGAGGCCGGTGAGGCGGCGCTGGCCGTCGCTCTGGCGCTCTCCCTCGCCCGTCCACACGAAGCGGTTGGCAACGAGGGCGAAGGTGCCCTGGCGGCGCAAGAAGGTCATGTCGCCGATAAGCGCGATGGCATCCTGCATGTGGGCAGAGATCACCGCGAGATCATCGGCATCAAGTGCCGTCAGCTTGAGCATTTGCATGGGTTTGGCCGCCCCGTCTCCATTTGCTAGCCGGAAAGCCGCTCGATGTCGGCGCCACAGGCCCTGAGCTTCGATTCCAGCTCCTCGAAGCCGCGGTCGAGGTGATAGACCCGGTGCACCATGGTCTCGCCCTCGGCCGCCAGCCCGGCGATCACCAGCGACACCGATGCCCTGAGGTCGGTGGCCATGACTTCGGCGCCGCGCAGGGCCTCTACGCCGCGCACCATGGCGGTGTCGCCATGCAGCGTGATGTCGGCGCCCAGACGGGCCAGCTCCTGCACGTGCATGAAGCGGTTCTCGAAAATGGTCTCGCGGATGGTGGAGGTGCCGGACGCGCGCGTCATCAATGCCATGAGCTGGGCCTGAAGATCGGTGGGAAAGCCGGGATAGGGCTGGGTCTCGACGTTCACCGGGCCAAGCTCGGAACCGCTGCGCGCCACCCTGAGGCCCTCGGGCACCGCCTCGACGGCAACACCGGCCTCGCCCATCACCGCGATGAAGGAATCGAGCAAGCCCCCGCGTGCGCCCTTCAACAACACATCGCCGCCAGTGATCGCGGCCGCCATGGCATAGGTGCCGGTCTCGATGCGGTCGGGCAGCACCTCGTGGCGGGCCCCCTTGAGGCGGTCAACGCCACTCACCTCGATGGTCGAGGTGCCGGCGCCCTCGATGCGGGCGCCCATGGCGATGAGGCAGCGCGCCACATCGTCGACCTCGGGCTCGCGCGCGGCGTTCTCGATCACCGTTTCACCCTTAGCGAGGACCGCGGCCAGGAGCGCGGTATGGGTGGCGCCCACGGAGACCTTCGGAAAGACGATACGATTGCCCCTCAGACCTTTGGCAGCGCTCGCCACCACGTAGCCGGCATCGAGTGTGATGTCGGCGCCCAGGCCTTCCAGCGCCATCAGGTGCAGATCGACCGGGCGGGTGCCGATGGCACAGCCGCCGGGCAGCGACACCTTCGCTTGCCCGCAGCGCGCCACCAGCGGGGCCAGCACCCAGAAGCTTGCCCGCATGCGCGAAACGAGATCATAGGGCGCGGTGGTGTCGGCCACGTTGCGGGTGGTGAGATGCAGGGTGTCGCCATGGGCCGTGCCGGCACCGTTGCGCTTGCCCTGCAGCATGACGTCGGTGCCGTGATTGGAGAGGATGCGGGTGAGACGCTGCACGTCGACCAGTTGCGGCACGTTGGTGAGGGTCAGCGTCTCGTCGGTGAGAAGGCTGGCGATCATCAACGGCAAGGCGGCATTCTTGGCGCCCGAGACCTGGATGGTGCCGGTCAGGCGTCTGCCGCCGCCGATGCGGATGCGATCCATGAGGCTTGATCCCGCTTCAAGAGAGTTGCGGCCGGTGCAACCAAGCGCCGGTCCGGCGTTTTCACAAGTCGAGAGTGTTAGAAGCATATATGGCAGCGGCGGGGCAAGCCTGCGATTGCATTGCGGCCATCAATCGAAGACTAACGACGCGCGCCCTTGCTCACTTCGGGCCGCGGTTCGTCCGTTTCGTCGTCGCTGCCGGTGCGCGCCTGCGCCTTGCGCCGGTGCAGATTGGCTCTCAACGCGGCGGCGAGCCGCGCCTTGCGCTCCTCGTTGGCTGTCTTGCTGTTGTCTGCTGCCATCGCCCAAAGCCTCGATGCGCCTTGATGGCACGGATCGCGGCGGCGGGAAAGGGCGGCAAGCAGGGCGCCTTCAAGCACAGCAATTCAGCCTTGCACCGGCCATTTGCCTGTGGCACTTAATCGCCGCGCCCGCCGGGATCCGATTTTCGCACCCCGATGACGGTGATGCTGCGGTAGCTCAGTGGTAGAGCACTCCCTTGGTAAGGGAGAGGTCGACAGTTCGATCCTGTCTCGCAGCACCATTTTACCCTAGCAAAATCAATACTTAGTGATTTTCTGCGGTCGGCTGTCCCGGCAACAACCAGCAGAACATTGCAGCAGCCGGCAGGATTGCACGTGCATAATCCGTGCAGTCCGTTCTCCGGACGGTCTCGCCGGCGCACAAACAAACCCCCCAACCACATTCAACCATGAATTGTTTTTGAATTATTACTCAACTTTTTATATATTATGGTGAGTGGGCAGCGCAGGGAACGACTATGCCGCGGATCCAACATCCAGCCACAGCCACCGGGCCCGTCAGCGTCTGGCGCTGGCTCGAATATCACCTTGGGCAATTGCTTCAACGCATCGGTGTCAGTTTCATCGAGCGGGCCTTGTGGCCCCGGCGTGACGAATCCCGATTGCCGTTACGTAAGTAATAGCCCCGCCAGCCGGTTGCCAGCGCAATCCTTCCAAGCTATATGGCATCAGTTTTGCGCAACTTCGACGTCCACACGAGGCGTGGTGCATGGTCTTCGCCACATTAGAGGCGGTGCCTCAGGCGTGCCCGGCGTGCGCGACAGATTTAGAGGAATAAAGTCAGTATGAAAGTGATCGTTCTTGGCGGTGATGGCTTTTGCGGATGGCCCACCTCACTCCACCTTTCTCGTTGCGGCCACGATGTCGTGATCGCCGACAACCTCTCGCGCCGCAAGATCGATATCGAGCTTGAGGTCAATTCGCTCACGCCAATCCGCCCGATCGGCGAACGTATCCGCGTGTGGAAGGAACTGACAGGCCGGGAGATTGCGTTTCACAACTTCACGGTGGGCGAGCACTATCACCGCCTGCTGTCGCTGATCGAGGAAGAAAAGCCGGACGCGATCATCCACTTCGCCGAACAACGCGCCGCGCCGTACTCGATGAAGTCGTCGTATCACAAGCGCTATACGGTGAACAACAATCTCAATGCGACCCACGACGTCCTGGCGGCAATCGTGGAATCGAAACAGGATATCCATCTGGTGCACCTCGGCACGATGGGCGTCTATGGCTACGGCACCGCCGGCATGAAGATCCCCGAGGGCTACCTGAGGGTGAAGGTCGATACCGCGCACGGCCAGAGCGAGCAGGATATTCTCTATCCTGCCAATCCAGGCTCGGTGTACCACATGACAAAGACGCAGGATCAGCTGTTTTTCTATTTCTACAACAAGAACGACAAGGTTCGGATCACCGACCTGCATCAGGGCATCGTGTGGGGCACCCAGACCACCGAGACCAGCATGGACGAAAGATTGATCAACCGTTTCGACTATGATGGCGACTACGGAACGGTGCTGAACCGCTTCGTCATGCAGGCGGCAATCAACTATCCGCTGACCGTGCATGGCACCGGCGGCCAAACGCGCGCCTTCATCCATATCCAGGACACCTGCCACTGCATCGAGCTGGCGCTAGAGAACCCGCCACAGCGCGGCGAGCGGGTGAATATTCTCAACCAGATGACCGAAACGCACCGCGTTCGCGAGCTGGCAGAGATGATCTCGGAGCGCACGGGTACCGAGATCGCCTATCTCGAAAATCCACGCAATGAAGCGGACGAAAACGAACTGCATGTGACCAACGACCGATTCCTCGGGATGGGGCTGAAGCCGATCACGCTCAGCGAAGGGCTGATCGAGGAGGTCCGGGAGATTGCGACGAAATACGCCGACAATTGCGACCGCAGCAAGATCCCTTGCATATCGCTCTGGAGGTAGGGGCAGTCTTTCCAACCCGGGACGCGAGTGGCCGCCATGCAATTCGAAACGAGCCAGGCCCTCGAACTCAAGGAAGAAGCGGTCGCTCTCAGCCAGGTGTACGGGTCGATGCCGACCGGACAGGCGCTTGAACGGGTGGTGAAGGACGTCTTTCCCGGCAAGATCGCGCTGGTGTCGTCCTTCGGCACCGAGGCGGCAGTGCTTTTGCACATGGCAGCCGGCATCGACCCGGGTTTGCCGGTCGTCTTTCTCGATACGCTCAAGCACTTCCCCGAGACGCTCGATTATCGCGACCTCCTCATCGCGCGGCTCGACCTGACCAATGTCGGCAGCCAGGCGCCGCGGCCGCAGCGGCTCAAGATCGACGACCCGGATGGCAGCCTGCACGCCCGCGACACGGATTATTGCTGCCACATCCGCAAAACGCTTCCGCTGCTGGCAAGCCTGCGCGGCTTCACCTGCTGGATCACCGGACGCAAGCGGTTCCAGGCTGACAGCCGGCAAGAGCTTAGCCTGTTCGACGTTCAGGACCGGTGGCTCAAGTTCAATCCACTGGCCGATTGGACGCGTAAAGAAATCGTCGCCTATTTCGATTTCCACGACCTTCCCCGGCACCCGCTCGAGGCCGCAGGATACTCTTCGATCGGATGCGCACCGTGCACGCGCAGTGTTTCGGCTGGGCAGGACATTCGCGCTGGCCGCTGGGCTCACTCGGACAAAACCGAATGTGGTATCCATTTCGAGGATGGCCGCCTTGTCCGCAAGTCGAAGTCGGCCGGTTGACGGGTGAAGCGCCGTCACCTAAAGCGATTTTGCAATCGGCTTCGCCAGGGCCGACGATGGGCCTGCCTCAACTGACCACGCACCAGGGGGTCCTCTTCTCAACTGGCGAAGGCCCCCGACGATATGAAATCGGCGTTGTCGAGAAAGCCGAGGTTGTCTAGAATGTTGAATGAGGGTCGAGGTCGGACGGGCCCAAATCAGCCGGCGCCGAAATAGCGTCAATTCTCGATCGCATTACAGGAGCTAATACCAAAGGACCTGAGGTTTCATTGCGTCCATTGAGCGATCGCCTTGGCCACAGCATCGGCATGTGCAACCCAAAATCTTACTTTTTGGGCGCGATTCGAGACAACAATCTCCATTGAAAGGAAGGTTATGTCGCAATTGTTTCTCTGTATTGGTGCTGCCCGGTCCGGCACCACGTGGCTGTATGAGAATTTGCGCAAACATCCGGATATATTTCTACCGCCCGTTAAGGAACTTCGCCATTTCTACTCAAATTATAGCGCAGAAGAGCGCAAGCACCATTATACCCGACTGATTTCCAAGGTTCGCAGGTCTGAGGCGGAAAAGGACTGGCTCAATGCTTGGCTTCACATGGACAACGCGGACGACAAGGCTTATCTCGATTTACTTCAATCACCGTCGAAAACTCTGTCCGGTGATTTTTCACCTATATATTCAATCGCAGAATTAAAAACTATTGCAAGGATACGTGACGCGATCCCTTATCCGCCAAAGATCATATATATTCTGCGCAACCCGATAGACCGTGATTGGTCACATGTGTTGCATCATCTCCGTCGACGCAAAGCGAATTTCGACGCACTTGAGCTTTCCAATTTTATGGCGTTTCTCAACAATAAAAATGTGGCGCGGCGCTCAAATTATATTGCGAATATAAGGCGATGGAGTAAATTTTTTCCAAAAGACAATTTCTTTATAACTTTTTATGATAAACTTAACAGTGATCCAGATGTTTTCGTGAAAGAAATATACGATTTCCTTGACGTCGATTATAAAAAACCGAATATTCGGAGGAAAGTCAATTCGCCGGTCGCGAAAAAGACCGCGGTGATCGAACCCGAATTGATCCTCAAGCGTTACCTGGCCGAGCGTCATTTGCCGCGCCTCAAGGTTCTTGCAAGGATGCATCCCGATCCGTGCCGGACGTGGCTGGCAAAGGCGCAAGACCTGGTGCGTGAAGCGGACGGCAAGCGCGGCGCTGCACTGGTAGCCGACGACGGCTAGCCCAAGTCGCTGGTGGTGTCCTCGCGACGTGTCTGGCAGGCGGCGCAAGTTTGTCACCCGCCTGTCGATAGGGGCAGCCCGCCGCCAGCGTGAATCGTGAGCCCGGACCCGGCTCTTCGTGCCATTCAGCGTCATGGCACTGCCTGTACGCGAACCGTCTCCCGCATCCATCTGTCAGCTTTTGATACGGAAACCCACAATGGCGCTGTGATCAAGCAGCTTGACATCCTCGAAGACGGTCTCGAAGCCGGCCGTTTCAATCATCCGTCGCATCTTAGCCGGAGTGTTGTTGGAAAACCCCCGGTTTTCCCTCGCCTTTTTCTTGGTTTTGTCGGAATAGTGAATGACCGCGATGGCATCCGGTTTCATGATGCGCGTCATCGCGCCAAGATAACCAGAAATAATATCCAGTTCAAGGTGAACGAAAGTACCAAAAGAAAAAATAAAATCCACAGAATTATCGGGTATATCTGGAAAATCGTTACCGTTATTCTTGATGCAGACTAAAGACTCGACATCGCCAAAATTTACCTTCAACTCGTCCAGCAACTCCTGATGATAGTCAACAGCGTAAAGCTTGGCGGCACCCTGCATGTAGCGGGTCCATCGCCCGCCACCCGGCCCGATCTCGACGACCACCGACTGGGGTGAGAAAAACGGCACAAGATATTCGTCCCGAACCTTACGCAAGCGGGGAGCATCGTCCGGATCGCCCCACTCCAGGCCGTAGACTTTCTTGGCGGGGCCAAAAACCTTCTCCAGATCCTGAACCGAGAACAGCTCCTTGTCGTTGGCACCGCGCGTCGCCGGCAGCCGGCCATCCGCGATCGCCGCGCGCAAACCCTCCTCGTCGGAATAGCCGCGCCGAACGGCGTGTTGGATGGGGATCATGCCCTGCTTGGCCTGACGTAGCATCCTCAAATGAATTCTGTCATTCAGATCTGGCACAATTTATTCCTTGTCCCACCATCCCCGGTCTCGACCTCACGCGCTTGTAGTTGTGCCTCCGCGCCCCTGTCAACGGGTGAAGCATGTTGTGCCGGGCCAACCGGCCCATTTGAAGCGTAACCACAAGGAGTTGCCGAGACAAGCAACGCCATCTCGCCTGCCCGGAGGCGCCGATCACCGGAAAGCGCACGAACCGTACGGCCACAGCCACCCATTGTGGCTGGCGGCGGGAGACCGGTATCGCCCTTGTCGCTGCCTGCCGCATAACAAGGGTACATGAACTGTTGAAGGACACTTGATCAATACGCCTGGCGCACAGCTTCGGCTTCATCGCCGATGCCGCAACGTGGCTCCAACCCGTGTACTTTGGCGATTGCGCTGATGTCGGCGTAGGGGGAGCTGGGCGCAGCCCAAGTCCCGGAGGAAATGGCTTTTTGCTTGCCCGGAATCGCGTTATTTGCAAGATTGCGTCGGCGGAAGGTTTGCTCGCGAGAACCCGTCGGAACGAACGATAGACCGCAGGAGCCAGGGGTTATGGCTTGCCTGCACGGATGTGGGCGAACGTGGCCGAGATCAAGCAAGGAGGGAAATAGCGGGCAGATAGACGGATTGCCTTGTTTTAGACAGGTCGTGATGCGATCGGACGTGCCATGGTCGCCCGAATGCTCAATGCGAACACCCCCGCAGTCAAACAGCGCTCAGTCCCCTCGTCAACGAAGCCGCGGGAGCGAGATTGTTATATTATGGACAAGCACATCGAGGCGATTGACCGCGCGCCTGCCGTATCATGCGGTCCGGCCAGGTCAGCATGGGCTAACCGAAGGACAACAGGTGCGCGCAGCGACAATGCCGCTGGCCTGAAGTTGACCGGGGCGTGCATGCGTTCTGCCCGGAAGACTTGAGAGGGGCCTACGGAAAGAACGGGGCCTGCATGCTCCAAAGCCCGGCGCGGTGGCGCAAGACCGCCAGTTGGAGGAAAAATTGCTCGGTTATATGATGGTTGATGGTTTTGATTCAAATATATACTAACGCAAATCAAGTTTCCATCCGGAAAATGCTGAGAACGAGAATGACAAATTTGAATTGTTTATCATACCGTGTAGCTATGATCGCCAAAACGCATCTGCACATTAAGAATAGATGGTGAGTAGTTGTGGCGGAACGTTGAAGTTACAGCATCCGCGAAGATCGTAAAATAGTCTGCCAACAGCAAGCGTAACGCCGATGACTTATTACAATGAAATTGCTTCGATCTATTCGGGCACACCCAAACTCGTCATTATCGGGTTGGATGGCGCCCAATCGGGGCAGATCTCGAGTGACACGCTGCACGCGACATTTACGGCGCGGGGGGGCAATGACGATGGTGTGGTCATCGAGGGTGGTGACGGTAAGATTGAGCTGAGCGCGCCTCTGGCCGGTATTACCGTTCTTTGTTGCACTCAGCAGACGACCGCGCTGGCCGACAGGCTCGCCGCCTTTTGGTCGGATGCGGGCCTGTCGGCTCCGCCGATCGTCGTCCTGGCGGAAAAACTGACAAAGGCCGGCCTCACGCAGGCGCGGACGGATCTGTCTGGCGCCTTTGCCCAGGCGGCAATGGCGGCATATGCGGAGGTCTGTGGCGAGGCCACCACACTGGACCGGCAGATCGCGGCATTGCGCGAACAGCTCGAGGACTCCCGCAATAAATGGCAGGATTGCAGCGCCGCGCTCAAATCCGCGACCCATGGCCTTCCTGTATTGGGATACTGGACGCGACATTTTTCAGGTTCGCAACGCTTGCGTTCGGGCGAACTTATATCGCAGCAACTGCCCTATTCCAGCATTTACTGCAAGGCTGCGGGCATCCATATCGCCAAGCCGGCCGGCGACGCGGGCCGACTTGAATGCCGGCTGGTCGCACTGGAAGATGACGTGGTGCTGGCCCACTGGGGAAGCTTGCCTGTCGCGCGCGAGGGCTGGTGTGTGCTGAGCATGCCTGACAACATTCCCTGGCGCTACCGCAATTTGCACCTGGTGTTCTTGTGGGATGGATCCGAAGAGCATGCACCGGAACTGTCATTGTGCAAAGCTGCCGGCATGGACCGGTACTTCATGCATATCAACGAGATGCCACAGGACGGTATCCGTCTGGCTCTGCAGGCCTGGGCCGGACACCCCGACACACCATCATTTGGGACAGCCATTGAACCCAATTCGCTGTGGCCGCACGCCGGGCGCGAATACGGCATCTACATCGGCCGCGGTGTCCTTGAGCAACATGAAAAGCTGGTCGACCGCAATCTGGGCGAGTGGCCCTGGGTGACCGTGGCGGACAACGGTGTCATGGTGCACCCGACATTGGATGGGCCCTCGGTCATCAGCTTGACGCTGGACAGCCCTTTTCCGATCCAGGGCGCGCAAGTGTTGTGCGAGGCATCACATCCCGCGGGCCCGCCGATAGAGTTCCTGGTCGCTGCCTTTGCCGACGGCACCGCACCGGGCTTCGACAAGACCGATCCCGAGCCCGACCTGTCGTTGAATGCACTCGCCAGCGAAGGCTGGCATGCGGTTGCACCCGGCACCGGGCTGCCGCTGGTTGTGCAATTTGAGGCGCGCAAAGGACCGATACGGCTTGTGCTGGCCACGCGCGTCAAAGGGAGTTCAATCATCAGCGCCCATGGCTGGTTTCGGGACCTCCGCCTCAGATGCGCGGTGTAAAGCCTGATATGTGCCCGGCAGATCATTGTGCATCGACCAGCCATGCGGACTGCCTCGATCGCGGCCTGAACGGCGAGCGCGTGGCTGCCATGATCACGGCCTTCCGCATCGGTTTTGTCCTGAGCGATACGATACAATCAATTCTTGCCCAGCGTGATGTCCATTTGACGTCAGTGCTGCTGGTGATCGACGGCTGTCCCGAAGTCAACACCACATACCCGATTACAAAGCGCTACCTGGCTGCTTATCCCGGCGTGTTCAATGTGCTTTGGCTAGAGAATGGCGGAGTCTCGCGCGCACGAAATCTTGGCATACAATGGCTGTTACGTCGCAATCCCGATCTTTCTGCGATTTATTGCCTGGATGGCGATGACTTGATTTCAACGACTGCCATTGCTACCAGCCTAAAAGCCCTCCGTAACGCAGAAAAACATGAACCCGATAAAAAATTCGGTTGGGTTTTTACGAACAAAAAGAATTTCGGTGACGATTATAACTATATAGAAGTGCCGGAACACTTTCGGCGAACCAGCTATTTAACGGCGAATCTCAGTCAACCCAGCTGCCTTTACAATGCCGATATGTTCCGCTCCGGTCTATGTTGGGATGAGACTATGCGCAGCGGTATTGAAGACTGGGAATTCTGGCTCGCAGCGATCGCGCAAGGCTATGAAGGGGTCTTCAACTCTAGGGACGTGCTCTATTACCGTCGCCTGATGGGCAACCGCTCGTCGACGAACCGTCGCAATGATGCCTACAACGTTCCCTATATGTACACCAAACATGCATCCATGCTGCGGCCACAGACCGTGCTGGATGACGAACAGGCGACGGCTCCTCGCTATGCCTTCGGTGTTCCTTGGGGTGACACGTTCGACTTCACCACCGATCCAGGCGAGATCGGTCAGCAGGCGCCGATACAGAAGATACTCGATGCCCTGGGGGGGCGACTGCAGCGCGGGCGGCCGCAGCAGTACATTTATGATCCCTACGCGCCCGATATTTTGTGCCTGATGTGGAGTCCCGTGCGGGATATCCTGATGCGCAAAGGGCTGATGCGCGGTCTGCTGATGATGGCGGAGACAATGTTTTCGCACGGCGCCGCGCTTGTCGAGGGTCTCATCGAGCCATTCACCCCCAAGCAGCGTGAACACGCGGCCGAAGGAGATGTTTTTGTCTTTCCGATTCCGAATAAAGGCATAGATTTTCGAAGGTCCGGCGTCAGCCGCAACTTTTTCTTTGTCAATCTAAGCAAGCTGAATGCGATCGGTGCGCATAATGCCCAGTCCAAGGGTGGAAATGAGCTTGTATCGCGCATTCTCGTGCGCAGCGACGGGATGGAGAATGTTGACGCCTACAAAATTTCATACGAAAAGCTGCTTGAATTCCTCAATACCCTCAAGCAATATGACGATGGCCAAAATGAAAGCCGCATCGGCGCTGCCCAGATGCGCGGCAACCGGCTTTATATATCGGGCGTGAAGAGCTCGACACATTCCTCACTGACACAGGCATCCATCGGCACGACTTCGTTGTTCCCGCAAGTGTCGGGCCACGAAACGACACACATCGCGATCATCCTGCCGTTTGACGGCCTCACGAACGCGGTCGTCCAGCTGATGCGGGAGATTTCCCGCCGGCCCGGCCCAGAGGTGAAGGTGAGCCTGTTCTCGCCGCGTGAACATCTGCCCCAGGTACCTCAGGAGTTGAGCGCGCAGGTCGAGAACCTTTCGTCCCTGGCGTACTGGGTCGGCAAAATGCCCCTGTCGATCGACGAGCACAATGTGGGCGTGCCGAAATGGGAGGTCATGAGCAAGCCTCTCGTGGCTCGCCTTGCCGGGCTGCTTGCTTCCTTCGCACATGTCATTTGTTTCGACCTGCAAATGTTTGCCCCGGTGATGCACAAGCTCAAGTCGCTCGGCGTCTACACCGTCTTTTCCGCTTCGGAAAACAGTTTCATTCCCAATCCGGATGAGTTGAGAGATGCACAATTGAAAGCAGCACGGCTAATGGACGATCCGGTCGCCATGTTCAACTACGCGGCTTGCTACAAGCGCATCATCTGTTCTTCGCAAAAGCGAGCGGACCTGCTGTCGGCGCTGGGCTGTCCGCCCAAACTTATCGATGTTGGATTCGCGTCTTATCTGGAGAACGTGCATTCCCGACCTGCCGTGCCTTCCAATTAACAAGCGATATGGGGGTGGATTTGCGCGCAGCTATCATCGTACCGGTTTACGGCCAAGCTGAGTTCTTGTGTGAATCGCTCTCCAGCCTGATGGAGCAGGCCACAACACAGGACTTTGCGGTCATATTGGTGGACGATGCCTGTCCTGACCCGCGCACGCCGGCCAAATGCAGCACATTCATCCGCGCCGGGGCCGGACGGATATTCTACTGGCGCTCGCGTCACAACCGCGGCCTGAGTGCAATGCGCAACGAAGGTGTGCGGCGGGCGCTCGAGCTGTGGCCGGAACTGGAAGCCGTGGCATTCGTGGACGGCGACGACAAGGTTTTCCCGCAATACGTGGCCCGCGGCCTGGCGCTTATAGCGAAATATGGCGGTGCGCCGACGCAAGATGGTGGGCGCGTCGGCTGGATCTACGAGGACTGGCACCAGTTCGGCACACCGCAGAACCTGCATGCACCAGCGCCGTTCAATCCTCTATTCGCGTTGGCCGCCTGCGAGCACACGCCGGGGTGTTTCTGCTCGGCCGAAATGTTCCGCGAGGGGCTGTGGTTCGATGAAGCGCGACGCGGTGGCGATGCCGAGGACTGGCAGTTCTGGGTGCACTGCTACAGCCGAGGCTGGCGCGGCAAACATGCGGATTCCGTTGGCTTTCGCTATCGCCGGCGCATCGGCGGATTGGGGTCCGAGGGCCAGCGCTCCGCCGAGCGCAACCGGGTGCTCGTACAAAAAGAGTTCCAGGATCTGTTTCATCCCGATGCGTTCCTGTCGTATGAAACGGGCGATTGGGGGCGCTATCTGTGTTTTAACGGGCTCGAAATCTGCCAGCCTTTGCTCGACCGCCGGCGATGTTTTCGGCAACGCCACGACGCTGGACCTGGACGCGACTGGCGACCTGCTGGTGCGGTTGCATCAACTACCCACCACAAGTGCTCCAGCTCATGCGATCTTCTTTTGCGGCAATGCCCGAACTGTGCTGTCGGATCTACGATTACTCGACTGGGCGTTGTGGTTCCTGGAATCCCGCAATCTACACGGCATAACCTCCCTGTCCCTGTCGCAGGGATTGGAGGATCAGGTTGTCCTGACAAGGGCCGGGGCCATGCCTGCGCCTTGCGCGGCCGCTGTGGTATCGGTTCCCTTGCTGCGTCTCGCCGAAGAAATGCTCGCCGGTGGAACTCTTTCCAGACTACTGAAGCGAGGCAATGCGCACCATTTTGCCCTCAGGTACCATAGCGCACCGCAACACATTGCTTGCGACCAGACGAGCGGAGCAAGCGTTGTCGAGTACGACGAGATGCTGCGCACGGCGCTGCAGGTGTTCGATCAGCCCGCGCACCCTTGGCGTTCAGAAGGCGTGTGGCGGCCCCACCGCAGCAATCGCGTGGACCTGGACATGATCCACCTGGGCTGCAAGACACCACTTGCGGATCCCGCCGCGCGCGGCGCAAGCCTTCTCATCATGACCGAAAATGCTCTCAGGTGGCGCCACGACGAGTTTGGCATCAATGACGTCGTCGACTATTTCCGAACGCATGATGGCATAGCGCCGTCGCTATGCGTGCTGGGCAGCACTGTAGCCTCCGAAGCGGTCGATCTTTCGCTCTTCCGTTCGATCTTTGTCTTCCCGGAATCGAACAGTTCGATAGACCTGAGCCCGGCGTTGACCATCGAAGGCCTTCTGGCCGCCTTTGGTGCCGTGGTGACGATCGATTGTACGGAAATCATTCCTGCGCTGAACAGTGTTCGCCGCTTCGGGTGCCAGCTCGGCGCGGTCTTCCCGAAAGACGAGATTGAAACCTCGGACATGGCTCACGTCCTATTGAACTCATTCAAGACGTTCTCTAAGTTGTTCGTGAGGACAGATGATCAGGCTTTCCATCTGATGAGCCTTGGCGCCGCCCAGGAGGTAATATGCCGGGACATCATCGGGCAGTAAAACTTTATAGAGAAACTCAAAAATGAACATATTGAAAAAATATAAAATTGCATTTGTCCCAATTCCAAAGACTGCTTGCAGTTCATTGAAACATATGTTTTTTGAACTCGAAAATGAAAAGAAATTTGATCAATTCAGAGCAAATGGTAAGACATACAATATTCATATGCTCTATCCATCAAAACAATTTGAAAAAGGGTACAAAAAAAAGGATTTTAATGAATATTTTCGCTTTCTTATAGTGCGCGATCCAATTAAACGGTTTCTTTCTTGTTATTCTAATCGTGTGGTGCATTATCATAATTTGGCAAAATGGCAACTATCTCCAGAGGCTATCGCTGAGGGGGCTACGCCGGATCCCGATCTTATCGGCTTCATCGAGCGCCTGGAACTCTATCGCAAATGGTCGAATCATATTCGCCACCATACGGATCCAGCCCACTTGTTTACGGGCCCCGACTTGACCTGGTTTGATGCAATCTATCGCATTGAAGAAATGAAAGAATGCGAAGAGAAACTATCTCAAATCTGCGGCATACCCATTAATATTCCGCATGAACAGACCGGTGGTCCACGTTTTCACATGGAAGAGTTGCCGCGATCAAGTTTGCTCAAGATCATTGATTTCTATAAGGGTGACTACGAGCTGTTCTCGCAGTTTTATGATGCGCCAAAGTTGAGCTGACTTGCGTCGGTTGCACAAGGTTAACGACTGAAGCCTCAGGCTGTGGCAGGGCACGTCGGCATGCAATGGGCGTCACTGAAGAATCGAACGCGCTTGCCCGAGTGACCGGTTTGATGCCATGAAATGGCTCAATATCTAATTCCTTTGGTATTATTGCAGCAGCCGCCGCTTGAGGGCGGAGATGTGCTCATAGGCCGCGTTTATCCGCGCCCGCTTGATCCGCCCCTCCTTCACAGCCGTCAGGATGACCGCACGCACCTTCACCGCCACGTCGGGATCATAGGTGAGCATGTTGGCGAAGATCAGCATGTCGACGCCGGCATTGACGGCGCGCACCACCGCGTCCTGCAAGCGGAAGCGGCGCGAAATCGCGCCCATCTGCATATCGTCCGAGATTACGGCGCCCTGGAACTCGACGCTGGTGCGCAGGAAAAAGAGCGAGCGCGGACTGAGCGAAGCTGGCAGGCGAGCCTTGTCTTCATAGGGGATGACGTGGCTCGCCATCACCGCGTCGGCGAGCTTCGATTGCACGAGATCGCCATAAACCTGCTGCTCGAGTACGCGGTTGATCGCCGAGGTGTGCACGCTGCCCCTATGGCTGTCGCCGCTGGCGCCGCCATGGCCGGGCCAGTGCTTCAGGCAGGTGAGGACACCGGCGTCGCGATGCGCCTTGACGAAGGCACGGGCATAGGTGACCACCACATTCTCGCTGTCGCCAAAACTGCGATTGAGCCTGCCGATGACGGGGTTGTCGGGGTTGAGGTCGAGGTCGACCACCGGCCCGAAATTCATGTTGATGCCAAAGCGGGCGAGCTCATCCGCCATCCTGCGATAGATGTCGTAGGCCTGCTTCGGGCTCTTGTGGTGCGCCACATAAAAGGCGCTGGGCGCGCGCAAGAACCCCTTGGCGGTGGTGAGGCGCTGGATCTCGCCGCCCTCCTGATCGACGGCGATGATCGGCGGCAGGCCGACGGCGTGGCTCTTCAGGTAGCTGGTCAGACCCTTGAGCTGCGCCGGCCCGGCGATGTTGCGCGCAAACAGCACGACACCGCCAATGCGGCCCGCCGCGATGTCGTCGCCGATGCGCTTGACGGTCGCTGCCTCAGCCGTCCGTCCCTTGAAGCCGACCATGATCATCTGGCCGACCATCTCATCGAGAGACGCCGCCGATGCGCTGCCTGCCGCGAGCAGGGCGATGAAGGCCGTCAACAGAACCGTGAGGTGGCGCATCTCTCAGCTAACGCACGAACAGGCTGACGCCGTTTCTCTTGTAAGTCGGCCCGATCAGGGATTTGAACCAGCACGACTGGTTCTTGTAAACATAGGCAAAGCCACGGCAACTGCTGTCTGCCTCGCAGATATCGTAGCAGGACATGAGATCGGCGCGCTTCAGGCGGCTGAAGTCGTTGCCGGGCGCATCGATATTGTCGAAGCCTGACAGGGTGCGCTTGGGCGCGGTGATGCCGAACAGGCCGGCGGTGGCGTTGGCATTGGGAATGAGACCGTTGCTGCCGCTTTTCAGGAAGCACACGCGATAGTGGGCGTTGTAGGTGAATGCGTGGCACTCGCCGGACTGCCCGCAGCGCGATATGCACTCGTTGAGGCTGACCCGGTTGATGCGTTGCAGGTCGAAGCCGAAGGAATCGTAGTTGGGATAGAGCGTATATCCCGGCTTCTGGCTGCCGGGCTGGGTTGCATTGCTGCTTCCGGTGGCTGAGCGTTGCTGCTGCTGCTGCTTTTCGCGCTGCATGCGCTCGATGGTGAGGCGGGCGATCTCCACATAGGCGCCTTGCGGATAGCGCTTGATGTAGGACTGCAGCAGATCGGCATCGTCGCTGCCACGCACGCTGTCCCAGTAGAGCCGCTCTTCGGCAGCCTTCTGGTTATTCGCCGGCGGGGTCTGCGGCGTGACGGATTGCTGCGGCGCAGGGGTCGGGTTCTCGGCGCCGGTGGCGGACGGGTTAAGGACGAAACCGCTGGTGAGCGATGAATTCGACCACGGCACCTGGCGCCCGCCTGTCTCCGTGATCACGTCGGCCCTGACCCGGCGCATGAGGATCTCGATGTCGAGACCCGGCGCCTTGATGTCCTTGAGGAGGGCAGCGGCGAAGGGGCTGTGGTCGCCCTCACCGTCCAGCGCGACGCTGTCGGGCGAGGTCGAAAAGGCGATGTAGGTGCCCACCACGTTGCCCACGCGGGCTAGGCCGCGGGTGCTGCCGAGGCTGCGGGTACTGGTGAGCGAGCGCGCCAGCTTGTCGGCCAGTGGATTGTTGCGACAGGCATCGAGCAAGACGACGTTGACCCGCTTTGCCGCCTCCATCGATTTCAGGATCACCTCCAGCGGCATGGTCCGGAACTGCAGTTCAAACTCGCGCTTCAGGTCGGCATCGACCGGCACCAGATAATTCTTGCCGTGTGCCTGCAGTCCATGGCCGGCATAATAGAGCAGCGCCACGTCGGCGGTCTCGATGCGGGTGGCAAAATCGCTCACCTTGGCGACGAAGTCGGCTTCCTTGAGATCAAGCCCCTCGACGACATCGAAGCCGAGGGCCTTGAGCGCTGAGGCGATGGCGGCTGCATCCTGGCGCGGGTTCTTCAGGCTCGACGTGTGCTCGTAGGCCGAATTGCCGACCACCAGCGCCACGCGCTTTTCGGCATGCACCGGCAAGGCGGCACCCCACAGGAGACCGGCAAGGCAGATCGCAATCAGGGCCGCAAGCCGCACGGGTGTCCTCTTGCTCGAAACGGTCGATGTCCCAAACGGTGCGACAACCAGACGGCGAGGTCAACCTTCAATGGCCGGGCCGCGCCAGAGAGCCGCGTAGCCCGGATGAAGCGCAGCGCAATCCGGGATCTTGTCTCTACGCTCTGTTCTCCAGCCTTCGCTTGAGACCGTCGAGGTCGCGCAGATAGGGCAGCCGTGCCTGGGCGGCGGCGACCCTGGCGGGATCGATGGTGGCGGCGATCACCTCTTCGCCCTCACCCGCTCGCACCAAATCCTCGCCGACCGGCGATGAGATGCACGACGCGCCGAGATAGGCATGATCGCCCTCGACGCCGGCATGGTTGGCGTAGGCGAGATAGGTGCCGTTTTCGAAGGCGCGGGTGGGCATCACCCGCTGAGCAACGACGCCCCACATATCGCGCAAGGCCGTCGGCACCAGCAGGCAATGGGCGCCGGCGAGCGCGGCATGGCGGGCCGGTTCAGGAAACTCGGCGTCATAGCAGATGAGGATGGCAAAGCGCAGGCCGCCGAGATCGAACAGGGTTGGTTGTTCGCCGGGCGAGAAATAGTCGGGCTCGACGCCGGGCGGGATGACGAGCTTCCTGTGATTGGCAATGAGCGCGCCATCGGGGCCGAAGCAAGCGGCGGAATTGTAGATCGCTTCGCCGCCGCACTCGGGATAGCCGTAGCAGATGGCGGTGCCGGTCTCGCGCGCAAGGGCGGCAACGGCAGCGGCGAACGGACCCTCGGGCGTTTCCGCCAGGCGGGTGATGGCCTCGCCCACATTGTAGCCCGACATGAAAAGTTCCGGGCAGACGATGAGACCGGCGCGCGGCTCGCCGGCCTCGCCGATGGCGCGGCGCAAGGCGGCGAGACGCTGGGCCTGATCAAGCCCGCCGGCTTTGCACTGGAAGACGGCAAGGCGCATCCCGCTCATCGCTCCACCAGCAGAATTTCGCGCGGATAGTCCGTCAGATAGTCCGAGCCTGTTGCGGTGACCACAATGGAATCGCCGATGCGCCCGCCGAGCTTGCCATCGACGCTGATGCCGCCGTCGACGGCAAAGGTCATGCCGGGCTTGAGCACCGTCCTGTCGCCAGCCTTGAGCTCCGGCGCTTCCAGATAGGAAACGCCGATGGAGCGGCCGGTCCTGTAGCCGGTTTCGTAGCCGCGCGCCTTGTAGACCTCGTTCGCCGCAGCGGCCACCTCTTGGGCCAGGATGCCGGGGCGAATGGCGGCAACGGCTGCTGCCTGCGCGTCGATGGCCGCCTGCTGCACGTGGCGGGCTTCATCGCTCAGTTCACGGATGAAGAACATGCGGTCGAAGCCGAGCTTGTACTGCTTGAACTGGGCCATATTGCAGAAGCAGAAATAGACCGGATCGCCCCTTTGCAGCCGCTTGACGCTGGCGCGGCGGTGGACCATGGAGGTATCGCGGCCCGACTGCATGATCTGCAGGTTGTGGATCATGGGCGAGACGAAGGCCTCCCAGCCTTTGGCGGTGAGGAACCCGGCGGCCTTGCGGGTGCCGGCTTCTATCACGGCAAGCGCGGCCTCGTATTCGGGGGCGCCTTCGGCCAAGGCGGCTTCGGCGGCTACCATCATGGCACCGGCAATGGCACCCGCCTGGCGCATCACCGCGATCTCCGCCGGCGACTTGATCATGCGCATGGCCCCCAGGAGGGGCGATACGTCCTTCAGTCTAACGCCTTGATATTGCTCGTCGAACCAGTTGCGCACGATGGCCGGCATGGAGCGGGTTTCGGCGGCAATGACGCCCGGCTTGTCTCCCAGCACCCGGCCCAACACCTTTTCCCAGCGGTTGGGCCCGGCATCCTCCCAGGTCTCGATGCGGGAGACCCAGGTCATGGCGGAGACCATCTCGCTTTCCATCAGCGGGGTGACGACGACGGGCTCGGCGCCAGGGCGGATGATGAGAAAGGTGGGGCGGCCGAACTCGACGGAAAGGTAGCCCCAGAAGCCGGCGAGATAGGCAATCGAGGCCTCGTCGGTGAAGACGGCGACGTCGATGCCGTCTTGCTTCAGGCGCGATTGCAACTCCTGAGTGCGCTGGCGGGCTTCATCGAGCATGGCAAAACAGGCCTGAACAGGGTTTTGAACACGGTCAAAACAGGGCTGAGAATAATCTGAACAAACCCCGGAACACGGCGTAAGTGCGCCGTTCCGGATATCGTCAGCGACCAGCGCCTGCCGCTACCGCTTTCACGTGACCAGCAAAGGCGGGATCGGCCATGAGGGCGCGGCAGCGATGGAAGCGGTTGAGGGCATAGGCCATGAAATCATCGACCGGGTTCTGGTTGGCGTGCTGGATGAGACCCCACAGGGTCCACAGGAGATCGCACATGGCCTTGTAGATGACGATGCGGCCGCGCTCATCGGGGCGGGGGGCGCCACCGAAATAGGCCCGTATCATCTCCTCGTCCCGGGCGGCGTCGAAGCCCGCCTCGACCGACAGGTCGCCGAGGTCCCACATGGGATCGTTCATGCCGGAATATTCCCAGTCGACCACCCACATGCGCGAGCCGGCGTCGAGGAAGTTCTCGCACAACGGGTCGCAATGACAGGCGGTGAGCGGGAGGGGATGGGCGTTCAAGGCTGCGCGCACCGTTTCGGCCTCGGCCAGCACGTCGTGATAGCCTTCGGGCAGATCGACGGTCTTGCCCGAGAATCTTCAGGTAGTCGTCGATCATGGAAAAGAGCTCGAAACGGAAGGGGAATTTCGCGCCAGATTGGTGCAGCTTTCGGAAGGCTTCGCCAGCGCGGGCGGGCGAGCCTTCGCGGGCCTTGAACAGGTCGGGCGACATGGTGACGGCGCCGTCGATGAAGCGGGTGAGCATGACGCCGGTCGCCGGGTCGAAATGCACCACTTCGGGCGAGACGCCGGCACGCGCCGCCTCCTTGGCCGCTACCGCCTCGTTGGCGCGGTCGATATATTCCTCGGTGCCCTTGCCGGGGATGCGCAGGCAATATTCGCCTGCCTTGAAGACGAGGTTGGTGAGACCGCCGAGCCGCTCGACGGGGATTGTCGCCACATCGATCCCCGCAAGGCCGGGGATGCCTTTCAGGGTGTCGCGTGCCTGCCCGATCCCGTCGTCGTTCATCCTTTCACCCCTTGAGCTTCTTCATCTCCGCATCATAAAGGCAGCGCGGCCCCCTTGTCGCCTCGTAGGCGGTGCCGAAGGCCTCGATCTCGAAGCCGTCCTTGCCGGAAAGCTCTGCCGGCAGGTAGCCGAAAGCGATGGTCGAGCCGAGGACGTGGCCATAGCCGGCACTGGTTGTGACGGACACCACCTCGCCGTCGTGCAGGATCGCTTCGCCGCCATGGAAGGGGGCAAAGCCCTCCACCTGGAAGGCGGCGAGCCTGCGCTTTACCCCTTCTGCCTTGATGTGACGCAGCGCTTCGCGGCCGACAAAATCGCCCTTGTCGAACTTTACGGCGAAGCCGAGGCCGGCCTCGTAGGGGTTGTAGTCGGGCGAGATGTCGCCGGACCAGTAGAGATAGCCCTTTTCCAGCCGGCAGCTTTCGATGGCGCGGTAGCCGGCATCGGCGATGCCGAATTCTTCGCCCGCCGCCCAAAGGGTTTCGTAGACGTGGGCGGCGTAGTCCTGCGGGATGTAAAGTTCGTAGCCCAACTCGCCCACATAGCCGATACGCACCGCCAGCACGCGGGCGAGGCCGATTCCGATCTCGCGCACGGCAAGGAAGGACAAGGCCGCGTTGGAGACATCATCGTCAGTGACGGCGGCCAGCACCTCGCGGGCTTTTGGGCCGCAGAGATTGAGCGTGGCGACTGCGCCGGTCACTTCGCGCATCGCTACGCCGGCTGGCAGGTGGCTGGCGATCCAGCCCCCGTCGTGCACACCAAAGCCTGAACCGGTGACGCAGAGGATGCTGTCGTCGGCCCTGACGATAAAGGTGAGGTCGGCCTCGATGCCGCCCTTGTCGTTGCAGAGCTGGGTGTAAACGGCGCGCGGGCCGGAGCCGGAGAGATCGTTGGCGGCGATCTTTTGCACGGCAGCGAGCGCACCCTCGCCAGTGATCTCGAACTTGGCGAAAGAGGTCTGGTCGATGAGGGCGACGCGCTCGCGGATGGCCTTGGCCTCGGTGCCGACGGCATCGAACCAGTTGGGCTTTCCTTCAAAGCTCGGCTTGTCGTGCGGCTCGTCGCCGGGACGGGCGAACCAGTTGGGGCGCTCCCAGCCGAATTTGGCACCGTGGACGGCACCCTTGCCTTTCAGGATTTCGTAGAAGGGCGAGCGCCTCAAGCCGCGCCCGGCATGGGCCTCTTCGCCCGGCCAGTGGATCTTGTAATAGGCGCCATAGGCCTCGATGGCGCGGGCTTCCAGGAAGCGGCCTTGCGCGTGCAGGGGGCCGAAGCGGCGGATGTCGAAGGGCCACAGGTCCATGCCGGCATCGCCCTCGAGGATGAGGTTCGACATGGCAAGGCCCGCACCGCCGGAGGCGGCGATGCCGGCGGTGAAGCCGCAGGCGATGTAGAAATTATCGAATCCCGGCGCGCGTCCCATGAGCGGCTCGCCATCGGCCGAGACCGGGATGGGGCCGTTGATGACGGTTTGGATACCGATCTCGGCCAGCACCGGCAGGCGCTGCGAGGCCGGCAGGGCGAAGAGCTCAAGCCGGTCCATGTTGGCGGGGAAAAGCTCGCGGGCTAAGTCGAGCGGCGGCAGCGAGCGCCAGCAGCCCTTCGTCCCGTCCTCCCAGCCGCCGATGGCGAAGGCGCCGGTGTCGGGCTTGAGATAGAAATTGTGGTCCGGGTCGCGCAGCGTCGTCAGGTCGGCGGCGAAGTCGAGCTTTTTCTCGGTGAGGAAATACTGGTGCTCGACCACGCCGGCCGCCAGCGGCACCCCGGCCATCTCTCCGACCCGTTTGGCCCACAGCCCGGCGCAATTGACGAGGATGTCGCATGAGATATTGCCAGCGTTGGTGACGACGCCGAGGGCGCGCCGGCCGTCATGCGCGATCTCGCTGACGCACACGCCTTCCTCGATCTTTACGCCGTTCTGGCGCGCGCCCTTTGCATAGGCCATGGCGAGGGAATAGGGGTCGATATAGCCGTCGCCGGGAATGAAGGCGGCGCCTTCGATGCCGGCGGTGTCGATATAGGCAAAGCGCGCCTTCGCCTCGGCGGCGGAAAGGGCATGGCACTCGACACCGAAACTTTTCGCCTGGGTCATGGAGCGGCGGATCTCGCTCCAGCGCTCCGGGCTCGAAGCCAGGCGCAGCGAACCCACCTTCTTCCATGAGATCGCCTGGCCGGTCTCTTCCTCCAGCCGGTCGAAGCAGGCGACGGAATTCTGCATCAGGCGGGTGAGGTTGCGCTTGGAGCGAAGCTGGCCGACGAGGCCGGCAGCATGCCAGGTGCAGCCGTGGGTGAGCTGTGCCTTTTCCACCAGCAGCACGTCCTTGGCGCCGCCGCGCCCGAGGTGCCAGGCAAGCGCGGTGCCGATGGCGCCACCGCCGATGATGAGGATGTGGACATGCCGATCGGCACGCATGGACATGGGATCAGACTTTCACGCGGGCGGATTTCGGGTCGTAGAGCGGCTCCAGATGCAGCTTTGCCGGCACCCGCTCGGTCGCCACCACCAGTTCATATGTGCCGCGTCGCAGCCAGTCGTCGTCGAGCCCTGCGCCATTGCGCACATAGCCGTAGCCGATGGGCTTGCCGATGGTGTAGCCGAAGCCGCCGCTGGTGAGATAGCCGGCATATTCGCCGTCGCGCATGATGGTCTCGCGGCCAAGGAGGACGATGTCGGGATCGTCGACAGTGAAGCCGGCGAGCGTCTTTTTCAGCGCTGAAGAGGAGGCGCGCTCGGCTGCCGCGCGGCCCATGAAGTCGGTGTTCTTCTTCAGCTTCACCGCCCAGCCGAGACCGGCTTCGAAGGGGGAATCGTTGGGCGTGATGTCGGAGCCCCAGGCACGGTAGCCCTTTTCCAGTCGCAGCGATTCCAGCGCCCGGTAGCCGACCGGGCGGATGCCGTGGGCGGCACCTGCCTGCATCAGGCAATCGAACACCTCGCCAGTCGCCTGAAGCGGCACATGCAGCTCCCAGCCAAGCTCGCCCACATAGGTGACACGCAGGGCGCGGACCTCGTGGCCGGCGATAGCGAGGATACGAACGTGACCGAAGGGGAAGGCGCTATTGGAGACGCCCGCATCGGTGATGCTCTCAAGCACGTCGCGCGCCTTCGGGCCCATGAGCGACAGGGTGCCCCAGTCCTCGGTGACGTCGGTGAGGCTGGCATCGAGGCCGGCGGGGGCGTGCTCGGTCATCCAGGCGGCGTCATGGGTGCGAAAGCCGGTGCCGGTGACGATGTAGAAATGATCCTCCGCCAGTCGCGCCACGGTGAGGTCGCATTCGATGCCGCCGCGGGTGTTGAGGAGCTGGGTGTAGGTGAGGCGACCCGGCGCCTTTGAAACGTCGTTGGCGCAGATCCAGTCGAGCGCCTTGACGGCATCGGCGCCCCTCAACTCGTATTTGGCGAAGGAGGACTGGTCGAAGACGCCGACGGCCTCGCGCACGGCGCGGTGCTCGTCGCCGACGGGGGCGAACCAGTTCTGCCGGCCCATGCAATAGATGTCTTTTGCTTCCATCCCTTCGGGCGCGAACCAGTTGGGGCGCTCCCAGCCGAGCTTGGAGCCGAAGACGGCGCGGTGGTCTTTCAGGCGCTCATAGAGCGGGGAGACGATGCGCGGGCGGCCGCTCAGGAATTCCTCGTGCGGGAAGCCGATGGTGTAGTGCTTGCCGTAGGCTTCGAGGGTGCGGTCGCATACCCAGTCGCGGTCCTTGTGCAGATCGGAAAAGCGGCGGATGTCGACCACCCACAAATCCATCGGCGCCTCGCCCGACATCACCCACTCGGCCAGCACCCAGCCCGCCCCGCCGCCCGAGGCAATGCCGAAGGCGTTGAAGCCGGTGCCGACGAACATGTTGGCGCATTCGGGGGCTGCGCCGAGGATGAAGTTGCCGTCGGGGGTAAAACTTTCGGGGCCGTTGATCATCTGCTTGACGCCGGCCGTCTCCAGCGCCGGGACGCGGGCGATGGCGTTCACCATGTGCTGCTCGAAATGGTCCCAGTCGTCGTCGAACAGGCGGAACTGCCAGTCGTCCGGGATGTCGTCCACGCTCCACGGGACGGGGTCGGGCTCATAGCCGCCGGTGACGAGGCCGCCGACGTCTTCCTTGAAGTATGTGCGCCGGTCGGGGTCGCGCACGCTGACGGTGTCGGGGCTGAGCCCGTCGATCTTCTCGGTGATGATGTACTGGTGCTTGACCGCCTGCATCGGCACGTTGATGCCGGCCATGGTGCCCACCTGGCGCGCCCACAGTCCGGCGCAGTTGACGACCTTGTCGCAGGCAATGTCGCCCTCGCTCGTCTGCACAGTCGTGATGCGGTCACCCTCCATCACAAAGCCGGTGACGCGCACGTTCTCGACGATCTTGGCGCCCGACATGCGCGCGCCCCTGGCGAGCGACTGGGTGATGTCGGAGGGGTTGGCCTGGCCGTCGGTGGGCAGAAAGCTGGCGCCCACCAGGTCGGAGGTCTCCATCAGCGGCCACATCTTCTTGACCTCGGCGGGAGAGATCAGGTGCATCTCCATGCCGAAGGAGCCGGCGGTGGTGGCGAGGCGCTTGAACTCGGTCCAGCGGTCGGCGTTGCAGGCAAGGCGCAGGCAGCCCGACATCTTCCAGCCGGTCTCGAGGCCGGTCTCGTCCTTCAGGCGCTTGTAGAGCTCGACGGAATATTTCAGCACCTGGGTGATGGAGGCCGAGGAGCGCAACTGGCCCACCATGCCGGCGGCGTGCCAGGTGGAGCCGGAGGTGAGTTGGCCCTGCTCGATGAGCACCACGTCGGCCTTGTGGTCGCGCGCCAGGTGGTAGGCGGTGGAGCAGCCGATGATGCCGCCGCCGATAACGACGATCTGGGCGTGGGAAGGAAGGCTCATGCCGCGATCTTTCCGAAGCGTGACTGGTAGTCGTCAAGGGCGCTTTCGAAGCGTTCGAGGTTTTCGCGCGTGTAGGCGACGTAGTCGACGCCGGGAGCATCGAGATGGATTTCCGACACCATGCTCCACATCGCCTCGCGCAGCAGCGAGGCGCACTTCATGGCGGCATGCGAGCGGATGAGGCCAGGCGTCGGTGCGGCGCCGAAATAGGCCGTCAGCAGGGCTATGTCCTCGTCAGCATCAAACAGGGCGTTGCCGGCGATGCCGGCAAGGTCGAACATCGGGGTGGAGAAGGCGGCATATTCGAAGTCGATGAGCCACAGCCGCTCGCCGTCGTCGATGAAGTTCGCCGGCAACAGATCGTTGTGGGCGAAGACGATGGGGAGCGGGTCCTGCACCACCTCCAGCGCCTCGGCCAGCTTGACGTAGCGCGGCACCTCCGGGACCATGCGGCTGCTACCGGCCTTCAACGTCAGGGCATAGTCGCGCACCACATGGAAGGGCCAGAAGATGGCGCCAGGGCCCGAGACATGCAGCGGCATCTGGCGATGGAAACGGCGCATGAGACTGGCGACGCGGGCGATGTTGGCGCGCACATCGGCCTCGGCAAATGTCTTGCCTTCGATGAAGGCCGCGACCATGAGGCCGGGTTCGGCATAAACCACCTCGGGGGCAAAGCCCGCGGTATGAGCGGCTCGCGCGGCCATCAGCTCGCGCTGGCGCAAGACGTGATGGACGGGGAAATCCTGACCGAAGCGCACCACGTATTTGCGGCCGCCTTCGCTGACCGTGTAGCTCTCGTTGGAGAGCCCGCCTTTCAGCGGCTCGATGGCAATGTCACCCGCCCAGGTCGGCAGGGCGGCGATGCGCTCTTTGGTGCTGGTCATTGAGCCGTCACCTTCCGTGTCCGTCACATGACCCGGGCGCGGGCCCGGGCGCTCCAGGCGCTGAACAGGCGGTCGGCGGTGATGCCGATGAAGGCGATGGCAAGGCCCGCCACGATGCCGCGCCCGGCATTGGCCTTGGCGAGCGCGATGAACACCTCCTGGCCGAGGTCGCGAGTGCCGATCATGGCGCAGATGATGATCATGGCGAGCGCCATGAGGATGGTCTGGTTGACGCCCAGCATGATCTCCGGCAGGGCAATGGGCAATTCCACCTTCCAGAACAACTGGCGCCTGGTGCAGCCGGAGACGGTGGCCGCCTCGATGAGCGCCGGCGGCACCTGGCGGATGCCGTGATTGGTGTAACGCACCGCCGGCACCACGGCGAAGGCGACGGTGGCGATCATGGCCGAGACGTCGCCCACGCGGAACAGCATGACAACGGGGATGATGAAGCAGAAAGACGGCAGCGTCTGCAGCGTGTCGAGCAGCGGCGTGATGAAGCGTTCAAAGCGGTCGTTGCGCGCCGCGAGCAGCCCCAATGGAATGCCGATAAGGCAGGAGACGGCGGCCGAGATGCCGCACAGATAGACCGTCGCCATGGTCTTTTCCCACAACCCCACGACGGCGCAGAAGATGGTGAGCGCCGCCACCAGACCGGCCAGCCGCCAGCCGCCCAGCCGGTAGCCGACGAGGCCCAGCACGAGGACGGCGCCGGTCCACGGGAACTGCATGCAAAAGGCCCTGACGGGATTGAGCAGGTAGATGATCAGCGCCACCCGGAACGTCTCGATGGCGTCATAGAAATGAATGTTGACCCACTTGATCGACCACGTCCAGAACGGGCCGGTGGTGAAGGTGATGGCCTTGGGAACGTGGTGCAGGCCCGGCTCGACCAGGCCGATGAGGGTGGTCACCACCAGCACGGCCAGTGCCGCCACGAGATTTGGATAGCGCTTCCACACGGGTGGCCTCACTTCCACATGCACCCTGGCGGTGGCGGTGCGCCGGGCCATCGCCTGGCTCAGGCGGTCGAGGGCGATGGCAAGCGCGACGATGGCGAGGCCCGCCTCCATGGCATCGCCGATCCGCAACGCCCTGAGGCTCAAGAGCACGTCGTAGCCAAGCCCGCCGGCGCCGATCATGGAGGAGATGATCACCATGTTGAGGGCCAGCATGATCACCTGGTTGACGCCGATCATCAGGCTCGGGCGGGCAGACGGCAGCATCACCCGCCACAGCTTCTGGCGCGGCGTGCAGCCGGCCATGTCGCCGAAATCCTTGAGCTCGGAGGGCACCCGTGACAGACCCAGCATGGTGGCGCGCACCATGGGCGGCATGGCGAAGATGGCGGTCGCCAGCATGGCCGACACCGGCGAGTTGCCGAACAGCAGCAGCATGGGGATGAGATAGGCGAAGGTGGGGATGGTCTGCATCAGGTCGAGCATGGGCGAGATGATGAACTTGTCCACCCATGGGCGCTTCCACGCCCAGATGCCGATGAGGGTGCCCACGACGATGCACACGGGCACGGCAATGATGATGAGCGCAAGGGTAAGCATCGAGCTTGTCCACTTGCCAAACAGCGCCACGAAGAAGAAGCAGGCACCTACCAGAAACCCGAGACGGTTGCCGCCGGCAGCACGCCCAGCGAAGAAAGCCGCTATGCACACCCCCAGCCACGACAGGCGCGGCAGCATGAAGGTATCGGCACCGTGCCCGATCCTGAAACCCTTGGCGAGAAGGTTGAGAGCGAAATCGAGTTGCAATCCGAGCAGACCGGTAATGTCGCGGGTGAGCCAGGTGAAATGGCGCTTGATCCAGGTGAAGATGACGTTGATCCAGTCGGCGGCAGGGATCACGGCCTGATCGGGGAAGTTCACCGCCCAGGTAATGTTGTCGCGCAGCACATGCAGCGCCAACACCGCCACGATGGCTGCCGCCCAGATCCATGGCCAAGGGCCGGAAGGAGCCCGCACCCGCTGTGCCGCTGGCGCAGCGACGCTCATGGCCGGGCACCGTTGCCGCCAATGCCGGCAAGCAGATCGATCACCGCCTGAGGCGCCACCTCGCCGATGATCTCGCCATCTTCACCGGTCACCGCGAAGGGCTTGCCGGCCGCCACGATCGCCGAGGAGAAGCTCGCGACCCTCTCGCCGGCGTTCACTGTTCCAGCGTGCTTCGCCTTTCCCGCCGGGCGCATGATGGTCCGCGCCGACGTGACCTTGGAACGTTGCACGTCGCGGGTGAACTCGGCCACGTAGTCGGTCGCCGGGTGGTTGACCAGCTCTTCCGAGGTGCCGACCTGGACGATCTCGCCATCCTTCATGATGGCGATGCGGTCGGCGATGCGGATGGCCTCGTCGAAATCGTGGGTGATGAAGACGATGGTCTTGTGCAACATCGACTGCAGGCGCATCAGCTCGTCCTGCATCTCGCGCCGGATCAGCGGATCGAGCGCCGAGAAGGGTTCGTCAAGGAACCAGATCTCGGGGTTGGTGGCGATCGAGCGGGCGATGCCGACGCGCTGCTGCTGGCCGCCTGACAATTCGCGCGGATAGAACATCTCGCGGCCGGAAAGACCGACCAGATCGATCATTTCGCGGGCGCGCGCCTCGCGGGACTTGAGATCGATACCCTGGATCGCCAGCGGGAAGGCGATGTTCTCAAGCACGGTCAGGTGGGGCAGGAGGGCGAAATGCTGGAACACCATGCCCATGCGATGCCGCCTGAGCTCGATGAGCTCGTTGTCGGTGGCCTCGAGCAGGTTCTTGCCCTCGAACTCGACTACGCCCCAGGTGGGCTCGATGAGCCGCGACATGCAGCGCACGATGGTCGACTTGCCCGAGCCCGACAGGCCCATGATGATGAAGGTCTCGCCCTGGCGCACTTCGATATTGAAGTCGCGCACCGCGCCGATGAGCTTGGCGGCGGTGAGGTCTTCGGCGCTGGGGGCGCCGTTATGGTCCTGCATGAAGTCCCGGGCCGCCGGCCCGAACAGCTTCCACACGTTGCGGCAGGCAAGCTTGACCGGACGATCCGCCGCTCCCGCGCCTGCCGGTGCACTACCTGCCGACGCCACGGAATGACCCTTGGCCATTAAGGCATGCCCCCTTGTTCGCTCTCTGCACCTGCCGCTGAAAACAGGCGGCCCGGCCCAGTGGCCGGACCGCCGACGTCAGCTTTCAGACCTTACTTGGCCCAGGCTTCCCAGGTCGACTTATGCGTGTCGACCCATTCGGTCGCCACGTCCTCGATCGACTTGCCCTCGAGGTCCACCTGGCCCGACAACCCGTTCAGCTCATCGGTGGCGATGGTGTAGTTCTTGGCCACCTTGTAGGCTACCGGCCACTTGTCCTTCATGCCGGCCCAGGCATATTTCCAGATCTCGCCGTGCGGCTTGCCGCAGTCGTACTTCATGTCGGGGTTCACGCCCCACTTGGGATCGGTGTAGCAGGCTGCGGTGTATTCCGGGAACTGCACCCATTCGCCCTTGTACTTGGCCGGCGCCCAGTGCGGCGAATAGATCCACAGCATGATCGGCGCCTTGCGCTGATAGGCCAATTCGAGCTCGGCGAACATGGCGGCATCGGTGCCGGCATGCACCACCTCGAAGGGCAGCTTGAGGGCCTTCACGCGCTCGTCGTCAAAGCCTTCCCACGTCACCGGACCACCAAGATAACGGCCCTTGGGCGCGGTCTCAGGGGTGGAGAAGGCCTCGGCGCAGGCCGGCTTCAACAGCGCATGCCAGTCAGGAAGCCCGGGGCATTTCGCTTTCATGTATTCCGGATACCACCACTCTTCCTTGGCCTTGGGGCCGAGTTTGCCGAGGCGCTCGGTCTGGCCGGTGGCATCGGACGCCTTCATCGCCTCGCCGGCGGTGGTGTCCCAATACTCCATGCCAACAGTGAGGTCGCCATTGGTGAGGCCGGTGGAGAGACTGGAGAGATAATCCCCCGTCGGATACTCCACGGTATAGCCCAGCCTCTCCAGGATGGTGCCCAGAATCTTGGCGTTGATATTCACGCTGGTCCAGTCGAACAACGCGATCTTGATGGGGTCGTTGGATTCCGGCACCGCGGCGTTGGCCGCCATCGGTGCTCCGGCAATGACCGACGAAACCACGACGGCCGCGGCCACTTTGCGAATAGTGGATAATAACATGAACCTGTTCCTCCCTGTCGCATCAGCGCGCTACGACCTGAGCGGCGAGCCCCCGTAGCGTTGATGGCAAGGCAAGTGTGATGCTGTGAGGCGCGGTAAGTCAACCCATTTAGCACCAATCCGTACCAAATTGTGGCTTTCTTGACGGAATTTTGGTTTTTACCTTGTCTTGGGTTGGCTTTGCTGCCTAAAATGGCGGCGAATGCAACAAAATTCGCCAAGCCTACCACACGAACGGCTGAGCCGGCGCCAAACGGAGATCATGCGGCTGGCGCGCGAGAACGGCTCTGCCGGCATCGCCGAGCTCGCCCGCCATCTCGGGGTGTCGCTGGAGACGGTGAGGCGCGACGTGAGGCCGCTGGCCGAGCGCGGCGACCTCGACAAGGTGCACGGCGCCGTCAGCCTGCCGTTTCCCACCGGTGAGGCCCCGTTCGAGCGGCGCCTGAGGGAGAACGCGGCGGCAAAGCGCCTGGTTGCGCGCTTTGCCGCCAGCCTCGTCAATGACGGCGAGAGCGTCATGATGGACACCGGCACCACGACCTCGATGCTGGCGCGCGAGTTGCTCTCCAAGAGGAGCCTCACGGTCGTCACCAATTCCTCCGATGTTGCCCGCACCCTCGCCGCCGTCAACGGCAACACCGTCTACATGGCGGGCGGCGAGATCGACGGCGACAACGGGGCCGCCTTCGGCGCGCCGGCGGTTGAGTTCATCCAGCGCTTCAAGGTGCGCCATGCCTTTATCTCCATCGCCGCCATCGACGCCACGATGGGGCTGATGGATTTTCGCCTGGCCGAGGCCGAGTTCGCCCGCACGGTGCTGAAGAGCGGCGAGCGGCGGGTAGTGGTGAGCGATCATTCCAAGTTCGACCGCACGGCGCTGGTCAAGGTGTGCGACTTTTCCGCCATCGACCTTTTGGTGACCGACCAGCTTCCGCCGCCCGAAATCACCGATGCGCTGACGCGCTCGGGAACCGAACTCACGGTGGTTCCCGCCATCTGACGAAACCCCGTCTTGTCCGCCCCCCCGCGGGTCGATTATAAGGCCCCGCTATCGCAGAGGGCAGGCGCAGACGATTTCGATCATGGCGCGCCCGATCAGAAAAGGCGGACTTCATGACATTGCGTGTGATCGGCGCCGGGGTGGGGCGCACGGGAACTTATTCGCTCAAGCTCGCCATCAACCGGCTGGGGCTGGGGCCTTGCCACCACATGGAGGAGGTCCTGTTCAAACTGCCGGTGCAGGTGCCGCTATGGGTCGAAGCCGCGAAGGGCCATGCCGACTGGTCCGCCATCTACAAGGGCTACAACAGTGCCGTCGACTGGCCGACCGCCGGGTTCTTCCGCGAGTTGAACGCGGCCTATCCCGCGAGCAAGTTCGTGCTCACGCTGCGCGACCCTGAAAACTGGGCCGAAAGCTTTTCGCACACCATCTACAAGCTCATCTATGGGCCGGATAAGCCGCCTGAAGAGTTGCGCGAATGGTTGGCATTGGGGATAGATGTCATCGCCAAGACCGGCTTTCCCCCAGGCCTCGACCGGGCGGCGCTGATCGCGGCCTTCAACGCCCACAACGACGCGGTCAAGGCACTGATCCCGGCCGAGCGGCTCTTGGTCTATCAGGTGAAGGAGGGCTGGGAGCCGTTGTGCGCGTTCCTCGGCGTGCCGGTGCCCGATGAAGAGTTCCCGCGCACCAACGACCGCGGCGAGTTCTGGGACCGCGTGAGCGGCGCGGCTTAACCTTGCAGGGAAAGCGCGTGCGCCTTCAGGCGCTCGTAGAACGGGCGGTGATGGGCAAGGAGGCCGGCGAGACGTGGATGTTTCGCCGCGAGCGCGGCAAAGCGGGCATCGATCTCGGCATCGCTTTCATCAACCGGCGGTCGGATACCGCCTGACGCCGATGCCGTTCCGTGCCAGCCCGCCACGTGACCCCATTCCCCGGGCACGCTTTCCCTCTGCCATGAAAACGCCTTGCGGCAAGGTTCGAGGCCGATCAGCGCCCAAAGCCGACCCATCAACCCTTCAGGATCGGCGGCGATGGCCTCGGCCTCGATGACGGGCGGGGTTCTGCCGGTCGTCTCTTGCAGCCAGTGGAAATGCCGCCATTGCGCTTCCAGACCCGCTTCTTCCAGCGTGAAGTCGGGATCGAGCCTGGCATAGGACATGAGCGAACGGCGCGGGTCGCGGATGAGGAAGACGTCGGTGAGAGACGCAAAAAAACTGCGCTGCTCATCGAGCGCACCCACGACATAATAGCTCATGTCCTTGAAGAACACGCAGCGTTCGGCCGCTGCCGACGTCAGCATGGCGCAAATGTCGGCAAGGCTCTCGGGCCGGCCCTCTTCCGCCTCGAAATGCGGCATCTCCCGCACGCTGCGATGCACGTAATAGTCGTACATGAAGGGCTCGTGGAAGCACGCGAGATCGCCGCGCTCGCGCATGATGCGCTCGGTGGCGGTCGACATGGAGCGCGGGTGCGACCACAGGGCGATGATGGGATGGCGGTTCTCAGGCATCGGGATCGTGGCGCAAGCGATGGTTCTGCGGATCATAGGGCGGTTCGGAGAGGACGCGCGCCGGGGCGGCGTCACCGACGATGTCGACCTCCAGCGCGGTATCAGAACCCAGCGCCTCGTCGATATAGGCAAGGGCGAGGGTTTTGCGGTGCGATGGCCGAGGGCAGCCGAGGTGACGAGGCCCACCGGCCTGCCCGCCGCCAGCACGGCATGGCCGTAGAAGGGATAGACCGGCTTTCCACCCGCTTCTTCCTTCTCGGACGTGGCGCTTGAGTCTTCGGCCTCGAAGATCTCGATGAGACTCAGGCGCAGGGCGCCGGGGCACGCGGCGATGAGCGCGGCGCGGCCGGTGAAGCGGCGGCCTTCGGTATCGACCAGGTGCTCGACGCCGGCCTCAAGCGGGGTGCGTTCGGTGGTGTAGTCGGCGCCCCAGGCGCGATAACCCTTTTCCAGGCGCATGGCATTCATGGCATAGGCGCCGAAATGGCCAAGCCCCATGGGGCGGCCCGCCTCCATCAGCGCGGCATGGAGTTTTTGCTGGTCGGCGCGCGCCATGTGCAGCTCGAACCCCGCCTCTCCCACGAAGGAGACCCGCAGGGCCAGCACATCGACACCGGCGACGCGCATGCGCTGTGCCGCGAGCCACGGAAAGGCTTTTACGCCCACTTCGGCATCGGTGAGACCGGAGAGAATTTTTGGCGCCTTCGGTCCCATGAGCGCGAGAACCGCGCGCGCTTCGCTCAGGTCGGCCACCTCGACGCCTGAGTGCTCACGGGCATGGGCGGCAAGCAGGTCGTTATCCTGGGCGCGGGCAGCGGCGGCGCTGGTGAGGTAGAAATTTTCCGGCGACAGGCGCGTGACGGTGAACTCGCTCGAGACACCACCCGAAGGGGTGAGCGCCAGGGTGAGGCCGATGCGGCCGTTGCGCCGGGGCGCATGGTTGCAACCCAGCGTCTCGATGAAGTCGAGCGCCCCCTTTCCCTTCACTTCGAACTTGGAGAAGACGCTCATATCAGCAATCCCGGCGCGGGTGGCGACGGTTGCGCATTCCTCGGCGACGGCTTCGAGCCAGCCGGGACGGCGATAGGTATCGGGTGCCGGCAGCGTGTCGGTCTTGCGAGCGAACCAGTTGGGGCGCTCCTGGCCATAGACCGCGCCGAACTGGGCGCCGGCACGGGCAAGCGCATCGTGGATGGGGCTCTTGATCCTGCCGCGCCCGGCGGGGCGTTCCTCGAAGGGGTAATGAATGGCGAACTGGTTGGCGAAACTTTCAACCGCCTTGGCGATGCGGTAATCACGGTCGGCAAAAGCTCCGAAGCGGCGCGGGTCGAGGGCAAGCGGGTCCATGGGCGGCTCGCCCGACACGATCCACTCCGCCAGGAATTTTCCGCCGCCGCCGCCTTCCATGATCCCCATCGAGGAGCCGGTCATGAGCCAGGCGTTCTGCAGACCGGGGGCAGGACCGATAAGGGGCCCGCTGTCAGGCGTAAAAGTGATGGGGCCGTTGACCACGGTCTTGATGCCGGCCGAAGCGATGGCCGGCACCCGCGCCATGGCTTTCTCCACGATCGGCAGCACCCGGTCGAGGTCGGGCGGCAAAAGCTCCATGCCGAACTCGGGCGGCACGCCGTCGACGGACCAGGGGTGTCCATCCTTCTCGTAAGGCCCGACGATGAACCCCTGGCGCTCCTGGCGCGCGTACCAGCTTTCCTCCGGGTCGCGGATGATCGGCAATTCCTTATCGAGGGCCTTCACCGCGGCGACGTCCTCGGTGACGAGGTACTGGTGCAGCATCGGCACCACCGGCAAATCGAGGCCCATCATGGTGCCCACCTCGCGCGCCCAGGTGCCGGCGGCGTTGACGACGATCTGGGCGGTGATGGTGCCGTTCTTCGTTACCACCTGCCATTCGCCGGACGATGTGCGCGACAGGCTCATGACCGGGTTGTGGCGATAGATCTCGGCACCGCGCTGGCGGGCGCCCGCCGCCATGCCTTGCGTCGCCTGCGAGGGATCGACGAAGCCGTCGAGCGGCTCGTGGATGGCGGCCAGCATGTCGGAGGTCTCGGCCAGGGGATGGACCTTCTTCAACTCCTCCGGCGAGAGGATGTGGAAGTCGAAGCCGGCATAGCGCCCGAGCCCTTGTACCTGACGAAACTCGTCGATGCGGTCGCGCGAGCGGGTGACGCGCAAGGCCCCGCATTGATGGAAGCCCACCGGCAGGCCGGTATCCTCGCTGAGGTCCTTGCCGTAGAGGCGCACCGAATAGGCGCGCATGTGCATGACGGTAAGGTTGTGGGCAAAGTGGGTGCACAGGCCCGCCGCATGCCAGGTGGACCCGGCGGTAAGTTCGTTCTTTTCCACCAGCACCACGTCGCTCCAGCCGAGCTTTGCCAGGTGATAGAGCAGCGAGCAGCCCATGGCGCCGCCGCCGATCACCACCACGCGCGCATGGGTCTTCATGCACAAATCCTTTCCTGCCGCATCCGCAAGCCCTTGGGATCATAAGGCGGACGCGCCAGCGCTGTCAGCGGGAAACGCTTGCCCGCGATGGCGATCTCGTAAGTCGCGGATATCATGTTTTCCGCCATCGCTACGTAGCCGAAACAGAGCATTTTATCCGTGCGCGGGCCGCGGCCGCCCGAGGTGGTGAGGCCCACCCGCTCGCCATTTCGATAGATGGGTTCGTCATGCAGCAACAGCGGCACCGACGGGTCGGCCTCGAACAGGAGAAGCCGGCGCGAGGGGCCTTCGGCCTTCTGGCGTTCGAGCGCCGTGCGGCCGATGAAGTCATGCGGCTTGTCGAAAGCGACCGCAAAGGCCAAACCTGCTTCGAGCGGCGTATCATCGGGGCCGATGTCATGGCCCCAGTGGCGATAGCCCTTTTCGAGGCGGCAGCCATCGAGCGCATGGAGGCCAAGGCCGTGGATGCCTTCGCGCGCCAGTGCTGCATGGAGCTTTGCTGCATCGCTCATCGCCACGTAGAGTTCGAAGCCGAATTCACCGGCATAGCTCAGGCGTTGCAGCGTCACCGGCACCCCGGCGATGCGCGCCCTTGCGGCAGTGGAAAAGACGACGGCGGCGAGATCACAGCCGTCGATCCCGGCCTGCTCGATGAGGGCCGCCGCCTCGGGGCCCATGACGCCGAGCACGGCCTCGTCTTCGCTGTGGTCGGTGATGGTGACGCGGGCATCGCCGGCGAGCTTCTTCAGGCGGGCGAGGTCGCGCCAGCGGGTCGGGGCACCGCCGATGATGCGCCAGGCGGTTTCGCTCATCCGGCGCACGGTGAGGTCAGCCTCGATGCCGCCGCGCGGATTGAGCATCTGGGTGTAAACGAGACGGCCGGGCGTGACAGCCATATCGCCCGCCATCATCCGTTGCAGAAACGGCTCGGCGTCGGGTCCTTCCACTGAGATCTTGGAAAAGGGGGTCAGCTCTATGAGCGCCACGCCTGCTGCCATCGCCCTCGCCTCGCGCTCGGCCGCGGGCCACCAGACTTGCGGCCCGTAGCTGTAGCGCATCTTCCTTTCGTCCACCGTCGCGGCGAACCACAAGGGGCGCTCCCAGCCGCCGCTGACGCCGAAGACGGCACCCTGTTTGGCCCAGGCCTCATGCAAGGGGCTGAGGCGCAGGTTGCGGCCGGCCTCGAACTGCTTGCCCGGCCAGTGCATGGCGAACTGCTGGGCCACCGCTTCGGGGATACGTGCGCCAAGGAACCGATCGTCGTTCCACAAGGGATCGGCGCGAGCGATGTCGACGGGCCACAGGTCCATGGGCGCCTCGCCGTCCCGCACCCATTCGGCCATCGCCTTGCCAACCCCGGCCGAGGACATGATGCCGATGGTGTTCATGCCCGCCGCCACGAAGAAACCCTTCAGGAACGGCGCCTCGCCCATGAGCTGGCGGGTGTCGGGGACAAAGCTTTCCGGCCCATTCATGAACTGGCGGATGCCCACTTCGGCCAACGCCGGCAGGCGGTTGAGGGCGGCTTCCATATAGGGCGTGAAATGATCCCAGTCCTCGTGGAACATGAGATAGCCCTGATCGGGCCCGTCGCGGTCGGGCTGCCAAACCTGGGCATCGGCCTCGACCGCGCCCACGACCAGCTTGCCGGCGTCCTCCTTGATGTAGATGTGAGCATCGAGATCGCGCATGACCGGGCAGGGCTGCGGCAGGTTGGGCACGGTTTCCGTCACCACATACATATGCTCGACCGCCTGCAGGGGGACAGCGACACCGGCCAGCCCGCCTACCCGACGCGCCCAGGCACCGGCGGCATTGACAATGACGTCGCATCCGATGCGGTGGCCATCGGCGAGCACCACGGCCTTCACCCGGCCGCCGCCCGTCTCGATGCCGGCGACGGTTGCCCCTTCGATGATCCTGATGCCGCGCTGGCGGGCGCCCTTGGCAAACGCCATGCACACGCCCACCGGATCGCACTGGCCATCCTCGTCCACCCACAGGGCACCTGCAAGCTCGGAGGTCTCAAGCAGTGGCATCGCTTCGCGCGTCTCGTCGGGCGACAGCAGCTTCACGCCAAGGCTGTTGATCTCGCCCATGGCGGCGATGCGGGCAATCTCGGTGAGGCGTTCGCTATCGCGCGCAAGCCACAGGCCGCCGGTCTGTTTGTAGCCGGTCGCCTGCCCGGTCTCGGCCTCCAACTCGGGGAAAAGTTGGGTGGCGTAGATGGCGAGCTTGGTCAGGTTCATGTTGGCCCTTAGCGGACCGACGATGCCGGCGGCGTGCCATGAGGTGCCGCTGGTCAACTGGTTGCGCTCCAGCAGCACCACGTCGGCGATGCCGAGGCAGCCGAGGTGATAGGCGATGGACAGGCCGATGGCGCCGCCGCCGATGACGACGATACCGGCGCTCTTGGGGAGATCGCTCATGTGGTCGCTTCGGCCTCAGTAGTAATTGCGGTCGGGTTCTTCGGCCTTGCGGCGGGCAATGTAGTCCTTCAGCGCCTCGTCGATGGCGGGGTCGAGGCCGGGGTCTTCGTACTCGGCCAGCAGCTTCTTCCAGGTGCGGTTGGCGCGCTGGGCGGCGTCGAGAGCGCCTTCGGCATGCCACTGCTCGTAAGAATTGTTGTCGGCGCTGGGCGCCCGGTACATGGCGGTGGCGAAATGGCGCTGGGTGTGGGTCGAGCCGAGGTAGTGGGCGCCGGGGCCTACCTCGCGGATGGCGTCCATGGCGAAGGCGTCCGTAGAGAGATCGAGGCCCTCGGCGAAGACCCTCAACTTGCCGCAACTGTCGGCATCGAGGATGGATTTCTCGAAGCCGTGCACAAGGCCGCCTTCCAGCCAGCCGCCTGCATGGTTGATGAAGTTGGCGCCTGCCAGCACCGCCATGGTGAGGCCGAACATGCCTTCCGCCATGGCCTGCCCGTCGGGGAGCTTCGAGGCAGAGAGCGAGCCCACCGTGTGGAACGGCACGCCCAGCCGGCGCGCCAGTTGCCCCGCCGCCAGCACGATGAGGCCAGACTCAGGGGTTCCAAACGTGGGGGCGCCCGATTGCATCGACATGGTGGAGGCAAAGGTGCCCATCATGCACGGCGCGCCGGGATTGATGAGCTGCACGAGGGCAAGTCCGGCCAGCGCTTCGGCCAGCACCTGGGCGAGGGTTCCCGCCGCCGTGCACGGGCTCATGGCGCCGGTGAGCGTCCATGGCGTCACCGCCACCACCTGGCTGTTGCGGGCATAGACCTTCAGCGAGCCCGACATGTTGTGGTCCATGACCAGCGGGGCGTTGGTGTTGGAGACGGCGTAAAGGCAGCAGTTGTGCCGGGCGAAATCGTCGCCGAACACGAGCTTGGCCATGTTCACCGAATCCTGCGCCCGCTGCTCGCCGATCAACGCCCCGAACAGTGCCCGGTCGGACCAGCGGAAATGGGCATAGAGCATGTCGAGATGGCGCTTGTTGGCGGGAAGGTCCACCGGCTCCACCACCACGCCGCCGGAATGGTGGTAGTCGGGGATCATCTGGTGGATCTTTATCAGGCGGCAGAAGTCGTCATAGGTGGCGTAGCGCCGACCCTCGTCGAGGTTGTGGATGAAGGGCGGGCCCCAGCCCGGCGCCAGCACCGTATTTGCGCCGCCGAGGGTGATGGAGTTGGCGGGGTTGCGAGCGTGCTGGACGACCTCGGACGGCGCCGTGGCGGTGATGAGGCTGCGGCACATGCCGGGCTCGAAGCGCACCCGCTCAGCCTTCACGTCGGCGCCGGCGGCGCGGAAGATGTCCAGGATCTCGGCATCGCCGCGGAACTCCATGCCGGTCTCTTTGAGGATTTCATCGGCGTGGGCCTCAATCTGCTCCAGCCCTTCGGTGGACAGAACGTCGAAGGTTGAAATGCGGCGACGGATGAAGGGGGCGCGGGGCGGGGCTTCGGCGGCACGGGCAGCCCGGCGTCCAGCGCGGCCGCCCGAACGGGTGCGGGAGGCGGGCGCGGCTTCGGCGGCGCGGGTGGTCATGATCGCAAGGCATCCTCGTGACGGCGTGACGGGCCATCCTAGAGCAGCCGGCATTCGGGTGGAATTGCTCAAATGCGAGGCAAGCAGGTGCGGAGGTAGGGTGGCGAGTGGTCCAAAGGACCCATTGCTGCCTGCGATACCGCCATTGCCGCAAGGCGCGCGGCGCGGCTAATGTGCCTGGCGCCAAACAGAGGATGCCGCCCCATGTCCGAGCTTGAGACTGACTGGTCGACGCAAGGGATCGTCGCCCGCCGCGACCGCTATTACGCCGCCTCGCAGCGCGCCTTCGTGCCTTACCAGACGCCGCTCATCTTCAAGCGCGGCGAGGGCCAGTATCTGTGGGACGAGACGGACAAGCGCTATCTCGACCTCTTGGGGATGAACGTGTGCATCTCGGTGGGCCATGCCCACCCCGGGGTGACGGCGGCGGTGAAGGCGCAGGCCGATGCGCTCGCCCACTGCACCACCATGTTCTATCACCCGGTGCCGGCACATCTGGCCGAGGAGCTGGTGGCGAAGATGCCCGCGGGCGAGGATTGGGTGGTGCATTTCATGAATTCGGGCGCCGAGGCTGCCGACCTTGCCCTCCTCATGGCCCGCAGTTTTACCCGCAACATCGATTTCCTCGCCTTGCGCAACGGCTATCACGGCGCCACCTTCGGGGCCCAGTCGCTCACCGGCATTTCCGCCTTCCGCCACAACGTGCCGCTGCTCGGCGGCATCCATCACGTGGCCAACCCGGACCGCTATCGCGGCATCTACGGCGAACAGGCGCAAGGCTATCTGGATGAAATCGACCGCACCATCACCCATTCCACCTCGGGAAAGCTCGCCGGAATGATCATCGAACCGCTGCAAGGCTATGGCGGCATCGTCGAGATGGCGCCGGGCTACATCAAGGGCGCGGCCGAGCGGGTGCGGGCGGCAGGCGGGCTTTTGGTGATCGACGAGGTGCAGTCGGGCTTTGGCCGCACCGGCGATCATTTCTGGGGTTTCGAGGCCCACGACGTCATCCCCGACATCGTGATCATGGCCAAGGGTATCGGCAATGGCTATCCGCTCGCCGCCGTGGTGGCAAAGCGCGAGGTGGCGGAGGCCATGGCCGGAAAGTTCTACTTCAACACCTACGGCGCCAACCCGGTCTCCTGCGCCGCCGGGCGCGCCGTGCTCAAGGCGATCGAGGAAGAGGGCCTGCAGGCCAACGCCAAAAAGGTCGGCGCCGAGATGCTGGGCGTGCTGAAGGATCTGCAGCAAAAGCACGCCGTCATCGGCGATGTGCGCGGGCGCGGGCTGATGATGGCGATCGAGCTGGTGCGCGACCGCGCCTCCAAGGAGCCGGCAACGCAAGAGACCGCCGCCGTGTTCGAGGCTTCGCGCGAGGAAGGCCTCGTCCTCTCCAAGTCGGGGCCCTATCGCAGCGTGCTGCGCATGGTGCCGCCCATGTGCCTGTCGTCGAGCGATGTCGGGCTTTTCGCCGATGCCATGGACCGTGCTTTCTCCCGCACCCTGTGAGCTTGCTCAATGCTGACAAAACGCTGACGACGGCCACTGCCTTTTCGTCAGGTCAACTTGTGCATGATGCGACCATGGTCCAGCAGCATAAGGAGAGACTAGGATGGATCGCAGGAAATTGCTCGGATTGATGGCGGTGATCGGTTTGGCCGCCGTGCCGGGGATCGCCCGCGCCGACGAGGACCATGGGCGCGAAGGCGGCCGCGATGATCATGACGGCGAAAGCAGTCACGATGATAGCGGCAAGGAACAGAATTTCGGCCTCGACGGCTAGATCAGCATGCAATTGGGTGGAATCACCCAATTGCAGAAAGCTGATCGATTCTGAGGAGTTGAGCATGATGTTGTCCGAAAAGTGGTTTCCACTTTTCGGCATCATGCTCTAGACCGCAGTTGATCACGCGCGAGGCTGCCGGCAGGCGATGGTCCTGCCGGCGGCTTTGCCCGTGTCGAAAAGGCGCAATGCAGGTGATGGACGGCTCCTGGGTCAACAGACGTCGGCTTATCGGCCTGACACTGGTGGTGCTCCTTGCCCTGCCGGTGCCGGCTTGGGCCGACGACAGCGGTGGCCATGACAGCGGCGGTCACGACGGCCCCGGTCACGACGGCCCCGGTCACGACAATGGCAAAGACAACGGCGGCGACAACGGGGTAAACGGGAGCGACAACGGGCGCAATGGATCGCCCGCGTCCAACCTGTCCAACAGCGGCGACGTCAAACATCAGGACCACGGTGGCGATCAAGGCACAGCCCGCGATGCCGTCTCGAACGGCAAGGCGGTTTCTCTACGCGAGGTGCTCGATGCCGTCGATCACAGCATCGGCGGAGAGGTGATCGATGTGAAGCTCGTCAATGCTCAAAGCGGCCTGCGATACGACCTCAAGATCATCGACCGGCGCGGCCGATTGGTTGAGGTCAGCGTCAATGCGTTGACCAAGGAAATCCGCAAGGTCAGGGGATTTTGATGCGCATCCTGGTGGTCGAGGACGAGAAACGGATTGCCGGCGACCTCATCGCCGCCATCTCCGCCAGTGGCTATGAGGCCGAGCATGTTGGCAATGGCGAAACCGCCTGGGAGCTGGGCGGCATCGAGCACTACGACGCCATCGTGCTCGATCTCGGCCTGCCCGGCATCGACGGCATGACGGTGCTCAAACGCTGGCGCGCAGAAGGCATCTCGTGCCCGGTGCTGGTGCTGACGGCGCGCGGGTCGTGGATGGAACGGGTCGACGGCATCGATGCAGGCGCCGACGACTACCTGGCCAAGCCCTTCCGCATGGAAGAGTTCCTCGCCCGTCTGCGGGCGCTGCTGCGCCGCTCCACCGGCCAGGCGACCAGCATCATCACGGTGGGCGATGTGCGCCTCGACACCCGTTTGATGCAGGTCAGCGTCAAGGGCATTCCGCTGAAGCTGACGCCGCTCGAATACCGCCTGGTGCACTACCTCTTCCATCACCGCGGCCGCGTGGTGGCCCAGCAGGAGCTGTGCGACAGCCTCTATGCCCACGACAGCGAGCGCGACTACAACGCCATCGAGGCCCTGGTGACGCGCCTCAGACGCAAGCTCGGCAAGGACATCATCGAGACGCGGCGCGGCTTCGGCTATCTGGTGGCCGGCGAGGCATGAGATCGGGCTCCCTGCGCGTTCGCCTGATCGTCGCCGCGGCCCTGGCGCTGGCGGTAGCGCTGATTGTGGCGGGTGTGGTGCTCACGACGCTGTTCGAGCAGCAGTTCAGGGACCGGGTAAGCCGTGAGCTTGCCAACCACATGCGCCAGCTCGTGGCCGCGCTCGATATCGCCAATGACGGCACCGTGACGGTCGTCGGCGAGCTTGCCGATCCACGTTTCAGCCAGCCCTTAAGCGGGCTCTACTGGAAGCTGACCTCGTCCACCGGCGTCACCCTCACCTCGCGCTCGCTGTGGGACACCGACATCGCACCGCTCGATGCCTCGGCGTCGCCAGCGAGCGGCGACAAGCTGGTCGACGGCAAGACACTCGACGGCACGCCGCTTCTCGTTCTCACCCGCCGCATTACGGCACAGCGTCCGGCCGGCGATGTGACCATCGACATCGAGGTCGCCATCGAGCGGCGCGAGATCGCCGAGCCGATGTCGCTCTATGTGCGCAATCTGAGCCTGGCGCTGGGCCTGCTCGCGGTTTTCCTCATCATCGCCGTGTGGGTGCAGGTGGGCATTGGCCTCAGGCCGCTTTCCCTGTTGCAACAACGCCTCAGTGCGGTGAGGGCCGGACGGGCGGCACGGCTCGATGGCAGCTATCCCGCCGAAATAACGCCGCTGGTCACCGAGCTGAACCAGCTTGTCGAGGCCCAGCGGGTCTCGCTGGAGCGGGCGCGCGCCCGTGCCGGCGACCTCGCCCACGGGCTGAAGACGCCGCTTGCGGTGCTCGCAAGCCTTTCAGGCGACCTGGAGCGGGCAGGAAACCCAGATGCCTCGGCCGAGATCGACCGCCAGACCGAAGCGATGCGCGCCCATGTCGAGCGCGAGTTGACGCGGGCACGGCTGGCAGCCGGGCGCAGCCGGGCAAGCTGTCTGCTGTCGGGGGAGTTCAACCATCTCATTGCCATCATGAAGCGGCTGCCGCGCGGGGCTGACATCATCTGGGACCTGGCTTGCAGTGACGATCTCGAAATGGCCATGGACGAGGTCGATTTCGTCGAGCTGTTCGGCAACATCCTCGACAATGCGCGCAAATGGGCGAGAAGCCGCATCGCCATCACAGCGGCGCGAAAGGAGGGGCAGCTCATCATTGCCATTGCCGACGATGGACCGGGGGTTGCGGAAGAAAAACTCGACGCCATATTGCAGCGTGGCCGTCGGCTGAGCGAAGGCAAGGACGGCTTCGGTCTCGGGCTTGCCATCGCCGTCGAAGTGGCGAAGGCCTATGGTTTCGACCTGACACTCGCCCGCTCGCGCTTCGGCGGCCTGGAGGTGCGGCTCAGCGGTGCCGGCTAGGCCGCACTCCGGCGTTGCAATCCGCCCGCCTGCCCACTATAACGCCCGCCAGTTGGAATCGCCCGGCCGCATTGAAGGGCATGCCGGGGCGGTTCTCGATGCTTGAAAGGATAGCGAAATGCCCAAGATGAAGTCGAAGTCGGCGGCCAAGAAGCGATTCAGCTTCACCGCCACCGGCAAGGTCCGTGCCGCCCAGGCAGGCAAGAAGCACGGCATGATCAAGCGCTCCAACAAGTTTATCCGCAACCAGCGCGGCACCACCATCCTCGAGCCCGGTGATGCCAATCTGGTCCGCGCCTATCTGCCCTATCGCTGATAAAGAGCGTCTTGAAGGAGTAATCCGCTCATGTCCCGTGTCAAACGTGGAGTGACGGCCCATGCCCGTCACAAGAAAGTCATCAAGCAGGCCTCGGGCTACTACGGCCGGCGCAAGAACACTTTTCGCACAGCCGTGCAGGCGGTGGAAAAGGCGGGGCAATACGCCTATCGCGACCGCCGGCGCAAGAAGAGGACTTTCAGGTCCTTGTGGATCCAGCGCATCAATGCCGCCACGCGCGAACTCGGCGTCACCTATGGACGATTTATCGAGGGGCTCGGCAAGGCCGGGATCGCCATCGACCGCAAGGTCCTGGCCGATCTCGCCGTGAAGGAGCCCGAGGCGTTCAAGACGCTGGTGGAAAAGGCCAAAGCCGCCCTTTGAGGGTTGTTTTGCCGCGTTTTCGAACCGCAAAAGTGCTCACACTTTTGCTGAAAACGCTCCGGACCACCTCTTGTCGCCTTCTCAGCTCAATCGCCGGGCCCAGCGAACGGATGCCGTAGAGTGCGTCCTGAACCTGCGCCCGGCGTTTGCTTTTGGGCGCTGAACACAAGAAAACAACGGGCCTGAACAGCCATGAACAACCAAACCGAACTGGCGGAACTGGAGCGCGACGTCGCCCGTTCCATCGATGCCGCGAGCGATGAGGCAGGGCTCGAATCCTTGCGCGTTTCAGCCCTCGGCAAGAAGGGGTGGATCTCCGAGCGCATGAAGACGCTTGGGGGCATGGACCCCGAGGCGAGGAAGGCTGCCGGCCAGGCGCTCAATGCCTTGAAGGACCGCATCAGCGATGCGCTTTCCCGGCGGCGCGAGGAGATCAAGTCCGCTGCCCTTTCGGCGCGACTGCAATCGGAAACGGTCGATGTGACGCTGCCGGCCCGACCGGCACCGCTCGGCACCATCCACCCGGTGAGCCAGGTGTGGGACGAAGTGGTGCAGATCTGGGGCGACCTCGGCTTTGCGGTGGCCGAGGGCCCGCATATCGAGACCGACTGGTACAATTTCGGCGCCCTCAACATCCCCGAGGAGCACCCGGCGCGCCAGGAGCACGACACCTTCTATTTCCCGGCGCGCGAGGACGGCTCGCGCCTGGTGCTGCGGACCCATACCTCACCGGTGCAGATCCGCACCATGGAGAAGTCGAAGCCCCCTATCCGCATCATCGCTCCGGGGCGCACCTATCGCTGCGACAGTGACCAGACCCACACCCCCATGTTCCACCAGATCGAGGGGCTGGTGATCGACGAAGACAGCCATCTCGGACATCTCAAGTGGGCGCTGATCGAGTTCTGCAAGGCCTTCTTCGAGGTGGATGACGTCAAGATGCGCTTCCGCGCCTCGCACTTTCCCTTCACCGAGCCGTCGATGGAAGTCGACATCAACTGCTCGTGGGAAGGCGGGCAAGTGAAGATCGGTGTTGGCACATCGTGGCTGGAAATCCTCGGTTCCGGCATGGTGCACCCCAATGTCATCCGCGCCGGGGGCCTTGACCCCGAGCGCTACCAGGGCTGGGCCTTCGGCATGGGGCTCGACCGCATCGCCATGCTCAAATACGGCATCCCCGATCTGCGCGCCTTCTTCGAGGCCGATCTGCGCTGGCTCAGGCATTACGGCTTTGCCGCGCTGCAGGTGCCGACACTGTCGGGAGGTCTCTCATGAAGTTCACCCTTTCATGGCTCAAGGAGCATCTGGAGACCGAAGCCAGCCTCGATGAGATCGTCGACGGGCTGATCGGTGTTGGCCTCGAAGTGGAAGAGGTCTCCGACCCGGCGGCGAAGCTTGCGGGCTTCACCGTGGCGCGGGTGAAGGAGGCGCGCCAGCACCCCAATGCCGACCGGCTGCGCGTATGCGACGTGGAGACGGCTTCCGGCCTCGTGCAGGTGGTGTGCGGGGCGCCCAATGCCAAAACCGGCCTTGTCGGCATCTTTGCCCCGCCCGGCACCCATATCCCCGGCACCGGGCTCGATCTCGAGGTGGGCAGCATCCGCGGGGTCGAATCGCGCGGCATGCTGTGCTCCGAGCGCGAGTTGCAACTCTCCGACGAGCACACCGGCATCATCGAGCTTTCCGGTGACTTCGCCATCGGCACCTCGGCCGCCAAGGCCCTGGGGATGGACGACCCGATGTTCTATGTGAAGGTGACGCCCAACCGGCCGGATGCGCTGGGGGTCTACGGCATCGCCCGCGACCTCGCCGCCAAGGGCCTGGGGCGGCTGAAGCCGCTCGATGTCAAGCCGGCCAAGGGCAGCTACAAATCGCCCATCGACGTCAAGCTCACGTTCGACGATCCCGACAACGTCCCCTGCCCGCTGTTCATCGGGCGGCATTTTCGCGGCATCAGGAACGGGCCGTCGCCCGCCTGGCTGCAGCGGCGCCTCACCGCCATCGGTCTCAGGCCCATCTCGGCGCTGGTCGATATCACCAATTACGTCACCTATGGCTATGGCCGGCCCCTGCACGTCTTCGATGCGGGCAAGGTGAAGGGCGACATCCGCCCGCGCCTCGCCAAGGCGGGCGAGACGCTGGAGGCGCTCGACGGCAAGACCTATATACTGGATGACAGCATGACGGTGATCGCCGACGACAACGGGCCGGAGGGTCTCGGCGGCATCATGGGCGGCGAGGCCTCGGGCTGCACGGAAGAAACGACCGAGGTGATGCTGGAGGCGGCGCTGTTCGATCCGGTGCGCACGGCGGCGACGGGGCGCAAGCTGTCGCTGCAATCCGATGCCCGCTACCGCTTCGAGCGCGGGGTCGATCCGGGCTTCGTCGAGACGGGGGCCGAGATCGCCACGCGCATGATCCTCGATTTCTGCGGCGGCGAGGCCTCCGACCTCATCATCGCCGGCAAGGCGCCGGACGTTTCCCGCAGCTATGTGTTGCGCAAGACCCGGGTGCGCGATCTCGGCGGCATCGATGTGCCGCTCGACGAGCAGAAGCGCATCCTCGAATCGCTCGGCTTCGGCGTGAGCGAGACACCGGCGGGCCTCGACTGCGCGGTGCCGACCTGGCGGCTGGACGTGGGGGGCGAGGCCGACCTGGTGGAAGAGGTCTGCCGCATTGTCGGGCTCGACACCATCCCGCCGGCGGCCATGCCGCGGCTCACCGCGGTGGCGCGGCCGGTGCTCAGCACCATGCAGCGGCGCATGGTGGCGGCACGCCGGCGGCTGGCCGAGCGCGGGCTCAACGAAGCGGTCACCTGGTCGTTCCTCACCGCCGAGCAGGCCGACATGTTCGGCGGCGGCCATCCGGCGGTCAAGCTTGCCAACCCGATCTCGTCGGAACTGTCCGACATGCGGCCCTCGCTCTTGCCCAACCTCATCGCGGCCGCCGGGCGCAATTTAGCGCGCGGCTTTGCCGATCTGGGGCTGTTCGAGGTGGGCCAGTGCTATCACGGCGACGGGCCGGAGGACGAAACCCTGCGCGCCACCGGCATCAAACGCGGGGCGGTGCATGCCCGACACTGG
>CAVYOQ010000079.1:0-15037 GCA_963770075.1 uncultured Alphaproteobacteria bacterium
CCGCAGAAAGTGACCCATTGGAGAAGATTGCGGGTGCGCCGGTGAGGAACGGATAGCTCGTCTTGCCACAGCGCGAAACCCACCGCACTCAGATTGTGAACTTTCTCAAGCAAGATTAAAATGCCAAAATGCTCGTCACCGCCGACGTCACCCGAGAGGATGGAGCTGGTGCCCCAATTGACGGCGTGCAACTCGCCCTTTTGAGGGAGGAAGACCACAGTTGGCGCCGGACGGAGGCAATTCAGCGGACGCGGATCGACCCTCAGAAGATGAAATCGCCCGCCGAATAGTCATGGCCGTGGCCGAACTGCGACACCGTCACGTTGTCGATGAGGATCGAGTTCTGCCCTGCCACGATCAGGGCAAAGCCGGTATCCGCATCGGTCTGCAGATGTTGGCTGACCAGATCGTCAAAGCTGGAGATGGCGACCACCCCTGACAGGTCCATCTTCTCGCCGTTGGCGGCAGCGAAATGGGTAATGGTGTCGTTGCCGAAGCCGCGACTGAAAGCGAACTGGTCATGGCCCGCGCCGCCGTTCAGCACATCGTCGCCCTTGCCGCCGTTGAGGAGATCGTCGCCCTTGCCACCGTTGAGCACGTCCTTGCCGCCCCCGCCGAACAGCGTGTCGCTGCCGCCTGCGCCGATGACCGTATCGTTCCCGCCGCCGCCCGCAACGGTATCGCCTCCAATGTTGCCGTTGAGGTGGTCGTGGCCGGCGCCGCCTAGCAGCTTGTCGGCGCCCTGGCCGCCTAACACCCTGTCGGCCCCGGCGCGGCCGACGAGCAGGTCGCCGCCCTTGCCACCCGTCAGCGTGTTGTCGGCGGCATCGGCTTTCAGGTGATCCGCGAACCGGGTACCGTCGATGCGGTCGATGCCGGAAAGCGAATCGCCGTCAGGCGGGCATTGTCGGTGACCCCTGTGGCGAGATCGTAGGCAACGCCCTGGCCGAACCCCCTGAGGTTGAGGATGTCGGTCCCCGAACCGCTGCCGTCGTACGAATCGAAGCCGTTGCCCACGATGATCCGCGTCGTGGCGGCACCGCCGAGCACGGTCTCGACACTCGTGAAGGTGCCGGAATACGCGACCGGCATCTGCACGGTCTTAATCACGAACTGGTTGTGCAGCGGATCGGAGTTGTCCGGCAGTGTGCGTATCAGAGTCATCGGCGCTGTTTGAAAAGCTCGGCCTGGTCTCGAGCACCAGTTCGGGCGTGAGCATTTCGCCATTGTAGTCGCGCACTTCGGCCGTGCCGTTATCCGCCCAGACTGGGGTCGGAGTCTGAAGGTGGGCCGTATAGTCGTCATGACGGAAATCGAGCGTGATCCTGCCCGTCGAAGCGCCCAGATCGAGGGTGTCGGGGCCGATGCCGCCGTCAATGGTGGCATTGCCAAGCCCGATCACGATGCGGTCTTTGCCCTGCTCGCCCATGGCCGTGTCGTTGCCTTCGCCCAGCAACAGCACGTCGGGGCCGCCTGCACCCTGCAACAGGTCGTTGCCGGCGCCGCCCGACAGGGCATTGCGCCCGCCATTGCCGATCAGCGTATCGTCGCCGTGGCCGCCGGTGACATTCTCGATGCCGATGAGTATGTCAGATCCCATGGCGCCGGTGGCGCTGCCGTTGGCGAGGTTGACGGTCACATCGCCGAAGCCACTGGCGACCAGCTCGCCGTGTGCGCCGTCGGGGGCCGCATTAGCATAGGAGACGGTGTCGTTACCGGGACCGCCGTTCAGCGTGTCGTTACCGATGCCGCCGTTCAGCAGGTCGTCGCCCCTGTCGCCTTCCAGCGAGTCGTTGCCGGCGCCGCCAGAGAGCTGGTCGTTGCCGCCGCGCCCGACCAGCAGGTCATCGCCACCCCGCCCGGAAAACTGCTCGCCGACATGGCCGCGACCGTAGAACTCGTCCCGGGACTCGTTGTCCCCGATCAGTTGCTCGACGTTGTGGATGGTGCCCGTGATGTCGTGATACACCGACGCACCCTCAAGGCGCGTGTTCTGGAAGGTCCCCGCCTTGAGGTCGATCTGGGTGTTGACCGTCGAGGTGTAGAACAGATCGAGCGAGACCACATCATGGCCGGCGCCGCCGTTGATCGTCCCATTCATACGCGAGATGGTCATGAAGTCGTCGCCGCCGCCGCCGTTCACCACGTCTGCGCCTCCCGTGCCACTGATGGTGAACTCGTCATTGCCTGCGCCGCCGTAGACCTGGCCCGGCGTATAGAGGTCGATGGTATCGTTGCCCTGCTGGCCGTAGAACACCGCGCTCGGATTGCCGCCGGAATTCGAAGTGTGGCGGTTCAGTATGTCATCACCGGCGCCGCCATAAACCGTCACCGCTCGACCGTCCTCGGTATAAAATTCATCGGCAAAGGCCCCGAGATACACCACCTCGATATTGTAGATATTTCCGTTGACGCCGTTGGGGATCACCTGGCCGGTGGTGCTTGGATCACTGCCGAGGCCGCCGCTATATTTGGCTTCAAATCCCGTGAAGCTACTGCCGATGGCACCGCTCAGCCGGACCGACCAGCGCGCGTCCGTCACCATCCGGGTATCGAGCGTGTCATTGCCATCACCGCCGTCGAAGCTGGTGCCCTCGTAGGTGTTGGGATTGAGAGTGACATAAATGAGGTCGTCACCCTTGCCGCCGGCAGTCAGGACAGAGCCGTTAGAATAAAGCGTATCGCTTCCGCTTCCGCCGTCGATGCTGACGGACGTTTCCGGTGTGCTGCCGGCGCCGTGGAGGACATCATTGAAATCGGACCCGATGTATTGCTCGATGTTGACGGCATGATCGGTTCCCACGACCTTCGTGCCATCGACGGTGAGCCGCTGGATGAGACCTTTGGCGGCAAAGATGCGCAAAGGATTCTGCGAGAGTTGCTGAGCTATGTCGTTGTAGCTGCCATGCTCGGGATGGACACTGTAGGTGTTGTAGTCGGTCGAATAGATGAGGACGTCGGTACCGTTGCCGCCATCGTAGTGGTCGGATGACTTGTCGTTGAGCCCGGCTCCCGCCACCAGCACGTCGAAGTCATCGCCGCCATAGACGTGGTCGGACCCGCGCCCGCCGATCAGCAGGTCCTGGCCGCCGCCCCCATCGATGGTGTCGTTGCCGCCGCGTCCGTCGATCCAGTCGCGCCCGCCGCTGGCGACGATGCGGTTGGCACCGTTGTTGCCGAACAGTTCGGTGTCACGGCTGTCCTGGACGGTAATGTTCTCGATACTGGTGAGCGTGTCGGCTGAATCGCCGTCAAAGGTGAGCCCGGTGACCAGGTCGACCGTGGTCACGGGATTGCCGGAGGCCGAATTCTCCGGATAGAGCCATGTGTCGTGGCCGGGCCCGCCGTTCACGACGTCGCCGCCGAGATTGCTGATGATGGTATCGTTGCCCTTGCCACCGTTCAGTGTGTCGGCCTGGGCGTTGTCGCTGCCGGTGATGCGGTCGGCACCGGCCCGGCCGTTGATGGTGATGGGCGTGGACCCGGCATAGAGGAAATCGCCTTTTGCCGTCCCGTTGAGCACCGGTCCGGTGGCGATAAAGACGTTATTGATGAGCTGATCGGCCGTGAACGTGACGTCCTTGAAGATGAACTGTTCGACGTTGGTGACGATCTCCGTTCCGTCGCCCGTGCCGGAGGTCACGTTGTCAGTGAACACCAGCGGTCCGTCGAAACCATTCTGGTTGAAACTGTATTGGGCAAAGTTGTCGTGGAAGATAACACGGTCGGTGCCGTCCCCGCCATCCAGGGTGTCGTTGCCGGCACTGGCGATGAGGATGTCGTCGCCACCATGGCCCGCGACCGAGTCGTTGCCGGCCAGCGGGTTGAGCACGTCGCCCCCGTCGCTGCCCACCAGGGTGTCGGCGTCAGCAGTGCCGATCTGGATCGAACCGGGCGCACCGATGCCGAGCGGGTCGAACACGTCGCTCGTGACGTGGTTGATGAGGCTGGTGACATCGTTGTTCCAGCCGGTTGTGCCGAGGAAGTCGCTGACCTGGGTGAGGGCCGTGTCGAGGGGAGCGGCAATGCCATCGAGGACGTGAGGATCGGGCAGCACGCCGGCGATCGTGTTGGCAACCGAGTCGAAGATATGCGTGATGCCCAGATTGTCGAGGATGAAGTTGACCACCGGGCCGACGGTTATGTTGTAGATGAAGCCGACTGCATCGAGCAGCGGCTCGATCGGCTTCAACACCGAATAGACGGCATCGAGGGGGCCGCTCAGGAAAGAGAGCGAACTGTTGATGCTGCTGAAGGATCTGGCAACATTGACGAGCGGCGCAAGAAAGGCCGTCGAGAAGTTGCTCTTGAAGGCATCGACGTCGGCGGCGATGCTGTCATAGGTCGAGTTGATTCCCTCGAGCGCCGTGTTGATCGGGGCGACATCGATGTCGATCGCGGCCGACAGACCGTTGAGCGGCGTACCCACGACATCGAGCACTGTGGCCGTCTGATTGACCGTGCTCTCATAGTCGTTGAGGGTCGATCCTATGCCGTCAAGCGTTAGCTGGAAGCCATCGAGCTTGTCATGGGCCTCAGTGAGTTTGTCGATGTAACCTGAATCGACGATCTTCTGATTGATGTCATGCGCCTCATCGCGCACCCTCTCTGCCACCGATTCCAGCTTGTTGAGTACCGGGGTGACGACTTTCGCGACGATGCTGCCGAGCGCTCCGACCTTCTGCACCACCTTGAGCGAGACCTTTGCCTCATCCACGGTCCTGATGAAGTCCTTGGCCTCGTTTTCGATCTCGCCCGGATATTCCAGCGCCTGCTTGGCGTCCTCGACGATAGTGTTGATCGTGCTGACGTCGTTGCTCAGGGTTTCCACGTGCGAGCGCGTGGCGTCGAGATTGGTGGAAAGATCAAGCAGTTCCTGACCCGCAGCCATGCCGGAAACCTCCTCTCCCTTTAATCATTTATTCTTCTCAACATTCGCTCGCCTACCGGCGCCTGGCGTCGAGAATGAGCCAATCATTGCACGATAATATCTGATGTCAAATCAATTGGTGCCTTTCGCGCCCGGGCCCGTAACACCGCGACAATTTGACTGCCCCCGGGATTACAGCGGCAATGTCAGTCGCTCAGCCACCAATTGAGCATTCCAGCGACCCCAATCTTCTCCCCATGCAAACGCGCAGACAAGTGAACTGCCCCGTCACGATTTAAGGCGTAGGTAAGACGTTGCTCTGAATTGCACAGCGCAACGCGGCGGCATCGACGGGATCGTCCCATAGGGCAAGGCCCCCGCTCGCCAACATCCATCGCTGCTTCTTCGACATCGATGACCCAGTCGGCTGACAGCAGGCCGCGCCAGACGCCATGCGTCCAGGTCGGCGAGACGCTGGTGAGGTCTGACTCCCGAGCGAGCAGCCGCTGAGATCACGACGACCTGACCGCCACGGTGGGGATGGGGGGAACCGCCGAGGGTTTCGCGCGCGCAGTGGCGGGCTGGGCGTGGAGGCTGGGCGGGGCCGCGGGGTGGCCGCGCTGCGCCGCGCCTGTGGGGGGTAGAACCTTGAGGCGCGGTGGACGGGGGGTCTTACGCGGCCCGCGCGGGCGAGCGGCACGACATACCGGGTGAACATGGCGCCATGGCCAATCCGTCTTCGTTCTATGCAGCCTTGTGAAATGCGCGCTGCTGGACCACATTCAGGGCACATCAGGCCGGGCCCCTCTGGCAGTCAGGCGACTGCGATGTCGGACTGATTGAACCGACGAAGCCTGCGATGCTCGACCTTTTCTCCCATGCTGGGCTTGCCGCATTAGCGCAAGTTATCCTGATCGACTTGGTGCTCGCCGGCGACAATGCCGTAGTTATCGGCATCGCCGCGGCAGGCCTGCCACTCCAACAGCGCCGGCGCGCGATCATCATTGGCATTCTGTCGGCAACGGCAATGCGCATCGCCTTTGCCTTCGTCGCGGTCGAACTCCTCGCGATCATCGGCTTGGTGCTTGCCGGCGGCATCCTCCTGCTCTGGGTTAGCTGGAAGATGTGGCGCGAACTGCGCGCCTCCGCTCGGGCGCAGGAGGATCAGGCTTTCGATCATGGTAACCGACAGCCGCTCACGCCCAAGACGTTCGGGCAAGCCGCCCGGCAGATTATTGTCGCAGACTTGTCGATGTCGCTCGACAATGTACTTGCGGTCGCCGGCGCTGCACGCGAGCATCCGGCCGCGCTCGTCTTGGGCCTCGGCCTGTCCATCGGGCTGATGGGTGTTGCCGCGAACCTGATCGCGCGCATTCTGCATCGGCATCGTTGGATCGCCTATGTCGGCCTCGCAATCGTCGCTTATGTCGCGCTCGATATGATTTGGCGCGGAGCCTGGGAAATCTACTCAGCGACGGTTTAGAAGCGTCCTCACTTCGGCGGGAAGCAACGGCCTTTCTGCCAGATTGACTGACGCTCTCGCATTGGCTTCACTTCCGGATATGCCCCGACAGCGACATTTGGAGCGCCACTGGAAATGGCAGCTCTGTGGGGTAAAGGAACCATTTGCTCCGGATGAGGGACCCCGCCGGCTCCGAGGCTTTCTCGTCCACAGTGGCTCACAGGTCGGCGCTGGCGGGGCTGGACCGCGGCGGTTGAAATACACCAGTACGATTTCGACGCCGATGAGGCCGCAGCCGGCCCGCGCGCGGGATCGCCGAGACCGTCACGGACGCCGACACCATGGAGCCGGCGAGGATGGAAGAACCACGTTGGTGCCGCGTTAGTCGCGGCCGCAGGAGCCGGCGGAGCCGGGCTGGCGCCGCGCCCACGGTGCTCACATGCGGGTTGTCTCCAAGTTCGGCGTTGACGCCAACACCATGGCGCCGGCAAGGAGCGGGGGATTCCTCGCCGACCTCCACGGCTGCACTGCAGCACAGGTGGCCCGTGGCGGGCTGGGCGTGGAGGCTGGGCGACTGCTCGGGCCAGTACGATTTCGGCGCCTGTGAGGCCGCAGCCAGCCCGCGCCATGACCACAACACCAACAGATATGCCGCCGGCATGTACTCGCCGATGCACGGCTGGTGGCAAGTGATTGCGGGCGAATATGGCGCGACGGCCGGCTGCAGCTGGTGAAGGCAAACAGCCACTGAGACCACGACGCTCCCACTGCCTCGGTGGGGATGGGGGAAGCGCCGAGGTCTTCAGGCGCCATGCGCTCGGTTCTGGGAGACGCACGGGGTGCCAGGACCTACCCGCCCCTCCGCGCCGATTCCGCAGACTATTCGCGTATTGTCGAACAGTCGAATAGTCCGTATCCCAGTGGCTTGGGGGCGGTGTCGACCCGCCGGTGCGGATAGCGGTGGGAATTCTCAGACAGCTTTCATCCGCGCTCCGCTGCTCCCCTCATAGGAATAACCCAGGGAGGACCCGTAAGCCTCGGAGAACACGCAGCTATATGGGATGCATTAGTTGTTGAGACTAACTTGACGCAGGGATCGGATTGGCGCTGCTCCGGCCTGGTCGGCGGGACGCCCTTCGTGATCAGCCCCGGCCGGTATGGGCGTCTGCTGCATGACGACCGCGGGCGCAGCGAATGTTCCGACCCAGCCGCGCTGTTATACATAGAACTCTCCGTCATTGTGTATCTCTGTGACACACAACTCAGAAAGTTATCGTTCAGTAAGTCACTTAGGTCGGAACATTACTCAGAAGGGATCGCCCTTGGGCTGGGCCTCATCCGCCGGCAGTCGCCGAGATCTTGGCGGGCACCGAGGCGGTGGTGCTGACGTGACCCCGGTCATCGGTTCATTTCCATTTCGAATTCAACAGCAACTGAAAGTCACTGCACTGACTGCACTAACTGCTCTAAATAGAGGTAAGTAGCTGTAATGCCCAACAATTCCCCCGCCTGGGCACTGCTCTGCCACTGCTCTGCCACTGCACCTCACTGCACTAGAATGGGGCGCCATCAGGTCCGTACCCGCCAATGGACCGCGAGTCGATGCCCGCCCGCGGCTACCTTTATGAGCCCACCACCTTGGATAGCTTGGATGCCTTGACACCAATTCCCCGAATTTCAGTGTATTTCTCTATCTATGACAAATTAGCGCGTAAACGGTGTTATGGCTGACATGACATCCAAGTGGCGCCCGCGGGCCCTAGAAGGGATCGGTCACCTCCAGCCTGTGCACCGCGCCGGCCGTGCTGCTGTGTGGATCGGCGCGCTTGCTCCACCGAATGCCCACCGCCTCCAGCGGCCTTCGGTTCAGTTCGAGCTGCACCGCCAATGCCCGGGGAGAGCGCAGCCGCCCAGCCGACGGAAAGGGCATCTTGGCCTTCAGTTCGCTCGCCTTGCCCTCGACCACGCCGCCCGCCTCGCGCACCATCTCCACCACGCCCGACAAGACCTCATCGTCGTCGATCGCCTCGGCCATGCGCATCCGCTGCTCGCGTCCGAAAGCGTCGACGAATTCATCCGGCTGCCAGCCAAATACTTCACCGGCCGCCTCCGCCCAGACCGCGAAGTCCGACAGCCGCGGCAGCCGCTTGCCTTCCAGGCGTTCCCGCGCCGCCTTCTCGTTCCTCAGGGCGCAGGCCGCCGCATCGAGCAGCAACGCGAACATTGCCGGCCGCAGCGCCTCGGTCTCGGCCCGGATCGTTGCCTCGGCGAGGTACTCGCCGTCCTTGATGGCGGCAAGCTCCACCACCAGCGAACGGTGAACGAAGTCGGACCGCAGACTGGGCATCGACAACGCGGTGATGACCGCCGGGCGCTGCAGATCCATGACGTGCATGGTCTCGTCGGTGTACAGTCCGCGCCGCCTGTACCCGCCGCCGGTTGACAAGCGGCACAGCGCGTTGGCTTCCTCATCGCTGATGCGGCCGACGTTGTCCCAGGTTGCCAGCCAGCCCTGATAGCTCGCCACCGCCAGGTCCCAGTCGCTCGGCGGCAACCCGGCCTCGCCGGCGACGCGCGGGTCGATCAGGCTGGCGATCAGCCGCAGGATAGTGGTCTTGGCCGAGCCGGGCTCGCAGATGAGCAGCAGGATGGGGAACGGGAAGCCTGGCCGCATCGCGCCGACCAGCGCCGCCAGTACCAGCTTCAGCAAGTCCGGACGGCGCAGATTGAGTAGCCAGCGAAACTTCGGCAGGACGGCATCGCGGTCGCCACGCACCGGATCGGGCAATGGTTGCTCAGTGCCTGACCGGCGGAACCGCACGGGGCAATCAGCCGAGTCGAGAAAGCGCCAGCCGGCCTGCGAGATCTCGATGACGCGCCAGCCTTCATCAACCATGTCGACATAGAGCTTGCCATCATGGCCCGCCCATCTGATCCATGTTTGATGCTGACCACCGCCGTAGATTGCCCGGCCCTTCACCACGCCGATGAACTCGCGCAGCATCTTCTCGGGCGGCGGGGTGCCATGCTTCAGCCAGAACTGACGACCCAGCCAGTGCTTGAACGCCTCACCATCGACCGGCATGTGCTCGACATGGTCTGCGCCCTCATCGGTCATCACGTGCACGGTAGCATACGGGCGGGAACGCTGGTCGCGCCACAACTCCGCATCGCCGAGAGCTGCCTCCAGGGGATGGGGTTCATCGGCGGCGTCCGTGCCACTGGCTTTGGTCTTCTTCTCAAGCCGCTTGATGGTCCTGTCGACCTCTGCGTCGATCTTGGCCACCCCCGGCATCTTGGTGTTGGCGCGCCACTCATCGAGCAGCGCCTCGTACCGCTGGCGATCAAGGCTCTTGAGCTTGGCCAGCAGCAGCATTGTCCTGGGCTCGAACAGCGAGCTGCGCGCTCCCGCCTTGACGTCGAACAGCCAGGCGAACTTGTCCTCAATCCCCTCGGTGGTGGTCATGGTCATCATCTCCGAAATCCAGTGGTGTGAGCGAGCGTCTGTATGCCCTTGCCGCGCGGGTTGATGGCGGTGAGCACCCACGGCCCGCCCGGCAATACACTTCGCAAGGAATTGGACGGCGGCGGCGGTTGAAGTCGCGTCCGCCTGGCCCGTCACCATGGGCGACGCCGATGCCCGCGCCCTCCTCGCTGAGTTGACGTTTCACTGCTTCCTCAAACGCAAGCGGCGCCACATGCTTGCCCCAGCCTGCAATGGGAGGCTTCTTGCCGCGATGATCATTCCACCAGACGACAAATCCCTGGTCGCGCAGGGCTCGCGGGACGTGCAAGAGCTGACTGGGCATGGTCTGTTAACTTCGCTGCCGCGGGTCATGCTCCACATACGCCAGCGTCTTCAGCATCGTCTTCGTGCCGGCCACGAAGGTGGGCGTGACCTTTGTCGGCCCCTTGGAGGTGGTAGTCCCGCGCAAGAAGTTTGCGATCTTTTGCTTGACCGTCTCATTTTCGATGACCACGTAGCCGGTGCCGTCGTAGTCCATCCAGTGGCCTTGGTAGAGGACTAGGTGCGGCGCCTTCAGCTTCCTGAACTGATGAGCTGCGTCGTCCGGGTTTCCCGGATCGACCAGAGTCCGCCCCTCGCGCAGGGCAGATCGGGCGTACTCCCGCTCCACCGCCTTGCGCAAGTCGATCATGGAACAGACCTTGGCGTCCCGGAAGTGGCTCATCAACTCCCGGTAGCTGGGCTGGTCCCGGTCCTTCAGGAAGGCCAGCGTGTGCAGCGAGAGCGGCTCGAAGACCAGTTGGACATCCTTGCGCGTCGTGGCGAGCAGCAACTCGGCTCGCTCCAATATCTCTGTTGGTATGTCAGACATAGCAAATCCTCACGACTAGCCTAGATGCGGCGGAACATGTCGGCTTGATGGTGAGGGTCGCCCGTATTGCTCGCGTTACCCCCGCCAACGCCACATACGATCGGCGCACGCCGAACAATTTGACCCAACGATAAGCGGGAAAAGTTGCTATTAAGCAATCAGAGCGAGGAGAATTGTAGCGATCGCGCCGCATTGGCCCGCCCTCAACCCTGAAGTAGTCACCCCCCGCATCGAAGAGCTCCGATCATCCCTCGCCGAGCCCCCCGCCAGCCAGTCGCGATACGCCGCGCCATGCCCTCGACATTCCACCCGCGAGAGACAGCACGCTCGACGGACCAGCACCCGACCGGGCGTGGTGATCACCACGGTCAGGCCGACGCCAGCGGCGGATAGCCCACGAACCTCAATCCGCGCTGGGTGACCCGGAGCCCGTGCCGGACCTCCTCAATCAGCCCCTCCGCCAGCATGTCCCTCACCACCAGCTCGACCTCGCCGCGGTCCGCCGGCAAGAGCATGCCGCTGCCATCGTCAATGGCGCGCGCGAGCAGGACAAGAGCCAAGTCGAACCTCCGCTTCTTCACCCCATGACGGCAATCGCGGAACGAGAGCTGCATGCCCGGTCCTCCCTCGGTGACGCTGCAAGATCGCAGCGGTTTCACCGGCACGAGCCCGGCACCGGGCCAGGCTGAGAGGTCGCGTCAGGAGCAGGCTTCAGCGCCTTCTCCCCTCTCACCTCGATGACGGGAAGAACGCTTACCGTCGTGGTGTAGTCGAGCTGGAACGGAGTTGTAGGGGTACAATGAGTTAAGACCGAGCGGGCGGCGTGGGCACTTGCGCTTGCCGACCGGAAGCACGCTTGGCAACTCAACCGTACCCGCGATATGGTCGGCCTCGGTCACGAGCTCTCGCATCATATTGCGCAGGCGCTGCGGCCTCACGATCTCGACTTCGCCGCCCCAGGTGAACAGGTGCCAGCACATTTCAAGCAAGCCACCGGCAGTGAACTCGACCACCAGGCTGCCATCCGGCTCGGTCGTTACACGCTGATTGGGGTGGAAAACGTAATGGGCGGCATCTGCCCCTGCCTTGGGCGAGAACCGCCAAGCGACCTTTACCGGCCGCTCCTGGAACACGCCGAACGAGCGCTCGGCGTATGACTTGAGCGAGAAGCCTTCGATGGGCGTGAAGGAATCGTTGAGGAGGGCTGCCTCGTAGATGTTGGCCAGCACGAAGTTGCGCACGTCCTGTGCCCAGTCGTTCTCGCTGTAAGCCACGAGGTACTGACGGTTACCATACAGGAAGCCGTAGGGGTGCACGGTCTCAAAGCCCCTCTGGCCCGATCCGCGGTATCGAACTCCGATCCGTACCTTGCGACAGGCTTTCACGGCGAAGCGGAGGGTATCGAAGATTTCGGCGTCGACTGTCTGCCGCGGACCGGGTCGTAGAGCGAAGCCCTCCGCCTCGGCGATCGCCTCCAGGTCCGTTTCCAGCCGGCGGGCATCACCGTCGGGAAGCGCAGCGATAAGCTTGGCGTTAAGTTGCCGGAGCAACTCGGCCTGATGGTCAAGACCATCCTTGCCAAGCCGGGTCACGGCAAGTTGAAGCGCTTCCAGCTCTTCGGCGGAGGCCGTCGCGATCACCGCGGGTAATCGTTTCAGGCACCAGCGTTTCCTTCTATCCGGGTCGGTCCGCTCTTCCAGTTGAGCCAGTCGCTTTGTCAACTCCAGAAGCCGCTCGGCGGTGCGGCGCTCGACATCGAAACGCTCCCTGATGTCATCGATCGTGAGGCCGAAATGCGAGCTGCCGAGTTCGAGCAGGAGTGCGATCAATCTCTCGGCCGGCTGATAGCGCATTGCAATTCTCCTGCTTGCTGCTCCGTCCGTCTTTGACGTTGCACAGATATCGGGTCCGGATGCGCAAGTCGATTGGACTTGAACAAACATAATGGTCCGTACGTCCTATATTGACGCATCACTGGGCTATGTTGATGTGGCCTCCGCCGATCACAGGAAACCCAATGATGTCATCAACCACTTCCGAGAAGCGCCGGGTCCTTTCAACTCGTCCAGCTGCTGCGGCCGCCGATCACCCTGGTGCTGGATCGGGTCCGGCGCAGCTACAATATCGGCGCCATCTTCTGCCTCTCCGGTGCCTTTCTGATCGAACGGCTAATCGTCTGCGGCAAGCGTGTCGACCTCAGAAACCGCCCGATTACCCAGGCCATCATACGGCAGTGAGCGCTGGGTGCCGTGGTAGGGCGCGGGAGGTGAAGGCATCACGCGGGGGTCGAACAGACCGCCGGAGGAATCCCGTTGGAGGAAATGCGGCTGTCCTTTCGTCTTTGCGTTGTCTTCATCTCCGAGGCCTACGGCATCTCATCCAACATTTTGGCACTGCCGCTGTCGCGGTCACGATCCCGATAAAGGGCATGGACAACTCGCTCAGTGTCGTCTCGACGGCGACGATCGTCCTTCACAACTCTCGGCAGTTTCGTCGGTTCAGGCACAATCGCGAGCACCCCATGAAGTAGGATACAATGTCTAATTCACCCAACCTTCTCCGGCTGATATTCCGTATTGGCCTGCTTCTGATCTTGCTGTGGTTCTTGTTCGTGGCAGTCAAGGTGGGCTTTTGGATTCTGCTTCTCATCTGGTTATCAGGCCGAAACTGAGGCGCCCGCGACAGACCGCGCGACCGACTCTGACGTAGCCGGGATGCATCTCATGCATGCCAAAGGAGATACCGCCATGCATACCTTCGAGCGCTATTCCGTTAGTCGTTACCTGCAGCGCCTGCTCAAGTTCAAGACAGTGCCAGGGCTCTGGCAAGAAGGCTGGCCGCTTGCCCATCAATTTCCACGACCTGTTCGACCCCGAAGGCGCCGCGGAGGACGAGGCGCACCGGACCGAGGAACTCACGCGGGCACTTGCGAGGAGCAAGATGCCTGTGCGCAAGCCTGCGCCCTCGCCGCTGGAGAAGCGACTGCAATGGATCGGGCAGACTCTCGACCTCACCAAGGTCGAGCGCGACGTCCTCGCTCTTTCGGTCCGGGTCGCGCACTACCGCAAGCTGCAGGAGTGGCTGGATGCCGGCTGGAGCGGCTCGCGCCAAGCGGACGAGATGGCAGTCGACCTCGCAGCGGTGCTGACTGGACATTCCCTGGACACCATCCGCAAGAGCCTGGCGCCCACCGCTTCGCTCTGGCTCCTCGGCCTTATCGAGGATCGCGGCGGCGATGACTTTGCAGTCACCGCCTACGTGCGCGGCCTGGCGCAACTGCCCACCACCAGCGAGCGCAGGCTGAGGGAAAGGCTCCTCGGCAAACCGGTTGCACCAGTGCTCGACTGGCAGGATTTCGGCCACCTGGGTGGCAGACCGCGACCACATCGAGGCGATCCTTGCGGCAGCGCTCAAGCAAAAGGCACCGGGCATCAACGTGCTGGTCTACGGTGATAACGGCACCGGCAAGACCGAATTTGCCAGGACGCTTGCCCACCGGCTCAAGGCTGCCCCGATCTTCGTGGGGGAGTGCGATGAGACTGGCGGCGAGCCGAGCCGGAGCGACCGGATCGCCGCCTTCGCGCTGTCAAGGTCGCTCGCTGCCCGTGCCGGTCGCACTGTCCTCGTGGTCGATGAGGCCGAGGACATCTTCTGCGGCATCGATGCCGAGAGCGCCGAGTCCCGTCCCGGCTCAAAGGTCTTCCTCAATCGGCTGGTCGAGACAACCGCAGCGCCGACCATCTGGATCACCAACTTCCCCGACCTTCTCGGTCCGGCAGTGGTGCGCCGCATGGCGGCAGCCCTGCGCTTCCTCACAGCCCAATCGCGCAGTCGAACCCGCATGCTCGCGCGGGTGCTCGACCGCCATCGTGTCGCCGTCCAGCCGCAGGAGACAGAGCGTCTTGCCGCCCTTGAGGCATCTCCGGCGCTGATTGAGACGGGGATCAGAACGGCAGCGCTGACCGGGGCCGGCGTCGATGCGATCGAGCGGTCAGTGCGCTCCTTGACGCGCGCTATGGGCCGACCCTCGCAGAGTCGCTTAATTCCCGGGCGGCCTCGCCTTCGACCCGGCGCTGTCGGCGGCGGACTTTGATCTGGCGGTGCTCGCCGGCCAGGTCAAGCGCACCGACGATCTTGCCCTGTCGTTCTGCCTCCACGGACCCTCCGGCACCGGCAAGAGCGCCTATGCCCGCTATCTCGCCGGTGAGCTCGGCATGGATGTGGTCGGAGAGGAGAGCCTCCAATCTCCTTTGCATGTGGGTTGGCGAAACGGAGCAGACATATCGCCCAAGCCTTTGAGGAGGCGCTTGACCGTCACGCCATGCTCATCATCGACGAGGCCGACAGTTTCCTGCAGGACCGGGCGGG
>CAVYOQ010000080.1:0-36878 GCA_963770075.1 uncultured Alphaproteobacteria bacterium
TCATCAAGGTGGCGCCGGGCCCGTTCCCATTCCCGGACACAAGCTTCCATCGTCTTTTCGAAGGATTTCGATCATCCATATCCCGGGCAAGCACGCCCTCATGCGCGAGGTGTTCCGCGTGCTCGAACCCGGCGGGCATTTCGTCGCCTCCGACTGGCTGATCGGACATGAGGGCGAGCCCAGCCCCGAGATGGCCGCCTACATCAAGTCGGAAGGGCTCGACTTCGGCATGGCCTCGCCGAACGCTACCGAGACGCCATGCGCCAGTCCGGCTTCGTCGACATCCGCCTCGTCAACCGCAATCCATGGTATCGTGAGGTGGCGAGGCAGGAGCTGGCCGCCATGCAGGGCGAGCTTTACGACGGCGCGGTGAAGCGGCTGGGCAAGGATTTTGTCGACCACAATATCGAGATCTGGCAGCGCATGATCGCGGTGCTCGACAGCGGCGAGCATTGCCCGCACCATCTCCTGGCGACAAGGCCGGGATAATCGCAAAATGGCCGCCCTACCCTCGACCGGCCCGCGCAAGGCCTCCAAGGAACAGCGTCGCCAGCAGCTGATCGACGCGACGATGACGATTGCGCGCAAGGGCTACGCGGCGCTGACCCTGGCCGACGTGGCCAAGGCGGCAGGACTGTCGGGCGGCATCGTCAACTTCCATTTCGAAAGCAAGGAAAAGCTGCTGGTCGCCACCCTGCGCCATCTGGCCGAGGAATACCGCCTCAACTGGCAGACCGCGCTGAAAGAGGCAGGCCCGTCGCCGGCAGCGCGCCTCGCCGCGCTCGCCACCGCCGATTTCAACGACGTGGTGTGCACACCGGTCAAGCTGGCGGCGTGGTCGGCCTTCTGGGCCGAGGCCAGAACCGGCCGACCTACATGGAGCATTGCGGCGCCAACGACGCGGAGTTCCACGCCGCGGTGCGGGCATCGTCAGCGCGATCATTGCCGAGGGCAGATATGGCGAGCGCGATCCCGCTCGCATCGCGCGCGCCATCGATGCCCTGCTGGAAGGGCTCTGGCTCGATCTCATCACCTCTTATTCGCCGGTGTCGCGCGAAGAGGCGATCAAGACCGTCTATAGCTGTCTGAACGCCTTCTTTCCCAAGCATTTCGCCCCCACCGGCCTGCGCCGCAAGGAGGCTCCATGAGCTTTGCACTTGATCGCGAAGCGGCGGAGTGGGCCGCGAAAGCGGCGCCTTCGCCGACAACGAGCTGATGCCCTGGGAGGTCGAGGCGGAGATGAACGGCGGCCAGTTGCCTGCGGGCGTTGCCGAGCGCCACGAACGCCTGGCGGTCGAGATGGGCCTGGCGCGCCAGGACGCGCCGCGGGCGCACGGAGGGCTCGACCTGCCGGCGCTGACCAGGTGGTGATGGCCGAACAGCTCGGGCGCGTCACCAACGGCCTGTCGTGGTGCTACCCGGAAGCCCAGAGCTGGATGTTCGAGGCGTCGCCCGAGCAGATCGAGCACCATGCCAAGGCGATGATGCGTGGCGAACGCCACGTCTGCTACGCCATCACCGAGGAGGGCGCCGGCTCCGACGTCAGAAATGAGCGACAGCGGCCCGCCGCGACGGCAACCACTACGTCGTGACGGGCGAGAAGTGGCATGTCACCAGCGACAACCTCGCCGACACCGTCATCGTCCAGGCGGCGATGGCGGGCGGCGAGCATGAGGGCGCGCACGTGCTCTTCTTCTGCCCCGCCGATGCCGAGGGCCTGAGCGGTGCGCACGCCCGCCTACACCCACAACTACCAGCACCATCACCCGGTGCTGAAATTCGGCGGCGTCCGATCCCCGTGGCGGATCGCATCGGCGCCGAGGGCGACGGCATGGGTTTCACCCACGCCTGGTTCCGCCGCGAGCGGCTGATGATCGCGGCGCGCTGCTGCGGGGCCGCCGAACGGCTGATCGAGGAGGCGCTTTGCTTCGCCAAGACGCGCATCGTCTCCGGCCAGCCGATCATCGCCTACCAGCTCATCCAGGCGATGCTGGCCGACAGCGCCGTGGAACTGCACGCCGCCCGGCTGATGACGTGCGAGGCCGCCGTCGCCCACGACCGCGGCGCCGACCTCAAGACCCTGCACGCGCGCTGCTCGCTGGCCAAGCTCTATGCTTCGGAGATGGCGTTCCGGGTTGCCGACCGCGCGGTGCAGATTTTCGGCGGCCGCGGCTACATGCGCGAGAATGTCGCAGAGCGCTTCTTGCGCGAACTGCGCGTGGATCGCATCTGGGAGGGCACGAGCGAAATCCAGCGGCTGATCATCGCCCGCGCGCTCGACAAGCGCGGGCTGGCGGCCACCATCGGGGCATGAGCTCCCGCACACGGGGCTGGCAAGGGGAGGGACTTCAATGACATGATCGAGGATTGCAATTGCGGCAAACTCGGCTTTGACTAGGAAAAGAACGATCTACCACACAGGCCTTCGGGCCGATCGCGCTACAGGGAAGGAGTAACGAATGAAGAAAACGCTTGTCACACTCAACGTCGCGCTGGCTGCCGGCGCCGCCATGCTCGCCATGGCGGTCAGCAGCGGACCGGCCGCGGCCGAAGAGGTCGTCAACGTCTACAACTGGGTCGACTATATCGGCGAAACGACGCTCGACGACTTCAAGAAGGCCACCGGCATCAAGGTCGTCTACGATACCTACGACGCCGCCGAGACCGAGGAAGCCAAGGTGCTCGCCGGCCATTCGGGCTACGACGTGGTGCTGCATTCGGGCAGCCAGATGCCCGAGTTCATCGCCGCCGGCGCCTTCCACAAGCTCGACAAGTCCAAGATGCCCAGCTGGGAACATCTCGATCCGGCCATCCTCAAGGCGCTGCAGAACTGGGATCCGGGCAACCAGTATGCGGTCCCCTACATGTGGGGCACCACCGGCATCACCTACAATCTCGACATGGTCAAGGAGCGCCTCGGCGACAACGCCCCGCTCGATTCCATGGCCATGATCATGGACCCCAAAAACGCCTCAAAGCTCGCCGACTGCGGCATCTCGGTGCTGGAGAGCCCGCGCGACGTGATCCCCATGGTCCTCGCCTATCTGGGGCTTGATCCCAACAGCGAGAACCCGGCCGACTACGAGAAAGTGGTCGAAGCCTTCAAGCCGGTGCGCCAGTACATCAAGACCTTCGATTCGTCCAACTACCTGAACGCGTTGCCCAACAAGGAGGTGTGCGTGGCGAATGACTGGTCGGGCGACTATGCCACCGCCACCAGCCGCGCCGAGGAGGCCGGCGTCGAGATCGACCTGGCCTATTACGTACCGAAGTCGGGCTCGCCCTTTGGTTCGATACCTGGGCCATCCCGGCCGACGCGCCGCACCTGGACAACGCCTACAAGTTCCTCGACTACATGATGCAGCCCGAGGTGATCGCCAAGTGCACCAACTACACCTACTACGCCAACGCCAACAAGGACGCGAGCGAGTACGTCGACAAGTCGATCCTCGACGACCCGGCGGTCTACACGCCGCCCGAACTGGTGAAGCGCCTGTGGACGTCCAAGTCCCTGTCGGAAAAGGCCACGCGCGCCATGACCCGCGCCTGGAGCAAGATCAAGACCGGCTCCTGAGGCCCTGCGGACTGCAAAACACAACGACAAGGCCCGGCGACCAGCGTCGCCGGGCCGGCAATGATCGAATGCCGGGTGAGGGCAAGGCATGATGAGGGCCAGATAGCCGAAGAGGATGCGGCCGCGCCGAGCCTGCCGGCGTGGCGGCAGGAGGGCGCAAAGCCCTTCATCCGGGTCGACAAGGTGACCAAGAAGTTCGGCGACTTCATCGCCGTCGACAGCGTCGAACTCGATATCTACAAGGGCGAACTGTTCGCTCTGCTGGGCGGGTCGGGCTGCGGCAAGACCACGCTCTTGCGCATGCTGGCGGGCTTCGAGATGCCCACATCGGGGCGCATTTTCATCGACGGGCAGGACATGAGCACGGTGCCGCCCTACGAGCGCCCCGTCAACATGATGTTCCAGTCCTATGCGCTGTTCCCCCACATGACGGTGGAAAAGAACGTCGGCTACGGCCTCAAGCACGAGAACATGACGAAGGAGGAGGTGCGCGACCGGGTGCGCGAGCTGCTCGACCTGGTGCAACTCTACGGCCTCGCCGGACGCAAGCCGCACCAGCTTTCCGGCGGCCAACGCCAGCGCGTGGCGCTCGCCCGCGCGCTTGCCAAGAGCCCCAAGCTGCTGCTGCTCGATGAACCGCTCGCCGCACTGGACAAGAAACTGCGCGAACAGACCCAGTTCGAACTGATGAACATCCAGGAAAAGGTCGGCGTGACCTTCATCGTGGTGACCCACGACCAGGAAGAGGCGATGACGCTGTCCAGCCGCATAGCGGTGATGGACCATGGCCGCATCTGCCAGATCGGCACCCCGACCGAGATCTACGAGTTCCCGCGCTCGCGCTTCATGGCCGACTTCATCGGCTCGATCAACCTGTTCGAAGGCACGGTCAAGACGGTGCGCAAGGCTGCCGTGGAGGTCGACTGTCCGGCGGCCAATTGCCTGTTCGAGGTCGCCGGCGAGCACCGTGTCGAACCCGGCACGTCCGGATGGATCGCGGTGCGACCGGAAAAGATCACCATTGACCGCAACAAGCCGAAAGACGCGCGCTGCAACGCGGTGCAGGGCAAGGTGCTGGACCTTGGCTATTTCGGCAAGGATTCCCTCTACCGTGTGCAACTCGCCTCGGGCGAACTGGTCAGGGTCTCCAGGCTCAATGAGCGGCGACTGGCGGACGACGAACGCAGTGTCGACTGGGATGACCTGGTGTGGTTGAGCTGGGAGCCCACATCGGCGATCCTGCTTCAGGAATAGGCGCCATGACGGCATCAGTGGAAACAAGAACAGAGCCGGTGGCGGCGGCCAAGGCCGAAAAGAGGAGCCTGCGCGACTGGTTCAACCGCCGTGGCTGGCGCCAGTTGGTGATCGCTATCCCCTATTCCTGGCTGCTGTTCTTCTTTCTCGCGCCCTTCGGCATTGTCGTGGTGATCTCGATGGCCGACGCGGCCATCGCCATTCCGCCGTTCCGCTGGGGCGGCGACCTCAACGGCATCCTCGATTCGCTGAACTACAATTTCGGCCTCCTGGTGCAGGACCCGCTCTACTGGTACGGCTATCTCAATTCGCTCAAGATCGCGGCCACCTCCACCGTCTTGTGCCTGCTCATCGGCTATCCCATGGCCTACGGCATCGCGCGGGCTACGGGCGCCTGGCGCAACATCCTCCTGTTGCTGGTCATCCTGCCGTTCTGGACCTCGTTCCTGCTGCGTATCTATGCCTGGATGGGCATGCTCAACAATCACGGCGCCATCAATAACGTGCTGATGTTCTTCCACGTGATCGATAAGCCGGTGCAGCTCATGAACACCGATTTCGCCGTCTATATTGGCATCGTCTATTCCTATCTGCCGTTCATGATCCTTCCGCTCTATGCCAATCTCGAACGCCTCGACATCACCCTAAACGAGGCGGCGATGGACCTGGGGTCGAGGCCGTGGCGCACTTTCCTCGACATCACCCTGCCCCTGTCGGTGCCCGGCATCATCGCCGGTGCGATGCTGGTCTTCATTCCGGCGACCGGCGAATATGTCATACCGGCGCTGCTGGGGCGTTCCGACAGCCCGATGATCGGGCGCGTGCTGTTCGATGAATTCTTCCTCAATCGCGACTGGCCGGTGGCGTCCGCGGTGGCGGTGGTGTTGCTGTTCCTGCTCGTGGTGCCGATCATGATCTTCAACCATTACCAGGCCCGCCAGGCCGAGGCAGGTACATGATGGGCAAGCGCTCGGTGTTCCTGGTTTCTGCGCTGGTCTTCGGCTTCGCCTTTCTCTACGTGCCGATCCTGATCATGATCGGTTACTCCTTCAACGCCTCGCGGCTCGCAACCCTGTGGGGCGGGTTTTCGCTCGAGTGGTATCCCAAACTGTTCGAAAACGACGATGTGATCGCGGCGGCACTTCTGTCTTTGCGTATCGCGCTGGTGTCGGCGACGGTTGCCACGTTCTTCGGCACTCTTGCCGGGCTTGCGCTTGCCCGCATGGGCCGCTTTCACGGCCGCACGCTCATGTCGGGGATGATCTCGGCCCCCCTCATCATGCCCGATGTCATCACCGGACTGTCGCTGTTGTTCCTGTTCGTGATTCTTGAAAGCCTCACGGGCTGGCCGGCCGGACGCAGCGCCACCACCATCACGCTCGCCCACATCACCTTTTCCATGGCCTATGTGGCGGTGATCGTGCAGTCGCGCCTGACATCCATGGACGCCGACGTGGAAGAAGCCGCCATGGACCTCGGTTCGACGCCGCTACGGGTCATCTTCGACATCACCCTGCCGATCATCGCGCCGGCCATGGTGGCGGGGTGGCTGTTGTCCTTCACCCTGTCGCTCGACGACCTGGTGATCGCCAGCTTCACCGCCGGACCCGGCTCCACCACCTTGCCGATGCTTATCTTCTCCAAGGTAAAGCTGGGCATGACGCCCGACATCAATGCCCTCGCCACCATCATCGTCAGCGTGGTGGCTGTGGGTGTCTGCATTGCCGGCTTCGTCATGCACCGGGCCGAAAAGCAGCGCGAAAAGGACATCCAGCTCGCGATTGCAGCCAACAAGTGAAATCGCGGTGCGGCGGATCGCCACGATTACGGCAAAATTGACCGGGATCAACAAAACCGTGCCGCGATTCACCCCTTGTGTGACCGTTGAGCCGCCTTTCCGGCTCGCGATCACAGGAGATTTGCAAAATGCGTATGACGAGAAGAGAGCTGCTGGGTGCAGCAGCCATATTGCCTGTCCTTGGCGTTGCAGCAGGCCCCGCCACGGCCGCCGGCACCACGGTTGAAGTATCACTGTGGGATCAGGGCGCCGACAAGGACATGCCGATGGATCTGGGCTACGGCATGGGTGGCGATATGTCCAAGGCGACCATGGGAATCGCCGTTTCGACCGACACGGTCAAGGCCGGCGAAGTGGCCTTTCAGGTCACCAATGCCTCCAAGGACACCATTCACGAGATGATCGTGGCGCGACTCAGGCACTCGGAAAAGATGCTGCCCTACAAAAAGGACGAAAACCGGGTTGACGAGGATAACGCCGGCGATCTCGGCGAAGTCTCCGAGCTCGATCCCAATGCGCGCGGCACGCTGGCCATCCCCATGAAGCCCGGCAACTACATTCTCTATTGCAACGTTCCGGGGCATTTTGCGGCTGGCATGTGGACGCTGTTCACCGTCACACCGTAAGCCAAGCGGGCGATATCAACCTGCGACCGGAGCCAATTGCTGCCCGATCGCAGGTTGATTTATGCATTGCCGATGGCGATACCGGCGAGGAACACGATGAAGCCCCCCACTGCCACCTGGAAGGCGGCACGCAGGAAGGGTGTGTCCATATATTTGTAGCGTACCCAGGAAATCGCCCACAGCTCGATAAAGACGATAACGATCGACAGGGCCGTGGCGTGCCAGAAATCGGACAGGAGATAAGGCAGCGTGTGGCCGAGCCCACCGATGGCGGTCATGATGCCCGCTGCGATCCCGCGGATGATGGGGTGGCCGCGCCCGGTCAATTCTCCGTCGTCGGACAACGCCTCGGCAAAGCCCATCGAGATGCCCGCACCGATGGATGCTGCTGCTCCGACCAGGAACGTGTTCCAGGTGTTGTGGGTGGCAAAGGCCGCAGCAAACAGCGGCGCCAGCGTCGACACCGAGCCGTCCATCAGGCCGAGCAATCCCGGCTGGATCACCTGCAACAGGAAGAGCCGGCTTTCTGCCTCGCCCTCCTCCAGCTTGGCGTCGGTCGTCAGATGCTTCTGACCGAGGCGGGAGGCGAGCGATTCATGGCCCTTTTCGTCCTCGGCCAGCTCGAGCAGCAGTTTCTTGATGCTGTCGTCGGAACTCTTTTCGGCCGCGTGCCTGTAGAAGCGGTAGTTCTCCAGCTCCATCACTTCGGCACGCTTCCTCACGCTGTCGAGGGAAAGCTGCTTCATCAGCCAGGCCGGCTTGTGCTTGACGAAGCCGGCCACGTCAGTGCGGCGGATGAGCGGGATGTGGTCGCCGAATTTCTTCACATAGGCATCGGTGAGGCGCTGGCGGTGCACATGCTCTTCTTCCGCCATCTCCATGAAGACGCGGGCCGAGGCCGGATATTTTTCGGCCAGTGCGTTGGCGAAGGTCATGTAGGTGCGCGCATCGTCGTCTTCGCTGGAAATGGCAAGCGCCAGGATCTCGCCCTCTGTCAGTTCGCCGAACGGTTTCACGTGGATTGGGCCTCCGGTCATTGGGGAGATCGCAAACTAGAAACAATCCCCGGACAGGTCCAGCCCGCATTGGCCGCTTGACGCTCCCTCAAGGGCCTGTCACAAGCCTGCCGCCATGACCGACACGGCCCACATCCGCAACTTCTCCATCATTGCCCATATCGACCACGGCAAATCGACGCTGGCCGACCGGCTGATCCAGATGTGCGGGGGGCTCACCAAGCGCGAGATGCGCGAGCAGGTGCTCGATTCCATGGATATCGAGCGCGAACGCGGCATCACCATCAAGGCCCAGACCGTGCGCCTCGACTACACCGCGCTCGACGGCGAAGCCTACGAGCTCAACCTCATCGACACGCCCGGCCATGTGGACTTCGCCTACGAGGTCAATCGCTCGCTGGCGGCCGTGGAAGGCTCTCTGCTGGTGGTCGATGCCAGCCAGGGGGTGGAGGCGCAGACGCTCGCCAATGTCTATCAGGCGCTCGACAACGACCACGAGATCATTCCCGTCCTCAACAAGATCGACCTGCCGGCGGCGGAACCCGAGCGGGTGCGCCAGCAGATCGAGGACGTGATCGGGCTCGATGCCTCCGGCGCGCTGGCGATTTCCGCCAAGACCGGTATCGGCATCCGCGAGGTGCTGGAGGCGGTGGTCAATCGCCTCCCCGCCCCCAAGGGCGAGGCGCAAGCCCCGCTCAAGGCGCTCCTGGTCGATAGCTGGTACGATGCCTATCTCGGCGTCGTGGTGCTGGTGCGCATCATCGACGGCGAGTTGAAGAAGGGCCAGAAGATCAAGCTGATGGCGACCGGCGGTGTCTATCTGGTCGAGCGGGTCGGCATCTTCCGGCCCAAGCAGGAAACCGTGTCAGACCTCGGGCCCGGCGAGATCGGCTTTTTTACCGCCGCCATCAAGGAGGTGGCCGATACCCGCGTCGGCGACACGGTGACGGAAGAACGGCGCCCGTGCGCCCAAGCGCTTGCGGGCTTCAAGCCGGCCCAGCCGGTGGTCTTTGCCGGCTTCTTTCCCGTCGACAATGCCGAGTTCGAGGATTTGCGCGCGGCGATGGGCAGGCTGCGCCTCAACGATGCCAGCTTCATCTACGAGATGGAGACTTCAGCTGCGCTCGGCTTCGGCTTCCGCTGCGGCTTCCTCGGCCTCTTGCACCTGGAGATCATCCGTGAGCGGCTGGAGCGCGAGTTCGGCATCGACCTCATCACCACCGCGCCGTCGGTGATCTACAAGGTCCAGCTCACCGACGGTTCCATGCTGGAGCTGCACAACCCGGTCGACATGCCCGACCCGGTCAAGATCGATCGCATCGAGGAGCCGTGGATCGTCGCCACCATCCTGGTGCCGGACGAATATCTGGGCGCCGTCCTGAAGCTGTGCGAGGACCGGCGCGGGCGCCAGCGCCAGCTCACCTATGCCGGCAGCCGCGCCATGCTGGTGTATGAGTTGCCGCTGAACGAGGTGGTGTTCGATTTCTACGACCGGCTGAAGTCGGTGACGCGTGGCTATGCCAGCTTCGACTACCAGATGCTCGACTACGAGGCCGGCAATCTCGTCAAGATGCAGGTCCTGGTGAATGCCGAGCCGGTCGATGCGCTCTCGGTCATCGTGCATGCGGGCCGTGCCGAGCAGCGCGGGCGGGTGATGTGCGAGAAGCTGAAAGACCTCATTCCGCGCCATCTGTTCAAGATCCCCATCCAGGCTGCCATCGGCGGGCGGGTGATCGCGCGCGAAACCATTTCCGCCTTGCGCAAGGACGTCACGGCCAAGTGCTACGGCGGCGACATCACGCGCAAGAGGAAGCTGCTCGACAAGCAGAAGGAAGGCAAAAAGAAGATGCGCCAGTTCGGCCGCGTCGAGATCCCGCAGGACGCCTTCATCGCGGCGCTGAAGATGGACGAGAACTAGGTCGTAGGCCCCGCTATACCGTAATGGCGGCGCTTGACGCCGCCATCCATTGCGCGAGCCTTTCGGCTTGCCGAAACGCCTGCGGCATGGACCCTGGCATCAAGTGCCGGGGTGACGGGCGAGCAAGGCCTTTGAGGTGGACGAAAATCAGCCGCTAGTCCCCTTCCGTTCCGATATGCAGCACCCGGCCGCAGTGCTTGCAATGGACAGCGTCGGGGTCGTGGCGGTTGAGGCCGCAATCGGGACACGCGTAGGAGACCTTGGATGGGCGGAATATGGTCTGCACCAGGCGCAGGAAGAGGGCCACGCCGAGGATCATGATGAGGACCGACAGGAGCCGCCCGATCGGGCCTTTCAGCGTGATGTCGCCGAAACCGGTGGTGGTGAGCGTGGTCACGGTGAAATAGAGCGCATCGACATAGTTGGTGATGTCGGGGTTCGAGCCCACCTGCAGCACATAGACCAGCGCCGTCACCACGAAGATGAAGACAAACAGATTGATGGTCGAGGCGATCACGTCCTCGTTGCGCTTGAAGAAGGCGAATTCCTGCCGCAGGTCCTGCAGCACCCGGTAAGAGCGCACCAGCCTCAGAGCGCGCAACACGCGCAGGAACAGGAGACTTTCGATCACCGTCGGGGCCAGAAGCGAGAGGATGACCAGGATGTCGAGCCATGTGGTCAGGCGCAGGAAGTGGCGGGCGCGATTTTCCGCGACCACCACCTGGGCCAGGAAGTCCGCCAGGATGACGGCCGCGATGACCGCATCGGCCGCATAGATCCACGGCTCGTCGTGCATCAGCGAAGAAACGATGAAGAAGACGATGGAGCCGAGATCGAAGGTGAGCACTGCGAAGCGGAAGAGGCGCGCGTCACGCCCATGGCCCTGATAAAGATAGGTCAGTCGCGATCTGAGCTGCAAAGCTGATCCCCCGGCCAGCACACCCCCTTGAGCGGGCGAAAGGCGCCCGACTAGTCCTCGTCCTCGACGCCACGGCCGGCCACCTCGGCGCGGGCGGGCGAGGCCTTGTAAACGCCGAGCACACGTACATAAGAGGTGAAGAACGCCAGTTCCTCCAGCGCCAACCGCACCAACCGCTCTGAAGGGTGGCCCTCGATCTCGGAATAGAACTGGGTGGCGAAGAAGCTTCCGCCGAGCTGATAGCTCTCGAGTTTTGTCATGTTGACGCCGTTGGTGGCAAAGCCCCCCAGCGCCTTGTAGAGGGCGGCCGGCACGTTGCGCACGCGAAAGACGAAGGAGGTGATCACCTTGCCCTCATCAGGTGCCGCCTCCTGCGGCTCGGCCGCCAGCACGATAAAGCGGGTGCGGTTGTGATCCTCGTCCTCGATATCGCTCTTGAGCGTGTCTAGCCCGTAAATCTCGGCCGCGAGCGCCGTGGCGATGGCGGCCGTGGTCGGATCCGTCGTCTCGGCGATTTCGCGCGCAGCCCCCGCGGTGTCAGCGGCCACGACCGGCTTGAGGTGCAGATGCGCGATCATCTTGCGGCACTGCCCCAGCGCGTGCACGTGGCTGTGCACGGTCTTGATCGTATCGAGACCGGCGCCGGGCGCTGCCAGAAGCTGGTGATGGATCCTCAGCACATGCTCGCCGATGATGTGAAGCCGCGAGGCCGGCAGCAGGTGGTGGATGTCGGCGACGCGGCCGGCGACCGAATTCTCGATGGGGATCATGGCATAGACCGCTTCGCCGCGCTCGACGGCGGCAAAGGCATCCTCGAAGGTGCCGCAGGCGAGTGGCTCGAGATCGGGAAAGGCTTCGTGGCAGGCGATGTGCGAATTGGCCCCCGGTTCGCCCTGATAAGCGATATTGCCGCCGGATTTGTCCGCCATGGACGCTTCACTCCCGAAATGACAACTCTGGCGCGCCGGCGCGGCTTGCCCGCCGATGGTCATGCGTCTTGCGATGCGATGAGGTTGCGCGCCCGTTCAAGGTCGGCGGGAGTATCGACACCGAGCGGCACCGTGTCAACGCGGGTAATGGCGATCACCATGCCGGCATCGAGGGCGCGCATCTGCTCCAGACGGCGCTCGCGCTCGCGGGCACTGGGTGGCAATGAGACGAAGCGTTCGAGTGCTGCGCGCCGGTAGGCATAGATGCCGATATGATGCCAGAAGGGCGGCCCGGCGCCCTCGGGCAGGCGACGCACGAAGTCGATCGCCCTGACCGGCCCCTCGGCGCCTTCGAGCGGGGCTATGGCCTTGACCACGTCGGGGCTGGCGACCTCGGACGGGACGGTTATGAGGGCGGCTACCGTCGAAATGTCGGCGCCCGGCAGCGACAGGGCATCGAGGCAGGACCGCACAACCGCCGGCTCGATGGTCGGCAGGTCGCCTTGCAGGTTGAGGACGGTGCCGAAGCGCCCCTCGGGGTCGATCTCCTTAAGCGCGGCGGCAATGCGGTCGGAGCCCGACGGCAGATCGGGATCGGTCAGCACCGCTTCCAGCCCGCGCGCCTTCACGGCTGTGGCGATTTCAGGCTCGGCGGCGGCGACCACCACGCGGCCCACCCCCGCCTCCAGCGCCCGCCGGCACACCTGCGCGATCATCGGCTCGCCGGCGATGTCGGCCAGCGGCTTGCCCGGCAGCCGCATCGAGGCCATGCGGGCCGGAATGAGAACGATAACGGGCGCAAACGGCATGGCGAAATGCTGTTGGAAGCCGCGCCCGGCTTGGCGCGGCAAAATGGACTCCTCGCCCTTATACGTATTGCACCGATGGCGCGAAACCATTAGTTTCCGCGCGCGTTACAAGGCTCCCGCGGGGGGTCGGCCTTGGCGGCGGCGAAGCGCTGCCAGGCCCTTGGGGACGAGGGGAATATGCAAGGCACCGACTTCTTCTTCTACAACAAGATCATAGGCTGGGTGCTGTTCACCTTCTTGCTGGTGTTCGGCCTCAATGAGCTGGCGCACATCGTCTACCATGCCCCGAAGCCGGCCAAGCAAGGCATGACGGTGGAAGTCGCCGCCAGCAGTGCCGAAAAGTCGAGCGCTCCAGCGGCCCCTGCCGTCGCCCCGATCGCGCCGCTGCTGGCCAAGGCCGACGCCACCAAGGGCCAGGCCGACACCAAGCCCTGCCAGGCCTGCCACGATTTCACCAAGGACGGGCCCAACAAGGTTGGCCCCAATCTGTGGGGCGTGGTGGACCGGCCGATCGCCAGCCATCCCGGCTTCACCTATTCCGACGCGCTCAAGGCCAAGTCGGGCGACAAGTGGACGTTCGAGAACCTCAACCACTTCATCCACAAGCCCAAGGATTTCGCGCCCGGCACCAAGATGGGCTTCGCCGGCATCAAGGAAGATCAGAAGCGGGCCGACCTAATCTTGTACCTGCACTCGCTTAGCGACAATCCTGTGCCGCTGCCGAAGCCGTAAACAGCTTTCTGCATGACCAAGAATTAACACCGGCGGGCCTCCGCCGGTGTTTTCATTTGCCCCGAAGGCCTCTAGTTTCAGGAGAAATCAGCAGGCTTTCAGGAGGCAACATGGTGATCACGCGGCGCGGCCTCATCAAGACGTTTGCTTCGCTTTCGCTGCTGCCGGCGTCACGCGTCATTGCTGCCTCCATCGCCCATGCCGATGAGCCGGCATGGCGCCATGGCCTGTCGCTGTTCGGCGCCGTCAAATACCCGGCAGACTTTCCCCATTTCGACTATGTGAACCCGGATGCCCCCAAGGGCGGGCACGTCAGGCTCTTCGCCATCGGCAGCTTCGACAGCCTCAATCCCTTCACCTACAAGGGCGAATCGGCCGGGCTCGTCTCCTCCACCGTCGACAGCCTGACCAAGGATGCAAGCGATGAGCCCTCCAGCCAGTACGGCCTCATTGCCGAGGCGATGCGATACCCCGACGACCATTCCTCCGTCACTTACCGCCTCAGGGCCGATGCCCGCTTCCACGACGGCACCCCGATCACGGTCGACGACGTGATCTGGTCGATGACCCATCTCAAGCACGCCAATCCACAGAGCGCCTTCTATTACAAGAACGTCGAGCGCGCCGAGCAGACGGCTGAGCGCGAGGTCACCTTCTTCTTTTCCGTCAAGGGCAATCGCGAGTTGCCGCAGATCACCGGGCAGTTGCAGGTCCTGCCCCGCCATTACTGGGATGGAACCGACGCCAAGGGCAAGAAGCGCGATCTCAACGAGACCACCCTCGAAATTCCGCTCGGCTCGGGCGCCTACAGGATCAGCGAGGTCGAGACCGGCAAGGCCATCTCCGCCCGCCTGATCGACGACTATTGGGCGGCCAAGCTGCCGGTGAATGTGGGGCAGAACAATTTCGAGGAAATCTCCTACCTCTATTTCCGCGACGCGACGGTGGCGCTCGAAGCCTTCAAGTCGGACCTTTACGACTACCGCAACGAGAACAGCTCGAAAAGCTGGGCGACCGCCTACAATTTCCCGGCAGTCAAGCGCGGCGACGTTGTGCTGGAGAAGATCTCCGACAAGAACGTGCAGGGCATGCAGGCGTTTGCCTTCAACACCCGGCGCGACAAGTTCAAGGACAGGCGTGTCCGCCTTGCCTTCAACTATGCCTTCGACTTCGAGTGGGCGAACGCCAATCTGTTCTATGGCCAGTACGAGCGCTCGGCCAGCTATTTCAGCAATTCCGAGCTCGCCGCCAGCGACCTGCCCGGGCCGGACGAACTGAAGCTGCTCGATCCCTTGCGCGGCAAGATCCCGGACGAGGTGTTCACGAAAACCTACGCCAACCCGGTCAACGCCACGCCGCTGGACCGGCGCAAGAACCTGCGCATGGCGCTCAGGCTCATGGGCGAGGCGGGCTGGAAACTCGGTTCGCAGCACAAGCTGGTCAACGCCAGGGGCGAGGCGTTCCAGGTGGAATTCCTGCTTGTTTCGCCGCTGTTCGAACGCATCGTTCTGCCCTATGTGGACCAGCTCAAGCTCATCGGCATCCAGTCGACGGTCCGCACGGTGGATGATGCGCAATATGAGCGGCGGCGGCAGAACTTTGACTACGACATCATCGTCGCCAACTGGGGACAGTCGCTGTCGCCGGGCAACGAGCAACGGAATTTCTGGGGCTCGGAGACCGCCGACCGCGCCGGCAGCTTCAACTTCGTGGGCATCAAGGACCCGGCCATCGATCATCTCATCGACGACGTGATCTTTTCCAAGTCGCGCGCCGAACTGGTCGCGGCCTGCCACGCACTCGACCGGGTGCTGTTGTGGAACGACTTCGTGGTGCCCATGTGGTATCTGCCCTATCATCGCATCGCCCATTGGGACCGTTTCGGCAGGCCCGACAAGCTGCCTGATTATTCCGTCGGCTTTCCCGACATCTGGTGGTGGGACGCCGCGAAAGCAGCCCGCATCAAGGCCGGGCAATGAGGCGGCGCGACTTCCTGGCGGCGACGGCGTGCCTCATGGCAATGCCCGCCCGCGTTGCCCGGGCCGAAGCGCGCCATGGCCTGTCCACCTTCGGCGACCTCAAATATCCGGCCGCTTTCAGCCATTTCGACTATGTGAACCCGGATGCTCCCAAGGGCGGGCGCATCGTCACCATCGGCACCTCCGGCCTCACCACCTTCGACAGCTTCAACGGCTATATTCTAAAAGGCGACCCCGCCCAGCTCATCGAGCTTTTGTTCGACACGCTCATGGCGCGCGCTTTCGATGAACCCGACGCCGCTTATGGTCTCGTGGCCGAGAACGCGGAGGTGGCGAGCGACCGCATGGGCGTCACCTTCGTGCTCAGGCCCGAGGCGCGCTTTTCCGACGGCACGCCCCTCACCGCCGCCGACGTGACCGACTCATTCCGCCTCATCAAGAAGCACGGCCACGAGCAGTATCGCATCCTCATCCGCGACGTGACCGCCGCCGAAGCGCTCGATCCCGCAACCGTGCGCTACAGTTTCACCGGCACCAATGTGCGCGACCTGCCGGGGATCATCGCCAGCCTGCCCATCTTCTCCAAGGCCTGGTACGCCAGCCACGATTTCACCCGCACCACGCTTCAGCCACCGCGGGGCTCGGGGCCTTACAAGGTGGAGGCGTTCAAGCAGGGCCAGTTCATCACTTACCGGCGGCGTGACGACTATTGGGCGAGAGACCTCAACGTCAATCGCGGCCGCTACAATTTCGACGAGATCAAGCTGCTCTATTTCCGCGACCGCACCGCCGAGCTGGAAGCGCTCAAGGCCGGCGACATCGACCTGCGCGAAGAGTTCACATCGAAGTCATGGGCGACCGGCTACAACACCGCCGCTGTGAAGGAGCACCGGCTGATCAAGGCGGTCCTGCCGGACAACACCATTTCCGGCGCCCAGGGCTTCTTTCTCAACATGCGCAGGCAGAAGTTCGCCGACGCCCGCGTGCGCCAGGCGCTCGGCCTTGCCTTCGACTTCGAGTGGTCGAACGCGCACCTGTTCCACGGGCTCTACAAGCGCACCCAGTCGGTGTTCGAGAACTCCGACATGAAGGTGACCGGCGAGCCGGGCCCGGCGGAGCTCAAGCTGCTCGAGCCGTTCCGGGCGGTGGTGCCGCCGGAAACCTTCGGCCCCGCGGTCGTCCCGCCGGTGAGCGACGGCTCGGGCCAGGACAGGAAACTGTTGCGACAGGCCTCGCAACTGCTCAATGCCGCGGGATGGTCGCTTTCAGGCACCCGCAGGGTGAATGCGGCCGGCAGTCCGCTCGCCATCGAGTTCCTGGCGGACGATCCCAGCTTCGAGCGCATCATCAACCCCTATATCCGCAATCTTGCCCTGCTCGGCATCGATGCCTCTATCCGCCAGGTGGACTCGGCCCAGTACCAGGAGCGGCTGAAGACCTTCGGCTATGACATCATCGTGCAGCGCTACACCATCAACCAGACGCCGGGCACAGAGTTGAGGGCGTTCTTTTCCTCCACCACGGCCGACCTGCCCGGCAGCTTCAACCTCTCCGGCATCAAGTCGCCGGCAGTCGATGCCCTGATCGAACGCATCATCCAGGCCAAGAGCCGCGATGAGCTGGTGGTGGCCGCGCGCGCACTCGATCGGGTGCTCAGAGCCATGTATTTCTGGGTGCCTCACTGGTTCAAGGCAGCGCATGACGTTGCCTATTGGGACATCTTCGGACAACCGGCGATCAAGCCGCTCTTTGAACGCGGCATCATCGATACCTGGTGGATCGACGCGGCCAAGGCCCGCTCGATCAAGCGCGGGGCATGACGGCGGATGCCGCCGATACCGCAAGGAGAGTTGTCATGATCGCGCAAATCATGGCACTTGGGCAGCCGGCGCAGAGGCAAGATTAGCGGCATGCTCATCTACATCATCAAGCGGCTCCTGCTCATGATCCCGACACTGCTCGGCATCATGCTGCTCAGCTTCATCATCATCCAGTTCGCCCCCGGCGGTCCGGTGGAGCAGGTGATCGCGCGACTGCAAGGCACCAATGTCGGCGCCACCGCCCGCATCGGCGGCAACGCGGGAAGCGAGGTCGGGGCCGGCAGCCAGGCCATGCAGGGGGCCGGCATCGAGTCGAAATACCGCGGCGCGCAAGGACTCGACCCGGAATTCATCAAGTCGCTGGAAAAGCAGTTCGGCTTCGACAAGCCGGCGCCCGAGCGCTTCCTCTTGATGATCAAGAACTTCGCAACCTTCCATTTCGGCGATAGCTACTTCAAGGACGTTCCGGTCATCGATCTCATCATCTCGCGCATGCCGGTGTCGATCTCGCTGGGCCTGTGGCTGACCTTCATCACCTATGCCGTCTCCATTCCGCTCGGTATCGCCAAGGCTGTGCGCGACGGCTCGACCTTCGATGTGTGGACCTCGGGCGTCATTATCTTCGGCTATGCCATTCCGGCCTTCCTGTTCGCCATCCTGCTGGTGGTGCTGTTCGCCGGCGGCTCGTTCTGGAACGTCTTTCCCTTGCGCGGACTGACCTCGGACAACTTCGCCCAGTTTACCTGGTACCAGAAGATCCTCGACTATGCCTGGCATCTGGTGCTGCCGCTCACCGCGCTGGGGGTGAGTTCGTTCGCCACCATGACGCTTCTCACCAAGAACTCCTTCCTCGATGAGATCAAGAAGCAGTACGTGATGACGGCGCGCGCCAAGGGGCTCACCGAGCGGCGGGTGCTTTACGGCCACGTCTTCCGCAATGCCATGCTCATCGTCATCGCCGGCTTTCCCGGCGCCTTCATCGGAGCGTTCTTTTCCGGCGCGTTGCTGATCGAGACCATTTTCTCGCTCAACGGGCTCGGGCTTCTCAGCTATGAATCGGCGCTCAACCGCGACTATCCGGTGGTGTTCGCCACACTCTACATCTTCTCCCTCATGGGGCTTTTCACCAATCTCCTCACCGACCTCATTTATACCTGGATCGATCCGCGCATCGATTTCGAGGCAAGGAAGCTGTAGATGGCGGGAAGCGAGATATCTTCTCTCCCGATTTCCGCCCAGCGCCAGCGCTGGAAACTTTCGGGCCTCAACCGCCGCCGGGCCGATCTGTTCAAGGCCAACCGCCGAGGTTATTGGTCGTTCTGGATCTTCATGGTCCTGTTCGTCGCGTCGCTGTTCGCCGAGTTCATCGCCAATGACCGGCCGATCGTCGCCTCCTACAAGGGCGAGATCCTGTTTCCCATCTTCAAGGACTATCCAGAGGAGAAGTTCGGCGGCTTCCTGGCGGTGACCAATTTCCGCGATCCGGTCAACCAGGATGAGATCAATGCCCACGGCTGGATGATCTGGCCGCCCATCCGTTACAGCTACAACACCGTCAATTTCGAACAGCCGCTGCCTGCTCCCTCGCCGCCCGCCTTCCTGTTGAGCCGGGCCGAGGCGTGCAACAAGTATCCGCTGAAGACGAGCTGATCCCAACTGCAATCTTCGGCAACATGAACTGGCTGGGTACCGACGACCAGGCGCGCGACGTGGTCGCCCGGCTCATCTACGGCTTTCGCATCTCGGTGCTCTTCGGGCTGACCCTCACAATCCTTTCCTCCATCATCGGCGTCATGGCGGGCGCCGTGCAGGGTTATTTCGGCGGCTGGACCGACCTCGTCATGCAGCGCGTGATCGAGGTGTGGAACTCCATACCCACGCTCTATTTGCTCATCATCCTCGCAGCCTTCCTGGTGCCGAGCTTCTGGCTCCTGCTCGGCATCATGCTCTTGTTCTCGTGGACCGCACTGGTGGGCGTGGTGCGGGCGGAGTTCCTGCGCGGGCGCAATTTCGAATACGTACGCGCCGCCCGGGCACTCGGCCTATCCAACATACGCATCATGTTCCGCCATCTCCTGCCCAACGCCATGGTGGCCACCATCACCTTCATGCCCTTCATCGTCTCGGGCTCGGTGACGACGCTGACCTCGCTCGACTTCCTCGGCTTCGGCCTGCCGCCCGGCTCGCCGTCGCTGGGCGAACTGCTGGCGCAGGGCAAGGCCAACCTGCAGGCGCCGTGGCTGGGGCTCACCGCCTTTGCCGTTGTCTCCGTCATGCTGTCGCTGCTGGTGTTCATCGGAGAGGCGGCACGCGATTCCTTCGATCCGCGAAAGACCTTCCGATGAGGGCCACTGGCGGACGCCTGTTGCAGGTAAAGGATCTGTCGGTGAACTTCCGCCAGGGCGGCACGGTCACCGAGGCGGTGCGGCATGTCTCGTTCGACATCGAGCAAGGCGAGATTCTGGCGCTGGTGGGCGAGTCCGGTTCCGGCAAGTCGGTGACCGCGCTTTCCGTTCTGAAGCTCCTGCCCTACCCGGCGGCCGAGCATCCCTCCGGCCAGGTCTTCTTTCGCGGCGACAATCTGCTCGACAGCGACGAGCGCGACCTGCTCAAGGTGCGCGGCAACGACATCACCATGATCTTCCAGGAGCCGATGACGTCGCTCAATCCCCTGCACACAGTGGAACGGCAGATCGGCGAGATCCTCATGGTGCATCAGGCCATGAGCGAGCCGCAGGCGCGTGAACGGACCATCGAACTACTCACCAAGGTCGGCATTCACGACCCCGAAACGCGCCTTCAGAGCTATCCGCACCAGCTTTCCGGCGGCCAGCGCCAGCGCGTGATGATCGCCATGGCGCTCGCCAACAACCCTGATCTCCTGATCGCCGACGAGCCCACCACGGCGCTCGATGTCACCGTGCAGGCACAGATCCTGGAACTGTTGCGCGAGCTCAAGGCCGAGACCGGTATGGCCATGCTGCTCATCACCCACGACCTCGGCATCGTGCGCAAGATGGCCGACCGGGTGTGCGTGATGCAGGCAGGCGAGATCGTCGAGCACGGCGAGACCGAAAGGGTCTTCTCCGACCCGCAGCATCCCTATACCCGCCACCTCCTCGCCGCCGAGCCCAAGGGCGACCCGCCCGTTGCCGATCCGCGCGCCCCGGTCATCCTCGAAACCAGGGACCTCAAGGTGTGGTTTCCCATCAAGCGCGGTTTCTTTCGCCGCGTGGTGGGCCACATCAAGGCGGTCGACGGAGTGAGCATCAAGGTGCACGAGGCGCACACCCTCGGGGTGGTGGGCGAATCCGGCTCCGGCAAGACGACGCTCGGCCTTGCCCTGTTGCGGCTGATCGAGTCCGACGGGTCAATCGTCTATCTGGGCAAGTCCATCGACGGCTTCGATGCCCGCGACATGCGCGCCCTCAGGCGCGAGATGCAGGTGGTGTTCCAGGACCCCTACGGTTCGCTCAGCCCGCGCCTGTCGATCCGCCAGATCGTCGAGGAGGGCCTGCTCGTCCAGCGCCCCGATCTCAGCCCCGGCGAGCGGGCCAAACGCATCGCAGCGGCGCTGGAGGAAGTGCAGGTCGATCCGGCCTTGATGGAGCGCTATCCGCACGAATTCTCTGGCGGCCAGCGCCAGCGCATCGCCATCGCCCGCGCCATGGTGCTGGAACCCAAGTTCGTCATGCTGGACGAGCCGACGAGTGCGCTTGATATGTCGGTGCAGGCGCAGATCGTCGAGCTGTTGCGCGCGCTCCAGATGCGCCACAACCTCGCATTCCTGTTCATCAGCCATGATCTGAAGGTGGTCAGGGCGCTGGCCCACCACGTGGTGGTGATGCGCAACGGTGCAATTGTCGAGGAAGGCACCGCTGAGAGCCTTTTCAGGGCGCCTCGAAGCGATTACACCCGTGCCCTCATCAAGGCCGCCTTCGACATCGAGGCGGTCGAGACCGGGGCAGTAAGCCAGTAGCGGGGCGGGCAATGACCATTGCACTGATCATGGACAGCTGGCGGCCGGAAAGCTGGGAGAAGGCCATCCACGCCACTGATCCCGCCCGCGCCGTCAATATATGGCCCGAACACATGGGCGATGCGGCGCATGTGCGCTATGCGCTGGTATGGCACCCGCCGCATGGCTCGCTGCAGGACTTGCCGGCGCTCGAGGTGATCTTCAATCTCGGGGCCGGGGTGGATCACCTGTTGGCCGACCCCACCTTGCCCGATCTGCCCGTGGTGCGCGTGGTGCTCGACGACATGACCATGCGCATGAGCGAATACGTGGTGTGGCAGGTGCTGCTATCACCATCGCCAGGGCCCACTCGTTGCCGCCAACCAGGTGAAAGGCGTCTGGGACCCGATCGAGCAATGGGCCGCCAGCGCCGTCAGGGTGGGCATCATGGGGCTGGGGGTGCTGGGCGAGGACGCCGCATTGAAGCTCAGAATGCTGGGCTTCCAGGTCGCCGGCTGGTCGCGCTCAGCAAAAGAGATCGACGGCATCGACTGCTATTCCGGTTGGGACGGGCTCGATGAGTTCCTTGCCCGCACCGACATCCTGGTCGCGCTGCTGCCGCTCACCGACGAGACCCGCGGCATCCTCAATGCCCGCCTGTTCGCAAAGCTGGCCAAGGACGGGCCGCTGGGCGGACCGGTGCTCATCAATGCCGGGCGCGGCGGGCTGCAGATGGAAGCCGACATCCTCAAGAGCCTGGACAAGGGCGATCTCTTCGCCGTCAGCCTCGATGTGTTCGAGAAAGAACCGCTGCCCGCCGACAGCGGCTTGTGGCATCACCCCAGGGTGACGGTCACGCCGCATATCGCGGCCGATTCCGACCCGCGCTCCATCGCGGCCTACATCGTCGGCCAGATCCGCCGCTACGAGGCGGGAGAACCGCTCGCCAACGTGGTCGACCGGGTCGCGCGGCTATTGATCAGGGCCGGCGCAAAGACGTGACCGGACTGCCGGCCGCGGCGATGCGCTCGACCGCCTCGCCGAGCGGCTCGATCGTCACCCGCAGATGATAGGCATTGGCATGCAGGAGGCGGTGCGCGTCCACCATAATGCCGACATGCCCCTTCCAGAACACCAGATCGCCGCGCCGCAATTGGCCGGGATCGTCGACCGGCAAGGCGGTGCCCAAGGCGGCCTCCATCATGTCGCTGTCGCGCGGGCAGGCGCGGCCGGCCGCGTGCATCGCGGTCTGCACCAGGCCTGAGCAATCGAGCCCGGCGAAGGTGCGCCCGCCCCACAGATAGGGGACATCGAGGAACCGCTCGGCCACCGCCACATGGTCGTCGGCAAATAGAATCGAGCCCGGCCAGATGGCGGGTGAAGACGAAGCCGCCGCCCTCGATGGCCGACCACGGCCCTTCGCTCGCGGCAACCGTCAAGCGCGCGTTGAGCCACAGAGGATGGAGCGGTCGCGCTCTTCAGGTCGGGAGTCGGAAAAGACGAAGCTCGACGGCACCGCGATACGGTGGGTCGGCACGGACTCGATCGGCGAAAGATGGCTGGCCAGCACATAGCCGACATAGTCGTCGTTGGCGAGTTGCCCCCAGGCCCAGTGCCCGACCACATCGAGCACGATGAATTCCTCGCCCAGAAGCGCTTCGCTGACCATGGGCCCTTCGCCGCGCTTGCGCTGCGTACATCGCCAGCCTCGGGGTGGCGACGCGGCGTTTCTCACCCTTCACGTAACGCTCGGCGATCACACGGCCGACCAGCGAGGCGCGGGCAAGATCGGGCCGGTAGGCATTGATGCGTGGGTCGAGGCTCATGGCCTTGGAGAATCAGCCGCCGATAGTCGCGCCACATGTATCACCAAGCGCTTCCACATACAGCGCCCCGCGCACGGTGCGCTGGATGAGGACATTGCGGCGGTCGGCCTCGTCGCGCCGGCGGGTGAGAAGCTCGAGCTTGCCCATCGAGTCGAGCGCGCGGGTGATCACCGGCTTGGAGACGTCGAGACGATGGGCGAGATCGCGCACCGTGTGAGGCGGGGCTTCCAGATAGACGGTAAGCAGGATGGCCATCTGGCGCAGCGACAGATCGGGCTCATCGTCGCGCACCAGCAGAGCGCTACGCGGTGCCAAAGTTCCAGAGCCTGCCCGGTGGTGAGTTGAACGCCCATACGTTGTCCCGCCCGCTTCCCGGGCGCCGAAGTCAGCCACGCGGCATGGGCCTCGCGCCGCGCCCGATCGTTTCGGGTCCGTATCAGTTAAGCGTGGCTGTCGACCTGTTGGCAAGGGCCGGGGTCGGTCATGGTTAGCGGTAGCGCGCGGCAATCACCGCATAAAGGGCGCGGATGCCTTGCGCCTGGCCGCCCGACGGGCGCGCCGGCTTTGCGCTGGGCGTCCAGGCGAAGATGTCGAGATGTACCCACGTCTTCGCCTTCTCGACGAAACGCTTGAGGAAAAGCGCCGCCGTGATCGACCCGGCAAGGCCGGACGAGGCGACATTGTTGATGTCGGCGATGGGGCTCTCGAACTGAGAGCGTTGTAGGGCTCCCACAAGGGCAGGCGCCACAAGGGATCGTTCTGGCCGGCGGCCGCCTCGGTGAGGGCCGAGGCCAGGGCCTCGTCGTCGGTATAGAAAGGCGGCATGTCGGGGCCGAGCGCCACGCGCGCCGCCCCGGTAAGCGTTGCCATGTCGATCAGGAGATCGGGGCCTTCCTCGTCGGCGAGCGCCAGGGCATCGGCCAGCACCAGCCGCCCCTCGGCGTCGGTATTGCCGATCTCGACGGTCAGGCCCTTGCGGCTCTTCAGCACATCGCCGGGCCGGAAGGCCTCGCCCGATATGGAATTCTCCACTGCCGGGATGAGCACGCGCAGGCGCACCGGCAGATCGGCCCCCATGATCATCGCGGCAAGCCCGAGAACATTCGCGGCGCCGCCCATGTCCTTCTTCATCAGCAGCATGCCGGACGACGGCTTGATGTCGAGGCCGCCGGTGTCGAAGCACACGCCCTTGCCGACCAGCGTGACCTTGGGCGCCTTGGGATCGCCCCAGGTGAAGTCGATGAGGCGCGGCGCGCGGGTGCTGGCCCTGCCCACCGCGTGGATCATCGGAAAGCCGGTGGCGAGCGCCTTGCCGGCCACCTTGCGGAAGCGGGCGCCATGTTCTTTGGCGAGCTTGCGGGCGGCGGCTTCCAGTTCCTGCGGCCCCATGTCGGAGGACGGCGTGTTGACGAGGTCGCGCGTGAGCGCCACGGCTTCGGCCTGGCGCAGGACATCATCGCGGTCCACATCCTTGCGGACACACCAGACGGGCGCCGTGGCCGGCCTCCTTGCCGCCATAGCGGGTGAAGGCGTAAGCCTCCAGCAGCCAGCCCAGCGCTACGAGGCCGGCGGGCGCCGGGCGGTCCCTCGAAGCGATAGTCGCCAGCCGGCAAAGCCGAGGCGAGACGTGCCGCGGCAAAGGGGTCGTCGGCAGGCCCGCCATTGCCGCGCCCCAGAAGAACGCGCTCGATCCTGCCCCCTTCACCGGGCAGGGCGAGCCACTTGCCGCGTTCGCCGGAAAAGCCGTTGGCGTCGATCCAGGCTTGCTGAGCAGGGCTGAGGCCCGCCTTTACGGCCGTCATCTCCTCGGTCGTGACACTCACAATGGGGCAGGCGGATTTGGCCCTGGCGGCAGGCAGGAGCAGAGACTTGAAGCGCATGGGAAAGCAATCCGAAGGTCATGAATACACCGCAGCAATAGCGAATTTGCTGCCGCCGCGAAAGCCCGATGGGCTGAGCGTCTGTCAAGTGGGGGCCGCGTGATGTCAAGCCCTCGCCGCAATCCAGGTCTTAGCCTGCTCACGGCAGTGCAATCGCGTGCAAGCGCAAGGGCTTGGTTCCCGGCTTGGGTTGTGCTGTGATGATGGCGTGCCGAGAATTTGAGACACGCGGTCCCCTCGCGAGACCAGTGCTGTCCGGGGTCGGACGGCGAATTGTGGCGGGCGGGACCTCAACAGGGAGAGAAGAATAATGTTCGGATCGAAATTTACCCGCCGCGACTTCCTTCAGACGTCGGGTGCCGTGGCGGCGGTGGCCGCGACCGGGGCACTGCCGCGGCAGGCCCAGGCGGCGCGCGAGAAGGAGCTGAATATTCTGTGCTGGGAAGGCTACAACTCCGCCCAGGTGCTCGACCCGTTCCGCAAGATGAAGGGCGCCACCGTCAAGGCGGAATCGCTCACCAACGATCCCACCATGATCAACCGCCTGAGGGCGGGTGAGATCAACGTCTGGGACCTCATCAACGTGAACAATCCCTGGGCGCGCAAGGTGATGTATCCCGAAAATCTCATCAAGCCGCTCGACCGCGCCGAGATGGAGCCCTATTTCGAGAAGATGCTGCCCATGTTCAAGCCACCCTACCGCTGGGCAATGAGCGAGGACGGCAAGGAACTGCTCGGCATGTGCCAGCGCTTCGGCCCCTATTCCTTCGTGGTCAACACCGACAAGGTGAGCCGCGCACGACCGCCGAGGACCAGGGGTGGGACCTGTGGAACGACCCGGCCAATGCCGGCAAGTACGGCGTGCTCGAATCCGACGACTGGAACGTCTTCGACATCTGCCTGATCTCCGGCTTCGATCCGTTCGTCGAGCATAGCGACGATCAGGTCGCCAAGTTCGGCGAGACGGCGCGCAGCGTGTTCAAGGGTGCCAAGTTGGTCGGCGACATCGCCGCTCTGAACCAGGCCTTCATTTCCGGCGAGATCGACTTCCACATGACCGGCGGTGTTTATTCGGCCTCGCCGGCGCGCGCCGACGGCGCCACCAATATCCGCGGCATCACCCCCAAGAAGGGGCCGATGCCAGGCGGCAAGGGCGGCGTGTCGTGGATCGAGGTAACTTCGGTGGTCAACAACCCCGAGGTCTCCCCGTTGGCCGTCGAGTTCCTCAAATACGTGCAGGATCCGACGGTGGCCCATACGGTCGCCTTCGCCGAGGGCACCTTCAACCCCGTCGCCCAGATGGCCAACCCCGAATGCTTCAACCTGTTCACCAAGGACGAGTTGGACGCCATCCAGTGGGACAGCCTGGACGAGGAGATGGCGCGCAGCGTCGAGTACGACATCGTGCCCGACTACGACAAGCTGCTCGACATCATGACGGCCGCCAAGAAAGAGGCGTCCGCCGGTTGAGCCGCTCGTGGGGGTGACAAACCTGGCGTCCCTTCCCTAGGGGGAGGGGGCGCCTTAGTTTACATTGGGGCACAATGAGCACGCCGACGCCGATCCTTGAACTGAAAGGTCTGACCAAGACGTTCGGCACCTTCACCGCCGTCGATCATATCGACCTCGTCATCAACGAAGGCGAATTCTTCACCATCGTCGGCCCCTCCGGCTCGGGCAAGACAACGCTGGTACGCATGCTGGCCGGCATGGAGGAGGTGAGTGCGGGCGACATCGTGTTGCGCGGTCAGCGCATCAACGATGTGCCGGCCAACAAGCGGCCCACCTGCATGGTGTTCCAGTCGCTGGCGCTGTTTCCGCACCGCACGGTGGGCGAGAACATCGAGTTTTCGCTCAAGATCCGCGGCGAGGCGGCGGCGGCACGCAAGCAACGCGCCTTGCAGCTCTTGAGGCAACTGCGCCTGCCGGAGGACTACTATTCCAAGAGCGTGCTCAAATGCTCCGGCGGCGAGCGCCAGCGCGTGGCGCTGGCAAGGGCGCTCGCCTTCGATCCGGAAATCCTGTTCTTCGACGAGCCGCTGTCGGCCATCGACTACAAGCTCAGGAAGACGCTGGAGAAAGAGCTCAAGGACATCCACCGCGAGACCGGCAAGACCTTCATCTACATCACCCATTCGCTGGAAGAGGCGATGGTGATGTCGGACCGCATCGGCGTCATGCGCAGCGGCGAGCTGGTGCAGGTGGGAACCCCGGACGATATCTATTCGCGCCCGCGCGACAAGTTCGTCTCCGAGTTCATGGGCGATGTGAATATCCTGCAGGTAACGCTCGACGGCAAACAGCTTCTCCAATGCCCCGGCTTCGATGCCAAGCTCAAGGCGCCGCCGGTGCCCAAGGGCTTTTCATCCGGCCATCTGGTGATCCGGCCGGAGTTCGTGCGCTTCTGCTCCAAAAAGAGCGATGCCGACAACGTACTGGCCGGCAAGATCTACAACGAATACGCGCTCGGCTCGCGCATCCAGTACCAGGTGCGCGCCGCGGGCCATGTCTTCGTGGTGGAAAAGCTGCGCGAGCAGACTGCCCACGTCAATCTCGACGGCGAAGTGCTCATCGGCTGGGACGCGCGCGACAGCGTGCTGGTAGGCGAATGAAGGCCAGCGCAGCATCCCGCTTCAGGCTTTCGCCGGGGCCCGCCAACGCGCTGCCCCTGCTCATCTTCCTCCTGGTCGGATTTGCAGCGCCGCTCCTGGCGGTCTTCGCCTACAGCTTCATGCCACCGCGTTCGTTCGGGCTGCTCGATCACCCCACCCTCGCCAACTACATCGGGATCTTCGGCTCAAACAGCTACATCTCGTTTACCTCGTCGATGCTGCTGGCAACGCTGACGGTGATCTTCCTGGCGCCGATCTGCTACCCGATCGCCTACGGCATGGCGAAGGTGTTTGGGAAATGGTCGCCGATCGTCACGCTCTTGTTCACCATTCCGCTGTTCGTCTCGGAGAATGTCCGGCTCTATGGCTGGGTGCTGTTCCTGATCAAGAACGGGGTGCTGCTCGGCACCATCAAGGAGTTCACCGGCCTCAATCTCGACGGGCCGCTCTATACCCGCGGCGTCGTGCTCATGGGCATGGTCTATGTGTATCTGCCGTTCATGCTGTTTCCCATGTCACTGGGTGTGTCGATGGTGCCGGACGAGGTGCGCGATGCCGCAAGCGATCTCGGCGCCTCGCGCTGGCAGGTGTTCAGGGAGGTGGAACTGCCTCTGTCCATGCCCGGCATCATGATCGGCTTCCTGCTTACCTTCGTCCTGGCGGTGGGCGGCATTTCGGAAACCAAGATCCTCGGCGGCCAGGTCATCATCCCCATCACCCAGGACATCGAGATCGCCTTCACCTACGCCCAGAACTGGCCGCTGGGCGCAGCGCTTGCCTGCCTGTTGATGTTCGTGATCGGCACCCTGGTGCTCTTGATCCTGTGGCGATTCGATCTCGATAAGATCCTGGGGAGGCGTTAGCCGATGAACCAGAGAGTACGCCATGCGCTGATCTGGGTATGGATGCTTTCCGTGCTCGTCTTCATCTATCTCCCGGCCATGTGCATCTTTCTCGCCTCGCTCACCCACAGCCGCTATTTCCTGTTCCCCATCCGCAGATGGGGCCTTGTGTGGTGGCGCAAGACTTTTGCCTCGATCGAGGTGCACCAGTTGTTCAAGACTTCCATCTCGATCGCGCTGCTGGTGATGGTGATCGCCGTCGTCATCGCCTTCTTCGGGGCACTGGCGTTTGCCCGCTACAACTGGAAAGGACGCACCCTCTACCAGCGCCTGGTGCTGTTGCCGATCTTCTTTCCCCAGTCGGTGCTGGGCCTCGCCCTGCTCTTGTGGTTCAGCGCCATGGGGCTGCCGCTGTCTTGGCACACCGCCGTCTTTGCCCATCTGGTGTGGATCATCCCGGTGGCGACCCTCGTCATCTCCATCCAGGTCTACAGCTTCGATCCGGCACTGGAAGAGGCCGCCTTCGACCTCGGCGCCAACCGCTTGCAGGTATTCCGGGAGATCACCTTGCCGGTGCTGCTGCCGGGCATCATATCCGGCTGCCTGTTCTCGTTCCTCTTGTCATGGGGCAATTTTCCGCTGTCGCTCTATACCGACGGCGCCGACACCACCATTCCGGAATACCTCTATGCCAAGATGGTGGCGGGCTATACGCCGGGGGTACCGGTGCTCGGCACCGTGTCGACCGTGACGGCGGCGGTGCTGCTGCTCGGCGGCTACTGGATCTACACCATGCGCCGTAAATCAAGCATGCAAGCGTAAAGCGAATAGGGAGAACCAGTCCATGCTCACATCCATCAAGGGCCGCTCGGTCGTGGTCACCGGCGCCAGCAAGGGGATCGGCAAAGGCATCGCCCGCGTCTTCGCCAACCAGGGCGCCCGCGTCATGGTGGTGGCGAGGGGGGCCGAGGCCGCTGCCGCCACGGCCAAGGAGTTCGGCAACGGCGCCCAGAGCTTTTCCGCCGACGTCACCGATTTCTCCAGCCTCGAGGCCATGGCCAAGGCGACGGCGGAGGCTTTTGGCGGCATCGACATCCTGTGCGCCAACGCCGGCATCTTCCCGCAGGTGAAGATCGAGGAGATGGCGCCGGAGGACTGGGACCACGTCCTCGGCACCAATCTCAAGGGCAATTTCCTGTCGGTGAAGGCGTGCCTGCCCTACCTGAAGAAATCCGATCAGGGCCGTGTGATTCTCACCTCCTCGATCACCGGGCCGATCACCGGCTTTCCGGGATGGGCGCATTACGGGGCCTCGAAGTCCGGCCAGCTCGGCTTCATGCGCACCGCCTGCATCGAGCTTGCCAAATACGGCATCACCATCAACGCGGTAATGCCCGGCAACATCATCACCGAAGGGCTGGAAGACCTGGGCGAGGACTACCTGGCGACCATGGCCGCCTCCATCCCGTTGAAGAAGCTCGGGCGGGTGGAGGACATCGGCAACGCCGCGCTGTTCCTGGCCTCAAAGGAGGCCAACTACATCACCGGCCAGACCATCGTGGTCGACGGCGGCCAGACGGTGCCGGAATCGCTGGAAGCGCTGGAACAGGCCTGACGCTCGCGGCCCCTACCCTCGTCCTGGCGGCGCTTGACGCCGCCATCCATTCCACCGCCCTCTCTGCCTGCCGCGAGGAAATCTGTACCGCAAGTACCGCGCCCTGCTCAGCAAAACCACCGCGCCCGGGTGCATCCCAAACGTAGCGGCTGCCGCCCTGGAAGCCGTCTACCGCATCGTGCAGGCGGCCGGGCGAAGAGTGAACTCAGCGAGCACCCGAAGGCCGATCCTGTTCTTGGTGAACGCCTCGCGGCATTCGCTCATGCCCGGGCATTCCAGCCAGTGGACTACGCTGCGCACGCAGAACTCTCGCTGACGGAAATTACCGCCACTGTCGTCAATCGTGGCGAGGACACCCACCAAGGTCGCCTTTGGGCCCAGCCTGTGTGAAAACGCTCTGATCTGCTAAGGTGATTCCGGATCAGCGGGGGGCGGGGTGAAGCGGTTCATCGAAGGCAAGGATCGGCGGCGAGTGACACTGCTGCCCGACAGTCCAGAAGGCTATGTGAGGGCGGATGATCTGATCCGCGTCATCTATGTCTTCATCGACGAGTTGGGCTTGGAAGCAATGGGCTTTACCGGCGTTGTGCCAGAGGTGACCGGCCAACTCGTCCACCATCCCGCAGACTCTGCTGAAGGTCGAGAATCACGGTTGCGGCAACGATGGCGCACGACATTTTCACAGCTGACGTCAAGATGGAGCCCTATTGGCTCGACGGCCTCCCGGCGCCCGACACCGGCAGCCCATCGTTGCCGGCAAGCGCCGACGCAGTGATCATTGGCGCGGGCTTCACCGGCCTCAGCGCCGCGATCGAGACCGCCCGGGCGGGCCGCTCAACCGTCGTGGTGGATGCCGAACAGGCGGGCTGGGGGTGCAGCAGCCGCAACGGCGGCCAGATCAGCACCAGCATCAAGCCTACATGGCAAGAATTGTGCCGGCGCTACGGCCGCGAACGCGGCACCGCCATCGCGCGCGAAGGTCACAACGCGCTCGCCTGGATCGAGGATTTTATCAACCGTGAAACGATCGATTGCGACTTCGCGGTAGTCGGCCGCTTTCACGCCGCGCACAGCGAACGGGCGTTCGAGCGGCTGACGGTGAGCGTCGGCGAACGCCCGCCAGAACTCGAGATCCCCGCTGAGATTGTTCCGCGCTCCGAGCAGCACCGGGTGCTCGGCACCGATGCCTATTACGGTGGCGTCATCTACCCTAGGCACGCCTCGCTGGACCCAGCCAAGTTTCACAAGGGCCTCGTCGAGCGTGCCCTGGCCGCCGGCGCGATCATCGTCGAGCATTGCCGGGCGACCGGCATCGAACGGCACGGCAAAGGCGTTTCCGTTACCACTGAACGCGGCACCGTCAGGGCGCGCGACGTGATCGTTGCCACCAACGGCTATACCGGCACCCTGACGCCGTGGCAGCGCCGCCGCGTGATACCCATAGGCAGCTATGTCATCGCCACCGAGCCAATACCGAGCGCGCTGATGGATCGCCTGATGCCGAGCCAGCGCATTGTCAGCGACACACGTAAGGTCGTCTATTACTATCGCCCGTCGCCCGACCGGTCGCGTATCGTCTTCGGCGGCCGCGTCTCGGCCTCAGAGACCGATCCGCGCATCAGCGGACCGCGCCTTTACTCCGACCTTATCGCCCTCTTCCCGGAGTTGGCGGACGTGCGCATCAGTCACAGTTGGATGGGCTTCGTCGCCTATACGTTCGACACGCTGGCCCACACCGGGGTCCACGACGGTATCCACTACGCCATGGGCTATTGCGGCTCGGGCGTCTCCATGGCGGCTTATCTCGGCATGCGCACAGGTCAGAAGGTGCTCGGCCTTACCCAAGCGCGCACGGGCTTCGACGACATCGCCTTTCCGACCCGCCCGCTCTACACCGGCAAGCCGTGGTTCGTCGCGGCCACCGTTGCCTATTATCGCTGGCTCGACCGTCTCGGGCGATGAGGCCCATGCGAATCGGTCTACTGTCTTATCGAAAATGGACATTGTCGATGGGTCCGTTTCGCGGGCAAGATTGAGGATCGCGGATGGGCAGGATCGGCGAGGAGAAGAATTTGAAACGGGGCAAGTTCGAGTCCCCGATCGTCCCCCGGCTCCCACGGGAGCAACAATCACAACAAGGAGGAACTTGCATGACCCGCGATATCGATCAACAAAGACGCGATTTCATTCTCGGATGCGGCGCAACCGTTGCTGGTGCTGTCGCTTTCAGCGTGCTTCATCCGTTGAGCGCGGAAGCCGCCGGCCAGGTGGTCGTCGTCTCATGGGGTGGCTCTTATCAGGCAGCACAGAGCAAGGCACTGTTCCAGCCCGCCGGCAAGGCCATGGGCATCCAGGTGGTCGAGGAGACCTATGGCGGTATGTCAGACGTGCGGCTGAAAGTGAAGGCCGACGCCATGACTTGGGACATCGTGTGTAGCGGCTCGGGGAGTGCCGCGCGCGCGGCCACCGAAGGCCTCCTGGTGCCGCTCGACTACAGCGTCATCGATGTGTCCAACTTCCCCAAGAACCTCTACACCAAGTACCAGGTGGGCGGTGACGTCTTCTCTACCGTTATGGCCTGGAACACCGCCACATACGGCGACAAGCAGCCCAAGAACTGGGCCGACTTCTGGGACGTGAAAGCATTTCCGGGAAAGCGTGCCTATCGCAACAAGGTGGCGGGTTCGCTGGAGCCGGCGATCATGGCCGACGGCGTGCCGGTCGACCAGGTCTACCAGGCGCTGGATTCCGAGGATGGCATCAAGCGTGCCATCGACAAGATCCGCAAGCTCAAGCCCAGCATCGCCGTGTGGTGGAGTTCCGGCGCCCAGCACGCCCAGCTCATGAAGGATGGCGAGGTCGATATGACCACGGGCTGGAATGGTCGCTTCGACGTGGCCAGGAAGGACGGGGCCAAGGTGGCCTACACGTTCGAACAGGCATTGCTCGACTACGACTGCTTCGCCATTCCGAAGGGCGCTCCGCACCTCGACGAGGCAATGAAGTTCCTGGCTGAGATCTCCAAGGCCAAGTACCAGTCCAACCTGCCGAAGTACATCACCTACGGTCCCACCAACGCAGAGGCCTTCAAGCTAGGAACCATCGACGAGGCGGTCGCCAAGACGCTACCCTCCTATCCGGCTAACGCGGCCATGCAGCTTCCTGTTAACCTCGACTGGTACTCCAAGTGGGAGCAGAAGGCGGCCGAGATGTATCAGAACATGTTGACCGAATAGGATATTGGAATCGCAGACTAGGGGAGCGACGGTTCGCAAGGGGGCCTCGCTCCCCAAGCATCCGTGCCGGGGACGTATTATGAGTCAAGCCAAGTCGGCCTCATCGGCGCTGCCGATCGTCATCGACGGCGTGACCAAGGCTTACGGCAAGATCTTTGCCCTCGACAATGTACGTCTCGACATCAAAAGCGGTGAGTTCCTCACCCTTCTGGGTCCGTCCGGCTCCGGCAAGACCACGCTGTTGATGGTGCTGGCCGGCTTCACCCGGCCAGACTATGGCAGCGTCAGGTTTGGCGAGAAGGAAATCATCCGCTCTCCGCCGCACAAGCGCAATGTTGGCATGGTTTTCCAGAACTATGCCTTGTTTCCACACATGAGCGTGGCGGCCAATGTCGGCTTTCCCCTCAAGTTGCGCAAGGTTCCCAAGCCGGAGATCGCGGCGCGGGTCGAACGCGCGCTTGAGACGGTGCAGCTTGCCGGCTTCGGCGGACGCAGCATCGATCAGCTTTCCGGTGGCCAGCGCCAGCGCGTCGCACTTGCGCGTGCCATTGTCTTCGAGCCGCGGATTCTGCTCATGGACGAACCCTTGTCGGCGCTCGACAAGAAGCTGCGCGAGCACATGCAAATCGAATTGCGCCAGCTTCACGACAAGCTCGGCATGACCACGGTCTACGTCACCCACGACCAGCGCGAGGCGCTCACCATGTCGGACCGCATCGCGGTCATCAATCATGGCCGCCTTATGCAGCTCGATGAGCCCAAGGCGATCTACGATCGTCCGGCCAACCGCTTCATCGCCGACTTCATTGGCGAATCCTCATTCCTGCCCGTCGAGGTGAAGGCCGGCAAGGTCTTGTTCGAGGGACGTGAGATCAGGACTCAGACCGCACCTGACGGCGACGGAAGACGGCTCTTGCTCCTGCGTCCCGAGCGCGTGCAGGTTCTCGACGAGCAAACTGTCGCCGACCCCAACGTGATCGACGCCACGGTGCGTGACCTCGTCTATCAGGGTGACAGCTTCCTCATGATGGCGGTAACCGCAAGCGGCCTCGAAATCGCCGTGCGCGGTCTCACCCGCAGCGCCAGCCTGTCGCGTGTCCCGCCCGCCGGCGCGCCCGTCAGGCTCGGTGTCGACCCATCGGAAACCACCCTTATTGCCGAGGACGACAGGTGAAGCCGATGACACAGGCAGCGATGCCTAATGCCCGCGAACTTGTGGCCGATGCCCGGCGCGAGCGGCTGGCGCTGCTCGGCTTGTGCTCACCGGCCCTGTTGCTCGTACTCATCATCATGGTCATCCCGGTCGGTTGGCTGTTCTGGCTGTCGTTCATCGACCAGAACGGCCACTATTCGCTCGAGAACTACGCGCGAATGATCCGCAACGCGTCGTATTTCCGCATCTTCCGTACCACCTTCGAGGTGAGCGTGTTGACCACCGGCATCTGCTGCCTCATCGGCTATCCGCTTGCCTATTTCCTCGCCCACCTGCCTCAGCGCATCGCCAATCTGTGCATGATCGCGGTGCTCTTGCCGTTCTGGACCTCGCTTCTGGTCAGAACCTATGCCTGGCTGGTGCTGCTGCAGCGCAACGGCCTCATCAACGACTGGGGCATGGCGCTCGGCCTGTGGCACGATCCCTTGCGCTTGGTCAACAACCTGACCGGAACCCTCATCGGCATGGTGCACATCATGCTGCCGTTCCTCGTGCTACCCGTCTACGGCTCCATGCGCGCGATCGACAGAGATTACATGAAAGCGGCCGCCAATCTCGGTGCGACGCCCACCCAGGCCTTCTGGCAGGTGTTCCTGCCCCTGTCGCTCCCCGGGCTGTTCGCAGGCTCGCTCATCGTGTTAGTCCTATGCCTCGGATTCTTCGTGACCCCGGCCATCCTCGGCGGCGGCAAGGTCATCATGGTCTCGATGCAGATCGCCTCCAACATCGAACTGTTCTTCAACTGGGGCGCGGCGAGTGCACTGGGCGTTGTCCTTCTCGTCGCCACCTTCGCCGTACTCGTCGCCGCCTCCAGAGTCGTGCGCTTTGATCAGGTCATCGGTGGAGGACGCCACTGATGGAATGGCTGCGCCGGCCCGCATCGGAAACCCAGATCACCCACGGCCACCGCCTGTGGCTCTATGCCTTCGCGATCCTGGTGATGCTGTTCCTGGTGACGCCCACCATCATCGTCATCCCCATGTCCTTCTCGCAGTCGCAGTATCTCGAGTTTCCGCCACGCGCATGGTCGCTGCGTTGGTACGAGCACTATCTATCCTCGCCGGCCTGGATGATGGCCACCGCGACCTCTTTCAAGGCCGCCACTCTTACCATGCTGGTCGCAACCCCCCTCGGCACACTCGCCGCCTACGGGCTCTATGCCTCCCGCCTGAGGATCGCGGGCCTGATCTTCCTCGTCCTGGTGACGCCGATCATCGTGCCGGTGATCCTGGTGGCGATCGGAGTGTTCTACGTTTATGCCAAGATCGGGTTGGTGAACACGCTTGCCGGCCTTGTGTTCGCCCATTCGATCCTTGCCATACCGTTGGTGTTGGTTGTGGTCTCCTCCGCGCTCAAGAGCTTCGACCTCAACCAGGAGCTGGTGGCGCGCAGCCTGGGAGCCACCCGCTTCAAAGCGTTCGTGCTGGTCACCCTGCCGCAGATCCGGTTCGCTGTCGTCACGGCTGCTTTGCTCGCCTTCCTCGCCTCGTTCGATGAGGTCATCATTGCACTGTTCGTGGCCGGCGGGCAGAATTCGACTTTGACGCGCAACATGTTCAATGCCCTGCGCGACCAGATCGATCCTACAATCGCATCTATTTCCACCATCATGATCGTTGTCTCGTCGACACTGCTGGCGTTCGCCCAGTTGATCGGCAGAGGCAGTCAGGGGCGCTGAATGCCGCGCTTGTGATGGAAGCTTCGCAGTCTGGAATTTCGATTGCGGCAGCGGCCCGCAATAGCTGCCAGAAACGTTTGATGCTTCTCGGCCCCGAGGGCACCACCGCCAATGAACTCCCCGCTATGACGAACTGGCGGCCCCACACGCTGCGCGGCTTGTTCAGGCGCTACATCGAAACCGCCAATGGAACGCATTTTCTCGGTGCCAAACGCAACGCCAGGCAGGTGTTCGATGAGGTCAATGCCTTCTCGCGCAAAGCCCGGCACAGTTCTTCGATGGTGATGTCGGGCGTCGCCTCGAGCAGTGACAGGATCGTCGCCGCCTCGGCCTCGATACGGCCGGACTTGCGATCCCCACCCAACGCTTTCGGCCGGGCATCGTCCTGTTCCCGCACTCGCGCCCGCCAGCGGCTGACGCTGGCTGCACTCACCCCGAACCGCTCCGCCGCTTCGCGATGTGTCGCGCCCGAACCAACCGCCGTCAGAACCCTGACCCGAAGATCAACCGACAAAGCTTTCGACATGCCTGCCGGCCTCCATCCCCGGCAGGCATTGTGAACCAAACTTCCGTTAATTTGGGAATCCCAGATTCAATCAGATCGACGCCTGCTCTAGCCGGCAAATATTGACTTGATGGCGCAA
>CAVYOQ010000081.1:0-58799 GCA_963770075.1 uncultured Alphaproteobacteria bacterium
CGGGGGCGAGCTTGTCCTTTGCTCCGCAGGCGGGACAGACGACCGGCACCAACTCACAATGGCCGCAGTGATGGCATTGCAGGATGTTGCGGAAGCGGTGCTCCACCAGCCAGGCCGAACAGTTGGGACAAGACATGCGGTGGCCGCAGGCCCGGCACAGGGTGAGGGGCGCGTAGCCGCGTCGGTTGAGGAAGAGGAGCGCCTGTTCGTCGCGATCCAGTGTCGCGGTGACGGCGCTTGCCAGCTCTTCCGACAGCCAGCGGCCGGGTGTTACCTCGGCGGCACGCATGTCGATGAGCGAGACAGCGGGCAGTTCGGCGCGGCCGTGGCGGTCGGGCAGGTGGATGGCGCGGTAGCGCCCGCGCTCGACATTATAGAGCGATTCCAGCGACGGGGTGGCCGAGGCCAGCACCACGGGGAAATCATTGAGCGAGCCATAGACGACGGCCATGTCGCGGGTGTGATAGGGCACCCCGTCGCCCTGCTTGTAGGCGGGATCGTGCTCCTCATCGACGACGATGAGGCCGAGTTTCTTCCACGGTAGAAAGAGGGCCGAGCGCGCGCCGACCACGATCCTTGCCTCGGCGTTGGCGACGGCGCGCCACACGCGTTCCCTTTCGCGCGGGCGCATGCCGGAATGCCATTCGGCGGGTGCGGCGGCAAAGCGCTCCTCCACCCGGGCGAGGAACGAGGCGGTGAGGGCGATTTCCGGCAACAGCAGCAGCACCTGCTGACCGGCCGCCAGCGCTGCCGCCATGGCCTCGAAATAGACCTCCGTCTTGCCGGAGCCGGTGACCCCGTCGATGAGGGCGACGTGAAAGCCGCGCTCGCTCAGCATGGCGCGCAATTGCGCGGCTGCCTTGTCCTGGCCCTTCGACAGGGCAAGGCGGCCGGCCATCACCTGCGGGGGGCGGAAGGGGGCATCTGCCGGCAGCGCCACCGCCTCCAGCGCGCCTTCCCTGATGAGGCCCTTCACCACCGAGGCGCCGACGCCGGCGAGGTTGGCAAGCTCGCCCTGGGTGAAATGCAGGCCCTCGCTTGCGGCGTCCATCACCCGCTTGCGCTGCGGCGTCATCTTGGCTGGCAGATGGCCGCTCGGGCGGTAGGCGATGCGCTCGGGCGCCTGGCCCAGCGCACCGGGCGCGCGCAGGGCAAGGCGCAGCACGTTTCCCGGCGGCTCGAGATAATAGGTCGCGATCCAGTCGATGAAGCGCCGGTGGGCAGTGGGCATGGGCGGTGCATCGACTGGGCCGATCACCGAGCGCAGCTTTACCCCGCCGCCATCGCCGCCGGGCATCGCCCACACCACGCCGAGCATCTGGCGGGGACCGAGCGGTACGGCCACGTAGTCGCCTTCGCCGAGCGCCATGCCGGGCGGCACGTCATAGGAGTAGGGCCCCGGTAGGGCGAGCGGCAGGAGCACATCGACGGTTGTGGGCTGGGAATCGGCCGGCATCATGCAAGGGTTGTCGGTTTTTCCTCCGCGCGCAATCTCCGTCTTTGCCGAGGGGCGCGGCAATGCTAGTACCCGTTATCCATCGAAAAGGAGCGCGTGCCATGAAATTCTTCGCCGATACCGCCGATGTGGCCGAGATCACGGACCTGGCGGAGACGGGCCTCATCGACGGCGTTACCACCAACCCTTCGCTGGTGGCCAAGTCGGGGCGCGACTTCAAGGAGGTGATCACCGAGATCTGTTCGCTGGTGGATGGTCCGGTGAGCGCCGAGGTGGCCGCGCTCGATCATGACGGCATGGTGGCCGAAGCCGCCAAGCTCACCCCGATTGCTTCCAATGTCACCATCAAGGTGCCGCTCACCTGGGAGGGGCTCAAGGCCTGCCGCACGCTCACGCAAGGCGGCACCATGGTCAACGTCACCTTGTGCTTCAACGCCAACCAGGCGCTGCTTGCGGCCAAGGCCGGCGCCACCTTCGTTTCGCCCTTCATCGGGCGGCTCGACGACATCGGCCTCGACGGCATGGAGCTGATCGAGGAAATCCGCGAGATTTATGACAACTACGATTTCTCCACCCAGGTGCTGGCGGCCTCCATCCGCAGCGCCAACCACGTGAAATACGCCGCCCTTGCCGGCGCCGACGTGGCAACCGTGCCGCCGGCGGTGCTGAAGGGGCTCTTGAAGCATCCGCTCACTGACAAGGGGATCGAGATGTTCCTCGCCGACTGGAAGAAGACCGGCCAGTCGATCCTCTGAGGCCATCGGCGATTCAGTCCTTGGTAACGGGCTTGGGGCGAAACTGGCCCATGGCCGATGACCCCGATGCCTTGAGCGCCGTTGCGCCCGATCTCGCTGACGCGATCGCGCGCTTCCTTGCCTATCTGGCGAACGAGCGGCGCGCATCGGCTCATACCGTCGATGCCTACGCCCGCGACCTGGCGCAGTTCTTCTGCTTCGTAGCCGGCCATACCGGCGGGGCGGTCGGTGTTTCCACCTTTCAGGATCTGAGGCCTGCCGACTATCGCGCCTTTCTCGCCCGCCGGCGCAACGGCGGGGCGGCCAGCCGCTCGCTGGCGCGCCAGCTCTCGGCCCTGCGCTCCTTTTCCGCCTGGTGCGAACGGCATGGGCTGGGGGCCAATCCGGCCCTTTCGGCGGTGCGTTCGCCCAAGCTTGCCCATGCGCTGCCAAAACCCTTGAGCGTCAGGGCGGCGGGCGAGGTAGCCGCGGCCGAGGCCGGGCATGACGCGGAGGTGACGCTGCCCTGGGTGCTGGCGCGTGATCAGGCAGTGCTCACCCTCATCTATGCGGCGGGCCTGCGTATCTCCGAAGCCCTGTGGCTCAATCGTCGCGATGCGCCGGATGCAGCCGGCACGGCGCTCATCGCCATCCACGGCAAGGGGGCAAAGACCCGCATGGTGCCGATCCTGCCGGCGGCGGGGGCGGCGATCGCGCGTTATCTCGGTCTGTGCCCGGTGGCGCTTCAGCCCGACGATCCGCTGTTCATCGGGGTGAAGGGCAAGCGACTCAATGCCCGCAACATCCAGCTTCTGGTGCAGAAGATGCGTGGCAGCCTAGGACTGCCGGAAACGGCGACGCCGCACGCGCTGCGCCATTCCTTCGCCACCCATCTGCTGGCCGCCGGGGCCGACCTGCGCGCCATTCAGGAGCTTCTCGGCCATGCCAGCCTGTCGACCACCCAGATCTATACCGAGGTCGACCGCGCCCATATCCTCGCCCAGTACGACCATGCGCACCCGCGCGCCTGAACCGGACCGTTTTGCATGATGCTTTTTCCCGCCCACTGGCGCCGCACCGCCTTCGTCTTCGGCATCGTCGCCCTGTTCCTGGCGCGGCTGGTGCCGATCCCCGCCATGGCCGAAGCACCGCCACGCTGTGCGGGCCAGGATCTCCTCGCCAAGATGGCGCAGGACAAGCCGGCCGATTATGCCGCCATCGTCGAGGCCGCCAAGAAGGTACCGGACGGGGATCATCTCTTCTGGCGCATCGAGGGCAAGGAGGACCGGCCCGATTCGTTCCTTTTCGGCACCATTCATTACAGCGATGACCGCGCCACCGACCTGCCGGCGGGGGTGAGGACGGCGCTTGCCGGTGCCCACACCGTGGCGCTGGAGCTGGCCGCCATCCCCAAGCCGGGCGATCTGCAAGAGGTGCTGCGCGATAGCCCGGAACTTCTCGCCATGCCGGCGGGCCGTAGCCTCTATGACCTCTTCACCCTCAAGACCGCGGGGCAGTTGCGCACGACGCTCACCGCCCATGGCGCCAGTCCCGATCAGGCGACGCACCTGCAGCCCTGGTTCGTCACCATCCTGCTCTCCGCGCCGGACTGCGAGCGGCGGCGCCAGGCGGCGGGGATGCTGCCGGTCGACGGCGTCGTCATCAAGCTGGCCAGCGAAAAGGGCACGCCCATCGTCGGGCTGGAAAGCCTCAAGGAGCAGCTTTCGGTCATGGCCTCCATGCCGCTCGAAGCGCAGGCCGCCCAGCTTGCCCAGCTCGTTTCGGCGACGGATACGGCGGAAGACCGCTACGAGACCCTGCTGCAGCTCTATCTGCATCACCGCATCGGCACGATGTTTCCGATGATGGAAATGGAAGGCCGCACCAGCGCCGGGCTCGGCCAGGCGGTGCGCAACATGAACCAGGAGCTGATCGCCAACCGCAACGCCAACATGATCGAGCGCGCCTTGCCGCTGATCGAAAAAGGCGGCCTGTTCATCGCCGTCGGCTCGCTGCATCTGCCGGGCGAAATGGGACTAGTGGAACGGCTGCGCGCCAGGGGCTATAAGGTCACGCCCGCCGATTAGAGCACCGGCTCCGGCCCGCTCCCCCACCCGGCCACCCACGCGAGTATCATTGATGGGTGGCCGGGTGGGGGAGCGGGTTGGCGCAGACTGGACAACAAGATGGCCTCGCAACCCGATCCCGTCGTCAGCGACGAAACCCTGCCTGAACGCTCCGACGTCGTCGTCATCGGCGGCGGCATCATCGGGGCCATGACGGCGTTGGAACTGGCCGAGCGCGGCGTTGCCGTCACCCTGTGCGAAAAGGGCGAGATCGGCGCCGAACAGTCGAGCCGCAACTGGGGCTGGTGCCGCAAGATGGGGCGCGATCCGCGCGAAATCCCGCTTTCCGTCATCGCGCTGGAGGCCTGGCGCGGCTTGAACGAGCGGGTGGGGGGCGAGACCGGATTCCGTGAGTGCGGCATCCTCTACCTGGCCGAGACGGAAACCGAACTGGCGGCGAAAGAGTTTTGGCTCAACGAGCACGCACGGCCCTATCAGCTCGACAGCCGCCTTATCGGCGCCGAGGAGGTGGCCGAACTGGTGCCGGGCTCGGCGGTGCGCTGGCAGGGCGCGCTCTATACGTCGAGCGACGGGCGGGCCGAGCCGCAAAAGGCGGCGCCCGCCATCGCCACGGCGGCGCGGGCCAAAGGCGCGCGCATCCTCAACCGGTGCGCCGTGCGCGGCATCGAGACGGCGGCGGGGCGGGTTTCGGGCGTCGTCACCGAGAATGGCCCTATCGCCTGCACCTCGGTGGTGCTGGCGGGCGGGGCCTGGTCGCGGCGCTTTTGCGGCAATCTCGGCATCCATCTGCCGCAGCTCACGGTGGTCAATTCGGCGCAGCGCACCGAGCCCATCGATGCCGGGCTAGAGGGCGCCGCCTCGGGCGACAAATTCGCCTTCAGGAAGCGCGCCGACGGCGGCTATACCGTTGCCCACCGCCACCTGTCGGTGGCCGATATCGTGCCCGACAGCTTTGCGCTGTTCTTTGCCTTCCTGCCCGCCCTCCTCAACGACTGGTCGGGCCTGCGGTTGCGCATCGGCGGGCGCTTCATCGATGAGGCCCGGCTTGCCCGCCGCTGGAGGCTCGATGAGGTTAGCCCCTTCGAAGCGGTACGCATCCTCGATCCCGAACCGGTCGCCTCAATCCTCGATGAGGCGATGGCGAGCCTCGAGCGCTGTTACCCGGCCTTTGCGGGCGCGCGGGTGGCGGAACGCTGGGCCGGGGTCATCGATGTCACGCCCGATGCGGTGCCGGTGATGGACGAGGTGCCCGGCACGCCGGGCCTATTCCTTGCCACCGGCTTTTCCGGCCACGGTTTCGGGCTCGGCCCCGGCGCCGGCCGGCTGGTGGCGGAGCTGGTGACTGGCAAGACCCCGTGCGTCGATCCCGCCCCGTTCCGCTACAAGCGCTTCATCGACGGGACGAGGCTCAAGCCGATGACTGGCCCTTGAGGCAGGGGACGGGGGTTAGTAATCAATTGTGCTTCGCCTGCAATCGTCACCCCGGGACTTGATCCCGGGGTCCATTCCGCTGGCGTTGCCGCAAGGGGAAGGGCTGGCGGAATGGATGGCGGGGTGAAGCCCCGCCATGACGGATCCTGGAGACATCGCTATGCTCCATACTTCGCTCTCTGTGGTGTCAACCTCGGGACAAGCCCGACGATGACACGGGAGAGGATGGAGTATGTCAGCGGCCGGCGGCGATCTTCTTGGCCATGACGCACAACAGCTCCCACATCAGGGTGACGCCGTTGAGGGCGGTGAGGCCTGAAGGATCGAAGGGGGGCGAGACCTCGACCACGTCGGCGCCGGCGATGTCGAGGCCGTCGAGCAGGCGCAGCATCGTTAGCGCCTCGCGGTTGGTGAAGCCGCCGATCTCTGGCGTGCCGGTGCCGGGGGCATAGGCCGGGTCCAGCCCGTCGATGTCGAAGCTCACATAGGTCGGTCCGGTGCCCACGATCTGGCGGGCGATCTTCATGGTCTCCTCGACCCCGAGCCTGGAGAACTCTTCCATCTCGATGATCCTCACTCCCACCCTGGCGGCAAAGTCGCGATCGTCATAGTCGTACATCGAGCCGCGGATGCCGATCTGCACCACCCGTTTGGGGTCAAGCACGCCGTCCTCGATGGCGCGGCGGAAGGGGGTGCCGTGGGTAAGGCGGAAGCCGCCGAAATAGCCCTCGAACAGGTCGGTATGGGCATCGAAATGCACCATGCCGAGGGGCTTGTCCTTGCCCAGAGCCTTGAGGATGGGATAGCTCACCAGATGATCGCCGCCGGCCGAAATCGGCCTGATGCCCTTGGCCACCAGGCGCGCATAGTAGCGCTCGATGCGCTTGAGGGAATCCTTCACGTCGGCCGGGTTGACGGGGCAATCGCCGAGGTCGGCGACGTTCACCAGCTCGTAAGGGTTGATGCGTGTCGCCGGATTGACCTTGCGGATGAAGGCCGACATGTCGCGCATCTGGCGCGGAGCATGGCGCGGGCCGGGGCGGTTGGTGGTGCCGCCGTCGAAGGGCACGCCGATAAGGCCGACGTCGAGATCGCGCGCCTTGTTGAGCGGGATGTGCGGCAGGCGCATGAAGGTGGCGATGCCGGCAAAGCGCGGCACCTCCAGGCCTGACAGCGGCTGGTTGAAGCGGGGCGTCTGTTCCGGCATGTTGGATGGTCTCCGTGGGATTGACGGATGATAGAGCACGATTTCGGGGGCGCGTCAGCCCCTCAAGGATTGAGGGCCAGGACTCGATGACCGCGCTGGAGGTGATGACCGGCGACATTACGCGGCTGGACGTCGATGCCATCGTCAATGCCGCCAATTCATCGCTGCTGGGCGGGGGCGGTGTCGACGGGGCCATCCATCGCGCGGCAGGGCCGGAGCTTGTGGCTGAATGCCGCGTCCTCGACGGCTGTCCGACGGGGGAGGCGCGCATCACCGCCGGCTACCGCTTGCCGGCTGCCCATGTCATCCATACCGTCGGGCCGGTGTGGCGCGGCGGCGATGCGGGCGAGGACGCAGCGCTCGCCTCGTGCTATCGCGCCAGCCTTGGTCTCGCCCGCCGGCATGGGGCTGCATCCATCGCCTTTCCCGCCATTTCCACCGGCGTCTACGGGTTTCCCAAGCGCCGCGCCGCCGGTATTGCGGTTGAAACCGTGAGGCAGACCGTGGCCGGGCCCGAGAGCTGGCCGTCGCGCGTCATCTTCTGCTGCTTCGATGCCGACACCGCCCGCCTTTACCGCGAGACCATAGAGACAGCCCCATGAACATCGCCCACTGGCTTGGCCGTGCCGCCCGCGAGCACCCGGACCTGCCCGCCCTCGGGCTCGGCGCCGGCATCGTTGCCGACTACCGCATGCTCGGCCGCCGCAGCGCCACGCTGGCGGGCGCGCTGAGGGGCAAGCTGGGCCTCAGACCCGGCGAGCGGGTGGCGCTGGTGATGGCCAATGTGCCCGCCTATGTGGAGATCCTGTTCGCCATCTGGCACGCCGGACTGGCGGCCGTGCCGGTCAACGCCAAGCTGCATGCCGACGAAGTGGGCTTCATCCTCAGCCATTCCGGCGCCCGCGCGGTGTTCGTGACGCCCGACACGGCCGCCAGCGTCAGTGCCGCTATTACCGGCCGGCCCCTTGCCGTCATCGAGGCGGGCAGTCGCGATTACGAGGTCCTCATGGCCGGCGAGCCTGAACCCATGGCCAGCGTCGAGCCATCGGCGCTGGCCTGGCTCTTTTATACCTCCGGCACCACCGGGCGGCCGAAGGGCGCCATGCTCACCCACCGCAACCTGATGGCCGCGGCGCTCAACTATTTCGTCGATTTCGACCGCATCATGCCCGGCGACACCATTCTGCATGCCGCCCCGCTCAGCCACGGCTCCGGCTTGTGGATGCTGCCGCATGTGGTGGCCGCGGCGCGCAATGTGTGCCCGGAGGGCAAGGGCTTTCACGCCGACGAGGTGTTTGCCCTCATTCCTCACCTGCCGCGCCTGTCCATGTTCGCCGCGCCCACCATGGTGCGGCGCCTGACCACTTTTGAGGGCGATGGCGATCTCGCCAACCTGAAGCTCATCACCTTTGGCGGCGCGCCCATGTACGTGGCCGACTGCATCGCCGCGCTGGACCGCTTCGGGCCGCGCCTGTCGCAGCTTTACGGGCAGGGCGAATGCCCGATGACCATCACCCATCTGTCGCGCGAGGCGATGGCCGATCGCGACGATGCGCAATGGCTCGATCGCCTTGGCACGGCAGGCGTTGCCGACAGTTGCGTGGAGGTGGCGATTGCAGGTGAGGACGGGAGCCTCCTGGCCGTGGGCGAGACGGGCGAGATCGTGTGTCGCGGCGACCCGGTGATGGCGGGCTACTGGGAGAATCCCGAAGCCACCGCCGCCACCCTCGATGGCGGCTGGCTCCATACCGGCGATATCGGCCATCTCGACGAGGCGGGCTACCTCACCCTCACCGACCGCTCCAAGGACCTCATCATCTCCGGCGGCACCAATATCTATCCACGCGAGATCGAGGAGGTGCTGCTCAGGGCAGAGGGCGTGGCCGAGGTCTCGGTCATCGGCCGGTCCGATGCCGACTGGGGCGAAAGCGTGGCGGCCTGGGTGGTGGCCGAGCCGGGCGCCAGGCTCGACCGTGCCGCGCTCGATTCATTGTGCCTGCAGCACATGGCGCGCTTCAAACGGCCGAAACTCTACCGGTTTGTCAATGATTTGCCGAAGAACAACTACGGCAAGGTCCTGAAGACCGAACTGCGGCAGCGCGAGAAGGGGCTTGGGGACGAGGACGAAACCGTCGATGGATAGCACCGGGGGTAGCGCTCTTGCCGCCTTCTGCGGTCGCGTGGCCGGACATCCTGGCCAGCATGGGCATATCGGACCTTGCAAAATATTCATGCGCAGCCCCTTGGAGCCTTGGCCGGCTGTCGTTATATCTGCAAGTGGAACCACATCCTAACGCGAAGGGCGCCAGAGCCGGCACATCGTGGCGGAAATGTGGTGGTTTGGGACGGCCTTCCCAAGTTTGGTCATCTTGATAAGCTAAGGCCAGCTTATCGAGAGGCGGGAAAGATTGGCCGGGTCCAACCGGCAGTTCTTGAGACCATGCACCCTACGCGCCGAGACATTGTGCGCGCCCTTTCGGGCGCCCCGGTTATTGCGCTTTCGCCGCTGGCGGGGCTGGTCCGCGCCGCGTTCGCGGCCGATGCGGCGCTTTACGGGGTCCCTGCGCCCTTCGCTGAGGATTTCGTGGTCAGCCGCGCCCGCGCCCTGGCGGCCAAACCCTTTGTGGACGGCAAGATCAATTTCCCGCCCGAGCTGGCGCACCTGACCTACGATCAGTATCGCGATATCCGCTTCAATCCGGAAAAATCCTTCTGGCGCGACGGCAATTCTCCGTTCCGGTTCGACGTTCTGCACGCGGGATCCTTTTACAAGCAGCCGGTGGACGTCTACGTGGTCGAGGCGAACCAGCAGCGCAAGGTCGACTACCACCCCGACCTTTTCACCTTCGGCCCCTCGGTGACGCGGCCCAAGGACGATCCCGACCTGGCATTTTCCGGCTTGCGCCTGCGCCACCCGATCAACACCCCCGATGTGTGGGACGAGTTCTGCGTGTTCCAGGGTGCGAGCTATTTCCGCGCCATAGCGAAAAACCAGCTCTACGGCCTTTCGGCGCGTGGGCTTGCCATCGACACCGCCCAGCCAGGCGGCGAGGAGTTCCCGCGTTTCGTCGCCTTCTGGCTCAGGCGCCCGGAAGAAAATGCCAGCGCCGTGGTGGTCGAGGCGCTGCTCGATTCCAAGCGCATCGCCGGCGCCTACCGCTTCACCATCCGCCCGGGCGCCGTCACCCAGATCGATGTCGAGATGACCCTCTTTCCGCGCGCCGATCTTGCGCATGTCGGCATCGCGCCGCTCACCTCGATGTTTTATTTCGACGCCACCGACCACGGCCGCTTCGACGATTTCCGCCCTGCCGTGCACGACAGCGACGGGCTGTTGATGCTCACCGGGCGGGGCGAATGGCTGTGGCGGCCGCTCGCCAATCCGCGCCAGCTGCAGGTGAGCGCCTTCGTCGACCAGGCTCCGCAAGGCTTCGGCCTCATGCAGCGCCACCGCAACTTCGCCGACTACAACGACCTGGAGGCGCATTACGAGCGCCGCCCCTCGGTGTGGGTGGAGCCGGTGGGCGACTGGGGCACCGGCAATGTCGAGTTGGTCGAGATCCCTTCCAACAGGGAGATCAACGACAACATCGTCGCCTATTGGCACCCCGCCAAGGTGCTTGCCGCCAACACCGCCTATTCCATGACCTACCGGCTGCACTGGTGCAACGACTGGCCGCTGCCCGGCGCGGCCGTGCCCGCCTCCGTCGCGGCCACCGCCTCGGGCCTCAGTTCCGAGCAGGACAAGCGCCTGTTCGTCATCGACTTCACCGGCAGCGACCTCACCGGCACAGTCACCGGCAAGGTCAGCGTGAACAAGGGAGCGGTGTCGGACGTCGTCGTCCAGCCCAACCCCGCCACTGGCGGCATCCGCCTCACCTTCCAGCTCGATCCCAAGGGTGCGAGCCTGACCGAGTTGCGCGCAGCGCTCGAACGCGACGGCAAGCCGGTGTCGCAAACATGGCTTTACCGATGGACCCCGTGACCGCCATGAAGGGGCGCGGGCCCGGCGAGGCAAGGAGCGAGGCGCTGATGCCGCCCGAGGCCGGTCTCGCCATGCCGGTGCAGTCGCTCGTAAGCGGGCAGCCGCGCGCCATTTGCCCGGCACAGAGCCCCGACCGCGCGACGCTGTGCGCCAGGGTCTTCGTGTTTGGCCTCACCGTGGTGCTCACCGGTTTTGGAACCAACGAGATCATCGCCGTGGTGAGCCCTGCCGGCGCCACCTGGCTGCAGGTGGTGTTCGCTGCGCTGTTTGCCGTGACCTTCGCCTGGATCGCCTTTGCCGCGGCGGGCGCGGTGGTCGGCTTCTGGCGGCTTGCCGCAACGCGGCGCAGGCCGGCACCCGATGCGCTCACCGGCCCGCTGGGGCGCAACGTCCTCGTCATGCCCGTCTACAACGAGGATACCGCCGCCGTCTTCCAACGCCTCGCCGCCATGGCCGAGGATCTCGCCGCCAATGATCTGGGCGCCCATTTCGATATCACGGTATTGTCCGATACGCGCGAGGCCGACATCGCCGCGGCCGAGATGGCGGCCGCCGAGTGCCTGCGCGCACAGATGTCCGGCCGCATCGCCATCCATTATCGCCGCCGCGCCGACAACCGCCACAAGAAGGCCGGCAATATCGCCGATTTCGTCACCCGCTGGGGTGGGCGCTATGACCACATGGTGGTGCTCGATGCCGACAGCACCATGACGGCATCCACCCTCGCCTCGCTTGCCCGCAGCATGGCGGCCGACCCGAATGCCGGCATCATCCAGACCATGCCGCTGCTTTCAGGGCGCATGAGCTTGTTTGCCCGCATGCAGCAATTCGCCGGTGCCGCCTACGGCCCCGTGGTGGCCGCGGGGCTCGCGGCCTGGCACGGCCGCGACGGCAATTACTGGGGCCACAACGCCATCATCCGCATCGCTGCCTTTGCCGCCGCCGCCGGCCTGCCGGAGCTCAAGGGCAAGAAACCCTTCGGCGGCCACATCCTCAGCCACGACTTCGTCGAGGCCGCGCTCATGCGCCGCGCCGGCTGGGCCGTCTACATGCTGCCCGATCTGGAAGGCTCGTTCGAGCAGAGCCCGCCGGGCTTCATCGAGCTTGCCTCGCGCGACCGGCGCTGGACGCAAGGCAACCTGCAGCACCTGAAGGTCATCGGCGCCTCGCGGCTGCACTGGATGAGCCGTCTGCATCTGTTGCAGGGCATCATGAGTTACCTCGCCTCGCCCTTGTGGCTCGCCCTCATCCTCATCGGGCTGGGGCTGTCGCTGCAGGCCCGCTTCGTGGTGCCCGACTATTTCCCCCACGGGCTTGCGCTGTTTCCCGCATGGCCGATCTTCGATCCGCAGCGGGCCTTGCGGCTGTTCGGCTTCACCATGGCGGTGCTGCTGTTGCCGAAGGTGCTCGGCACCGCCCTGGTGCTGGCTGACGGCGAGCGCCGCCGCGCCTTTGGCGGCGGTGCGGCGGTGGTGGCTAGTCTGGTAGCAGAGATCTTCCTGTCCTCGCTCATGGCGCCGGTGATGATGCTGGTGCAGACACTGGCGGTCGCCTCCATCGTCATGGGGCGCGATGCCGGCTGGGCACCGCAGAACCGCGCCGACGGCGGCCTCGCGTTCGCACTTGCCCTGCGCTTTCATGCCGGCCACATGATCTTCGGCCTGGCGCTGGCGGCGGCCGCGGTGGCCGTCTCGCCATCGACCGCGCTGTGGATGTTGCCGGTGGTGGCGGGGCTGGTTCTGGCGGGGCCGCTCACCTGGTTCGCGGCATCGCCCGTCAGTGGCCGCCGCGCCCGCGCGCTCGGGCTGTTCATCACGCCTGCCGAGCAGGCCTCGGCCCCCCGCGCCGGCGCCAAAGATGCGCCGATGGCGATCGCCGCCGAGTAACCGGCGCCGTCATGCTTCCTGTTGACCGAGATCAAGGAATGACCGATTAGAGTGCGCGATAAATGAGCCATTGCGGAGGCTGTTCGAAGGTCGATGGCCGGGCTCCCCCGAATTTGACGGAAGGTTTGACTCATGTCCCTGAAGACGCTGCTTGTCTGCCTCAACGAAACCGATCGTGCCGATGCGCTGATCTCGGCTGCGGTCAACCTGGCCAGCAGGTCGGGCGCCCATGTCATCGGCCTTTATGTGATCCCGGCCATGCAGGTCTATCCGGCGGTCGGCATGTACATGACGGCAGAGGTGTTCGAGGGCCATCGCAAATATTTCCAGGAGCGCGCCGATGGCGTCGAAGCCAGGTTCAACGAGGCCATGCGCAAGGAGGGGCTGTCGTCGGAATGGCGGCGGGTCGAATCGACCTCGCCGCTGGCGGCCGACGTGGTCATCGATCACGGGCTCGAAGCCGACATGGTGATCATCAGTCAGACCAACACCGAATCCGAAGACGGGGTAGAGCTCGACTTCGCCGAGCGCGTGGTGATGGAGGCCGGCCGGCCGGTGCTCATCATTCCGCTCTATGGCAACTTCGCCACCGTCGGCACCACGGTGCTGGTGGGCTGGAACTCGACGCGCGAATCGGCGCGCGCCGTGTTCGATGCCGTGCCGCTGATGAAAAGCGCCGACAAGGTCTATGTCTGCTGGGTCGATCCCAAGAAGGACGAGGCCACCGCCGGCCAGCTGCCGGGCAGCGAGATCGCCGCCAGCCTGGCGCGCCACGGCATCAAGACGACGGTGGAACCCTTGCCGACCAGCGGGTTGATGGCGGGCGAGGCCCTCATCTCGCATGCCAGCGACATCGGCGCCGACCTTGTGGTGATGGGGGCCTACGGCCACACCCGCATGCGCGAGTTCGTGTTCGGCGGCGCCACACGCTATGTGCTGCAGTCGATGACTGTGCCCATCCTCTTGTCGCACTGACGGGTATTGCCATGACGCTCAAGCGCATCAGGCTCGAACTGGCACGCGATCCGGATTATCCCGCTGGCAGCCACACGCACGGCTATGCCTTCACCGCACCGCTGGACTCCAACGGCCATATCGATGCCGAGGCGTGGAAGGCCAACCGCGACCTGTGCCGGGTGCGCCGTTTCTGGGAGGGCGAGGAGGACGAACTCGGCCATCTGGTGAGGAAGCCCGGCGGCTCGTGGGGCTTCCATTACGACATCGGCGAGGCCGAGGACGACGACGAGGCGGGCTACCGCTTCGGCGACCATGCCTTCAAGCTGGGCGAATACGTCTCCATCCGCGACGAGGACAACAAGCTCTGGACCTTCTACGTGGTAACTGTCCGCGACGCGGAGTGAGGCGGCGCGAAGCGCGCCTTTCCCAGCGCATGTCGCATTTGGGCCTGACAGGCTTTGGGTGCCGGCTTATGGTCGGGCACCTTTGAGTAACGAGAGCAGCCCCTTATCATCATGCCGACATCGCGCACCCGGCCCCACCGGCGACAGCGCAGCGAGCGCCGCGACCGCTCGGGGCCTGCCCGCTACGCACCCATGCCCCCCATCGACAACCCTTACCCGCCCATAGAGGTGCTGGGGGCTGAGGGTGTTCAGCGCATCGTCGATGCCGCTTTCCGGCTGATCGAGGAAGCAGGGCTCGAGTTCCGTTCGGGCCGGGCGCTTTCCATCCTCAAGGCCAACGGCGCCGATGTGGACGAGGAAAGTCAGTTGGTGTGCATGGGCCGCGATGTGGTGAAGCATTTTGTCGGCCTGGCGCCGTCGCGCATCCCGCTGCATGCCCGCAATCCCGACCGCGACACTTTCCTCGGTGGCAACCGCATCAACTTCAACACCGTCGGCAGCCCGCCCAATATCTCGGACATCGAGAACGGCCGCCGTCCCGGCTCGTACCAGGCGCTGTGCGACCTCATCAAGCTCAACCATGCGCTGGGCGTCATTCACCTGGCCGGCGGCGCGGTGGTCGAGCCGCTCGATTTACCCGTTGTGAGCCGACATCTCGACAACGCCTATGCGCTGTTGCGCTATACCGACCGGCCGATCTTCGTGCGCACGGTGAGCGCCTTCCGCGCCGAGGATGCCATCGAGATGGTGGCGTTGGCCCGCGGGGTCAGCCGCGAGGCGATGCTCGAGCAACCCTCGCTCGGCACCTGCTTCAATGTCAACTCGCCGCGCCGGGTGGACGAGGAACTGCTCGACGGGCTCATGTGCTTTGCCGAGAACGGGCAGGTGGTCGCCATCACCCCCTTCACGCTGGCCGGGGCCATGAGCCCGGTGACGGTGGCGGGGGCGCTGGTGCAGCAGACGGCCGAGGCGCTTTCAGTCATCGCCTTTTCGCAGATGGTGAAGGCCGGGGCGCCGGTGATGTTCGGCGGCTTTACCTCCAATGTCGACATGAAGTCGGGAGCGCCCGCTTTCGGCACGCCCGAATATGTGCGCGCCACGCTGGCCGGCGGCGAGATTGCGCGTCATTTCAACCTACCTTACCGCTCCTCCAACGTGAATGCCTCCAACGCGGTCGATGCCCAGTCGACCTATGAGAGCGCCATGTCGCTGTTCGCCGTGATCATGGGCCATGCCAATCTCGTGCATCACGGCCTCGGCTGGTTGGAAGGGGGCCTCACTGCTTCCATCGAGAAGACGGTTGTCGATGCCGAGATGATCCGCGCCTGGACGGCCTCGCTCCAGCCTATCGACGTGAGCGACGATGCGCTGGCGCTGGAGGCCATCAAGGCGGTGGCGCCGGGCGGCCATTTCTTCGGCGAGGCCCACACGCTTGCCCGCTACGAGACCGCCTTCTACCAGCCGATGATCTCCGACTGGCGCAATTTCGAGACCTGGCAAGAAGATGGCGCCAAGACCGCCACCCGGCGCGCGCATGAGCTCGCTTCCCATTTGCTCGAAACCTACGAGGCGCCGCCCATGGATGAAGCGGTGGACGAGGCGCTGAAGGATTTCATGGCGCGAAGGAAGCGCGAGCTGGCGACGATGGTGGCCTAGCGGGCTCGGCCCCGCCAGTTGCACGGCATTTGCCGGTCGAAGGCCACGGTATCGGCGATGCGGCCGATGCTTGCGAGTCGGAATTTCAGATATAGAGCCCTTTAAAATTGTATCATTTTGATATCTAACTGGCTGTTCTGCCATATTTAAAGAAAAAGTTCGACAATAACAGCTCTTTGGATGTTTTTGATCGCTAGAGAATTACGTAAAAATATCCATAATCTGTGATATGATGTATGGACAGATGGAAAATTATTTCCCTCCAGAACTGAAAGATTTAAATTATGAATTTACCCAGCGAATTAAAACCTGCTATTTGGGGCGCGCTCGGCGGTGCCGTGTTGCTTGCCGTCATTGGTTTCACGTGGGGCGGTTGGGTGACCGGCGGCACTGCAAGTCAGATGGCGCAGAAAGAGGCCAATATCGCTGTCGTGAAGGTGCTGGCGCCGATCTGCGTCGACAAGTTCCAGAACGCGCCGGAGGCGGTCGCCAACCTTACTGCCTTGAAGGCGGTGAGTTCGTACCAGCAGGCCTCGTTTGTCTCCGATGGCGGCTGGGCGACCATGGTCGGCTCGGACAAGCCGTATTCCGGCACCGCAAACGCTTGCGCCGAAATGCTCACCAAGCTCCCCTGATCGTTGGCATTCGGCCACGCCCTCGTCGCTTGCCCTGTCGGGCAATGGGCGGGGGTGGTTCTTGCAACCAGAACATGCGAAGTGAAGGGGGTCGCCCTTTCACTCGCGCACTGCAATCGGCGCAAGCCATTACTGTAAGGAAGTACCTCATTGAAGACTGATTCAAATCGAGCGCTGGCGCGAGCCGAACTGGGATTCAAGAAGTCCCAACGGTCGGCTGCGGTGCGCGCACGGCCGATGGTCGAATACCTCGCCGAAAGCGAAAAGCGCCGCGCGCACTCGGCAAAGCTGAAGGCGCTTCGACTGACAAAAGAGGCAGAGGACCTGGCCGCTGCCGACGCTCTGCCGCCGAAAAAGCGACCGTCGCGCAAGGCGCCGAAAAAATGACGGCCAACCTCGATCAGGTCACCTCGATGGCATCCACGCGGTCGGCGTAGAAGGCCATGTGGCCGGCGATCCGGGCTACGCCTGAGAGCGGTGAGTCATAGGCCCATACGGCACCTTGTGCCTCGCGCCCGCCGGCGTTGATGGTCCAGTAGCGGGCATCGCCCTTCCATGGGCAATGGGTCGAACGCGAGGTTTCGGTGAGCAGATCCATGCGCACGTCCGTCCGGGGCAGGTAGAGGACGGGATCGTGCGTTTCCTCCTCGAGCAACAACGCGCTGCCTGACTCGGCGATTGTTTCGCCTGCGAAACGGATTGTCACCTGCTTGCCGAAGGATTTTACCGTGATGATGCGCGTGGGGTGGTCCATGGCTATTCTCCCTTGAACGCGGGCTTCCTCTTTTCCAGGAAGGCGCGCATGCCCTCGGTCTTGTCGCTGGTGGCGAACATGAGCTGCAGGCTCTTGCGTTCGAGGCTCAAGGCGGCAGGCAGCGAGGCATCGGCGCCGAGGAGCACCGCCTCCTTTGCCTGCTGCACGGCGAGCGGCGGCAATTTGGCGATGCGCTGCGCCGTCTTCAGCGCGCTATCGTAAACCTCACTATCCGCGACAACGCGGCTGACCAGTCCCATGCGCAAGGCTTCATCGGCGCCGATGATCTCTGCGGTGAGGACGAGGCGCATGGCCTGGTACTTGCCGATGGCGCGGGTCAGGCGTTGGGTGCCGCCAGCGCCGGGGATGATGCCGACATTGACCTCCGGCTGGCCCAGTTTTGCCCCTTCACCGGCGATGATGATGTCGCAGCACATGGCAAGCTCCAGCCCGCCGCCCAGCGCGTAGCCGTTGACGGCGGCAATCATCGGCTGCGGCACCTCGGCCACGGCCTGCCACCAGCGCTCGGTCCTGCGGCGGATCATGTCGACGGCACTCGCCTCGGCCATGTCGCGGATGTCGGCACCGGCAACGAAGACCTCCGGCCCGCCGGTCAACACTACGGCACGTATGCTCTCGTCCTCGGCAATCTCACGGCAGTACGCCGCCAGCGTCTTGCGCACCGAGAGGTTAAGGGCATTGCGCGCCTCAGGGCGGTCGATGCGGATGGTGGCGGTGCCGTCGCCGTGGCGGGTGAGGGTGACTTCGGGTGTGTCGCTCATGGGCAAAACTTGGGGTCTGTTGACACTCAACAGACCCTAGGCCGCGCCCCGCCGGCGGGCAAGCCCGAGCAAGTGGGTGATGAGCCGGAAGGTTTCCTCGTGATCGCCGCTGACGTGGCGGGCGCCGTTGTTGCTGAGCCGTTGACGACGGGCTTCTTCCCAATGGAAGCCAATGAAATGGGTGCCATTGACCCTGCCCGCCTCGACGTCGTTGAGATTGTCGCCGATGAAGACGATGCGCTGCGGCGCCAGGCCGAGATCGGCGATGACGCGGGCCAGCACCTCGCGCTTGGCGCCGCCGCCGTCGGCAGCGCCGGGATAGCGGCTGACCGGGTCCCACAGGCCCGCTGCCCTGAGCCGCACCTCGGCGGCGCGCCGGAGATTGGCCGTCGCCATGCCCAGCACCATGCCCGGCAGGTTCGCCAGCCGGTCGAGAAGCACATCTGCGCCAGGGACCGCCGAGGCTCGGAGCCGGCCGCTGGCAAAGCCTTCGCTCAGCACCTCGCCATAGAGATCGACGACCTCGCGCCGCTGGGCTTCGGCTGGCGCGCGGCCCAGATGGCTTTCGAGGATCTCGGCGATGATGTCCTCGTCATTGCGGGTGCGATAGCTGTCCCAGTCGCGCGACAGGCCGGTGAGGCCGTAGAGACGCTCGAAGGGAACGAAAAAAGCGTCCTCCTCAGGCCTTGTCAGGTCGAGCAGCGGGCCGTCCACGTCGAAGATGACGGCGGTCTGGCGGGCTTCGGTCATGATCGGCTATTTGCGACCATGGCGGGTGTCATCTCGATGACGACCGGCCCCCTGGCCGCAAGCGCCGAGGCGATGGACTTGGCCAGGGCATCCAGGTTGTCCGGGCGCTCGCAGGCAGCGCCATAGGCGCGCGACAGGGCCAAGAAGTCGGGATTCCTGAGCGAGACGGCGTTGGGCTGGATGCCCTTGTTGATCATGTCGTCGCGGATCTGGGCGAGGGCGTTGTTGTTCCATAACAGCACGATGAGCGGCTCGCCCATCTCGGCGGCGGTGCCCAGCTCGTTGACGGTGTACTGGAAGCCGTAGTCTCCGGCGATCGCGACGACCGGGCGGTCGGGCACGCCAGCGCGCGCGCCGATGGCGGCGGGCAGCGCATAGCCGAGGGTGCCGAAGCCGCAAGGGTGCAAGAAGCTCGACGGGCGGTCGAGCGGGAACATCTCGTTGGCGGCATAGGCGATCTGGGTCATGTCGGTGGCGACGACGGTCTCCGCCGGCAGGGCCTGGCGGATGACGCCGAGCACCCGCCGCAGCATGGCATGTAGCTCGTCATCGCCGCTTTCGAGGTCCGCCTTCAGGCGCTTTACTTCCTCGGCGCGGGTGAGGTCCGCCTTGTCGCTGGCGAGCCCGGCGGCGATGGCCTCGAGGCTGGCGGCGGCGTCGGCGAGGATGGGCAGATGGGCGATGTGCGGGCGCGCCAGCGAGGCCGGGTCGATGTCGATGCGGATGAGCTTTCCCGCAATCGCAAAGGACTGGTGCCACAAATCGGTCTCGGAGACCTCCGAGCCGGCGGCCAGCACCACGTCGGCCTCCTGCACGATGCGGCTCGCCTGCGGGTTGGGCAGCACGGCGCCGGCCAGCAGCGGATGACCGGAGGGGACAGCGCCCTTGGCGGCGATGGTGGTGAAGATGACGGCGCCCGTCGCCTCGGCGATGCGGCGGACGGCTTCGCCCGCATGGCGCGCGCCGCCGCCGATGACGACGGCCGGGCGCTCGGCGGATTTGAGCAGGTCGACGGCGGCTGCGATCAGGGCGGGGCCAGCCTGCGGCCGACCGGGCAGGGCGCGTGCTCCCCACCCGTCGCCCGCCGGCATCTTGAGCACGTCGATGGGCACCTCGATATAGGCCGGGCGCGGGTGGGCCGAGGCAAAGCCGGCAAAGGCCGCCGCCACCAGGTCCTGCAGGTCGGTGGGGCTGAACGCGGTGGCGGCGAGCCCCGCGACGCACGCCGCGGCACCTTTCTGGTCGATCATCTCGTGCAGGCGGCCGCGGCCTTGCGCGGAATCCTTGATGTCGAGGCAACTGGAGATCACCAGCATCGGCACTGAGTCGGAATAGGCCTGGCCGATCGGGGTCATGATATTGGTGAGACCGGGCCCGGTGATGGTGAAGGCAACGCCGGGCCTGCCCGTGGCGCGGGCATAGCCATCTGCCATGAAGCCGGCGCCCTGCTCGTGGCGCGGCAGGATATGGCGGATCTTCGAGCGCGGCAGTGCCCTGTACATCTCCACATTGTGGACGCCGGGAATGCCGAACACGGTGTCGACGCCATAGGCCTCCAACAGGCCTACCAGCGCTTCGCCGGCGCTGAGGCCGTCGGTGAGGGATGTCTTCATGCCGTTCCTTTGCTGCTGATCCGGTTGCCTGCCATGGCCGATTGCCGGCCGGCGGCCGCCTTGCACCGCACCATTACCACGTCTTCGGCCTCAAGGCGCGGCGCTTCGCCGTCGCACCGGGCAGTTGCCGGCGGACAACGCGGCCCAACGGTTAGGCTTTCGATCCCGTGCAGTGTCACCCGCCGATGGCTCCCTGAATGCCGGTCTTGGCCGTCAAGCAATGCCTGAATTCGCAAGCGAAGTGCAATACCTTGTTGTGGAGGTATTGCGCCAGGGGGATGACGTTGCGCCCGGCAACCGCTGCGGTATCAAGCGGTGGCCAGGAAGCCCAGGATCAGTTCGTTGACCTTGCCGGCGGCCTCCATCTGCGGCATGTGGCCGGCATTCGGGATGATCTCCACCTTTGCTCCCGGAACGTTCGCGGCGTGGGAGGCCGGGATGATGGCATCCTCGGCTCCCCAGATGACGAGAACCGGGATGCCCGCATCACCGATGCGCTCGCTCAGAACCACCGACTGGTGTCCGCCGGCAAAGGCTGAATCCGCTATGGCGCGCAAGGCAGCATCGACACCATCGAGCCGCTTGTACTTCATGAGGTCGTCGATCAATTGACGGCTGACCAGGCTCTTGTCGCAGAACAGGTGCTCCACGACGGGCTTCATCTCGCGCCGTGATTCCGCTGCCACGAACCCGTCGATATAGGCAGCACTGATCTCCTCGCCGAGCCCGGCCGAATCGACAAGCGTCAGCGACTTCACCTTGCCCGGGTGCCTGAGAGCGAGCATGGCGGAGACCCCGCCGCCCATGGAATGGCCCACGAGATGGGCAGGGCCGGTGCCGACGGTATCCATGAAGGCTTCCAGCGCATCGACCAGAGCCTCGAGGTCGCCCGGTGTCTTCACCGACTGGCCATGCCCCGGCAGGTCGAGGGCGAAGACATGGCCGCTCCCCGCCAACGCATCAATGTTGAATAGCCAGTTGTCGAGGTCGCCACCGAAGCCGTGGACCAGGATGATGGCATCGCCGTCACTGCCGCGCTCGGCATATCTGAGCCGGCCGGCAGGGGTTTCGGTGAAGAGATAGGCCGGGCCCTCTTCTTCCTCGCCTTCCTTGGGCTCAGGGGTGATGAAGCCTTCGACGTAGGCATCGATTTCGGCATCGGGCACCTCTTCCGGCGCGAGGACGCCAAGCAGCGCCCTGACCGGATAGACCGTGTCTTCCGCGCCAACGCGGCGGCGCAGGAGGCCGCCATCGGCGGCCTCCACTACATTGGCGATCTTGTCCGTCTCCACGTCCATGATCTCCTGGCCGGGCGCGATCTTGTCGCCTTCCTTGACGTGCCATGCCGAGAGACGGCCTTCCTGCATGGAAAGCCCCCATTTCGGCATGATGATGGGAATGATCTTGTCGCTCATTGTGCCCTCATGCCGCCATTGTCTGCCGCACGGCATCGCCGATCCGTTCGGCGCTGGGGATATAGAGATCCTCAAGCGCCGGCGAGAAGGGCACCGGCGTATGCGGCGCCGTCACCATGCGGATCGGGCCCTTGAGCGCCTTGAACGCTTCCTGCGCCACCGTCGCGGCGACATCAGATGCGATGGAACAGCGCGGGTTCGCCTCATCGACGCAGACGAGCCGCCCGGTCTTTTCCACACTCTCGATCACCGTATCCATGTCGATCGGCGACAGGGTGCGCAGATCGATGATCTCGACTTCGATGCCGTCCTTGGCGAGGACGCTTGCCGCATCGAGCGAGCGGTGCACCGTCTGGCCGTAGGTCACGATGGTGGCACTCTTGCCCTCGCGCACGATGGCCGCCTCGCCGAAGGGGATGGTGTAGCTTTCCTCCGGCACCTCGCTCTCGTGGGCATAGAGGTTCTTGTGCTCGAGGAAGATGACGGGGTCGTTGTCGCGGATCGACTGGATCAACAGACCCTTGGTGTCATAGGCGTTCGACGGGCAGACCACCTTGAGACCCGGGATGTGGGTCAAGATGGGGGTGAGCATCTGGCTGTGCTGTGCCGCCGCCCGGAAACCCGCGCCGCACATGGCCCGGATCACCACCGGGGTCTCGGCCTTACCGCCGAACATGTAGCGGAACTTTGCCCCCTGGTTGTAGATCTCGTCGAGACAGACGCCTAAGAAATCGACGAACATGAGTTCCGCCACCGGCCTCAGGCCGCAGGTCGCAGCCCCGATGGCGGCGCCGATATAGGCGCTTTCCGACAAGGGCGTATCCATCAAGCGGTCGCCGTGCTTGGCATAGAGGCCCTTGGTGACGCCGAGCACCCCGCCCCAGGCATCGGCCTCGCCGGGCGAGCCGGTGCCGCCGACAATATCCTCGCCCATCACGATGACGGTCGGGTCGCGCTGCATCTCCTGATCGAGCGCCTCGTTGACGGCGTCTTTCATGCTGATCTTGCGTGCCATTGTTCTTTGCTCCCAATCCTGAAGGGTCAATATCTGACATAGACGTCAGTGGTGAGGTCGGCCGGCGTGGGCAGCGGCGCGGCCTTGGCCGCATCGACGGCATCCTCGATGAGCTTGGCGACCTCGGCGTCGATGGAATCCAACTCGGCCTGGCTGATGACACCGGCTTCTCGCACACGGCGGGAGAACTGCTTGATGCAGTCGCGATTGGAGCGGTTGTCCTCGATCTCGCCCTTGGCGCGATAGGTCTGGGCATCGCCCTCGAAATGACCGTGGAAGCGGATCATCTTGCATTCGAGCAGCGAGGGACCGCCGCCCTCGCGCGCCCGCCTGATCATCTCGCCGGCCGCCTCGTAGACGGCAAAGAAGTCGGTGCCGTCGACCGTCACGCCCGGCAGGCCGAAGCCGTTGGCGCGATCGACGTAGGAATCGGAAGCCACCGCCCAGTCGACGGAGGTCGATTCCGCATAGCCGTTGTTCTCGACCACGAAGAGCACCGGCAACTCCCAGATGGCGGCGAGGTTGAGGCTTTCCAGGAACATGCCCTGGTTCGAGGCACCGTCGCCGACGAACGATATGCCGACGCCCTTGTGGCCGAGCTTCTTGGCGGCAAGTGCTGCACCGCAAGCCAGGGGCGCACCGGCGCCGAGAATGCCGTTGGCGCCCATCATGCCCTTGGACAGATCGGCAATGTGCATCGAGCCGCCCTTGCCGCGACAGGCACCGGTCGACTTGCCGTAGATCTCGGCCATCATCTGTTTCACGTTCACGCCCTTGGCGATGCAATGGCCGTGGCCGCGATGGGTGGAGGCGATGCGGTCCTCGTCGGTGAGATGCATCATGATGCCGGTGGCCGAGGCCTCCTCGCCGGCATAGAGATGCACGAAGCCGGGGATGTCGCCGCGGGCGAAGTCGACATGTAGCCGGTCCTCGAACTCGCGGATCGTCTTCATCGTGCGGTAGGCGTTGAGCAAGTCCTTTTTGCCGAGTGGAAACGGATCGTCTCCCTTGCTGGCGCTCGATGCGGTCGTTGTCGCAGTCATGGTCTTCCTCCTTCGATTTTCATTGCTGTTGATTGGGGTTTTGCCTGCACGACGAAGCGCCCTTGGGCGGCGGCATGGGCCATGCAGGCCTCGATATCGATGGTGCGAAAGGCGCCGCCTGAGAGGGTCACGAGAACCTCGTCGCCTTCGCCGAAAGTCACCTCCCTTTCGCCGTCGAAGGCAATCGAGCCGGTGCGTGTCGACGGCCTGACCGGGCGGTCGAATTCCAGGGTGCGGACCTCGGCGATGCCGACCGGCGCGATGAGGCCCGGGGCGATGGCCGCGCGCACCGTGAAGGCAGCCACTTCAGGCGGGGCGAAAACGATGTGGCGGCCGAATGCGTCCGAGCGCGCAACTGGTGCCACCAATCCGGCGATGGACGACATGCCGATGCCGCCGGGCGAACCGAAGGTCACGAAAAGCTCCTGAAAGCCTTGCGTCTTCCAGATGGCGCGCGAGCCGACATAGCGCTCGCGCACCAAGGCCACGTCGACCAGGGCGATCTCGCGCTGGCCGTTGATCTCGACCTCGAGGCGCTTGTTGGCGGCAAAGGCGATCTCCGGCGGCACCTGGCCGGTCACGGCAAGGCCGACGCCGAGGCCGGTCACGGTGGGCTCGCGCATCTCGGGAAAGGCATTGTTGGTGCCCGACGAAACTCCGGCTACGGGTACGTCGCCGCAGTTGGCGACGACCACCCGGTGCGTTCCGTCGCCGCCGAGCACGACGATGGCGACAACGCCCATCTCGCGCATCATGCGTGCTGCACGGGCGCTGTCGGCGGCCTCGCCGGTGACCTCCATGTCGAGGCTGTCGATGTCGGGGAAGTGCGCCTCGCCGGCGTTCTTTGAACGGGTGAGGGCACGCATCAGATGGCCGCGCAGGCCCGCATTCTCCGGCATGATGACGGTCCTGCCGACCCCGGCGGCGGCCATTCCCGCCAGGATGCGCAACACCATGTTGGCCCGCTCGGTGATCTGCAAGCCGCCGGCATAGGAGATCACCCGGCGGATATCGCGGGCCGAAATCGGATTGGCAATGATGCCGACGAGCGGATTAGACATGCTCTGCCTGCTGGCCTCCCATTATAGTTAACGAATAGCTAGCAAGCGCCGTGCCAATCGTCCTCGGGGAAAATTATATAAAGAAAACAACACTCTAAAGAGGTAATTCAAAAAGCTCTGTGGTACTGCCGCAAATTCGACGCCACACCTGTGGCGGGCGCCGCCACAGTGCCGGAGATGCCTTCAGTCACAGCCGCGCCGGTTCGGCGGAACGATGCCCGCCTTGCGCATGCGCCGGTGCAATGTCGTCCTGTCGATACCGAGCGCGCGCGCCGCTGCCGAAACGTTCCAGTCATGCGCGGCAAGTTCGGCTTCAAGCGAGGCGCGCTCTCCACCCTGCGGCGCCGGCTGCTTGGCGCGGGCGGAAAGGACGCTGTCCGGCAGGTCCGATGGCTCCACCACGCCCAGGGTTGCAAATGCCTTGGCGACCTCAAGCGCCTGTTCAAGCTCCCGCACGTTCCCGGGCCAGTCATGCCTTCGCAACGCGGCCATGGCCCGTGGGCTGATGCGATAGAGCTGGCCGCCGCGATTGGCGTGCTTGTTCAGCACGCGCGCGGCAAGCCAGTCAAAATCCTCCCGCTCCCTGAGCGGCGGCATCATCAGCACGGCGCCGTTCAGCCGGTAATAGAGATCCTCGCGGAACTTTCCCTGCCGGGTGAGGCCTGCGAGGTTGGCATGGGTTGCCGCCATGACGCGGATATCGACAGGAACAGGCTTCGTCGCTCCGAGCCGCAGCACTTCCTTTTCCGCCAGCACCCGCAACAGCCGCGCCTGCAGGGCAAGCGGCATGTCGCCGATCTCGTCGAGAAACAGCGTGCCGCCGTCGGCCGCCTCGATCAGTCCCGGCTTGCCCCTGGTTCGCGCCCCGGTGAAGGCGCCGGCTTCGTAGCCGAAAAGCTCGCTCTCGATGAGCGCCTCGGGCAGCGCGGCGCAATTGACCGCCACGAAGGGTGCCTTGGCCCGCCCCATGGCGTGGATGGCGTGTGCGACATACTCCTTGCCAGTGCCGGTTTCGCCAGTGATCAACAGGCTGACATTGACGTTGGCCAGCCGCTCGGCCTTGTCGACGATGGCAGCCATGCGGGCATCGCCGCCGTGCACCGCCGGGCCCGACGGCCGCAGGCGTTTCGCCGGCGCCGAACTGGCGGACGCGAAGGGGGGCAGGATGGCGTGCACGAACAGGCGGGTTCCGTCCTTGAGGACGATGGAGCGCTCTTCGGCGGGACGCGCCCGCGTCATGGCCGGCAGCTCGTTGATGTCGCTTTCGCAGAAGTTGGCGAAGTTGACGCCGAAAACCTCGTCGGGCGAGCGGCCGTCGCCGCCGATGCTGTGGGCGAGGATGTGGCGGGCCTGGTGGGTCATGCCGACGATGCGGCCGTCTGCGCCAATGGCGACGGCGAATTCCGGGTCGACGTCGAGGAAGAAGGGCGAGCGCGAAAAGCGGATGACGATGTCATTGCGGAATGAGGCCATAATGTTGGCCAGCTCGATGCGCTGGGCGCACGCCTTGGCCAGTTGCAGCGCCATCCACTGGCTCTGCTTGGGTTCGGGCGAATGCAGCGCCGATATGTCGAGCACCGCGGCAAGCCGGCCGTCGACGTCGTGGATCGGCGCGGCGGTGCAGGTGAGCGCGGTGTGGGTGCCGTCGAAATGATCGCCCTGATGCACGATCAGCGGCTCGCCGGTGGCGATGCAGGAGCCCACGCCGTTGGTACCGGCGCGGGATTCCGACCATTCGGCGCCGAGGTAGAGACCGGCCCGCCTCAAATCGTCGTCGAGCGCCGGATCGCCCATGTAGTCGACGGTCACGCCCTGGGCGTCGGTGAGCAGCAGGACGTAGTTCTGCACATTGACCTGCTTGTAGAGGGTCTCGATGCCGTTGCGCGCCGTATGGATCAGGCGCTCGATGCGTTCGCGGTGCTCGCGCAGGATCGTCTGGGGAACGATATAGGCGCCCTTGAGGTCGGTCGGGTCGAGGCCATGCTCGCCCATGCAGCGCCGCCAGGACTCGGCGATGATCGCCTCCCGCCCGGTGCGCACGCCCACCGCCGCAGACTGCACTTCGGCTATATGCTTCTCGATCGCCTTCAGGCTCATCGCCTGGCCCTTGATGGTCCCGCCGAAGGCTCGCACACAGCATTTGCAAAGTCCAGCACTTGCTGGCTGCCCATCCCGCTGCGTTGGCCTTTTATGTACCGCCGGCGTTGGCTTGAAGGCGCCCGGGCCCTGTCATTCACGTGGCCTGGCGGCGCCCGCCATGTTGGCGGCACAGGCCATCGACGAAAACGTCCACCATGCCGCAGAACCGTTTCCTCCAGCCGGGGTGCTCCGGCGTGTGGCACATGCCGACAAGGGCGCGCAGCAGGTCTTCGGCCGTGACGTCGTGGCGGATCTCGCCGGCGGCGATCGCGTTGCAAGAAGAGCGCCGGACGGCCGACGTCATGCGATCGGCGGAATAGGCGTAGAGATCCTGCTTGCCTTCGGCGGCCAGGGCAGCGTCGCCAGCATCCCCTTCTTGGTGGCGATAACTTCGACGGAGACATGGGGCCATCGCCGCAGCGCATCGACGGGTGCGGCCTCACGTCCCAGCTGCTCCGCCAGATGCAGAGTTGCTCGACATCGCGCCGGTAGACAGCCTCGAACAGGGCGTCCCGCGTGGGAAAATGGCGATAAAGCGTGCCAATGCCGACGACCTGCCTCCGGGCAACCGCCTCCAGGCTGGCTCCCGGCGCCGCCGGTACTGAACATCTCCCTTGCCGCCGCCAGCAGCCGCTCGCGGTTGCGTAGCAAATCCGCCCGCTGCTTGCGGTTTGTCTTCGCCGATTGCCGCCCCATATCGATCTGACATGCTGCTTGGCCACTTGCAAAACGGAGGTACCCTCCGTATATTGTCGCCAGGCGCCAAGATCACGCCTAGCAATTCAAGGCCGCATGGCACGGTTTTCCCGCGAATTCCCGATCGATCCTCCGGTTTCGTCGCATAGCAACGCCGTCGCGTCGATTCCAGTCCGACAATCAGCACCGAATTGGAGACTGCAATGTCATACTCCATCAGCCTTACCGTGAACGGCGAATGCGAAGCGAGATCGAACTCGACGATCCCCGGGTCACGCTGCTCGACCTGCTGCGTGAACGCCTCGGTCTGACCGGCGCCAAGAAGGGCTGCGACCGCGGCCAGTGCGGCGCCTGCACCGTGCTGGTCGACGGAAGGCGTATCAATGCCTGCCTGACCCTGGCCCTCAGCCTCGACGGTGCCGAGGTGCGACCGTCGAAGGTCTGGCGGATGGCGATCGTTTGAATCCCGGTCCAGCAGGCTTTCATCGTCCATGACGGCATGCAATGCGGCTTCTGCACGCCCGGCCAGATCATGAGCGCCGTCGGCCTCATCGCCGAAGGCCGGGCCGGCGACGATCCGGAACGCATCCGCGAGGGCATGAGCGGCAATCTGTGCCGCTGCGCCGCATATGCCGGGATCGCCAAGGCCGTACTCGCCGCGCAAAAATCCATCGACCGAATCCGAACAGGAAGGAAATCGGCATGAACCGTTTCGATTATGTCAGACCAACCTCGGTGGCCGAAGCCATCGCCATCGGCTCCGAACCCGGTGCCGCCTATCTCGCCGCCGGCACCAATCTTCTCGACCTGATGAAGGCGGCGTCGCGCGCCCGCGCGCGCTGGTCGACATCACGCGTCTGCCGGGTCTCGGCGCGATCGAGCCCTGCCCGACGGCGGGGTACGCATCGGCGCGCTGGTGCGCAACGCCGATCTCGCGCACGATGCCGGTTTCGCCAGACGCTTTCCGGCCGTGGCCGAGGCGCTGCTCGTCCGGCGCCTCGGCGCAGTTGAGCAATGCCGCGACCGTCGGCGGAAACCTGATGCAGCGCACCCGCTGCCGCTATTTCCAGGACCCGGCCAGCGCCTGCAACCGGCGCGAGCCCGGCTCGGGATGCGACGGCGCAAGGGCGGCGAGACCCGCGCGCACGCCATCCTCGGCTGGAGCGATCCTGCATCGCCACCATCCGTCGGATGTTCTGCGTGCCGCTGGTGGCGCTCGATGCCGTGGTGGAGATCGAGGGACCGGACGGCCGGCGCGAGGTGGCGCTGGAAGAGTTCCATCTCCTGCCCGGCGCCACGCCCGAGCGTGAGACGATGCTGGCGCCCGGCGAACTCGTCACGGCGCTGCGCCTGCCGGGCGAAGCAGCCGGTTTCCGCACCCATGCCCGCTATCTGAAGCTGCGCGACCGGACGTCCTATGCCTTTGCCCTCGTCTCGGCCGCCGCCATGCTGGGGATCGAGGACGGCACTGGTCAGGGCGCGCGGCTCGCGCTCGGCGGCGTTGCCGGCGAAGCCATGGCGGGCCCGCAGCGCCGAAGACGCGCTGGTCGGGCGCTGCCTCCGAACGCGGCGGCCTTCGACAAGCCGCCGAGCCGCGCTGGCCGAGGGCCGCGCCGTCGGGCGACAACGGCTTCAAGATCGACCTCGCCACGGCGCGTCGTCGACACGCGCCTTCGTGCTTGCCGCCGCCGGAACGCCAGCCCGCATGTCCCGGCACTGCCCGGCTTCCGTCTTTGCTCGCCGGCTCGGAGAACCCGAACATGCCTGACATCATCCCGCTTCCCACTGCCATGCCCCGCCGCATGGGCTCGAATGCCGGCCAGCCGATCACCCGCCGCGACGGCATCCTCAAGGTGACCGGCCGCGCAACCTATGCCGCTGACAACCGCCCGCACGGGATGCTGCATGCCGTCTTCGCCGCAGCTACCATCGCCCGTGGCCGGGTCACCCATCTGGATGTCGAGGCGGCGCGTGCCCATCTCGGCGTTGTCGAGGTGCTGACCCCTGCCAATCGTCCGCCGCTGATGCTGGATCCCGACAGCAAGCCCTATCTCTTTGCCTTCCGCATCGAGGTGCTGCAAAACGACCGCGTCCGCTACGCCGGCCAGCCGATCGCGCTGGTCGTGGCCGAGACGCTGGAGGCGGCGACCGAAGGCGCAGTCCTTCTTGACGCGCAGTATGAAGAGGAGCCGGCGCGCAGCGGTCTCGACCATGAGCGGTACGTGCCGGAGGCCGTGGGCATCGGCGGACCCACCAGCGTCGTTACGGGCGACATCGAAGCCGGGCTCGCCGCCGCCGCGCACCGCATCGAGGCGACCTACGAGACGCCGGCGCAATACCATAACGCCATGGAGCCGCACGCCATCGTTGCCCAATGGGACGGCGAGCGGCTGACGCTCGACATGCCCAACCAGGCGCCCGCCTTGTCGTGCGCCGCCTTTGCTGCCTGGTTCGGCATCGCGCCGCAAGACGTGCTGATCCGTACCCCCTTCATCGGCGGTGGCTTCGGCTCGAAGGCGATCATCGCCGGACCCCAGATCCTTGCCATCCTTGCAGCCAGGATGCTGAAAAGGCCGGTGAAGCTGGTGCTCGCCCGCTCGCAGATGTTCGGCCCCGTCGGCCATCGCGGCCAGACCCGGCAGACGCTGCGGCTGGGCATGGATGATGGCGGTCGGCTGACGGCGCTTGCCCATCACGCCGTCGTCGCGACCAGCAGTTTCGATGAATTTCTCGAGTCCGCCGCCGCGGCGTCGCGGGTGCTCTATGCCAGCCGCGCCATCGCCACGACCCACGAGGCGGTCCGCAACGATATCGGCACACCGGGCCCGATGCGGGCACCGGGCGAGGCCTCGGGCTCGGCGGCGCTGGAGGTGGCAATCGACGAGGCGGCCGTGGCCTGCGGCATGGACCCGCTCGACTTCCGCCTCGCCAATTATGCCGAAGCGGACCCCGTCACCGGCAAACCCTATTCCTCCAAGGCGCTGCGCGAGTGCTATGCAGAAGGCGCGGACGCCTTCGGCTGGTCGGCCCGGCCGCTCGATCCGCGGCAGATGCGCGACAAAGACGGGATGCTCGTCGGCTGGGGCCTCGGCACGGCGGTCTTTCCCTGCCCGATGTTCGCCGCCGAGGCCCGTGCAACCCTGCGTGCCGACGGCACCGGGCTGGTGGAGACCAGCCTCATCGACATGGGGCAGGGGGCGTGGACTGCGCTTGCCCAGATCGCGGCCGACGCACTCGGCCTCGACATCGCACAGGTGGAGTTGCGCGGCGGTGCATCGAACCTGCCCGATGGCGGCATCGCCGGCGGCTCGGGCCACACCGCCACAGCGGGGCTGGCGATCGACAACGCCGGCAGCGAAGCGGTCGCGCGGCTGGCCGAAATCGCCATCGCCGATCCGGCCTCGCCGCTCTTTGGCGCGAGCAATGCCGGTGTGGTGGCGCGCGAAGGACGGCTCTATCGCAGTGACGACGAGGGCCGCAGCGAGAGCTACGGCGAAATCCTTGCGCGCGCTGGCCGATCCGCGGTGGAGGGCAACGGCAAGGGCGCGCGCGATCCCGCCGCCGCGGAGGCCTACGCGCTGCAGTCCCATGGCGCCGTCTTTGCCGAGGTGAAGGTCGATCCCGAGCTTGGCCAGGTCCGCGTGAGCCGCCTCGTCGGCGCCTTCGCGGCGGGCCGCATCATCAACCCGCGGCTGGCCAGGAGCCAGTATTGCGGCGGGATGGTATGGGGCCTGTCCTTCGCGCTGCACGAAGCCGCTGTGGTCGATCCCCGCTCGGGCCGCGTCATGAACGCCGATCTCGGCGACTACCACGTTCCGGTGAACGCCGACGTGACCTCGCTCGAAGCGCTGCTGATCCCCGAAGAGGACGCCCACGTCAACCCGCTGGGCATCAAGGGGGTGGGCGAGATCGGCGTCACCGGCACCGTCGGCGCCATCGCCAACGCGGTGTGGCACGCCACCGGGCAGCGCGTGCGTCGCTTCCCGATCCGCATCGAGGATTTGGTGATGCCTCAAAGCCCCTAAACCCCTGTCGCCCGCCGGGCGCGCATCCGCCGACCGGCATTTTGCCTGACGCGACAGGCGATGGTCGAGGCAAGCCGGGGGCCGCGGCTGTCGGTGTCTGCCGGGCTTTTTGATTTGCGCTCGCCTTTGGAATAGTCCAGCCTGTACTGATCGGCTCAACAAAGGGAGCCAGAGAGATGGCTGCTGTTCTATTCCCCGCAGGATTTCTGTCCACGTCTGACAACCTGCGGCCGCCAGAGTGGGACAAGATTGCGGATCAGCAGGAAATCCCGAAAGACCTGACGCTTGACACGGAAAAGCGGACCGCCTCGCTGATATTCCCACAGTTCGACTTCGCACTGCTCGACGCTGGCCTGCAGGCGGGAGGGGCCAGCGGTTCAAGCGGCATGGAGAGCAGCGCTCTTGCCGCCGCCGCAGTCTCGACTTCCCTGATGACGGCGGGCGAGGCGCCCGCCGGCCAGTCCGCGCCGATCAGTGCTGGCGCAGATGCCCAGGTCGCGGCACTGGCGGCCGGGGCGGCAGGAAGTCCGTTGTCGGACTACCAGACCATCCTCACCGATGTCCGGGATCTGGCGGTCGAGACGAAAGACAAAATCGAAGTTGCCGATAATGTCCTCAAATTTGCCGACGTCGTCGTCACTGTGCTGGAGAAGATCGACGAAGACGCCGGCCGTCTCCAGCAGGTTGCCAGCGGCCTGAAGATCGTATTGAAGCTGGTTTCCCAGATCGGCCCCCTCAAGCCGCTCGCCGGGCCGCTGCAAACCTTGATCGGTCAGGTGGAGCACCGGGCAGAGGACGTCAAGAACGCCTCCGGCGAGGTGCACAGCAAGTTCTCGGACATCGGCCATCTGATCCAGGCTACCGAAGTCAGTTTGAATCTGCAGTCACTGGCGCTCGGTCAGACAATCGACAGCATCGACAAGTTCCACGCAGGGCTCAACGATGCGGTTCACACGATTGAATCGGTCTCACTGCCGTCAGACTTCGATGCGGCCGTCGCCGCGGCCAACAATGCTGCGAGCCCCGTCACCAGCGTTGTCGACCAGATCAACTCCGTCATCGACGACGTGAGGAATGCCCAGCAGCAATTTTCCGATGCACTGGCCAGTTTCAAGGTGCCGGGCCAGCAGATCGTCGACATTTTCCACGCCATCTCGAACATCAACGCCTTGATCAATCCGCTTGTCGGGCCCTTGAACGTGATCAACGCAGCCGTCGCACCGATTCAATGGGCGCTCGATGCTGTCGACTTCGTCTTCAATACGGTCGTGTCGCCGATCCTCAATCCCATTCTCGATGCGCTTGGCGTCAACAATCTCATCAACAATGTACTCGACAGCCTCCATCTGCCGTCGATCGCCCCGTTCGCCGCGCTCGAGACTGCACTCGGCGACATCAGCGCGGCGATCGACACCTCGGCGGTCAGCGACCTCATCACGCCGCTCATCGACAAGGTTCAGGCTTTCGTCAACAACACGGTCAACGGTCTCGTTCTCGGGCCAGCGTCGCACAGCACAGGCGATGCAACCGACCAGTTGCTGATCGGCGATGACGGGCTTCCAAGCGATACCCCCTATCAGCCCGGCACGCAGATCGACGGCCTCGGCGGCGCCGACTTCATCGCTGGCGGGCTCGGAGACGACACGCTGAACGGCGGCGACGGCAACGATGTGCTGATCGGTGGCGCGGGCAATGACATGATCGATGGTGGTGCCGGCACCGACGGTGCGGTCCTGCTGGGCAATTTCAGAGACTTCAGGTTCAAGGTCCTGAACAACGGATCGACGCTCAATCCGCCAACCCTGGTTGCGACCGAGGAACATGTAACCGGCTCCAACGAGCTTCAGGGGACCGACACCATCACCGGCGTGGAGAAGATCATCTTCCTCGACCGGACCATCGACATCGCCTCCTTCAACAATTTCTTCTATTCGAACTCGACCTCATCGCATGGCGATACCGTCTTTGGAACGGCGGGCAACGACTTCATTTTCGGCAACACAGGACTCGACCTGCTCAAGGGACTGGGCGGCGACGACTACATCGAGGGCGGAAATGAAACCGATACCTTAAGAGGCGGTGGCGGCAACGACTGGCTCGATGGCGGACCTGGCAACGACGTGCTTATCGGCGGACCGGGGATCGATGTGGCGTCGTATGCCAACGAAAGCAATACGCCAAACTACGTTGCCTTGACGACCGATACCTCGAGGACGCCCTTCCATTCCTCCGAAACGCTGTCTGGCATTGAAAATCTTGTCGGCGGCATCGGTCAGGACTGGTTCTGGGGCAATAACGGGGCCAACCGGATCGAGAGCGGCGACAACGGCGACCGGATCAACGGCTTTGGCGGAAACGATTTGATCCTGGCGGGGGCGGGCCAGGACCAGATCGTCGGCGGCGCGGGCAACGATACGGCCGATGGCGGGGCCGACTACGACATCTTCGTCGGCGGCCGGGGCAACGACACCTACCACGATGACGGGGCACCGAACCTGTTGTGGTATGGCGGCGGCGGCACGTCGTTCTGGAGCTCGCCCTATGTCGCCACCGACGTGTCGGAAACCAAGTTCGCGGGCCTGCCGACGCTCGGCTTTCTTCCCACGGATTATGCGACGGAACTCGCCGCGCGGGTTGTCGTCAATGTGCCGAACGGCCGGGTCACGAAGTTCAATAGCGCCGGAAAGGTCATCGGCGTCGACCATTACAGCGGCATTCCCGAGGTCATGGGCAGCACCGGCAACGACCGGATTATCGGCGCCGGGTCCGGGGATACGCTTTGGGGCGGCGATGGCAACGACACGATCATCGGTGGTAACAACGGCTCGACCACATCGGGCATCCTGATCGACGGCGGCGACGGCAATGACAGGCTCGATCCCGGCGCCGGCAGCGCCAACGTGCGCGGCGGCAACGGCGATGACCTCCTGATCATCAACGACGACGGCACCCAGACCCTCAACGGCGGTCCCGGCAACGACACGCTCGACTTCAGCGGCAGCGACAGGCAGTGGTCCAACGTGTTTGGCGGCGGGCAGATGGTCGGCACGTTCTCCGGCGACATCAGTCCGGTGACGTTCGATTACCGCGACAAGGACATCAAGACGATCGTCGATGCCGAAAACTTCATCGGCTCGCGTTTCGACGATGCCTTTGCCGGCAACAATGCCGTCAACGTTCTCGACGGGCAGGGTGGCAACGACGACCTGTTCGCCGGCGCCAATACCAACCCGGCTGACGCCGACACCCTGTTGGGCGGCGACGGCAACGACCAACTCGTCGCCTCCACCGGCAACGATTACCTGAACGGCGGCGCCGGCGACGACCGCATCGTCGGGGGCAGCATGCTCGGCGGTCAGGGCGGCGGCACCGATACGATGATCGGCGCGGCCGGCAACGACACCTTCGTGCCGACGACCGATGCCGTTCAGCTTATTTCCGGGGGCCCGGGCACCGATCTGGTCGATCTTTCCCCCTTCATCTCCGGCGTGACGGCCAGCCTGTCCGTCAGCCTGCCCAACGGCACCACCTTCAACGGCATCGAGAACATGCGCGGTTCGGGCTTCGCCGACATGCTGACCGGCAATGGCCGCGCCAACAAGATCACCGGTGAGGGCGGCGACGACACGATCTATGGAGGGCACGGCGACGATCTCCTGCATGGCAACGATGGCAACGATGCCCTTTATGGCGGCGGGGGCAACGATCTCCTGTTCGGCAACGCCGGTGCCAACACCCTCGACGGTGGCGCCGGGACCGATGCGGCGTCGTTCGCTGCCGTTCAAACCGGCGACGATCCCGACGGGCAGCCGAACTGGATGCCCGCCCTGACGATCGGCACAGTCGTGGCCGACCTTGCAGCAGGAACCGCCACGTTCACCCGGACCTTCGACGGCGCGGTCTGGACCAACACCTTGATGCACATCGAGAACCTGATCGGCAACTGGGAGGACGACAGGCTTCTCGGCAACAACGGCGCCAACAACCTCGCCGGCGGCGACAAGACCGGCAACGACTATCTCAACGGCCGGGGCGGCGACGACGTGCTCAGCGGCGGCGGCGGGCGCGACACGCTGCATGGCGGCGATGGCGCCGATACCATCGATGCCGGGCAGGGAGCCGATCTGGTCGTCGCCGGGTCGGGTTCGGATTCGGTGACCGGCGGCACGGGCAACGACAAGATCTTCGATGGTCTCGACATCGCGGCACTGACACTGAACCCGGGCGCCAAGACGGATCAATACGCCGAAGTTTCCGGCTATGCCATGCCGACCGGGTCGATAACGCTGGAATGGCTGTTCCGCGACGGCGGGAAATTCGACCCTTCGGTCGGCTACGAGTTCCTCTCCTATGCGGTCGCCGGCTCCGGGGGCGACAACGAGATCACCATCTTTGCCCCCGCCAACGGCAATATCGAGATCTGGTTCAACAACACGGCGGAGCAGTTCCAGACCGATATTCCGGTCGTGGAGCTCATGGACGGCGCCGCCCATCGCATGTCGGTGAGCTACGACACGGCCAATGACCGGATTGCCTTCTATATCGACGGAAAGGAAGCCGCGAGCACGACGTCGCTGGCGCTTGCCGGTGTTTCCGCCGGCGGCACGCTGATCTTCGGCCAGGAGCAGGACAGCGTTGGCGGCGCGTTCGACCCGGTGCAGATCCTCAAGGGCGATATCGCCGACATCCGCGTGTGGAACGATGTCCGCAGCGCGGCCGAGATCAACGCGCATGCCTTCGGCGAACTGGCCCATCCGCGCGGTGCGCAAGGGCTTGTGTCCAACTGGCAGGCGGATGCGGGAGACAAGACGAGCATCGTGGATGCCACCGGCGGGCCGGCGCTGAACCTCAAGACGGTGAGCGGGACAGGCAAGCTGCCCGGTGTCGCCAATATCGGGTCGGGTGGCAATGACACCTTCGATGGCGGCGCCGGCAATGACTGGCTTTATGGCGGGGCAGGCCGCGACACGCTCATCGGCGGCCCGGGGCACGACACCCTCGATGGCGGTCCGGGCCACGACACGGGCAGCTACGCATCCGCAACGAGCTCGGTCGTTGCGAGTTCTCGCCAATCCGGCAGGCAATAGCGGAGATGCGGCCGGCGACGTCTATGTCAGCATTGAAAGCCTGATCGGGAGCGGGCTGAACGACAAGCTGATCGGCGATGGCCGCGCCAACCACCTGAGCGGTCTCGACGGCAATGATCGCTTGAACGGCCTCGATGGCGCCGACATCCTCAAAGGTGGCAGCGGCGACGACACGCTGATCGGCGGGCCGGGCGGCGACAAGCTCATCGGCGGCAGCGGCCGGGACGTGGCGAGCTATTCGAGTTCGGATAACGGCGTGGTCGCCAGGCTTGGCAATGCGAGCGCCAACAGCGGCCATGCGGCTGGCGACAGCTATCTCGGCATCGAGGATCTGAGCGGCAGCAACCATGCCGATACGCTCGCCGGCGATGGCCACGGCAATGAGCTCAACGGCGCGGCGGGCAATGACCGGCTCAACGGCCTCGGCGGTAGCGATACGCTGTTGGGCGGCAAGGGAGCAGATGATCTCAGCGGCGGCAACGGCGCCGATACGCTGAACGGCGGCGGCGGCGGCGACACCCTTGCCGGTGGCGCCGGTGGCGACAAGCTGCTGGGCGGCGGCGGTGCCGATAATCTGAATGGCGGTGGCGGCAACGACCTGCTCCTGGGCGGCAACGGGTCCGACATGCTGGTCGGGCGCGGCGGCAGCGACACGCTCGATGGCGGTGCGGGCATGGATACCCTGATCGGCGGCACGGCGAGCGATAGCTTCGAGTTCAATGCGGTGTCGGACTCCTCCGCGGGTGCCCGTCGCGATGTGATCACCGACTTCTCGCGCGCCCAGCACGATGTGATCGATCTCTCAGGCATCGATGCCAATGTCACTGCTGGCGGCAACCAGGCTTTTGACTTCGTCGGCCCGGCCCCCTTCTCGGGCACCGCGGGCGAACTGCGCGCCGTCAACATGGGTGCAGACAGCAAGGTGATCGCTGACGTCAACGGTGACGGCAAGGCCGATTTCTCCATTCTGGTGGAGAAACTAAACAACCTGCATGTGGGGGATTTCATCCTGTAGCGGCGTGACCGACTTGCTCACATCTAGCCCCCGCCGCGCTGGAATGTGCGTTCGAAGCGCGCGACGAATTCCGCGCGGGCTTTGCCGGATAGTGCTGCGAGTTGCAGTTTGACCCGTACGCGCGGCAGCTTCACAAGCCCCCCGAGGACGGCATCCGGCAGCGGCTCGAACGAACAACTGACGGTCTGTTGCCCGGTGCCCACCTCGAGCAGGACATAGTCGCCTCGAGCGTTCGTACGCGGCGGCGTTTCGGCGAGACGGTTCAGTCCGGCCTCGAACTCGGCGCGCGTGATCGACATGATCTTTTCGACCGTCTCGGACGGACCGCCAGCATCGGCCATCCGATCACCCACCCATCATCCGCCGGCGACCGGCGGCCACACGGCCAGTTCATCGCCATCGTTGAGCGCAACACTGGCACGGGTGCGCGGCGGTTGAAACACACCGTTTACCAGGACCAGATGGCAGGCTTGGCGCGGCACGCCGTAGCGATCGAGCAACGCCAGGATAGTGGTGTCGTCGGCGACTTCGAGCCTGATCTCATTGCGGCTGGCGCCGTCGGGCAGGTACCCCGCCAGCGAGGCAAACAGCTTCAATGTGACCTTCATCGCTGATGTCTCCGCCGAACAGGCCGTACGATCAGGCCGGCAGAGAAACCTGTGGTCCGATCGGCCCGGCAGTCGGCCTGCCCTGGGCGACGGATACGTAAATCTCCGCAAGCCTTTCGGGCGCGGCGATCAGCGCATCCTTGCGGCTGCCTAGCCGCAGGCCGGTCTGTATGAGCCCGCGGACCATCCCGATGTGGTCGGTCATGCCGATGCATTGCGCGCCGATCAGCCGATCGCCGTCGAACTCAAGCCGCAGGTAGCGATAGCCGTCCTCATCGACCATGTGCGCTTGCGTGCCGCCTTCGACACCCTGCCAGGCGCCGAACGAAGACGAAATGAGACCCAGCGTGTCGAGCACGTTCATGTTCAGGCTGCCACGGTGCCGTGTCGCTAGCCCGCACATGTTCAAGGCAGCGATGTAACCATGCTCGACGGCGACCGGTTGGATGGCCAGCATTTCGCTTTCCCCGGTCGACAGGTCGATCCCCTCGGCGACATCGCCCGCCGCATAGACATCCTTTGCGCTGGTTTCAAGGAACGCATCGACCTTGACGCCGCGATCAGTGTCAATGCCGCTATCTTTTAGAAACTCGATGTTCGATTTCACGCCGGCAGCGACGACGACGAGGGCGGCTGGCAGGGATTGGCCGTCCTTGAGCGCGACAGTCAGGCCTGCGTCCCCGCCGGCTGAAATGGACTCGACCGTGGCGCCCGTCAGGACGGCCACGTCTTTTGCTTCGCACCACCGCCGCAACATGTTGCCGGCAACCTCGTCCAGCATGCGCGGCACCATCCGGTCGCCCATCTCGACGACGGTCAGTTTGCCCCCCATCTCCACCAGTGCCTGGAGGACAATGCAGCCGATGAAACCGGCCCCGACCAGCACGATCGGTGCGCCCTTCTTGGCATGTTTGGCGATATGGCGCGCGTCCTCCATCGTCCAGCAAGTGTGTACGCCGGCGCAATCGAGCCCCTCGATCGGGGGTGCCACAGGCGTTGCGCCGGTTGCGATCAACAACTTGTCGTAGCTGAGCGTGCTGGCGTCCGCACAGGTCACCGTCTTTGCGGCGGTATCGAGGTGGGTGACGGGGCCCTGCTTGCAGGTGATGCCCAACCGATCGTAATGGCCCTCGGCTTGGCGCAGGTAGGTGCCGTGTTCACCGATCTGGCCTTGCAGGAGGTAGGGTATGGCCATGCGCGAATAGGGCGGTTCGGGCTCGCCGCTGATCAGCGTGATCCGGGCGTCCGGCGCGTGCTTGCGCAGCGTTTCGGCGGCCGTGACACCGGCCGGTCCGGCTCCGAGAATGACATAGTGCATGAAAGGCTCTCCCCATCAGCCGTGCAACGGGGGCAGGCACACCCGCCGCAGAAAAAACAATGGACTTTCCGGCTGGCGTCAAGCCGTTTGGCAAGGCCGGGACACAGTGTCCCGGCCTTCACAAAGCCGCTTGCTACAGCGCGAGCCTGCCGAGCGTTTCATTGGTCGGCACGCCATCAGGCGTCCAGCCTCTGAGCGAGTAGTATTCCGGCAACATCTTGCTGAGGCCGCTGACGAGCCCTTTCGCCGGACCGGTCTTGGCAGCTTCCTGCACCAGCCGTGGGGGCAGCTTGTCGTCGGCGGACGTGAAGCCGGCGCGGTTGTTGAACAGCCGCTCCATGTTCCAGATGCGCTCGCCCACCTCCAGCATCTTCTCCGTCGTCCAGTTCCCCTCGCATGCCGCATCGACCTGCGGCGCGATGTCGTCAAGCGTCCAGGCAAACGTCGTAAAAACGCACAGGCCGGACGAATCGACCGCCGCGGTCGCGTCCTGGAACGCTTTCACCAGGCCTGCCTTGCCATCCGTCACAAGCGGATCGGTCTTTTCGGGAATGCCGAGGATCTCAGATGCGACGGTGTATGAACGCAGGTGGCAGGCGCCGCGGTTGGAGGTGGCGTAGGTCAGCCCCATGCCCTGGATGCCGCGCGGATCGTAGGCCGGGAACTCCTGGCTCTTGACGGTCATCGACAGCTCCGGCTTGCCGTATTTGGCGGTCAGCCGCGCCGAGCCCATGCCCAGTTCCTTGCCGAAGCCCTCGGCCTTGCCGGTCAGCTCGACGGCCTTGGTCAGCGCCTCCGCCGACCCGAACTTCATCTCGATGCCGCCGGTCACCTTGGAATCGATCACACCGCTTTCAAAAAGCTCCATCGCCGCGCCGACGGTGGCGCCGAACGAAATCGGGTCGAGCCCCTGCTCGTTGCAGATGAAGTTCGTGTAGGTCAGCGCTTCGAGATCGTTCACGCCGGTCGCGGCGCCCAGGGCCCAGGCGGCTTCGTATTCGAGGCCACCGGATGCGTGCCAGTATTCCGGCTTGTTCTGGACCGTGTAGTGCTTCTCGTCGATCTTCGAGATGCGGCCACAGGCGATGGTGCAGCTGAAGCAAGCCTGGTTGGTCAGAAGGTTCGGTTTACCGTCCGACTTGCGCGGCCGGGCCATCGCTTCGGCCGAAATATCGTTGGCTCCTTCAAACTGGACATCGCGGGTGTTGCGCGTCGGCAGCGCGCCCGCCTCGTTGATCACGTTCATCAGGACCTGCGTGCCATAGGCCGGCAAGCCCTGCCCGGTGACGGCGTTGTCCTTCAGGACTTTCTTGCCGGCGGTGGTCGTGGCCATGAACGCCTTGAAGTCCTTCACCTTCACGCCTTGCGTTCCGCGCACGGCAACGGCCTTCACGTTCTTCGAACCGAGCGCCGCTCCAACCCCGGAACGACCCGCGGCCCGGTGCAAGTCATTGACGATGCATGAATAAAGAACCTGGTTCTCGCCAGCCACGCCGATCGCCGCAACGTGCATCATGGGGTCCTGGTGCTTTGACTTTATCCACGCATCGGCTTCCCAGATCGACTTGCCCCAGATTGGCGCCGCATTGAGCAGTTTCACCTCGTCGTCGAACACGGTGAGGTAGACCGGCTTGGGCGAGCTTCCCTCCAGGATGATCATGTCCCAGCCTGCGAACTTTAACTCAGCGCCCCAATAGCCGCCCGAGTTTGAGCAGGCGATCGCCCCGGTAAGCGGTCCCTTCGTAATGACGGAGTACCGGCCACCGGTCGCAGCGCATGTGCCGGTGAGCGGGCCGGTTGCGAATATCACCTTGTTGTCCGGCCCGAGCGGGTCGCACCTCGGATCGATCTCCTCGCTCAGATATTTCGATGCCAGTCCGCGCTGGCCGAGATATTTATCGGCCCACTCCATATTCAACGGCTCGGATTTCGTGGTTCCTTTCGTCAGGTTCACCCTGAGGATCTTTCCGGTCCAACCCATGACAGGTCTCCTTCGAAATTCTGTTCGCTTCGCGCTTGTGCGCCTGCGCCAAAGTGCTCAAGTTCGTCCATGCACCGGCGTGCATGGAAGGGCGGTCTTTCAGGCCGGTGAGTTGGGGCCGTGCGCTTCGCTGCCGGCTATCGATTGGGCGGCCCAGACCTTCATCTTGTCAAAGCCGGCCTGCTCGACATCCTGGTAGGTGATTGCGTCGGTCGGACAGGCATCGGCGCACGCCGGGTTGCCCTGGCACAGATCGCACTTGATGACCTTGCCGGTCGCTGCGTTGTAGTTCACGGTCCCGAACGGACAGGCGATCGTGCACACCTTGCAGCCGACGCAGAGGTTGTCGTTCACCACCTTGACGCCCATGGCGTCGGTGGTGATCGCATTGACCGGGCACGCTTGCTGGCACCAGGCCTCGTCGCACTGCGTGCAGGTATAGGGCGCAAAGCGCGCCTCTTCGTGGAAATCGAAAACGCGAATGCGCGATTTCGAGGGGTTGAAAACCCCTTCGTTCTCGTAACTGCAGGCCATCTCGCACTGCTTGCAACCGGTACATTTACCCGGATCAATCACCAACGCTTTCAGCATCGAGTCTCCCTCCCGGCACCCTTGTTCATTTTGAGCTGCATCACTTTAGTCCCGCTCCAAGGGAAATCAAGCGACTTCAACTCCGCGCGGGTGCCGACAGGGGGTCCATGCGGAGAACCATGGCGCCGCCTTGCTTCACGCAAGGCACCCCGCCAATTTCGAAACGGCACCACGAGGAAATGGCAAATCGTGTCGGCCGCGGCCCGATTGGATCGTCCATGCCAGGTTCGCGCGACTGCCACCCGGCAACGTGACAAACCGCGAATCCTTGTAATTGGTGGACCGTCGCCGTAATTCGGGCCTCCTGGCCGGCCGTTCAGAGCGACAGGCCACATTGCGTTCGGTCTCGGCCCTTTCTGGCGTGCCGGGCGGAAACGAACCCCGCAGCCAAAGGTGCCTGCATGTATCTCGAGTTGCTAAAGCGCTGCCTTCTCAACGAAATCTATCTGGACGATGAACTGAGGCTCCTCTACCTGCGCGATTGCCTGAGCGGCGGTGAGGTGTTCGACTATGCCGTCTACCACGATATCCGCAGCGCGCGTAGCGAGGCCTTTGCCGCGCTGCGCGCCAGTCGCGAAATCGGCCGTTTTCCCGAGCGCAACATTCACAAATCCGGCTTCAGCCATACGATGATCGGGCGCCAACGGCTCGACGGCCTGCACAACTGCCTCGACATCATCGTCAAGAAGAGCATCCCCGGAGATTTCATGGAGTGCGGGGTCTGGCGCGGGGGAGCCTGCATCCTGATGGCGGGGTTCGTCAAGTCGCACGGCATATCCGGTCGCAAGGTCATCCTTGCCGACAGCTTCGACGGCCTGCCCAGATCGACGCTCGGCCAGAAGGTGCAGCCCCGGCTCGACAAGTCGGTCTTTCCCGAACTTGCCGTCTCGCTGGACGAGGTGAGGGCGAACTTCGAGACCTACGGGCTGCTCGACGACAATGTCCATTTCCTCAAGGGATGGTTCAAGGATACGCTCCACGGTACGCCGTCGGACACCCTGGCGCTCTTGCGGCTTGATGGCGACCTTTACGAATCCACCACCGACAGCCTGACGGCCCTCTACGATAGGGTCGCCCCCGGAGGCATCGTGATCATTGACGATTGGGGCGTGCTGCCGGCCTGCCGCAAGGCGGTGGAAGATTTCTTCGCCGGTCGCAACGAGGCGCTTCCAAAGATGATCAAGATGGACTGGAGCGGGGTGTATTTCTTCAAGCCCGGAGCCGGCGGGAACAAGGGCCAGGCAAAGCGATCGTTCAGGACGGCGTTCGCGCCCGGGTTCCTGGCGGACTACCAGAAGGGCTCCCTGGCCTATGCCTATCGCGGGGTGCGCTGCCTCAAGAGCCCGATCGACATTGCCATCTATCTGCGGGCGATCTGGGAGTTGAAGCCGAAGACGATCATCGAGATCGGCACCCATTCGGGCGGCAGTGCCATGCTGCTGGCCGACATCGCACGGATGTACGAGCTCGACGCCCGTGTCTGCTCGATCGACCTCGAGCCGCCCACCAAGGTCAGCCCCGCCCACGTCACCTTCCTCAAGGGCGACGTCTGCGACCTCGCGCCTGTCTTCGCAGCCCATGGGCTGAACGATGCGCCCCATCCCTGGTTCGTGACCGAGGATTCGGCCCATACCTACCGGGCCTGCCGCGCGGCGCTCGATCTTCTCTCAGACAAGATGGCAACAGGCGACCTGCTCGTCATGGAGGACGGTGTACTCGACGAACTTGGTCTGACCGAGCGCTATGACGGGGGCCCGAATCGGGCCGTCGCGGAATTCATGGCCGAGCGGCCGGGAGTGTTCGAGGTTCGCACCGACCTTTGTGACATGTTCGGAACCAACGCCACCTACGCGCCGAACGCGTATCTGCAAAAGACCTGATGGCGAAGGAATTGCCGGTATGCGATTGTCTGTAGTCGTCATTTTCCACGACATGCGGCGCGAAGCGGCCAGGACGCTCCATACCCTGTCCGAAAAGTACCAGGCTGGCGTGACCGCCCGCTATGAGGTGATCGTGATCGACAACGGCTCCACCGCACCGCTCGATCCTGAAATGGTCGGCGCCATGGGGGCCAACTTTCGCTACCAATTCGTCCCCACCGGATCGGTCTCGCCGGCGGAGGCTGTCAACCACGGTGCCGCAATGGCCGAAGGCGAGTTTCTTGCGGTTATCGTCGACGGCGCGCGGATGGCGACGCCCGGCCTGGTCGCCGGGACATTGGCCGCAACGCAGCCGTTCCGCGAACCTTTCGTCTCCACCCTGTCCTGGCACCTCGGTCCCAAGGTGCAGAATGAATCGATCCTTGATGGCTACGACCAGGTGGAAGAGGACCGGTTGCTCGCGTCGATCGACTGGCGGGCCAACGGCTACGACCTGTTCACGATCTCGACCATCGCCCAGTCCTCGCGCCGCGGATTTTTCGGGGGCATCCCGATCGAATGCAGTTGGCTGTGCATGCGTAGCGAAACCTTCCGCCGGCTTGGTGGCTTCGATGCGCGATTCCGCACGTCGGGCGGTGGCCTGGTGAACCATGATTTCCGCGACCGCGCGCTGGCCGTTTGCGGAATTGCGCCCGTACTGCTCTTGGGCGAGGGCGTCTTTCACCAGTTTCACGGTGGCGTCGCGACGAATGTCGGGATGCAAGGACATCCCATCGGCCGCTTCCGTGCCGAGTACTGCGCCATTCATGGCCGCCCATACGTCGCGCGGCCCTCGCCCCCGGCCTTCCTTTATGGCTCGATGCCCGAACAGGCCCGGCGGTTCTTGAACCTCGGCAGCGCGCAAGAGCCGGGGTCGGTGCGATGACGGCGCAGGCGAAGCGCCTTCTCCTTCACCTTGGCCTGCCGAAAACCGGCACCAAGGCTTTGCAGGCCTGGCTGCGCGCCCACCGCGACACCCTCCTGGCTGCCGGAATCTGCTATCCGGACATGTTCCCGCCCGGTTACGACAAGCATGTATTCATGATGCCGCAGCTGATGGGAAAGCCAAAGCCGGATCGGATCGCGCAACTTCTGGACGAGGCAGAGGCTGAGACGATACTGCTGTCCAACGAGGGGCTCAGCAACCATTTCTATGATTTCGACGTCCGGGCACTCGAGCGGTTTCGCGCAACGACATCGAGGGTCGAGACGATCTTGCTCTTTGCAACTCGATCCCCGGAACGCTGGCTGGCATCGTACTACAAGCAATGCGTCCTCAATCCGAAGAACGGGGCCAGCGACCACTGGGGAACCGATCAGACACTGGAGGAAATCCGCACCCACCCCCGAATTCGCGCCCTGATGAACCACGACCAACTCCTCTCGGACATGATGAGCAGCTACGGCGCGCGTGAGGTCTGGCGTATCGATTTCGACGATCCAGGCTGGTTTCCGGAACTCCTTGCGCGCCTTGGCATCGATGGGAGCGATGGCATGCTGCTGCCCAGGATCAACAGTGCGATTCCCGACTGGGCCATCGAGGCCTTGCGGCAGATCAACCGCCTCTGCCCTAAAGATGCCGACCGGATCGCTTGGAAGGCGGCCGTGCAGAAGCATCTGGAGACCGACAACCATGTGCTGCTCAATGCCGAAGCGACAGCCGGCACGCGCGACATCGACCGCGTGATCCTCAAGGAAATCGCGATGCCCGCCAGCATGCCCGAAGACGAGGCATTGGCATTTACCCGATTTGCCAGCGCGCTCGGCGCAACGTGACCGAGGGGGTACAAGCAAGCGGAATGAGGGCCCCTCTGCCCGCCGCAGGGCAAATGGGCACCTGTGCGCGCAATTCGAAGCGATCATCGAGCAGCTTGCTCAATGGTCGTGGCGTCAACTATATTGCACGCGGCTTCCAATTAAAGCGGCAACCCATTGACCGGTAACAAGATAGCCATCTTGGGCATGCACCGATCGGGCACATCGGTGCTGGCGCGCTCGTTGAATCTGCTTGGGCTGAGGCTGCCTCGCAACCTGCTGGCCGCCAACGAATTCAACGAGCTGGGCTATTGGGAGCCAAGGCCAATCGTTCACTTCAACGACGAGCTCCTCGCGGCCTTCGATCGCAACTGGGCGGACCCCAAGCCGATGGCCGAAGGCTGGCATGAGACGCAAAGAGCACGACGTGCCGTGCCCGAAGCAAGTGCTTTGCTGAAGAGTGAATTTGCAGACGGCAGCGACATCGTCGTCAAGGATCCTCGTATGTCTCGCGTCTTCCGCGTGTGGCGCGAGGCTTTCATCGATTGGAGCGGCAACGAGCCTCGATGCCTCATCTGTTGCCGCAATCCACTTGAGGTTTACCGCTCGCTGGCCTTTCGCGACGGGCTCACCCTTGAGCATAGCCTTCGGCTTTGGCTCACCTATTTGCTGGAAGCAGAACTGGGCACACGCGGCCTGCCACGCGCTGTCGTTCACTATGAAGACTTCTTGACGGATTGGCGGGAGGCTTTGCGGTCCGCCTTTGCGTTCATGGGCTTGCCTGCGCCCGCGAGCGATGACAACCGAGGCCGCGACGTCGATGACTATGTCAGCCAGGGGCACCGCCACCACACTAGTACGGCGCAAGACGTTTCGGCGCATTCCGAAGTCTTCGATCTGGTCAAGGCCGCCTATGAACTCCTCAGGCGTGACACAGGCCTGGCGCAGCGAACGGAGTTCGACCAGCTGCGCCGGCGCTGGCAATCGGATTGGCAGTCGACAAGCCCGGGCGCGGCGTCCTCGACATTCGCGCAAATGGTTCCCGAGTGGCACCTTGAGAAAAGCAAGGAGCTCGAGAAGGAGAGGCATATCGATGATGCACTGTCGGCGTGCTGCAAAGCCATCGCCTTGCGGCCCGATAGCGCGGCACTGCACCATCGCAAGGGCAATTTGTTGTTGAAGGTGGGCCGGCTAGCCGAGGCCGCGGCAGCCCAGCGCCAGGCGATAGCACTCAACGACAGGCCTGCCTGGTTTCACGGGGCCCTGGGCAACGTGCTCGCACGCCAGGGCCGCACCGAGAAGGCCATCGAAGCGCTGGATCAGGCATTGGAGCGCGGGCCGCAAATTGCCCACTTGCACCATCGCAAGGGCAATTTGCTGTTGAAGGTGGGCCGGCTGGAGGACGCCGAGGCAGCCCAGCGCCAGGCAATCGCACTGGATGACAGCCCTGCCTGGTTTCACAGGACCCTGGGCGAGGTGCTTGAACGCCAGGGCCGCATCGACGAAGCCGTCGAAGCCGTGGAAAGGGCTTTGCAACGTGGGCCGCAAATTGCACATCTGCACCATCGCAAGGGCAGCTTGCTGTTGAAGGTGGGCCGGCTGGAGGAAGCCGAGGCGGCCCAGCGCCAGGCGATAGCACTGGATGGCGGCTCTGCCTGGTTTTACGAGGCCTTGGGAGAGGTGCTCGAACGCATGGGGCGCACCGGGGAAGCCATAGAAGCCCTGGAACATGCCGTGGAGCGTGGACCGGAAATCGCCTGGCTGCATCATCTCAAGGGCGTCTTCCTGGCAAGGGCAGGCCGGCTCGAAGATGCTTTCACGGCTCACAGGAAGGCAAGAGCGCTTGGCGGCAGTTCAATGGCTCCCGAAAAGGGGGCTGGCGCCGGTCCCGATGCGGTGGCCTTCAAGGCGGCCAGCCGCGATTTATCCTGGTCCCTCGCAATGGCGGGCGCGGAGCGATGGGCCGATGACATCAAGGATCTGTTGCCGGATGGCGACGGCGGCCCTCACGGTGAGCGGGAATGGCCGCTGGGCCGGCTTCAGCCGAGCCGCATAGTGCCGCCTGTCCAGGCGCCGCCCCTAACCGGTGGCAAACCTCTGCTATCCATCGTCATTCCGGTCTACAACGTCCATAACGAGGACTGGCTACGCAGATGCATTGAAAGCGTTCTCATCCAGGACCGCGGCCCGGAATGGGCGGATATTGTGATTGTCGACGATGCTTCAAGCCATGACACGGCAAGAAGAGTGGCGGAAGGCTATGGTTCTCGCATAAAATATCGCCGAAATGATGCAAATCTTGGCCTTATTGCCAATCATAATCATTGCCTGAATATATCTGCAGGAAAATTTATACATTTCTTGCATCAGGATGATTTTATCGAACCTGAATTTTACGATAAACTTGTCGAACCAATGTTGCATGACGATTGTCTTGTCGCTTCCTATGCAAACCATCGATTCGTGAACCAGCGGGGGCAGTCCGTTGCTCGCCAGGCGCTGGAACGGAGGTCTCCGGGGCCTCTCAGAAACTGGATTGCCAAGCTGGCGCAAAAGCAAGTCATACAGTTCTCCTCGATCATTGTCCGGCGTAGCGCCTATCAGGCTGCCGGTGGGTTTTCACCCTCCCTGGTCTACGCGTTCGATTGGGAGATGTGGGGCCGTGTGGTCAATTCGGGGCCTGTTTGGTACGAGCCCAGTTGCATTGCCAATATGCGGACACACCGGCATTCGGCCACGCACGGGATCGCCCCCCTGGATCGCCTGGTCGATGAGATGCGCTGTGTGTTCCACATGATTGCGCTTTTGCCCGCCGATGTGCGGTATGCGATCGCACGAGCGGCCTTCATGCACCTGCTGCCCAAATACTGGACAATGGTCGCCCGTCGGCCGCAGAACGTCATCGGCGCCGAACACAAGAGGCTGTCCGAATTTCTCGTGCGCAGTCTTGCGGGCACGGCGCATGCGGGACTTATCCTGCATCAGGCTGGACCAGCCAATGCCGATGGTTCAGGGCATGCAGACCCGATGGCTCAACGTTCCGCCGAAGCAGGAGGACAGCAAGAAAAGGTGCGCGGCGCAAAGAGTGCCTGAGGTGGGCCAAGCGAGCCGGATATCGCGGCGAGCAGGCGCCGTTGCGGCACGGCTGCAGAAATCGCCGTCACCGATGGGTCGCCGGCCCGGCATCGGCTTGGGGTGGATGGGTCTGACGATCTCGTTGGGACGTGCCGCCATCATCGAACAGCAATCCATCGCGCGGAGATCGCCCTGGTCGCTGCCGCGCCAATGCCACCGGAAGTCGGGAAAGGCAATGCGCAGGTCAACGTCAGGCGTGTGCCGGCCGGCCTGATACGCGAGCGCGGGACGCGGCCGAAGACTACCGCTTGCGGCTGGAAGTTGCATCATCGACGCGCCCGGAGATCGCCCAACAGGTGCTCAAGATGCAGTCGCACATGGTGTTCGGCTGCCTCGATGAACTGGCGCGCCTGCCGGAGATCCTCGATGCCGTGGAGAGTGCCCTTGGCCCCGACATCGTGTCCACCTGATCGAGATGGTGCGGTCGGCCATGGTTTCGTTCCCCCATGCATGTGTTCACACTGCGTCCCGGCAAAGACTGACGGAAAAGCCGCATCACCGCATCTTGCAGCAGTTGCCGATGGCCGCCATATCTGCATCATCGCCGGGTTTCGGCACTCAGAGGTTCATAAGATGTCGTTGCTGCTCAATGTGCTGTGGATCGTCTTTGGTGGCTTGTGGATGGCGGCCGGATGGCTGCTCGCCGCTGTTATCATGATGCTTACGATCGTGGGCATCCCGTGGGCACGGGCGGCTGTGAACATTGCTTTTTACACGTTACTGCCGTTTGGGCATGCCGTGGTCGACAGGGAGGAACATACTGGTCGCGCCACGATCGGGACCGGTCCGCTCGGCGTGATCGCCAATCTCATCTGGCTTGTTCTGGCAGGATGGTGGCTCGCTCTCGCCCATCTGATCACGGCCTTCGGACTGGCAATCACCATTATCGGCCTGCCTTTTGCCTGGGCACATTTGAAGCTTGCCGGTCTGTCCCTGTGGCCGATCGGCAAGGAGATCATCTCACTGGATGAAGCCGAGAAGAATCGTCGATCTGGCAATTCTGTTCTGTCGCATTGAGGCTGGAACGGAAAAGCGGAACGTGTAACCGATTTCCTGGCACTGCGGCAAATGTCTGAAGGCCCCAGACTTGGTGGTTGTGGACGCAATCTCCTGCGAATTCGCCTCTAATAAGATTCCCTGATATCATGGAAAGACAGGGATACCAGCGCGCGCTAATGGATGGCGGCGTACATGATCTTTTCTTCACTCGCCTGCGCGGTTGCCATTTCCTCCACGATGCGCCCGCCTCTCGCCACCAGTATGCGGTCGGAAACCGCCAGGATCTCCGGCAGGTAAGAGGAAATCACGATCACGGCCTTTCCATCGCGTGCCAGTGAGCGGATGATGCCGTGGATTTGCGGGATTGCGCCGACATCGACGCCGCGGGTCGGCTCGTCGAAGATCACCACCTGCGGCTCTTGCGCAAGGGCCTTGGCAACGACCACCTTCTGCTGGTTGCCGCCCGAGTACTCGATGATCTTCAAGGAGCGTTTCAGTGCCGATATGGCAAGCTTTTTAATCCAGTTGTCGGCCACCGCCTTGCGCTCGCCGAGCGAATAGAGAAACCGCTGCTGCCTGGGTGAGGCGAGGTAGCCGAGATAGATGTTGTCATCGACCGTCATGGTCTCGAAGAAGCCGTCGAGCTTGCGGTCCTCGGTGATATAGACGATGCCGTCCCTGACCGCCTGACGCGGCACCCGGTAGCGCACCGGCTTGTCATTCAGGTAGATCAGGCCGCCGCGCAGGAAGTTGCGCTTGCGCGCCCCGCAAATGATCTGCGCCACCTCGGTGCGTCCGGCGCCGACGAGTCCCGCCATGCCGATCACCTCGCCCGCATAGGCAGAGAACGACATGTTCTTGACGACGCTTCCCATATTGACGTTCTCAACTGACAGGACCCGCCTTCGTTCCCTGCCGGCAGGCGCGGGCCCCCCCTTGGGCGCGCCCTTCTGTTCGATCTGGCTCATGGTCGAGACATCGCGGCCGACCATCATGTGGACGATCTTCGCTCGATCGAGTTCGCCCGCCGGCTGCGTGGCGACCAGCTTGCCGTCACGCAGGATGGTAATGCGGTCGGCAACCTTGAGCGCCTCCTCCACCGCATGGCTGATGAAGATAATGCCCACGCCCTGGCCGCGCAGCCGCCGCAGCAGGTGAAACAGGTGCTGGATTTCCTCCGGCGTAAGGCTGGCCGTCGGTTCGTCGAAGACGATGACCCGGGCATTGTGGCGCACGGCGCGAGCGATCTCGACCATCTGGCGCTTGGCCGTTCCCAGCGTCTCGACCAGCACCAGCGGGTCGACGTTGAAGTTCAGCGCCTGCTGCGACTGCTGGGCGGCGATGTTGATTTTGCGGTAGACGGTGACAAGCTTTTCCATGCCCAGTTCGAGGTTCTGCGCCACTGTCATCGATGGCACGAGGCTGGTCTCCTGATAGACCATCGCCACTCCGGCTCGCAGCGCTTCGCCGGGCGAAGCGAACGAAACCTCCTCACCGCCGAGAAAGTAGCTGCCGGAGGTGAGCTGGATAGCGCCGGCTATGGCCTTGCACAGCGTCGACTTGCCCGCCCCGTTCTCACCCAGCAGGGCATGGATTTCCCCTGGCCTGAGGTCGAAGTGCACCCCGTCGATGGCGTGCACGCCGGCATAAACCTTGCTGCCGGCCTCTATGCGCAGGACGGGCTCTTTTGCGGCGGCTTCAGTCATTCCCCGTCTCCCACGAGATCGACCGTGGCCAGCTTGCCGTGGCCTTTCGACACGAAATAGAGCCGGCCGTCGGATTCGAGGGCATCGGTCACGCCGTGCAAGCTGCCGGACACCCGACTGTGCAGGCTTTCGCGCGCCGAGCCACTGTCGTCCAGACGCGCCACCAGACCATAGGACCGCGCCGGCGCCCAGGGCTTCTGGATGCCGAGCTTCTTGATGCGGCCGATCTGCGTCGGCTCGCGGTAGTCGAAGCGACCACCCAGCGTCGGGCCGATCCACAGGTCCGGTTGCACCTGGGCAACCATGCGCTTGCGGAAGGCATTCTCGCGCAGGACGAATTCGGTGAGCTGCGTCCTGAGAGCGAAGAACGAGACCCACATGCCGCCCTTTGCGGCGGGCGAGATGCGGGCCGGATAGCCGGAAAAATTCTTCACCAGCACCCTTTCCGCCCCACTGTTGCGGGAAACTGACACAAGCCGGTGCGCCCACGCTTCGCTGAGGCGGATTTCTCCGCCATCCGGTGAGACGGCCACGCCGTTCGGCCAGGACAGCTTGTCGCGCATGATGCGGGGCGCGCCAAAATCCCCGTCGCAGGCGATCAGCCGCCCGGTGGGACCGTGCTTCTGCATAAGATCCTGCAGCCAGTGCCCGGCATCGTTGTGGACGGAACCGTCAGTAATGAAGACATCGCCATCGGGAGCGACTGCCAGCGCGGTGACGCAACTGAGAGGCGCCCCGCCCGCTTCCGCGAGGGCGGCGATTTCGCGGCCGTCCGGCGCATAGGCTACGACCCCGCGTCCCGCCACGGCAGCATAAACCTCACCGGTCGAACCGAGCGCGAGCGCCCCCGCCGTCCCGCCAGTCTCTGCCACAACCTCGCTGCCGCCGCCATCGGCGTCGATGCGCAGGATCCGGTCGAGCGACGAGACCAGGAAGCTGCCCGCGGCCTCGCGTACCAGGCTGTCGGGCGCCTCGATGTCTGACAGCACGCGCCCCTGCTCCAGCCTCAGATTGGGCGTGAAGCCGCCATCCAGCACCGGGATCGGATGCACGTCGCGGTCGGGATAGAAGACCCTGTCCATGATATCTCGCGCTATCGACATGGATCAGGCCTCCGCTTCGGCTTTTTCGGGGGCGCGTGATGAGGTGGCGTCGTCGCCCCAATAAGAGCGCGGGCCGGTCCATGTCGGGTCGGCGTCGGGTAGCTTGAGGCGGCCGATGCGGTTGTTCTCCAGCCCGCCGATATAGAGATAGCCCTTGTGCTCGCGCATGGAGGTGATGGTGGGGTGCTGCTTGCCTTCGGGATCCCAGATTGACTCCAGCACATTGCCCGCGTCGTCGAACTTGATCACGCAGCCGAAATTGATGCCGGGGCACAGCCACTCATCGGGCGGGATCTGCTTGACCATCCTCACCCGGAAACCGGGATCGGCCATGGCGAGGTCATAGACCGGCGAGCGCAGGCCCACCAGCGCCAGCCAGTAGGTGCCATCGGAAGCGCGGTTGATGTTGTCGGGATAGCCGGGGAGGTTGTCGACCAGCACCTCCAGTTGCCCTTGCTTGTCGCCGGTGATCCAGAAGCGGTAAATCTTGCACATCCAGGTGCTGACCCACAGGATCGAGTGGCCGTCATGCGCCACGCACACCCCGTTTGGGAAGGCGAGGTTGCGCAGGATGGTCGACGTCTTGCCGGTCACCGGATCGTGGCAGACGAGGCGCCCGTTGCCGTGTCCCTCGAAGCCGTCCAGCGCCCAGTCGGCGAGGTCGTAGCGCGTCGAGGCGTCGGAAAAGTAGATCTTGCCGTCCGGCGCGACGTCGAGGTCATCGGCCAGAAGCAGGCGCGAATCGTCCTTCAGCCGATACCAGGTGCGATTGGTTTCATCGGTGATACGGAAGACGCTGCGGTCGGGCCGCACTCCGTAGACGCCCATGCCGGCGACACAGGCCAGGAGGTTACCGTCCCTGTCGAATGCAAGACCCAGCGGTCGCCCGCCGATGCGCGCGAATTCCTCGCGCTCGGTGTAGTCGGGTGCCAGGAAGCGGATGATCGAGCCGTTGCGGTTGACCGTGTAGAGGTGGTCGTCACGGTCGAGGATCACGTCTTCGGGACCCTCGATGCGGTTGAGCGCGATGGCCTCGACATCCTTCAGCCGGTCGTTCTCGGCAAACACCGTGCCACTGTCGCGCTCGATGGAGGGGGGCGGCGTGAACTCGACGAAGCCCGGCGAAACATAGATCTTCTGCAGGATTTTCGCCTTGTTCTTCACGAACTTGACGTTGAACCCGACGGCGGCGAGCAGGATGAAGCCGATGATGGCCGTAGTCAGGCTGCCATGGGTGCCGAACTGTACCAGGCCGTTGATGAGCAGGAAGATGATCGCTGCGCCCATCAAGGCCCGGCTGATGGTGCCGCGCCCGCCCGACAGGCTGATGCCGCCGACGACGGCGGCGGCGAGCGCGTTCACCTCCCATCCGACGCCGGTATCGGTGCCGGCGCTGTTCTGGCGCGCGGCATAGAGGAAGCCCGCGAACGAGGCCAGCATTCCGGAGATGACATAGGCGAGAAAGAGCGAGCGCTTGACGTCGATGCCGGCATGGCGTGCCGCCTTGCGGCTCGATCCGACCGCCATGATGTGGACGCCGGAACGGATGCGGGTGAGATAGAGATGGGCGGCGAGCCCGATGATGATCAGGCAGGCCATGTTGACCGGCACGCCAAGCACGTAGCCGGTGCCGATATAATCCCAGGCGGGGCTGTCGATATAGCCGCTCGCCAATTCGATGGTGTAGGCCGCCGTGACCTTGTTGTAGGCGGCCCTGACGATGATCAGCACGACCATGGTGGTCAGGAACGGCCGCGTCTTGCCATAGGCGATAAGACCGCCGCTGACCGCGCCGATGGCGAAGCCCCAGGCGAGCACCGCCACGAGCGCGAGCCCCAGTGGCCATTCGTGCACCATAAGGACGTAGAGCGCCAGGAAGTTTGCCATGGCGAACACCGCGCCCACCGACAGATCGATCCCCCCCGACAGGATCGTGACGGCCATCGCCATGGCGACAAAGGCCTGCTCGGCGAAGCTGCGCATAAGGAGTTGCAACTGCACCACTGAGCCATAGTCGGGAATGGCGACGAGGAAGCCGACGAAGACGAGCAGCATGAGCACGAACGGAACGATCGGCTCCATCCAGCGCTTTTCCAGCAGCTCGCCGATCCATAGCTTTGGCGATATGCGATAGAGGAACCGTCGCACGTTCATGTCCTGGTCTTGCGGTCAAGAGGGCGCCGGCGCGTCCCTGCGGACGCGCCGGCGGGCCTGCTCTATTCCTTGGGAACGATGAAGCAGTACTGACGGTCCTGCGGCCCGCTCACCCAATAGTTGGTTGTGTAGAACGCATATTGCGTGGTGCCGGCCGGACGGGGATCTTGCAGCAGCGCCAGTGCGGCGTTGACGATGGCCTCGCCTTGCTTGTCGGCGGTGTAGGAGAGGTTCTTGGTGTAGAGCCCCTGGTCGATCATGTCGCAATCGGCCGGCTGGCCGTCACTGGCGACAAAGATCTTCACCTTGCCCTGCAGGCCAGCGTTCTTCACCACCTGGGCGGCGCCCGCCGTCTGCGGACCCCACACGCTGATGATGGCGCACAGATCGGGGTTCTGCTGCAGCACGTTGGCGGTGACTTCGGAGGCCTTGTTGGCGTCCCAGTTGACCGGTTGCGAGGAGACCAACTTGATCGAGGGATCGCTCGCCAGCGTCGCGGTGGCAGCTTTGGTCATGTCGAGCGAATAGGCCGCGGTCGCCTCGCCCTGGAGGATTGCCACCTTGCCGGAACCCTTGCCGTTGCCGCAGGCCTTGATCGCCTCCTTGGCCAGTTCGCGTCCAATGCGCGGCACGTCGGCGCCGACATAGGCGTCGGTCAAGGTGTTCGAGGCCATGTTGACCTGGATCACCTTGATGCCGTTCTTCATGGCCCGCTTGAGCTCACGCGCCAGCAGCGTCGTGGTCGGGTTCTGGACGATCAGGATGTCGGGCTTTTCGTTGATCAAGGTGCTGACGGCCTGAAGCTGCACGTCCGACTTGAAGTTCGGGTCGCGCACGACGAACTCGATGCCGTGATCCTCAAAGCTGTTCTTCATCACACGCGTCCATTCGGACTCGAGCACGCCGAGCCACACCGGCACCCAGGCGATCTTCTTGCCCTTGGTGGCGGCGGTGAACTTCTCGAACAGTTGCTCGCGCGGGTCGGCTGCTTTCGCGCCGGTGATGAAGTGTGCGCCGGTGGCCGCGATGATCAGGGCCGCGAGCCCCGTCCTCAGCAATCTCAGACTTGTCGATGACAACATTGGTTTCCTCCCTGTTTGTCGGTCTGGTGACGCGCCGCGCTGGCGGATGCGCCCGGTTTCAGTCTCCCTGCTTGGCAGTCTCCTCGTCTCTCGGGTGAACAAAGCTGTCGAACATGATGGCGACGAGCAGGACCGCGCCCTTGATCATGTCCTGCGTCTGGATGTCGAGGTTCATGATGGTCATGGCGTTGAGCAGCACCCCGATGAGCAGGGTGCCGGCCACGACGCTCATCACGTTGCCCCTGCCGCCCACGAGGCTGACACCGCCCAGCACCACCACCAGGATCACGTCGAAGATCATGGTGGATTCGGCGATCTGCAGGTGCATCAGCGATGTGGAGGCTATCATCACGACCCCGCCGACATAGCCAATGGCTGCTGAAAAGCCGTATTCGAGCATGCACAGCGGCCGCGTCGCGATGCCGCTGAGACGCGCTGCCTGGGCATTGTCGCCGTGCGCGTAGATGAATTTTCCGAGCACGGTGCGCGACAAGAACAGGTGTAGAAGGACCGCGCAAATGGCGAAAACGATCGTCGGCACTGGCACGCCGCCCATCACCGTGCCGCCGAGCTTCAGGAACGTCTCGTGGCCGGCCTCCAGGAACACCTGATAGTGAGGCACAACGAAAACGCGGGTCAGGCCGAGGATGAAGAGACTGGAGGCGAGTGTGGTGAAGAGCGGCGGAATTTCGATGATCGCGATGAGATACCCGTTGAGTACGCCGATGAGGATGGCGAGCGCCAGCCCCGCAAGCAGCCCGACGGGAACCGAATAGCCGGCATTGATCACCGTGATGGCGATGGCGGCCGATACCGCAAGACTCGCGATCTGCGACAAGTCGATCCCCCGGCCGATGACGACCACCGCCATGCCGAGGGCGAGAATGCCGAGGATCGACACGGCCCTGGCGAGGGTGAAGATGTTGCCGACTGTAGGGAAACCCTTGAGGCCTACGCTCAGCGCGGCAAACAGCACGGCCGTCAGCGCCAGAACGATCATCGCCTGGTTGGGGCGATACGCTCTGATGATTGCCGCTTCCCCCGTCATCGCTCCTGCCCGCTCCCGCTGACCCGTTGGAGGGGTCTATTCGTCTTCTTCAACGCATTGTATATTACGGATTATACGTTATAACAAGGCAAGCTGAAAGTGCGCGCTGAGAGAAAAGTCGCACATGGCTTTGCGGGAGGAATGAATGGCCGGGGTCGGGATTTTCGGAGGCCAGATTAGCCGCGAAAGTCTGAGCCAGCAGTCTTATCTTGCACTTCGCGGCTCACTGATGCGCAGCCGTGTGAAACCGGGCCAGAAGCTCATTGCGCGCCAGGTCGCCGAAGAACTCGGCATCAGCGTAACGCCGGTGCGGGAATCACTTCTGCGCCTCGTCTCCGAGCACGCCCTCGTTATGGACGATCGCGGCACCGTCAGGGTGCCGGAACTGACGGTCGCCAGCTGCATCGAGATCCGCGACCTGCGCATGCTGATCGAGGGTGAAGGCGCCGCGCGCGCGGCGCTGCGCGCCATGCCTGAGGAAATCCGCGCGCTGGAGCAATGCCACCAGCGTTACATGGCGACCGAGGGTAAGCACGATTTTACCGGTGCGCTGGCTGAAAACGAAAATTTTCACTTTGCGCTGTGCCAGATGGCGCATTCCCCGGCATTGTTCAGGATCGTCGAGAACCTGTGGATGCAGTTTGGGCCGGTGCTGTCCTATCTCTACGAAGACGGCGGCCGACCGTTTCACGGCCAGGTCCACGGTCACCTGAACGTCATCGACGCGCTGCGCAGGCACGATCCCGATCTCGCCCGCACCGCCATCGGCCAGGATATCCTCATCGGCGGAAGAGCCGTGCTCGAAAAGGTGAAGGGGCGCGCCGACGCTGGGCACGAAGGAGGCGACGGGGCGTGAGCAGGCTGCAAGACCGCTACTGGGCGGCCGACGCTGTCGGCGGGCGATTGCGCGAGGAGACCCATTACGACGGGCGGCACATGCTGTGTTTCTCACAACGCCCCGCAAGTCTGACGGCCATGCTTGGCGAGCTTGTCGCCCGCCATGCGGACCGCCCGGCGATCGTCGAAGGCCGCACGCTGACTTATGGCGACTTGGATCGGATCGTCGCCCGTCTCGCGGCCGGCTTGGCGGCGACCGGCGTCGGCGCCGGCGACCGAGTAATGATGATGCTGCCGAACCGCTGGGAATTCCTCGCTTTGGTGTTCGCCTGTGCGCGGCTCGGCGCCATCGCGGCGCCGATAGGAACGCGGCAGAAGCGGCCGGAGGTGGAATTCTTGCTGGCCGACTGCGGCGCAGGCGTGTTTATCATCGACGACGAACTGGCCGAAGCCGTACCGATCCGCGGGCGGTACCCGGCCGGCGGAGGCGTTCTCGACGCAGGGCAGCATTGCCGGCACCGCCGTTCAACGAGTTGATGGCGGCAGTTGCCGAACTGCCACCCGCGCCGGCATCGGAGGAGGACCCCGCCGTCATCCCTAGACGTGAGGTACCACGGGAAAGCCCAAGGCGCGCTGCTCACCCATCTCGGCATCATCCATTCCTCGCTCTACTTTCGCCCGTTGTCACGGGCTTGTGTGCGCCGATCAAGCGCTCGTCGCGGTGCCGTTG
>CAVYOQ010000082.1:0-13114 GCA_963770075.1 uncultured Alphaproteobacteria bacterium
AAGTTGCAAGTGCGCATGGCGCGCTGAGCGAAGACCATCCCCGTTGCCTGGCATGATCGGCTCGAATTGTCCGGCTTCAGAATTCCCGGTTATCGGACTCCGATCTGTCTCTGCTCTTTGCCTCCGTGAACAGTATCCGCTGTTGCAAGCGCGCCGGCGGGCAAATCACGCTAGCATGATGGCGATGCACCAACCGTCACTTCGGCAAACACCTGGATACGCAAATGCCGCGACAGAGACGCGAGGCCAGTTTGGGCCCAAGGGAATGCACGCCTGTGTATGGGCAACCATAAAACTTTCCCCTCTAGCACCGTGACTAGGCGCACGATGGCCTCAGGGTCTATATCCCACTCATAGCACACACGGTGTCGACCGCTCCTGCTATGCGTTTCGTGCGATCCGGTCGGGATTGCAATTGCGGTTGAGCCGGGTGCCGGTCGTTTGCCGGAGGGAAAAGCACACAATCACAATGGGGCAAATTAGATGACAAACACTCTCTCGGTCGATTCACTTCAACTTCCCCGATTTTGCGGCGTACCGTCATTCATGCGACTTGAGCAGAGCCCAAGTCTCGACGACATCGATGCTGCGATAGTCGGGATCCCTTCGGACTCGGGCGCACCTTACAGAACAGGGGCGCGGTTTGCGCCGAATGCCGTGCGCGCGATGTCGGTGATGCTTCGACCGATCAACCCATATCGCGGCAACGTCAATCTGTTCGAGGTGCTGCGGGTTCGTGATGTTGGAGATACGCCGGTCGTCCCTGGATACCTCGAAGAGTCCTATGTCCAGATCGAAACCAGCATTCGTGCAATCGTTCGGGCCGGCGTCACCCCCTTTGCCATTGGCGGCGATCATTCCGTGACCTTGCCGACATTGCGGCCCATAGCTGAAAAGTTCGGCCCACTGGCGCTTGTGCACTTCGATTCCCACACCGATACCTGGGATAGCTACTTCTTTGAAAAGCGTTACAGCGCCGGCACGCCCTTCCGGCGCGCGGTCGAAGAAAGGATCGTCGACCCAGCGCGTTCGATCCAGATCGGCATGCGTGGTTCGCTATTTGCGCCAACCGATATTACTCAGTCCACGGAGCTGGGTTACGAAGTCCTCACGACCGACGATGTATTCGCGCTGGGAGCAGATCGCCTGGCTCGGAGAATCCGGCAAAGGACTGCCGGGCAGCCAGTGTTCCTGACTTTCGATATGGATTTCGTCGACCCTTCGGCCGCCCCCGGTGTGGGGACGCCGGAGGCCGGGGGATTTTCCGCCCATGAAACACTGACGTTCCTGCGGCGCCTCAATGGAATAAATATCGTAGGTTGCGATGTGGTGGAAACGAATCCGCTATATGACGGACAAGGTCAAATAACGGCACTCCTCGCTGCCTCCATAATGGCTGAACTCCTGGCGCTGGTCGCTGACGCGCGTAGCAAGGGCAATCGCTGAGAGTGCCTGCGCGGTCGAGGAGACATGCTTGCAGCGTAGGCTCATCGCGGGCCGCATGGGTTTGACAACCGTCTCGCGGTGAGACCCGACACGGCGCCCCATCAGACAAGCAGGTGGTTGCGCCTTTCGTACCAGGCGATGGCTTGGCTGATGACCGTGGTGAGCGCGAGGTAGATGAGGGCCGCGGTGACATAGAACTCGAACGGCCGGAAGGTCGAGGCCACCACGCTCTGGGTGAACAGAGTGAGCTCGACCAGGGTAATCGCGGACAAGAGAGAGGTGTTTTTCAGCGTATTGATCGCCTCGTTGCCCAGCGCAGGCACGATGATGCGCACGACCTGCGGCAGGATTACGCGGCGATATGTGAGCACGGGGCCCATGCCAATGGCGGCGCTCGATTCCCACTGCCCCCGCGGGATGGCCCTGAGGCCGGTCCTGACGATCTCGGCGACGAACCCGGCACTCGATATGCCGAGCGCGACAACGCCGGCGGCGAACGGGGGCAACCCTACGCCGAGCTGACGGATGCCGAAATAGATGAGCAGCACCTGGATCAGCGGCGGCGCTCCCCGGGTGAACCAGATAAAGAATTCGGCCGGCCAGCGCAGGACGCGCGACGGATTGCCTTTCATCACAGCAATTATCAGGCCCGTTACCCAACTGACGATGATACCGAGCACAGCGACCTCGATGGCCACCACGGTGGCCAACAGCATGTACGGCAGATATACCAGAATAATATTCATCTGATGCCGAAGCGGGGCCGCGCTCGCGCCGCCCCGCCCCTCGTGATGCAGGTGTCAGGAAAAATCGGTCCTGATCGGGTTGTTCGGTGTCAGGTCAATTCCGATGAAATCCATGCAGTTCTTCTTGAAGGTGCCGTCCGCGACGATCTCGCCGAGCGCCTTGTTGATCGCCATGACGAGGTTTTTCTTGCCTTTCTTGACCGGCCAACCGAGCTGATAGGGCTGCATAACTTCATCCGTCATGCGCAGCGGCAGGTTGGCCTTCCTGATGGCATAGCCGGCCGGCACGCCATCGGTGATGAGAGCGTCGATCTTGCCGTTCACGCAATCCTGCATGGCTTCCACATCCGTCTTGTAGGTGTGGACGGTGGCGCCCAGCTTTTGGGCGAGCGGCACGAATATCGACGCCACGAGCACGCCGACCGACTTGCCCTTTGCATCGGAGTTGGCGTGGATGGGCGAGTCCTTCGGCACCACCAGCCTCGCGCCGGATTCGCACCAGCCGTCGCAGAACCAGACTTTCTTCTTGCGCTCGTCGGTGATGGCCATTGTGTCGCTGCACATGTCGTATTCACCGGCAAGCAGGCCGATGAGCATTGAGTCCCACGTGGTGACGACCGGTTTGTATTCCAGTCCCATCCGCGTGATGACGGCCTTGATGTTGCGGATTTCGATGCCGTCAAGCTCGCCGGAGGCATCGCGCATGGAATACGGCGGGTATGTGCCTTCCGTTGCCGCGCTGACCTGGCCAGGCTTCAACAGCTCGAGATCACCGGCGTGGGCGATGCTTGGCAGAACGCCCGCCGTGGTCAAGGCGCCCGTTACGAGCAGCAGTTCGCGTCTGTTCATCGTGATCATGATGTTCTCCCTTTCCAGAGTTCGGTGTTGATCATCAACTACGGCCTAGTGGGGGCTGCTTATCGAGGCCCACCCTCAACCGCCCGGCAGGCCCTCGTTGATCGGACCGACCGTCTTTCATGTTCGACAGTGCCTACATCCCCCATTTGTAACGTCGCTCCATCACCCTCGACAGCCGCCCCACGATGTCGGCAAGCAGCAGATAGAGGGCCGTTGAGACGAGATAGAACTCCAGCGGCGAAAACGTCTCGGCGATCAGGACCTGGGTATGCAGCGTCAGCTCGTAGACGGTAATGAGCGAAAGCAGCGAGGAGGACTTGAGCGTATTGATGGCTTCGTTGGTGACGGCCGGCAGAACCATGCGGACCACCTGAGGAAAGATGATGCGGCCGAAAGCCTTGTGCCGGGCCATTCCCATTGCGACGGTGCTTTCGTACTGCCCCTTGGGTATCGCCCGCAGTCCGCTGCGAAAGATCTCGCACATATAGGCGCCGCTGGAGACGCCGAGCGCCAGCACGCCGGCCACTTCGGGCTTGAGAACGATCCCAACCGTCGGCAGGCTGAAATAGGTGATATAGACTTGGATGAGCGTCGGCGTGCCGCGGATGAACCAGACATAGAAATTCGCCGGCAGCCGCAGCCAGAAAGTCTCCGACCGGCGCGCCAGAACCGCGATCAGGCCACAGGCGATGCTCAATGCGAACGCCAGGCACGACAGCGCGATCGTGCGGTAGCAGGGCATCAGATATGATGGCAATCGATCGACGATCAAAGACCATGATTCCGCCAGCGCTCCCATATTCAGCGGCTCCAGGGCTGCACTCGTAACCAGCCGGTTCCGGCATCAAATATACTAATCGTATATTTGTGCGCTGTCCACTGCAGGGCTTCGCGCAATCCGCTTCCGCCCATGGCCGATGGAGCCTAGGTTGAATGCTCTGGTCTGACAAAAGTCAGATCAGTGCACTGTGCCTCGGCGAGCGCGCGAACGATGCGGTCGTTGAAGAGTTGGGCATGCCGTGTCACCAGATCGATCAGTTCGGCGGTATCGCCGTTGCGGATGGCCGCGATGATGGCCTGGTGGTGTAGCTGGATCCTCGTTCTGTGCCGCTCCCGATCGGTAGCGCGCACCTGCTCCATGGCGTAGATGACCTGTGAAAGGCGGCGCGCCTGCAGGTGCAGGCGTGCGCTGAATTCATACATGTACTCGTTCTCGCACGCTTGGGCGATGCGCGTGTGAAAGGCAGTGTTCGCTGCCGTGATGCGCAGATAGTCGCGCGCCTGGGAGGCTTGTTCGTGCTCGGCCTGTATCTGTTCGAGCTCGTCGACCAGGTTGGCGTGCGAGCAGTTGCAGAAGTAGGCGGACATTCGTTCGGCCGCAAAATAGGCCTCGAAGAATTGCCTCACCTGGTTGAGGTCGAGGGGGGCGACGAAGGCGCCCTTGTTGCGGTGTATCTTGACGAAGCCTTCCGAGCACAGACGGTTGAGCGCTTCCCTAGCCGGCGTGCGGCCGAGCTTGAACCGCTCCATCAGCAACCGCTCGTCGATCTTCGATCCGGGTTCCAGCGTCAAGTCGATAATGCGGTCACGCAGAACGCCGACGGCGACGTCCGTCTGCGACAGCAGCGCCGAACCGCCACCACGACTGTCCTGCCCCTTTGCCTTGACGACCTTCAGCGTCCTGCCACGTGCCATTGCCGATTTCCCCCTAACCTCGATTGCCGCCGAATGTCTGCACGAACGGCTGATTGTCGCTTAGCCGATCATGGCTGAACTGGCGAAAATCATCCTCCGCCTCGCCGTCGACGATCCACCGGCTCAGCTCCTCGCCGAAGGCCGGACCGAACTTGAAGCCGTGGCCGCTGCCGCCGTTCATGTCGTAGTAGCCGCCGATCTCACGGCGGGGCCCGATGAAAGGATACCAGTCCGGTGTCACGTCATACAGCGACGCGTAGGAGTCGATAAGCCTCGCGCCGGTGAATGAGGGAATGCGCGGTTCGACGCGTTGCAGGATGTCGGAGATGAACTCGGTATCGGCCGTCTGCTTGAAGTTGTAGGGGTCGCAGTCGACGTAACGCTTGGGAAATCCCCGTCCGATGATGAAGCGCGAACCGCCGAGCGGGCGCACATAGATGCCGTCGACTGCAAGGGCGAGGGTCGAGGACGGCAGGGGCCTGTCCGGGCGCATCTCCCAAACGGTATCCTGCTCGCGCACCGTGCGCATGGCAAGCTCGAGCTCGGCGCCGCGAGCGAGGAACTGTGCCCACGGCCCGGCCGCATTGACCACCGCGCCGGCGTGGACGGGACCGTCATCGGTGAGAATGCCAGTGACGCGATCCGCCTGGCGAATGAGCTCGCGCACGGGGGTGCGAAGCTGGACCTCTCCGCCATCACGCCGGAATGCGCTGACATAGGCTTCTGTGGAGCGCACGGGATCGGCGTAGCCGCCATCGGGCTCCCAGGTGATCGCAGCAATGCCTTCGCGGTTAAGCCAGATCAGTTGTTGTTCGATCTCCGCCTCCGACATGAAGCCGGTCTTCACTCCTACTGCTCGCTGCACGGCCAGATTGCGCTCGAGGCCCTCCACCATGTCGGCCGGCACCAGCATGTGATAGCCCACCGCCTCATACCCGCCGTCCTGACCCAATTCCTCGGGCATGCGCTTGAAAAGTTCGATGCTCCGCCTGGCCAGGCGCGCCATCAACGTGGTCGAATAGTTCTGGCGGACCGCCGCGGCGCTCTTGCCGGTGCCGCCGGCGGCAGGGTCGCGCCGCTCGATGAGCAACACCTTCGAGACACCGCGTTGTTTCAGGTGGTAGGCGGTGCTGGCACCATTGATGCCCGCGCCGACGACAACGACGTCATAGCTCGCCATGCGTTCACCCTGCCTTTGACAGTTTGCGGCGATACTGTGCCTGTACGAACTCAGGCGAGAACTTGCCGCTCGCCACATCGTCGTCCAGGCTGTCGGCGCTGCGCTCGCTCGGCGGGCCGTATCCGCCGGCACCCGGCGTCGTGACCGAAACGGCCTGGTGAGGACCAATCTCCATTGCGGAAGGCTTGTTGCCGAGACGGACGGGTGGCTTGTCGTCTTCAAGCAACTCGAATTTGCCCGGCGCCCCGGCGCCGCCGCCGAATAGGCCCCAGGGCCGGGTGACGAAGCGCTCGCCCTGGCCGCTGAACGTCATCACGTGGTCGATGGGCCGATAGACGCGCCGGAGGCCCAGTCCGCCGCGAAACTTGCCCGGCGCCGCCGGAATCGGGAACCAGCTCATAGCGCTCGATCAGCAGCGGATATTCGCCCTCAAGCGCCTCGATCGGCAAGTTGGAGGTGTTTGTCATGTGTACCTGCACGGCGTCGGTTCCGTCCTTGTAGGCGCGCGCGCCGGCGCCTCCCCCCAAAGTCTCCAGATAGACGTAGAACCTGTCGCCGGCACCGCGGCCGAAGAACGACGCCGAGGTGTTGGCACCGTTGCCCGCCGCGATCACCCTTGTGGGAACGGCCTGGGCCAGCGCCCCGAAGATCACATCGACCACCCGCTGCCCGGTCTGGGCGCGAGCCGCCGAGGCGCCGGGAAACGCGGCATTGACGATGCTTCCCTCCGGAGCCTTGATGGTGACCGGTTCGATCATGCCGTGGTTCTGCGGACCGTCGGGATCCACCAGCACCTTCAGCGAATAGAGGACCGCCGCCTGCAGTCCGGCCGCTGTCATGTTGATGTTGCCCTTCACCTGCGGCGCCGTGCCGTCGAAATCGAAAAGGATCTCGTCGTCCTTAACGCTGATGCGGACCGTCAGGCGGATATCGCGCGTGCCCAGGCCGTCGTCGTCGATGATATCGGAAAAGATGTAATCGCCATCCGGCAGGTCACTGATCGAGGCGCGCATACGCTTGGCCGAGGCGGCGATGATAGCGTTCATCCCTTCCTCAAGCCGGGCTGCCGGCCAGCGTTCCAGAAGCCTGTGGCAGCGCCTCACACCAAGCCGGTTCGAGGCGATCTGGGCGTTGTAGTCGCCCCGCCGCTCGTCCGGGACCCGTACGTTAAGGAGGATCAGGTCCATAACGTCGCGGTTGATCTGGCCGCGCTCGATCAGACGGATGGGCGGGATGCGCAGGCCTTCCTGATAGATCTCGGTCATGCCGCCCGCCATGCTCCCCGGCGACATGCCGCCGATGTCGGCATGATGGGCGATGTTGGCGATGAACATCACCAGCCTGTCGCCGGCTAGCACCGGCGTTACCATGGCAACGTCGGGCAGATGCGAGCCGCGGCCCACATAAGGATCATTGGAGATGAACATGTCGCCGGGGTGGATGCCGTCGGCGCCGTATTTGGCGCGAACGATTTCCACCAGACCCAGCATGGAGGCAAGATGCAGTGGCATGCTTTCGCCCTGGGCGATCACACGGCCGGCGGAATCGAAAATAGCGGTGGAATGGTCGCGGCGCTCCTTGATGTTGGTCGAATAGGCGCTCTTCATCAGGGCGATGTACAACTCGTCGCAAATGCTCGAGAGCGCATTGCGGAGAAGCTCGATCTCGATTGGCGACAGCGCGGGCATTGTCACTTGCGTCCTATGGTAATGGTGAGGTTTCCCCACTCGTCGATGCGGCACGAATCGTCGGGGTGCACCAGGATGGTCGTGTCGAGCTGTTCGATGATGGCCGGCCCCGCCAGATCGTGTTCGGCACCGAGCGAAGCCCTGCGATAGACCGGCGTGTCGATCCATTGGTCCAGCGCGAACATGGCGCGCCTGCGTCGTTGAAGGGCGGGGTGGCGCTCCCGGCGCTAGGCGCTGCGGCGCCGGCTTGGGTGCAAGGCCAATGGCCTTGAGCCGAATATTCACGATCTGGATCGGCTCTCCGGGCGCGGTAAATCCGTAGGCCAGGTCATGCGCTTCATGGAAGGCGCTTTCGAGCGCAGAAAGTGCGGCGTAACCCAGGTCGATATCGCTTACGGGAAGCGAAATCTCATAATTCTGCCCGAAGTAGCGCAACTCGGCGAACCACTTCGCCTGCCTGCACCTCGCAGGCACGTTCTCCACCCGGAACCACTCATCGGCCTGACCGGCGAGAATCTCGCTTTCGGCCTTGATGGTCGGATGGGCCGATGTATCGAGCCGGATGAGCAGCGTCTTGACGAAGTCGGCAACCAGATCAGAGTTCATTGCCCCTTCGGCGCACAGAATGCCTGGATGGGTCGGCACCACAATGGTCGTCATGTCCAACTCGCGGGCGACGTCTCTGGCATGCAACGGCCCCGCGCCGCCGAAAGGGAACAGAGCAAATTCCGCCGGATTGTGCCCACGCTCAATGGAAATCGCGCGGATCGCCTTGACCATGGTGGCGCATACCACCTGAAGAATGCCGAGTGCGGTCTTCTCCCGACTGAGGCCAAGCTTCTCGGCGAGCTTGTCGATGGCGCTATCGGCGAGGCTGGCATCTATCGGCATCGTGCCGTCGAGCAGCGCTGTGCGGCTCAGTCGGCCGAGAACGACATTCGCATCGGTAACGGTCGCCTCGGTGCCGCCGCGACCGTAGCAGGCGGGGCCAGGGTCCGCCCCCGCACTCGCCGGGCCCACCTTCAACAGCTCATCACGATCGATCCACGCGATGGACCCGCCGCCAGCGCCGACCGCATTCACATCGAGCGCGGGCATGCGCAGGGGAAAGCCGGCGAGTGCCCTTTCGCGCACCTCGCTCGTCTGGCCGTCAACGACAAGGCTGACATCGGCGCTCGTCCCGCCCATGTCGAGCGTGATGATATTGCGCACGCCCGCCGCGGCGGCGCGTTGCGACGCCCCCAGCGCACCCGCAGCCGGACCCGAGAGCGAAGCGCGTATGGGCACCTGCCTTGCCATGCGCACCGACATCAGGCCGCCAGCGCTCTGGCTGATCTTCGGTTCTGTCGTGATGCCGAGCCCGCGCACGCCATCGCTCAGCCGGTCGAGATAGCTTTGCATGACCGTGAGCAGCGCTGCGTTGAGCACCGCGGTGGAGAACCTTTCATATTCGCGGAACTCGGGGAAAACCGAAGATGAGGTGATGACCTGCACATGGTCGGGCAGCAGTGCCGAGAGCAGCTCGGCGGCGCGTTCTTCGTGCGCCGGGTAGGCATAGGAGTGCAGAAAGCACACAACTACGCAGTCGACATCCGCCGCGGCGAGTTCGCCGGCGACACGGGCGACGGCGTCCTCGTCGAGCGCGCGAAAGACGCGGCCGTCGCTGAGCATGCGCTCGGGCACCTCCAGCCGCAGCTGCCGGCACACCAAGGGCGAAGGATAATCACTGTGCATGTCGTAGACCTTGGGCCTGGTCTGCCGACCGATCTCCAACAGATCGCGGAAGCCTTCGCTGGTCACCACCGCCACCTTGCCGATGCGCCTCTGGATCAGCGCATTGGTGCCCACCGTAGTGCCGTGCGCCAGCTTCACGATGGCGCCCGGATCGAGAGCGTTGTTGTCGATGAGATGCCGCAGGCCCTCGATGATGGCGCGGTCCGGGGCGTCTGGTGTCGACGGTAGCTTGTAGAAGATCAGACGGTTCTCATCCGGCAGGCTGACCGCGAAATCCGTAAAGGTGCCGCCCACGTCGACGCCGATGTGAATCTCGCTCATGGGTCCTAGCCTTACGTTAATCATATATTAATCGTATATTTATTGCGCTTTCAGTCAACACCCAATCGTGCCGGTCGGCTGTGCCGGTACCGTGTGCCCGAGGCGGTCGGCAATATGCGCGCTTACATGCCGGGCGTCCTCGGCCACGCCATAGATGATGCCGGACTTGCGTTTGGTCATCCAATTCAGACCCATGAAGTAGAGGCCCGCGGTGGAGGTCGTGCCACGATCGGTGACCGGATAACCCATGGCATCGAGCACGGAGAAATCGATCCATGAAAAGTCATAGGTGAAGCCGGTCGCCCAGATTACGCTGGTGACGCCCTCCCGTTTCAGGTCCAATGAGCGCGGCGATGAGATCCTCAGCGTCTCACATCCCGGTCCGCCGGCAACCTCCATGGCCGACGGGCGGGGCGCCTCAGTGCCTGATAGCGCGATGTGGTCGTCGACGGCCTGGTAGAAAGAGCGCGCATAGTCATCCGCGAACTGGAGGCCAGCGGAGAGATCGTCGGCGAAATGCAGAATTTCTTCATCCGCGCCGGACAGGTGGCCAAGCAGCCGGATGCCATCGACGCGGAACTTGTGCAAGCTGATGGTGTGACCGCCATTCTTGCCCGAGACATGCGGATCGCCGCGGAAGCGAAGCTCCGGCTTCTCGAGGAAATCGGGGGTTCTGTCCAGCCAGCCCATCTCGCGCTGCCAATAAAGGCAATCGTGGCCGCGATAACGTCGCGGCAAGCGCCCGGCGTGACCGACCGAGAGATACACGTCGCGACCTGCCTCTCTCAGTTCCTCAGCGAGCTGGCAGCCGGTCTGACCCGATCCGATAACCATGACGGCACCATCGGGCAGGGTGCCAGGATTGCGATACTCGGTGGCCTGAAGCTGATGAAGCCGCGACGTAAACCGGTCCATCAATGGCACCGCCCGCGGCTTTTGATAAGTCGCCGTGGCGACAACGACGATTCTGGCCTCGATCGGCCCGCGAGAGGTGTCCAGCCGAAAGTCGCCAGGCTCGCCCGAGATGCGCGATACCTCGACCCCGGCTTCGACTGGCGAGCCAAATGAACAAGCCCAGTTGCGCATGCAGGTGACAAAATCATCTCTCAGCATGAAACCGTCCGGGTCAGGCCCTTCGTAAGTCGCGCCCGGTAATGTGATCGTCCAATTGGGAGTCACCAGGCAAAAGGTGTCCCACCTGTCCCTGATCCAGGCATTGGCGATTTCGCCGCGCTCCAGCACGATGTGATCGATGCCCGAACGGGTGAGAAAATAGGATGTGGCGAGGCCTGCCTGCCCGGCGCCGACAATGACCACATCATGGCGAGTCTTCATCGCGCTCGCCTCATTCGCCACTGGCGAACTTCACGAAGTCGAGGGGCGGCGGGTAGAGGCCGGCGTGTGAGATCATGTGATGAACCTGCCCGCGATGGTGGATCTGGTGCTCGAACAGATTGGTCAGGCACATGCGCAGCGGCAGGCTGAAATGCTCACCCGTCCCGACCGTGTCGAAGGCAAGATTGGAGTCCAACTCCTCCTGGGGCAAGGCATCGCAGAAACCGACATACCATTCATCCTGCCCCACGTGAGCATCGCGCAATTCGCCGAAATCGTGATGGAGGATGGCATCGAGTCGGGTGAAGGTCGTTGGCTTCTTCTCCAGCCGTTCGCGATAGATCAGGTCCGACAGCAGGATGTGGTTCATCGTGCCCGCGATCGACTTGAAGAAGCCGCAGCGGTCTTCCCACAATGCGACGGAATCGAGTTTTCCGGCCACTTCGTAGATGCGATTGTTGGCCCACTGGTTGTAACGGGCCGCCGTCGGCAGATCGAGAAACATTGTTTGGAGCCTCCTTGTGCGCTTATCGCCTCAATCTTGAATCCTGCTTGCGATGCTCCGGCAGGCATCTCTCCGATATCGGAAGACCGGTTGCCATCCATGCCGTGCATTTCATGATGCCACTCCCTGTCCCGCGAGGAGGTCCAGTTCCTGGCGCAGGGCTGCGAAGCCTCCGTCGAACAGGCGCCGGGCGGCCTCTGCCGTATACCAGGCCGAATGGCTGGTCAGAGTGACATTGTCCAGTTGAGTTAGCGGGTGCTCGCCGCGCAACGGTTCGCTGGCGAACACGTCGAGACTGGCATGGGCGATGCGTCCGCTCCGCAAAGCCGCGATCAGCGCGTCCTCGTCGACCAGGCGGCCGCGGCTGACGTTGATGAGGATGGCTCCGAGCTTCATGCACGCCAGGCGGGACCGGCCAAGAAACCCCTCGGTCTCAGGCGTCAGGGCAACATGTAGCGTAACGATATCGGCCTGGCTCAAGAGCTCATCCAATGAAACGAGCGTCCACGGCCCTCGTTTCTCGCTTCGGTTCCAGGCGAGCACCTGCATGCCGAGCACCTGCCCCAATCGCGCCGTCTCGCGGCCGATTTCCCCCAGGCCGACGACGCCCAGTGTCCGCCCCTTGAGTTCGACGCCCGCGATCTGACGCCAACTGTCCTGCCGAATGTCACGGTCCATGGTGGCGATGTGCCGCGCAGCGCAGAACATGAGGCCGATCGCGTGCTCGGCAACGGCGCGCGTGCTGTAGCCTGGTACATTGCGGATGCGAATATTGCGGACGCGCGCGGCCTCCATGTCGATGTGATTTGCCGCGCCGGTGGACAGATAGACCACGGCCTTCAGGCGCGGATGACGTTCCAGGACGCCTTCGGTGATCTGCAACTGGTAGAAGACGGCCACGTCGCACTGATCGAGCGCGCCTGCCTGGAGTTCGGGCGTCGAGAGATCGCAACGGATCGTCAGTTCGGGAACCAGGCCCAGTTGCCCGGCTGTGATCAAGTCGCGCAGATGCGCCGGACAATCTGGGAACATCGCGCGAAATGCCGTCATGCGTCGTGCTGTTGTCAGGTTGCGGGTATGGACTTCATTTAAATATATACTTCATATATTATCTCCTGTCGACACGCAGGAATGCATCGGCTGTGCGGGGTTGGCGCGTGCTTGCGTCCTGTCAGATCCAGCCACACCACGAGGCAAGGAAAGATGAAAGTCTGTGTGCTCGGTGGCGGCATTGCCGGTCTGATGACCGCCTATTATCTCCTCGAGCGCGGACACCGGGTCACGCTTGTCGAGCGCCGGCCGGGTCCGGCGCTCGAGACAAGCAGATCCAATGCCGGATTGCTCACGCCCAGCCAGTCTCTTCCCTGGAACGCGCCCGGCATAGTGAGCCAGGCGCTTCGGTGGCTCTTGGAGGAAAATGGCGCGCTGGTCATCCACCCGCGACTTGATCCTGCGATGTGGGCTTGGCTTGCCCGCTTTACCGCATTCGCGCGCGAACCTTCCTACAGCCGGCACGCCCGTGCAACGCTCGCCCTTGCGGAGTTGTCCGTCAGTGAGGTGGACGCTGTGGCTTCGCGTCATGGCATCGTCTTCGATCGCACCGCCA
>CAVYOQ010000083.1:0-3831 GCA_963770075.1 uncultured Alphaproteobacteria bacterium
TTTGTCGCTGCTCGCCTACCATGCCCTGCAGTCCTGCGACGTGGTGGTCTACGATGCCCTGGTCAATGCCGACATCCTGCGCTGGATCAGAACCGGCGCCGATCTCGAATATGCCGGAAAGCGTGGCGGACGCCCGTCACCGAAGCAGCGCGACATTTCCCTGCGGCTGATCGAACTCGCCCATGAAGGCAAGCGTGTGCTGCGCCTCAAGGGCGGCGATCCGATGATGTTCGGGCGCGGCGGCGAGGAAGCCCAGATGCTGCATCGCGCCGGCGTGGCGTTTCGCATCGTACCCGGCATATCGGCCGGCATGGGCGGGCTTGCCTACGCCGGCGTGCCGGTTACCCACCGCGATCTCAACCACGCGGTGATCTTCCTCACCGGCCACGATGCCAGCGGCTTGATGCCCGGTGGCGTCGACTGGGCCGCCGTCGCCACCGCCGCTCCGGTCATCGTCATGTACATGGCGGTGAAGCACATGGACGAGATCGCCCGCGCCCTCATCGCCGGCGGCCGGGAGGCTTCGGACAACGTGATCTTCGTCTCCAACGCCACCCTGCCGCAGCAGACGGTGCTCTCCACCACGCTCGGCGAAATCAGCTCCTTTCTTGCCGAAAACACGCCCGAGACGCCAGCCATCGTGGTCGTCGGACAGGTGGAACGCTGGCGCGACATCCTCGACTGGTATCGAGCGCCGTTGCGGGAGAATCCCATTGGCTAAAGCATTGGTGGTCGCGGCACCCGCCTCCGGCAGCGGCAAGACACTGGTCAGCCTGGCGCTGGTGAGGGCGCTCAAGAACAAAGGCTTGGCGGTTGCCTCCGCCAAGGCGGGCCCCGACTATATCGATCCGCGCTTCCACGAGGCCGCAAGCGGTAGCCCCGCCTACAATCTCGATCCCTGGGCCATGCGCGGCGCCACCGTCGACGGCCTCGTCGACCTCATGGCCCACGATGCCGACTTCATCGTCATCGAAGGAGTCATGGGCCTGTTCGACGGTCCTGCCCGCCAGCGCGGCTCCACCGCCGATCTGGCCGCCCGTCTCAATCTGCCGGTGGTGCTGGTCATCGATGCCAGCCACCAGGCCCAGTCGGCCGCCGCCCTGGCCCGCGGCTTCAGCGATTTCCGCCACGACGTCGCGGTTGCAGGCGTCATCCTCAACCGCACCGCTTCGGAACGCCATGCCGAGACCTGCCGATTTGCCCTGCGCGAGGCCAATATCGTGGTGCTGGGTGCGGTGATGCGCGATGCCACGCTTGCCCTTCCCGCCCGCCATCTGGGGCTTGTGCAGGCGGGCGAGCATCCCGGGCTCGAGGCCTTCATTGCCAGGGCGGCAGAAAAACTGGCGGCCTGCGTCGATCTGGATGCCATCGTGCGCCTGGCGGGCGAGCCGCATACAGGCTTTCAGGAATGGCAGCCGCTCGGCCCCCTTGGCCAACGCATCGCGGTCGCTTCGGATGAAGCCTTCGGCTTTGCCTATCCGCACCTGCTGACCGGGTGGCGGCGGGCGGGGGCTGAAATCATGGCCTTTTCCCCCCTCGCCGATGAAGCCCCGCAGGCGGCGGCCGATGCGGTGTTCCTGCCCGGCGGCTATCCCGAACTGCATGCCGGAAAACTCGCCGCCAACGCCGGCTTCCTCGCCGGCCTGCAGGCGGCAGCAGCGCGCGGCGTTCTCGTCTATGGCGAATGCGGCGGCTACATGGTGCTGGGTCGTGGCCTCGTCGATGCTGAAGGCCATCGCCATGCCATGGCAGGGCTGCTGCCCAACGAGACGTCGTTTACCGAGCGCCGTTTATCGCTCGGCTACCGCCATATGGCGCATTCATCGCCGCTGCCGCTGGCGTCGCGTCTGCGCGGTCACGAATTCCATTACTGCACCGAGACGCACACGGCCGGCGAACCGCTGTTCTCCGCCACCGATGCCGGCGGCAACGCGCACTGCCATCACGGCAGCCGGGCTGGAACCGTCATGGGCTCATGGCTGCACGTCATCGACGCCGAGGCGATTGCGTGAACACCCGGGCGTTCATGTTGCAAGGCACCGGCTCGGACGTCGGCAAGTCGCTGATCGCCGCCGGACTTGCCCGTGCCTTCACTGAGCGGGGCCTGAAAGTCTGCCCGTTCAAGCCGCAAAACATGTCCAACAACGCCGCCGTCACCCTTGATGGCGGCGAGATCGGCCGCGCCCAGGCCTTGCAGGCGCTTGCCGCCCGGGTGCAGCCCAGCGTCCACATGAACCCGGTGCTGCTCAAGCCCGAGACCTCGACCGGCGCCCAGGTGATCGTCCAGGGCAAGCGCATCGCCAGCCTCAAGGCGGGCGATTATTTCGCCCGCCGGCGTGACTTCCTGCCCGCCATCCTCGACAGTTTTTCCCGTTGCTGCGCGACAAGCGATCTGGTCATCGTCGAAGGTGCCGGCTCGCCTGCCGAGATCAACCTGCGCGACGGGGATCTTGCCAACATGGGCTTTGCGGGTGCCGCCGGGGTGCCGGTGGTCCTCATCGGCGACATCCATCGCGGCGGCGTCATCGCCGCGCTCGCCGGCACCATGCATATCCTCCCCGAGGCCGACCGGGAACTGATCAAAGCCATCATCGTCAACCGCTTCCACGGCGACATCCAGCTTTTTCGTGAAGGTGTCGCGGCCATCGAGAGCTTGACCGGCCGGCCCTGCCTCGGCGTCGTGCCGCATTTTGCCGATGCCGGAATGCTGCCGGCCGAGGATGCCGTGGCGCTGGATCGGGCGACCGCCAGCGGGTCGGGCGATTGCGTCATCGCCGTGTTGCGGCTTTCCCGCATCGCCAATTTCGACGACCTCGATCCCTTGAAGATCGAACCGGGGGTCAAGATGGTGATGGTGCAGCCGGGCGAGGCGATCCCCGGCGATGCCCGCCTGGTCATCGTGCCCGGCTCCAAGTCGACCATCGCCGATCTCGCCTTCCTCAGGCAACAGGGCTGGGACATCGACATCGCCGCCCATGTGAGGCGCGGTGGCCATGTGCTCGGCCTGTGCGGCGGCTACCAGATGCTGGGCACGCGGATCGATGACCCGCAAGGCCTCGAAGGCCCCGCCGGCTCGGCCCCCGGCCTCGGTCTCCTCGATGTCGAGACGATCCTTGGCGGCGACAAGACCCTCACCCGCGTCGAAGCGCGCCACGCGCCCAGCGGGCTTCACCTCGAGGGCTATGAAATCCATCTGGGACGCACCAGCGGTGCCGATTGCAGCCGCCCCTTCGCCCATATCGGCGAGCGGCCGGACGGGGCCATCGCTCCCGGCGGGCGCATCGCCGGCACCTATTTGCACGGCTGCCTCGGCAGCGACGATTTCCGCCGCGCCTTCCTCTCAGGGATCGGCGCAACGCCCGGCAACCAGCGCCACGCCGAAGTGGTGGAGGCGACGCTCGATCAACTGGCGTGCCATCTGGAAGCCCATCTCGATCTCGACCGTCTGCTGGCGCTGGCCGAAGTGCCCGCTCTATCCTGAGCACCCATGCACCTCGCCCTTACCGTGCCCATCGCCTTCTTCGCCCTGATCATCGAGCGGGTGACCGGCTATCCGGCTTTCATGCAGCGCCTTTTTTCCCACCCCGTAGTGTGGATCGGGGCTCTCATCGCTTTCCTCGATACGCGCCTCAACCGCCCGGGCCACCAGCGCTTGAAGGGTGTGCTTTGCCTGTTCCTCGTACTGGCGGCAGTCGTCATCGTCACCGTGCCGCTCACCGTGGTTTTGCGCGCCTATGCCTGGGGATGGGTGGTGGAAGCGATCATCGCCACCACCTTCCTCGCCCAGGCGAGCCTTAGCCAACACGTCGCCGCCGTGGCCGAGGGTCTCGA
>CAVYOQ010000084.1:0-116840 GCA_963770075.1 uncultured Alphaproteobacteria bacterium
CGTTGGTGGCCAGGCCCGACTCGGCCGGGTTGGGGTCAGAATAGGCTTCCTTGTATTGGGCCGAAAGATCGACCTCGGTCCACAACGGCTTGTTGCGGAAGAGACCGAAAACGTCGCCGGCGGCAAAAGCGGTGCTGGCGGTGTCAGGCTCCAACAGCGAGGCCTCGTGATGGACGTGCACGTCCTTTTCCGCATAGCCGAAGAGTTCGAGTAGCGTCGGGGTGATGGCGAAGTGGCTGGCGCGGGCGTAGTTGAGATGAGCGCCCTTTTCAAATCGGGCCCTGAGCACGGGGTCGCCGGTGATCGCCATCAGCGGCACCAGGCCTTCGCGCGGATCGGGATTTTCCATCGAGCAATGGGTGAAATGCCCATTCACCAGGTTCTGGCCGTGGTCGGAGGTGTAGATGACGGCGGTGCTCTTCAGGTCGACCTCATCGAAGAAGCGGCGGAAGAAGCCGTCGACCGACCAGCGCACGACGTTGCGATAGGAATTGACGCGCACCGGGCCGGATTTATCGCCGGTCGCCACCACCGTCGGCTTGAAGACGGCCGCGCTTGCCGGATAGCCCTCGTCGTAAGGAAAATGGGCGCCTTCCTTGTTGGCGTAGATGAACACCGGCTGCTTGCCGTGCAGGTGCTTCTTGATTTCCTCCAGCACCTGGAAGTCGAGCTGAGGGGTGGGGACGCTCGCATCGAAGGTGACGAACTCGTCGATGCCGGAAGCCTCGGCCATGGTCATGTAGTTCTGCATCTTGCCGGGATTCTTGATGAAGCCCGACTGGCCGTCGATGTAGACGGTGTGATAGCCGGCCCGCTTGGCATACTGCCAGATGGTGGGGCTGGTGTTCATCGAGTGCACCAGATCGCTGCGGGTGCCGCCGAGGCGCAGGATGGCGTTGGAGGAATTGGAGCAATTGCCGCCGGACGAGGCCGGGCCGAAGTCAACGAAGCGGTCGCGCAGGGCGGCCATCTGCGGCGTATAGGGATTGCCCGGGGTCCAGTCGATATAATCGCCGCGCACGCTTTCATCGACCAGCAGCACGATGTTGCGGGCGGCCGGCGGGCTCACCGGCGCGATCTTCACGTCCTGGCGCGCGGCCACCTTGTGGCTTGCCAGCTTGGAGCCCGCAACCACGCCCAGCGCCAGCGTCTGGAACTGGCGCGGCATGACCTCCGAGCCGCCGCCGGACTTGATCAAGACGATGGCCGCGATGATCGCCACCGGCACCACCGGCGTCCAACCGAACCATTTCACCAGGCGGTGCAGCCAGCCATGCGGCAGCGACGGCGGCAGCATCAGGAGCACCAGGCCGATCAAGAACACGAGGCCTGCCCACAGCGCATCATGAGCGTAGAATTCCAGCGCCCGCCCGCTTTCATGCCGGGCATTCCACAGGGTGAGAACGTCGAAGACCGACATGTCCGAACCGGACGCCAGCGCATAGCCGGTGCCAAGCGCCGTCGACAATGACAAGACGATGGCCCAGAACAGGCGCACGACGCGCGAGGGCTGAAAGGCGGCGATCACGATGGCGCCCAGCGACATGCCCCAGATGACCAGCCAGGGGATGAGCGTGGTGTAGCGCCCTGCCCCGTAGAGGAGACGGAAACGATCGGTGAAGCCGGCATTGGTGGCGAGCACGAAGGCAATGAGAAGTACTATCTTGAGCAGGATGCCGCGCCAGTTTGCAGCCGTCGAGAAATTCACATCACCGCGCTTCATCGGTTGTCCCTTTCTGAAACAGTCTCTTGGTCCCGCGGGGCGCCGAACGACAGATGCGCGACGACCGCTTGACAGTGGCATGTCGTTTTGTGCCATTGCAGGACATGGATGGCCCCAAGCAAATGCCGCGCCAAGCCATGCGGCCGGTGCCGGCAGGATGAGATTGGCGCAACACCGGGGAGCACGATGATCGAAGTGGACGCACAAGGTGAAGACGCCGACGTGAGAGCCTTCATGCGCCCGCCGGGCGAGGTGATGCGGCTTGAGCGCATGGGGGCGTTCTTTCCCACCCGGCTCTCTTTCATGCGCACCCTGGTGCGGCGCATGGGGGCCGAGGGCTGGCGCTTCGAGCGGGTGTGGGACGAACTCGACGAGCACGGTTTCGGGCGCGTCGTGTGGCGCATAAAGACGCCCCGGCGCACCCTCTCCTTCGTCGCCTTTTCCACCGCTCTCAAGCCGGAAGAGCGCACCGACCGGGTGATTGCGGAAAAATGGGATGCAAGCTTCACGCTCGCCGACGGCGAGGTGACCACAGACGACGTGGAGCGGCTCGAGGCCAACGTGCCGCGTCAGGAGGCGGGCAGGCTCTCGGCACGCGAGCTGGTGCTGTCGCGGGCCAACAAGTCGATGCGGCTGTTCGAGCACGTGACGGGCAGGCTCGCCGAGGGCCGCCAGCCGGATGTGCAGGAGATCGCCGATATCGGCTATCTCATGCGCACCACCGCCGTCTACGGCAATGGCAAGTTCGGCTCGGGCGATTATGCCAAACTCAAGCGCGATGACGACTTCGACAGCCCGTTCCGGGCCGAGATGCTCACCGTCTACATGATCCGCCAGTTCCAGTTCGATCTGGCCGATCATGTGGCGGCCGCGCGCGGCGGAAGTCAACGCGGCAAGGCTCTCGGCCGTCCACCGCCGCAGCCTCGGCATCGGCAATGCCACCGGGCTCGGCATGGCGCCCTTTCTCATCCGCCACCCGGTGCTGCTCGACAGCTGGATGGCCTCGCGCGAAACCGCCCTGGCGCGCGTCAGGGCGATGCGCGAGGCGGGGCCGGGCACACCTGAGCGCATACGCGCGCTGCTCGAACGAGCGCGCCGGCATGTGGGCCAGTGGAACGTGGCCGAGCCGCACCAGCAGCAACGCATCGTCGCGCTGAGGGGCGAGATCGAGCGCCTTGAGGATTTTGCGCTGCGGGAGGTCTGGCCGTGGGATGCGCTCTACCGCCGTGCCGAGGCGGAGATGAGTCTGGAGGCGCAGGAACTCGTCGCCGCGCTCCTCATCGAGTTGCACGGCCAACTGGTGGACGATCTCGAAGCGGGCATGGGCTCGGATTCCGTGGTGCCGATCGACGCGGCGATGACGCTCGAAGCCCTCAAGGGGCAGATCGAGGCGGACTACGCGTGGGCGCTCGACATCGATTTTGCCAGCGAGGAGGCGCGGCACTTCTTCTGGTATTATTCCGCCGGCAAGGAGGAGCCGCGCCTGGGCCAACGCTTTGCCGAGCCCGGCGCCGAGCACGAGATGCGGCTGGGCGCGGGGTGGTATGTGAAGACGCTCTATGACGAGATCGCCGGGCTCGGCGCTGACGAGCGCAGCGAGAGCGTGGCGCGCTTCCTCCTGCGCCGGCCCGAGCACCGCCTCGCCGTGCAGCGGGTGATGATCACGCAGGCGCGGCCTTATGCCGAGATCCGCGACAACACCATCGGGGCAAAACTTCTGCCCATCAACATGCTGCGCTGCAAGCTCTCGTTCTTCGGGGCGACGCGCTTCGACCCCAAATCCGACCTGTGGACCCGCATCACCATGTATCAGGGCGCCCCGCTCATCGACGAACTGGGCAGCCCTGAGGCCGACGACTGGTGGCTGCCGGTGATCGAGGGAGCGGCCGAGGCATGAAGGTAGCGTTCGATGAAATCCGCCGCGTCGCCTTCCGCGCGCTGGATGCTGGCGGGGCGGCCCCCGGTTGCGACGAGGACGCGGGGTGGGCCTGCGCCTGGCTGCAGGCGGCGGGCTATCCAGGCCTCAACATGCTGGTGGAGGCGCTGGAGGAAACGCCGCGCGACAAGCGCCAGCCGTCCCTCAGGGCAGTTTATGGCATCGTCGATCTCGACAATGTCTCTTGCGTCTTTTCCGCTCCCGCCCTTGTCGACATGGCCCGCGCCGAGGGCCGGGTGGTGCTCCACCGGGTGCGCCACGGGCTCTACGTGCTGCCGTTCGCGGTGCGGGCCGGGCTTGCCATCGGCTGCCCGGTCGATCCCTCCTTCGCCATCGGGGGCGAGAGGACGTCGGACCCTTACGCGGAAAAGATCGCCGCGGCCATCGAGGACGGCGTCGAGGTGGACGACGAGGTGTGGAAGAAAGCCTATGCCCTGTCGCGTGAAGTCCTGGTGCCGGAAAGCGAGCAGTCCCGCCTGAAAGGCGCAGGCGCCGGGCTCAACGACAACGACTGAGCCTTCCGGCCCTTCCGCTCAAGTTGGGCGCTTGTTGGACGGCCGTCCTTTGTGCCAAACTCCGGGCGTCTGGACGAGGGGCTCGCATGCTTCGTTTCACACTGGTGTCGATTCTGAGGCTTTCCGCACTCATTGCGATGATGTCGGCGGCATGCGCCGACGGGCGCGTGGCGCTGGTCATCGGCAACTCGGCCTATCAGGCGGTCACGCCGCTTGCCAATTCCACCAATGATTCCAAAGATATGGCTGCGACCTTCGAGCGGCTGGGCTTCGAGGTGACGCTTGCCGACGACCTCACCTATGACGGGATGCGGCGGACCCTTCAGGACTTCTCCAACAAGGTGCACGGCACCGACATGGCCGTCATCTATTACGCCGGGCACGGCATCGAGATCGATCACCGGAACTATCTGATTCCGGTCGATGCCCGACTCCGGACTGATCGTTCAGTCGCATTCGAGGCAATCCCGCTCGATCTGGTGCTGGCTTCGGTGGACGGCGCGCGCGACCTCAAGATCGTCCTCCTGGACGCCTGCCGCAGCAATCCCTTTACCGCGCGGATGAAGCTGACAGGCGGGTCGCGTTCCATCGGTCGCGGCCTGTCGCGGGTTGAACCGGAGACCGGAACGCTCGTCGGCTTTGCCGCCAGAGAGGGGACCGTGGCCGAGGACGGCAAGGGCCGCAACAGCCCCTATGCCGCAGCGCTGTTGTCTCATATCGAAAAGCCCGGGCTCGAGATCAGCCTCATGTTCCGCCAGGTGCGCGACGACGTGCTGAAAGCGACTGGCAACCAGCAGGAGCCCTTCACCTACGGCTCGCTGCCGGGCAAGAACCTTTACTTCATCCCGCCGTCCAATGTTTCCAACAGTACCGTCGAGGCGACCACAAAGAACACGCCCTCAACCTCGCAGTCATCAGAAGACCTGGTTGCTTGGAATGCGATCAAGGATACCGACAGCGTCGCCGTGTTCGAAGCTTATACCCAGAAATTCTCCGACAGCGTCTACGCCGCCTTTGCCAATGCCCGGCTCAAGGAACTGAAAGCGCGCGTAGGAACAAACCCGTCGATGCAGCCGCCCGCCGATCGTACCGGGACCAATAACATGATGGCGATAACGCCGCCGCAGCCCATGCCCAAGCCAAAGACGGAAGTCGTGCCGAAGCCGCAGCCCAGCTACAGACTGACCGCCACCTGCCGCCACTGGCTCGGCAAGTTCAAGCGCGAACACAAGCAGCATGCCGCTTTTGCCGCCGCCGCCAACGGCTCGTGCGGCTGGTCCGCCGGCGGGCATTCGACGGTGGCCGCGGCCGTAAAGGAAGCGCTCTATCAGTGCCACAAGCAGTATCGCGACTGCAAAATCATCTCGACCAAATGACGGTTGGAGAGCCAGGCTCGGGGTCCGGCAGTCCGGCGCTGCCCTTGCCCTCAGCCTTCCTTGCGGCAGACAAGATAGGCGTGGACGTAGTCCATGGCGTGGCCCTTGGGGCTGGCGGCCACGCGGGCCTGATAGCGACCGTAGAATTCGTCCATGATCGCCTGGCGCTCCTCCAGGCCGCGCTCGGGCTTGAGGCCGCCGAGGAACGTCGCCTCCGACCATGACCTCAGGGTCGGCAGGTATTCGCGGGCGAAACGCTCGGGGTCCTTGTGGTTGTCGGTGAAATCTCGCTCGAATGGGCAGCGCACCACCCGCGTTTCCACGTGCTCGAGCCTGAGGCCGGCCTTGTGGACCGGGTTGGCAGCATCCTTCAGCGGGGCGGTGAACTGCTCCACCGTGCGGTAGCATTGGGGGAAGTTGGTGGCGAGATATTCTTGCGGCGTGATGACGCCCTCGCCCGCCAGCTCGGCCCACAACTCGTTGAAAGTGTCGAACATGGAGACGCCGCCGGTGCTGCCGAGATAGCGAACCTCCTCGTCGATGCCGAAGTTGAACAGGCACAGGCGGCCGCCGGGCTTCAATTCACGCGCACGGTTGACGAGCATGGTCTCCCAGTCGATGCGGCCTTGCTCCTCGAAGGCGGCGCGCTCGGCGCCCGTCGCTCCCACCATGTGGACATGGCCGGTGATGTGGCAGGGGGTGGAAGAGATGTAATGCGAGGCGGTGGAGGAAAAGCCCAGGTCGAGGCTGGCGGCCGGGAAGATCGCCTGGTGGAACGAGGTGGCCGAGGCGAAGACGTAGAGGTTGTCGATTTCGTCGTAGTAGCTCTTGATGTCGGTCTGGCCGTGGATCATGCGGAAGACTTGCGAGAAATCATTGCGCGGCAGGTCGGTGTAGACCACCTCGATGGGCCGCGATGGCGCGAACGCGCGCACGTGGCCGAGCACCCGGCGCCACAGATCGACCGAGGTACCGCCATCGGCTGCGCCCATGTCGCTTACCCGGAAGATGGAACCGTCGTCGGCCGGCTGCATGCGATCGACGGCCTCGATGACCAGATGCACCGCCTGGTCCATCACGTCCTTGGCGCCGGTAGTCGCCCTGGAATAATAACCGGCGCCCTTCATGGCCATGAAGCCGGCGGTCTTTGCCCTGTCGTCCATGAAATTGCCTCCTCCCTGAGATTTCGAGGGTAGTTAGGCCGAAGCGGGCGAAAGCGTCAAACCCGATTGTTGCCGCGGCCGGCATTGGCTAGAACGCTCAACATCCCTGCCGCTAGTGGAGTTCTTCGCCCCATGTCCCCTCCCCTTTCACATTTGCGCGTTCTCGACCTCACCCGCGTGCTGGCGGGGCCATGGGCGACGCAGACGCTCGCCGATCTCGGGGCCGAGGTGATCAAGATCGAAAGGCCCGGCGAAGGCGACGATACCCGCGGCTGGGGGCCGCCGTTCATCGAAAAGCCCGATGGCAGCCATGGCGATGCGGCCTATTTCCTCGCAGCCAACCGGGGCAAGCGCTCGGTCGCCATCGACATGGCAAAGCCCGAGGGCCAGGCGCTGATCCGCCGGCTGGCCGAGCAATCGGACGTGCTGGTGGAAAATTTCAAGGTGGGGGGCCTGAAGAAATACGGCCTCGATTATGAAAGCCTCAAAGGTATCAACCCGCGCCTCGTCTATTGCTCGATCACCGGCTTCGGGCAGACCGGGCCCTATGCCCAGCGCGCCGGCTACGATTTCATGATCCAGGGCATGGCCGGCATCATGTCGATCACCGGACAACCGGACGGGACGCCGGGGGCCGAGCCGATGAAGGTGGGGGTGGCGTTTGCCGACATCTTTACCGGGCTCTATGCCACCATCGGCATCCTCTCAGCGCTCGCCTGGCGCGAGCGTTCGGGCGAAGGCCAGCTTGTCGACATGGCCTTGCTTGACTCGCAAGTGGCGGTGCTCGCCAACCAGGCACTCAACTACCTGGTGAGCGGTACACCGCCCACCCGCCTCGGCAATGCCCATCCCAATATCGTGCCCTACCAGACGTTCGATACGGCCGATGGCTACATCATCATTGCGGTCGGCAACGACCGGCAGTTCCGCGAATATTGCCGCATCGCCGGGGTTGAGCACCTGGCGGACGATCCGCGCTTTGCCTCCAATCGGTTGCGGGTTGCGAACCGCGAAAGCCTCATCGCCCCCCTAAGCGAGGCCATGAAGGCGCGCTCGACGGCTGAATGGGTGGCGCTGCTGGAGGCAGCGGCAGTGCCGTGCGGCCCAATCAACCGACTGGACCAGGTTTTTGCCGATCCGCAGGTCAAGGCGCGCCAGCTGGCCGTCGAGCTTTCCCGCCCCGACGGCACCGTGACGCCCGGCGTGGCCAACCCTATTCGCCTGTCTGCGAGCCCGGTGGACTATACCCGCGCAGCCCCAGCGCTCGGCGCCGACACGGCCGAGGTGCTGGACCGGCTACTCGAACTTTCCGCGGACGAGATCGAGCGGCTGCGCGGCGCCGGCATCGTGGCATAGAAAAAGCGCCCCCCGGTATGCCCGGGAGGCGCTGTTTCTGTCGCTTGCGATGCGCCGGGCCGTCAGGCCTGGATGGCGTATTCCTCGCAGAAGTAGTAGCGCGTCGGGTGCATCTTGAAGCCCACCACCTTCTTGTCGAACGGCATGTAGAGCTTCTGCCACAGCGCTTGGGCGATGGGGCCGTCCTGCTGCATGATGGTCTCAAGCTCGCCGAGCATTTCGCGGCGCTTGTCGAGATCCAGCGTGCCTTCTGCCTTGCTCAGCTTGGCGTCGAACTCCGGGTTGGAGTAATGCGTCTCGTTCCACGGCACGCCGCTGCGATAGGCGAGCGCCAGCACCATGAAGCCGAGGGGACGGTGAGCCCAGGAGGTATAGCCGAACGGCACCTTGTCCCAAACTTCCCAGAACTTGGACGACGGCAGCACGTTGATCTTGCAGCGGATGTTGGCCGCCTGCCACTGCTGGATCATGGCCTCGACCGAGGCCTGCTCCCAGGCCGGGTCCGGCTTGCACACGATCTCGACGTCGATGCCGTCGGGATGGCCGGCGTCGGCCAGAATCTTCTTGGCCATTTCCGGATCGTGCGGGAAGGGAGCGAGTTGCTTGTAGTCGGGATGCACCGGGCACACGTGATGGTGCTCGGCCGCAGAGCCCAGATCGCCGACGGCGATTTCGGTCGCCTTGGCGGGATCGGTGGCATAGCGCAGGGCCAGACGTACCTTGGGATTGTCGAAGGGCGGCTTGTCCACCTGCATGCGCACCACCGCGGTTGCCGCGGTCAGCGCCTGGTAGAGCTTGACGTGATCCATGGCCTTGAACAGGTCGTACTGCTCGGGATTGCCCTCATACACACCGTCGACCTGCTTGGACTGCATGGCAGCGGCCGAGGCGGCGGTGTTGTCGCCAAGGTCGACGAAGTGGATCTCGTCGAGATAGCCCTTGCCGCCCTCGCGGCGCTTGAGGAATGCCTTGCGGCCGACCTCGAACTCCTTCAGCTCGTAGCCCAGATGGCCGTTGGAGCCGAGGCCGAACTTGCCGTCCTCCTTGGGATCGACAATGAGCAGCGGATAGTGGAACAGGTGCTCGGGCACCGCCACCTGCGGCTCCTTGAGGTTCATGATGAGGGTCTTGTCGTCCTTGACCTCGATCGCATTGGCATCCCAAAGCTCGGTGGTCATGATCTCCTTGCCCTTGTCGTCCTTCTTGCCGGAATCGACTTCGTTGAGCATGTAGCCCTTCATCAGGCCGACCACGGACGAACCGGTCTTGGGGTCGAGGCAATGCTTGATGTTCCAGGCAAAGTCCTCCGCCGTCATCGGGCGCCCGTCGAACCAGGTGTAATCGCCCACCGTGAAGATCCAGGTCTTCAGGTCCTCAGAGGCCTCCCACTTGGTGCACAGATGCGGGCGGGTGACATTGTCGGCGCCGGTGCGGGTGATATAGCCGCACTGCTGGCGCACGATGTTGGAGTCATAGATCCACGAGAACGTATGCGGGCTGTTGATCTTGGGCACGCGCATGGCAATGCGCAGCGTGCCGCCCATGGGCATCTCGGCAGCGCGCGCCGGCGGAGCGATCGGCTGGCCGGTGATCTTGCCGGCCCACATGTAAGCAGCGCCGGCCGACATGCCGAGCAGCGTGGCGTTGCGGATGAACTCACGGCGATCGATCTGGCGGTCGGCCAGATATTGCTTCAGCCGCGGAATCCAGATGTGTTCTTTATCAGACATTAGTAAAGCTTCCTCCCTTCAGGCCTTTGTGGCCATTACGAAAAACTGGTTTTTGCAACCATCACCACTTGTCGCATCGACAAACGATGCTGACAAACAGCCTATCACCCTATCTGTGTCATGCAAACAGGCGCAACGATGGTGCGCCCCGCCATGACAGCGACCCCGGCCGATGAGGCAGCCTAACGCGTTTGCCAAGCCCTGCGAGGGCGCAATATCGGCATGGCGGGCCACGCAAACGACACTTCCGGTTGAGCGCATGCCGCGTGGGCAGGAATTTAACCTGCTGGAAAGTCAACAAAAACTACCCTGTCGAGAGGAGACTGTCGGCGAGCCGGCCGACATCTCGGGCGTTTCGGACACCAGCACGAGGACGTTGCCATGAGCGAGCAGAAGACAGAAGTGACGCGAGCGCGCCGCTTTCGGCGCTGGACTCAACTTGGCGTCGCCGCGGCGGCCGGGCTGGCGATGACGTCGGCCGGCTTCGCAGCCGGTTCAGGCAGCGACCATCAGGCGATCAAGGCCAAGCCAGCGGGGCTTCAGGTCGCTGTGGCCACAGAGGGCGGCGAAGGCGGCGAAGGCAAGCCCGACGGCACCGTCGAGGTCGAAGCCATGTACCTCGTCATCCTGGGTCAGGTCGAAGGCCACCTCGATACCGCCATGGCGCTCTACCGACTGGGCGAGAGCGAGCTTGCCCGCATGCACGCGGTGAAGCCGGGCGATGCGCTCTACCGCGAGCTCAGGCCCAAGCTCGGCTACCGGCACGCCGATGCCTTCGACACCGAATTGAACAATCTGGCCGCCGCGATGGAAGCTGGCCGGCCAATGCACGAAACCGAGCCTGCCTTCGCCGCCGTCATGAAGGAAATTCACCAAGCCCGCGCCCACGCCGGCGGCGGCGATCACGCTCGGTTGATGGCGGCCGGCATGCTGGTCAGGCTGGCGGGCAGCGATTACGCCCAGGGCGTGAAGGCTGGCAAGGTCAGCGCCCTCAAGGACTATCAGGACGCATGGGGCTATATCGAGGCGGCCAAGTCCGTGGTCACGCCGCTCAAGCAAGATGCCAACGCCGACGTCGCCCGCGCCGCCGCCCGCATCACCGGCGAACTCGACGGTCTCGCGCCGGCATTTCCGGAACTGGCCCCACGCGGCATCATCGACGCCGACGCCAAACATTTGTACCGCGCCGGTGCGCGCATCATACTTGCGGCCCAGTCGGTCAAATAGATCCCATGCTGATCGTCCTTGCCAACGTGCTCGACCGACACGAGGTCGAGGTCATGCGCGAGGCCATCGCGGACGCCCGCTTCGAGGACGGTGCCCGCACCGCCGGCTGGCATGCCCGCAAGGTCAAGAACAACGAGCAGGCCGTCGCCTCGCCCGAGATCGAGGCGGTGCTCGCCACGGCCGAGCGCGCGCTTGCCGGCAACGACGTATTCCAGGCCGCCGCGCGCCCCAGACACTTCGTGCGGCTGATGGTGTCGCGCTACCGGCCGGGCATGGCCTATGGCGCCCATGTCGACGATGCCATCATGGACGGCCGGCGCACCGATGTGTCGTTCACGCTGTTCCTGTCGGACGAGGCCGACTACGAAGGCGGAGCGCTGATGATCGAGGACGGGCTGGAGGAGCGGCCGGTGCGGCTCGAAGCCGGCGATGCGAACCTCTATCCGGCCACCGCGCTGCATCGGGTGGCGCCAGTCACGGCGGGTGAACGGGTGTGCATCGTCGGCTGGGCGACATCGCTGGTGCGCGATGCCGGCCAGCGCGAGATCCTGTTCGATCTGGAGCTGGCGGTCAGGGGCCTGTTCGAGCGCGAAGGCAAGAGCGAACTTTTCGATCGCCTCGCCAAGACCCGCAGCAACCTGCTCAGAATGTGGGCTGAAGACTGATCCCGCCCTAAAAGATGAAATTGTGGGCCGAATAGTCCAGGCCGTGCCCGAATTGGTCCGTGTGGATGCCGACCAGAATGATCGAATTGTGGGCACCCACGGTGATTTCGGCGTTGCCGTTGAACAACAACCCGCCGTCGGTCACAGTCTCCAGGTGGTGATGGATGAGGTCCGAGAAGCTGGTAATCGCGGTCACATGCGAGAGATCTATCTTCTCGTGGTTCGAGGGATCGAAGTCCAGGATAGCGTCACCGCCAAAATGGTCGTGGAACACGAAGGTGTCGTAGCCGCCGCCCCCAGACAGAAAGTCGCCACCGGCACCGCCATCGAGCACGTCATGTCCGGAACCACCATAGAGCCCATCGGAGCCGCCATTGCCGACGAGATGGTCGGCTCCGTTGCCGCCTTTCAGCACGTCATTGCCGGCACCACCATTGAGCACATCAATTCCGCTACCGCCGATGAGCTTGTCGCCGCCGAGGCCGCCTGAAAGATGGTCGTTGCCATTGTCGCCGTACAAGTGGTCGCGGCCGCCATGGCCGACGATGGTGTCGTTGCCGCCGAAGCCCATCAAAAGGTCGTTCTGGGAACCGCCATAGATATGGTCATCGGCGGTGTAGAGCGGGGCAAAACCGGAGAAGTCAGCGCTGGTCTGGCCCGTGCTATAATCATAAGTGCCGGAGAAATCGGCGGTGAAATGATCCACCGTCTCCAGCGCGTCGCTGGTTCCCGTCAGCACGCGCACGGCGCTGTCCACATGTCCGCTAACGGTCAGGGGATTGCCGGATATGTCTATGGACCAGGAGCCATGAATGTTCAGTGTCGTGCCGTCGCGCAAGTCGACGGAAGCATCGGTCGTGGTTCCGCCGGCAAATGCCCCCACCAGTGCATCGAGATTGTTGTTCAGCAGATCGACCGGACTGCCGGTCAGCCCATCCACGAGCTTCATCAGGCTCTCGGAACCGATGGGGAACTGAAGGTCGCTACGCACATAGGTCGACATAAGCACATCCTCTTCGTGTTATATCAGTGCACTGTTGATAGGCGCATGCGTGAATCCCCAACCAGACCCCATTTCGCCGCAGCGCGGCTTCGCCGCGGCTCCCGGTGTGGGTTCAATCGTCGCAAGGCAACGTCGGAGCCACGGGCGTTGCGAGCCACCCAGCAAGGAAAGTGCCGCGACCCGATTGACCGCCGACGATGTCGATCAGAAGCTTTTTGATCTCAGCAACGGTTACGCGCACACGGATCAACCGACGCGAAGTCCCTTAACGTGCGCCAGTTTTGCTGCCGGCCGATCATGACCTTTGGCACCCATGGCGAGGATGCCGTCATGGATGGCGGGCGCGCGGAAGTGCATCGCGGGCCGAAGACCAGGCCGCGAACTCAGAACCGCCTAAGTGCGTGCCTGGGGAAAATGCTCGATCCCATCCGGCAACCCGATCCAGGCGTGCTTGGAGTCTTCCCAGACCGAATAGGTCGGCGGCGGGAACTCCGGATCGGCAAAAGCGCCAACCGCGATGCCGAAATGCTCGGGCCTCAGGTCGAGATGCCAATAGACCGAGCTGCCGCAGGTGGGGCAGAAGTGAAAGCTGATCGCTCGCCCCGCCTCGACATCTCTCGTGTATACCTTTTCCGGGCCCTCGATGCGGACTTGCGATTTTTCGAAATAGGCTCCCGAATGCATCAGCGCGCCCGTTCGGCGCTGGCACGCCTTGCAATGACAGCAATTGACGGCAGCCGGTTCGCCGCTGACAATTGCGCGCAGCGAACCGCAGTGACATTGCGCCGTTCTCTTCATTCCCGATTCCCCCCTTGTGCAAGCCATCTAGATCCTGCCCCGATCGACCGCCGATCCGGCCTTGCGACATTAGCACCGGAACCCGCCCCGCCAATGCGGGGTGATGCGCGGGCCTGCCCAACGCAGACGAATGATCATCATCGGCAATGCACTTCGTGAATACGCACGACTGGCCCTCTCGCCTTTGCGAAACTACGGCGCTATCTGACGAAGTCGTGACGACGCGGCGCGATCTGGCCGTTATGCAGCCACTGCCGCGGCAAGAGGCCAGTCGTGCGTGGCACCAGGTTCGCAGGCAAGGGAGGATTACCGTCGATCGACACAAAGATGGCACCCAATGCGACGCTTTTCCTCAGGGTTATCATGGGCATTATATTCTTTATACACGGATTTTATTTGAGAATTCTGGTGTTCGCGTTCGTCGGCACGGTAGGTTGCTTCCAGTCGATCGGGTTGCCTGGCTGGTTCGGCTGGCTGGTTGCGATCTACGAGACCATCGGCGGCATCTGCCTGATCCTGGGCATCCAGACGCGCTGGGTCGCGATCTTTCTCGGCGTGCATCTGCTGGCCGCCGCCTTCATTGTTCACATGAAGAATGGTTGGCCGTTCGACTAGCCGGGCGGCGGCTAAGAGTTCCCGGTGTTCTGGGCCATCGCTTGCTTCAGTCTTGCCCTTCTGGGCGATGGCGCGCGCCGATGCCGTCGGTCAAGTCCGGCGACTGAAGCCATATTCTGATCGCAGCGCCAAGGCGGCGACGCGAACGCGGTGGCGCTGCCCGCATCGATCCCGGCAAAGCAGACCGCCCGGCAGCGAAGGGGCGCCGGATCCGCAATGTTGTGTCCAACGGCCGAATGGGCGATGCTTTCGGCATGAGGGCGTGAGCCAACATCGCAAGGAGGCCTGCACAAGCATGTCAGAAAACCTGCTGACGCGGTTCGCTACCGCCATCATAGCCTATGGGGTGCTGTTTGCGGCGAGCCAGCTCTGGCTGCCTCTCCTCGCTCCTGGCCACTCCGGCAGCGCTTTGGCAGCCACAATGCTCGCCTTGCCGGCAACGAATGCCCATAACGGCAAGTCGCTGTTCGCCAGCAAGGGCTGTGTCGTGTGCCATTCGGTCAATGGTGTCGGCGGCAGCGATGGCGCACCACTCGATGCCGGCACCATGGACGAAAACGGCAATGCCTTCGAGTTCTTCGCGCGCATGCTGGCGGGTATGCAGCCGATGGTCGCCATGCAGGAGCGACGGCTGGGCCATCAGATCGACCTCACCGCCGACGAACTCGGCGATATCGTTGCGTTCGTTCATGACGCAGCCGAACAGTTGACGTTCTCCGAGAATGACATCCCGAAGGAAATCAAAGAGTTGATGGAGGATGACTAAGAACGGCAGGCGCTGTTGGCGCCAACCCCTGCTCGTCGCCGCCACGCGGCATCTGCCCTGACATCTCGACCTGCCCCCTCTTGAATTTGCCAAGCGGGCAAGGCAGGTCGAGGCTGTCGCCGCGGGGTCTGTACTGCCTACTTGATGGTGATCGAGCCTAACATGCCGGCTTCCTCGTGCCCTTCGATTTCGCACACCATCTCCAAATTGGTTCCGGGTTGCACGGGCACGATGAACCATTCAGCCTTGCCGCCAGGCGCAAGTTCGATTTCCCTGACATTGCCCTTGATCTCGGCGATCATCTTGTCGTCGGGACCGATGACCTCGACCTTGCGGGTGAACACCTTGGAGACGACCTCAGGCGCGGCGAACTCGTGCTTGATCTTGTCGGTGTTCATCAGCACCAGCTTGTAGGCCTTGCCGGTCTCGAGATCGAGGTGACTGGGCTTGAAGTACATGTGCTTGGCATCCTTTTGCCCCATCTCGATCGTGATCTCGGTGACATTGGCCCTGCTCAGATCGCCCTCTGCATGCGCGATGGACGCAAAGGCAACACAGGCCGCAGCGGCCAATAATGGAAACATCTTCATTTCTTACCCCCTCTGGGTGTTGATGCTTGGACCCTCGGCCCGTTCTTACAAGGTAATTTTCGCATAGTTGACGTTGCGATACGTTGATGTGAATCAACATAGCCTTCCCTGGATGGGGGAGCTTCCGAGATTCATCAAAGCCCTGTCGCCTCGCGCTCTGCGCCCACTTGATCGGCTTACCCCAGATGCTGCAACATGCTCAGCCTCGCGTAGCTTGACGCTAAGGGAGGCGAAGATGGCCCGGCAAACCGCCAGCAATTTCGATCAGGAACTTCTCGATCTCTACGATGGTTATGCGCACGGGGTCATCGGCCGGCGTGAGTTCCTCGAGCGGGCGGCAAAATTTGCCGCCGGCGGGCTGACGGCTGCGGCCCTACTCGAAAGCCTGAGCCCGCGCTATGCCCTGGCGCAGCAGGTGGCGCCCGACGATGCCGCCATCACCGCCAGCTCTATCACCTACAACTCCCCCAAAGGCAGCGGCCGGGTGAAGGGCTATCTGGTGAAGCCCGCCGGGCGCGAAGACAAGCTGCCGGGCGTGCTGGTGATCCACGAGAACCGCGGCCTCAACCCCTATATCGAGGACGTGGCGCGCCGCCTTGCCAAGGCGGGCTACATGGCGCTGGCGCCGGACGGATTGACTTCGCTGGGCGGCTATCCGGGCAACGACGATGACGGGCGCGAGATGCAGAAGAAGCTCGACCCGGCAAAGCTGATGAACGACTTTTTCGCCGGCTACGAGCATCTGGCGGCGCGCGCGGACTGTACCGGCAAGGCCGGAGCGGTGGGCTTTTGCTATGGCGGCGGGGTGTGTAACCAGCTGGCGGTCAACTATCCCGGCCTCAAGGCGGCGGTGCCGTTCTACGGGAAACAGCCGGCGGATTCCGATGTCGGGCGCATCGAAGCGCCGCTTCTCTTACACTATGCCGGGCTCGACAAGCGCATCGATGCCGGTTGGCCTGCCTTCGAGGCGGCACTCAAAAAGTACGACAAGACCTATGCCGTCCATTTCTACGAGGGCGTCAACCACGGCTTTCACAACGACACCACGCCACGTTACGACGCCGCGGCGGCCAAGCTCGCCTGGGAGCGCACGCTCGACTGGTTCGGCCGCTATCTCGCGTGAGGCATCGCGAACGTATCAGTCGTCTCCGAAGTTGCCTTGCTCGGCGCCCCTATGGCAGCCGGCGCAGTTCGAGATGGTCTTGATCTTCGAATGGCTCTTTGCATAGGCGCGGGCGCGTTGGCCATGTACGTAATTGAACCACGGCATGCCGGTGATGCGCAGCGGCGTCTCGCTCGCGCTCACGCCATCGAGTACGCCGGAGCGGCGCCCGCCGGCGTCGGCCGCATTGGCGACAAGGAAGCCCTCGATCGCCTTGGTGGTGGCATCGTCGAGGCTGGAGTCACCGCCGAAATGGCTGGAGAGATTGCCCATGATCGCCTTCCACGAGCGCTGCGGCAACAGCACCGGCGGATAGGCCATGTGGCAGGCGGAACATTCCTTGACGAAGTCCGCCTGGCCGCTGCCGGCGGCGGCGGCCATGCTAGAGGGCAGGATCACCAGGGCCATCATGGCAGCGGCGGCAAGGCCTGGTCTGAACAGCGTGTGCATGATCTTCTACTCCTGTTCCTTGGATTTCAGATGCTTGAGAGATAGGTGATGATTTCGCCCTTCTCCTTGGCGGTGCAGGTGCGCCCGAGCACGGTGTGGCAATTGCGCCGGAACCATTTCTCGACCTTGGCGGGATCGGTGAAGCGGTCGGGATTCTGGGACACGGCCATGGGCTTGATCGCCTTGCCGGCGCGGGTCTGGCCCATAACGCGCGGGTTCTTGGTGTGGCAGGTCGTGCATGACGGCGTTTCGGCCTTGCCGCCGGTATGGTGGCCCTGGAACAACGCCTTGCCGTCGGCGGCGGAAAAGGACGTTACGCCGGCTTCGTGCGCATAGGTCTTGAGGATGGCATCGCGCGCGGTGCTGGCGACGGCAAGACCGGCGGTCGTCAGGACAATGCCCAGACCGAAAACGAGGGCGGGCCTTGCAAGGGTATGAACCATGGTTGTTGTCTCCTTTGTTGCTGGCCTGGGGTGACCGGCTATGACTTCGGAATGGCGATCATCTGGTCGTCGAAGCGGCCGCTCAGCGCGTCGCGGTGGCAGGCCTGGCAATTGCTGCGGGCGCGCACCTGCTTGGACTTGAACATGGCCGGATCGATGCGGTGATGAATGCGCAGCCAGGCGGGGCTGGCGGTGATTTGCGCGGGGTGGGCGGGATCGACGATGCGCAACCGGTTGGCGGCCTCGGTATCCCAGGCCTCGGAAGCATATTTATCGAGCCAGGCGGCAATCTTTGCGGTGGTGGCCGGATCGAGGCTGGCGTCCTCGCCGAAGTGATTGTCGAGATGCGCCGTGAGTCCTGCCCATGAGGCGCGCGGCAGAAGGCTCGGATGATAGGCCTCATGGCAGGCGCTGCACTCGCTCTGGTAGGCCTTGAGCACAGGCATTGCGATCAGGCCGGAAGGGGATAAGCGGCTGGCCCATGCACTGCCGAGGGCGACAAGGGCGAGAATGCCGGCGCTGATGAGCAGCGCCGGCCTGGCGCGCGGGTGCAACAGGCCGGCCGGAACGCGATCGGCGGCGATGCGCTTGGTGCCGGTCAGCATGGCGCGCACCAGAGATTCCTTGCCGAGCCAGCTTTCGGCGAAGACGCCGGCCAGATGCAGGCCGATCAGTACCAGCAGGCCGATGGCCAGAAGCCAATGCAGCCGCCGCGACAAGGCGCCGACGGGAAATCCGATGAAGGCCGCGAGCGGTCCCTGGTTTTCCACCCCGCCCAGCGCCAGGAGACCTGTGATCCCGATGGCGGCGATGACGCCGATCAGGGCGAAAACCATCAGCGAGCCCAGCGGGGTATGGCCGATCGTGTGGGCCGGCCGACCGGCCGACAGGCCGCGCAGGTGCGCAAGGACGGAGCGCGGCCCGTAGAGAAAGGAGGAAAAGCGGGAATAGTGCGAGCCGAGCCCGCCCCATACGAGACGGAAGACGATCAGGCCGATGAGGCCATAGCCGACCCAGACATGGATGCCGAGCCACCAGGCGGGCGCCAGATAGCCGGTGATGAGACCAGCCACCACCAGCCCGGCCTGAAGCCAGTGATAGGCTCTGGTCGGCAGATCCCACACGCGGACGTCGGTGATTGGCGGGGGATGCGGCGCATGCACGGGGCAAAAGTCTCCTCGTCGACTGTACGGCCGAATCCTAGCCGCTTCGAGGTGACCGATGGCCTCACGTCCATGTCAGCGTTTCGTCATCTTGGGCGCAAGGCCGCTTCAGTCGACATAATCCGGCGGCGGCACGAAGCCCCGGTATTGGCGCTCCAACTCGCGCGCGAAGGCGATGGAGGTGAGATCGGCGTGCGCGGCGCTGACGATCTGCACACCGACCGGGAGACCTTCGGGCGAAAGGCCGGCCGGGGCCACCGTCGCCGGCAGATAGAAGCAGCAGGAATAGCCGGCCCAGAAGAGCTGGTCGGTGGTGGGCACCTGATGGCCGTTGACGGTGATGGTGCGCTCGTGCCGCTCGCCCGCATGATCGTGCGGGAAGGCGGCGGAGGCGGCCGCCGGGCAGAGGAAGACGTCCCAGTCGGACAAGAACGCATCCCACTCAAGGCGCATGGCGTTGCGGCGGTTGGCGAGCAGCAGCCAGTCGCGATGGGCCATGGTATAGGCGCGCATCATGCGGGCGTAATAGCCCGGGTCGTGCTTGAGCGCGGCGGCACGCTCCTTGTTGGCGGCGAAGTCGGCATCGGACTGGCGGGCGCTGGTGGCGGCCCGCAACAGCCCGACATAGACGTCCATCGCCTCGGCGGTGGAAAAGGCCGGGCGCGCGGTCATGGACAGCTTTTTCACGCGCGGCGCGAGAAAATCGGCCAAGGCCTGAAGGCGGTCCTTCACCGCCTGGTCGACCTCGCTTTCCGGCGCATCGAGCATCACCGCCACGCGAAAATCGGCAAGACGCTTTGCCCGCGGCGGCACCAGGCGATAGGACCAGCCGCGCGCCGCCTCGCCTTCCGGCCCCGCCAGCAGTTTGAGCGCCAGCGCCAGATCGTCGGCCGAACGGGCGAGCGGGCCGCCCACCGAGATATCGGAATAGGAATACCAGCCCGGCAGGCGCTGGCCCCTCAGGGGAACGATGCCGTAGGTGGGCTTATGACCGTAGACGCCGCAGTAATGGGCAGGATCGCGGATGGAGGCGCCGATGTCGGAGCCGAGCTCGAGGCCAGTGAGGCCCGCCGCCAGCGCCGCCGCCGAGCCGCCGGAGGAACCGCCGGGAACGCGCGTCAGGTCCCACGGGTTGGAGGTGGTGCCGTAGACGGCGTTGAAACTCTGCCAGTCGGCCAGCATCAGCGGCACATTGGTCTTGCCGAAGATGACGGCACCGGCCGCCTCCAGGCGCTTGACCGCCTCGGCGCTTTCGGCGGCGATATTGTCCTTGAAGGCCGGCTCCCCCCAGGTGGAGGGCGTACCCTGCCAGTCGAAGGATTCCTTCACCGTCATTGGCAGGCCGTCGAGCGGACCCAGAGACTCGCCGCGCTCCAAGCGCCGGTCGGCAGCGGCGGCGGCTTTGCGGGCGCGTTCGATGTCGCGCACGATGACGGCGTTGATGGCCCCGTCATGGCGCTCGACGCGCTGCCAGTAGAGATCCAGCAGCTCGCGGGCCGAGATCTTGCGGGCGCGCAAGGCACGGGCGAGGTGGGTGGCAGAACGAAAGGCGGTGGGAAGGCTGGCTGGCATCGGGTGCGGATCCTTGCTGGCAGGAGAGATCACACAATGGCGCGCCGGAGTGCCGGCGTAAAGCCGCGCATTGCCGCGCTTCAGCACCGCCCACGACACTGGATGCGGCGAAAAATCCCGAAGGACTGACGCAGATCAATGTTGCTACGCACAAGAAGCGTACACACATAAGGGGGCAAGGCGAGAAATCGCGCTTCGAGCGAGAGACCTACATGACCCGGCAACAGCCTTCCACGTCACCCGTCAGCGACCCTCAGAAGATGAACGGGGCAAAGCCAGCAAAAAAAGTGGGGCGCCCGGCGAAGGTTTCCGGCGGGCCGGCAGCCAAGCCCCTTGTGACGGCGGCAGCGGCGCCCACCGGGCCGGCGCCCGGCCTCATGGAACGCGACTCCTATGCCTCGACGGCGATGCAGGACATTCTCGACAAGTCGACGCATGCGGCGCTGGCGCGACTTACCGCCGGCCTTTCGCCCGCCGCCCTTGGCGCGGCCTATGCCGACTGGATGGTGCATCTGCTGGCCTCACCCGGCAAGCAGTTGCAGCTAGCGCACAAGGCGGCCAAGAAGGCGGCGCGGATCGCCAACCATGCCGCACGTTGCGCCATGGAGTCGGGCGAGACGTCGCCGTGCATCGAGCCGCTGCCGCAGGACAAGCGCTTTGCCGGCGAGGCCTGGAAGCGCTGGCCCTACAATCTCGTTTACCAGTCCTTCCTGCTCAACCAGCAATGGTGGCACAACGCCAGCACCGGCGTGCATGGCGTCACCAAGCAGCATGAGAACGTGGTGGAGTTCACGACGCGCCAGTTGCTCGATGTGGCCTCGCCCTCAAACTACCTCTTCAGCAACCCCGAGGTGATCAACAAGACGGTCAGCGAAGGCGGCTACAACCTGGTGCGCGGCTACCGCAACTTCATGGACGACTGGGAACGGCTGGTGAGCGGGCGCAGGCCGGCGGGCAGCGAAAAATTCCAGGTCGGCAAGAACATCGCGGCAACGCCGGGCAAGGTGGTCTACCGCAACCGGCTGATCGAGCTGATCCAGTATGCGCCGTCGACGCCGAAGGTGCGGGCCGAGCCGGTGCTGATCGTGCCGGCGTGGATCATGAAATATTACATCCTCGATCTGTCGCCGCACAATTCGTTGGTCAAGTACCTCACCGACCAGGGCTTTACCGTGTTCATGGTGTCGTGGAAGAACCCCGGTCCCGATGACCGCGACCTCGGCATGGACGACTTCCGCAATCTCGGGGTGATGAGCGCGGTCGATGCCGTCACCGAGATCACCAAACAACCCCAGGTGCATGGCATCGGCTATTGCATCGGCGGAACGCTGCTCGCCATCGCCGCAGCCGCCATGGCGCGCGACGGCGACGAGCGCTTGAAGAGCCTCACCTTCTTTGCCGCCCAGACCGATTTCACCGAAGCGGGCGAACTGATGCTGTTCATCAATGAAAGCCAGGTGGCGTTCCTCGAAGACATGATGTGGGAACAGGGCTTTCTCGACACCAGGCAGATGGCGGGCGCCTTCCAGCTCCTGCGCTCCAACGACCTCATCTGGTCGCGCATGGTGCGCGACTATCTCATGGGCGAGCGCAAAGAGATGAACGACCTCATGGCGTGGAACGCCGATGCCACCCGCATGCCCTACAAGATGCATTCGCAGTATCTGCGCAAGCTCTTCCTCGACAACGATTTTGCCGAAGGTCGCTACATGGTGGACGGCCGGCCGATCGTCATCTCCGACATCCGCTGCCCCATCTTCGCGGTGGGCACCGAATGGGACCACGTGGCGCCGTGGCGCTCGGTGTTCAAGCTCAACTTGTTCGCCGATACCGAGTTGACCTTCGTGCTCACCAACGGCGGGCACAATGCCGGCATCGTCTCCGAGATCGGCCATCCCCGCCGCCACCACCGCATCGCCACCAGGCCGGAAGGCGAACGCTACCGCGATCCCGACACCTGGTTCGCCGAAACCGAGGCAAAGCCCGGCTCGTGGTGGCCGGAGCTTACGGGCTGGCTGAAGGAGCACTCGGGCGATGAGGTAGCGCCGCCGCCCATGGGGGCGGCCCGCAACGGCCTCAAGCCCTTGTGCGATGCGCCCGGCACCTACGTGCTGGAGGCGTGAGCGGCAATGAGGCGGCGATAGAGCGCCGGTATCAGAGATCGAAGTCGGACGCTAACAGCGGCACCACTGAGTTCAACTCAATCTGGAAATCGGCCGAGCCGTTGCCGTTGACGTCGCCTTCGATGATGGTGTGGCCAGCAGAGAAGAAATAGCGCAATTGGCCGGCATGGTGGCTGAAGCCGCTCGTGTCGATGAAGTCGAACTGGTTGTCCCCGCCGCCCGGCTTGGCATCGATGCCCGACAGGTCGATCACGTCATCGTCCTGAGTGAAGTTTTCGATCACGTCGCGCACCCCGGCGCCTACACCGGATTCCGCCGTGGCGACGAAAATGAAGGTATCGGAGCCGTCGCCGCCGACCAGACTGTCGGTGCCAAGGCCGCCTTGGAGTCCAGCATCGCCTTCACCGGCGACCAGGGTATCGTTGCCGCCGCCACCGACCAGATAGTTGTCGTCGTTACTGCCGGTAATGCTGTCGCCGAGGGCCGAGCCGATGACGTTCTCGATGTTGCTGAGAACGTCGCCCTCGGCGTCTCCGCCCGTGGCCGGCCCGCCTGAGCTCAAATCGACGGTGACCCCTGCACCAGACCCGGCATAGTCGGCCACATCGATCCCGTTGCCGCCATCCATGGTATCGGCGCCGGCACCGCCGGTCAGGGTGTCGGTGCCCCCGTTGCCATTGAGCACATCGTCGCCAGCCCCGCCGAGCAGCCAGTTGTCCTGGGCGTTGCCGGTCAGGGTGTCGTCGTTGGATGAACCCATGACATCTCTGATGCCGGCGAGGCTGTCGCCCTCGGCGTCGCCGCCATGACCCAGGCCAGTGCCGAGATCGACATTCACGCCATCGGCGGACGTGGCGTAGTCGGCCAGGTCGAGGCCGAAATTGCCGATCAGGGTGTCGGCGCCCTCGCCACCGGTCAAGACATCGCCGCCGCCTTTGCCCTGGAGAATGTCATCACCAGCCCCACCGAGCAGCCAGTTGGCGTGACCATTTCCGGTCAGCGTGTCGTCACGGGACGAGCCGATCAGGTTTTCAATGCCGAAAAGCATGTCGCCCTCGGCATCTCCGCCGTGGCCCTGGATGGAATCACTGCTGAGATCGACGTTCACCGCCTCGGGCGATCCCGAATAGTCGGCCACATCGGTGCCGTCGCCGCCGTACATCTTGTCCGCGCCGGCCCCGCCGATCAGCACATCGCTCTTGTCGGTGCCGTATTCGCCTTCCTGGGCAAAAGAGCCAACGCGGTCCTGAATATCCTCATGGAAACTGTCCTTGCCGAAAAGCGTGTCATTGCCGTCACCGCCGATCAGGATGTTGGTATTGCCGTCACCGATAATGAGGTCGTCATGAGCCGAGCCGATCACGTTCTCGATGTTGGAGAGATGGTCGCCCTCGGCATCGCCATCGTTGCCCTGCCCGCTAGCGAGATTTACGGTCACTCCATCACTGGAAGTGGAATAGTCGGCCACATCGGTGCCGTCGCCACCGTCCATCGAGTCCGCACCGGCACCGCCTGTCAGCATGTCATTGCCGCCGGCACCATTGAGCGTGTCGTTGCCATCGCCGCCGATGAGCCAGTTGGCATTGCCATCGCCGGTGATGGTGTCGTTGCCGGAGGTGCCGTAAACGTTCTCGACGCCACTGTAGTGGTCGCCCTCGGCATCGCCGCCCGAGCCGACGCCCGTCAGGTCGACGTTCACGGCGTCCGTAGACGTGCGGTAGTCGGCCAAGTCAGTGCCATCGCCACCGATGAGCGAGTCGCCCCCGGCCCCGCCGACGAGCGCGTCGTCGCCGTTACCACCGTCCAGCGTGTCGGTGCCAATGCCACCGTCCAGCACGTCGGCGCCATCGCCGCCGCTAAGGGAATCGTTGCCATCGCCACCTGTCAGCATGTCATTGCCGCCGGCACCATTGAGCGTGTCGTTGCCATCGCCGCCGATGAGCCAGTTGGCATTGCCATCGCCGGTGATGGTGTCGTTGCCGGAGGTGCCGTAAACGTTCTCGACGCCACTGTAGTGGTCGCCCTCGGCATCGCCGCCCGAGCCGACGCCCGTCAGGTCGACGTTCACGGCGTCCGTAGACGTGCGGTAGTCGGCCAAGTCAGTGCCATCGCCACCGATGAGCGAGTCGCCCCCGGCCCCGCCGACGAGCGCGTCGTCGCCGTTACCACCGTCCAGCGTGTCGGTGCCAATGCCACCGTCCAGCACGTCGGCACCATCGCCGCCGCTGAGGGAATCGTTGCCATCGCCACCCGTCAGCACGTCATTGCCGCCGGCACCATTGAGCGTGTCGTTGCCATCGCCGCCAATGAGCCAGTTGGCATTGCCATCGCCGGTGATGGTGTCGTTGCCGGAGGTGCCGTAAACGTTCTCGACGCCACTGTAGTGGTCGCCCTCGGCATCGCCGCCCGAGCCGACGCCCGTCAGGTCGACGTTCACGGCGTCCGTAGACGTGCGGTAGTCGGCCAGGTCAGTGCCATCGCCACCGATGAGCGAGTCGCCCCCGGCCCCACCGACGAGCGCGTCGTCCCCGTTGCCACCGTCGAGCGTGTCGGCGCCGCCGTCGCCGTGAAGCACGTCGGCGCCGTCACCGCCGCTGAGGGAATCGTTGCCGTCGTTCCCGTCGAGGACGTCATTGCCGCCGGCACCATTGATCGTGTCGTTACCATCGCCGCCGATGAGCCAGTTGGCATTGCCATCGCCGGTGATGGTGTCGTTGCCGGAGGAGCCGTAAACGTTCTCAATGCCGTCGTAGGAGTCGCCGTCGGCATCTCCATGTAATCCGCCGTTGACCAGATCGACGTTCACAGCATCCGCCGACGTGCGGTAATCAGCGAGGTCGGTGCCGTCGCCGCCAATCAGATGATCGCCGCCCGCCCCGCCGATGAGGTCATCGTTACCACTTCCACCGTTGAGCGTGTCATCGCCAAGATTGCCCTTCAGGACATCGTCACCGCCACCGCCGCTTACGGAGTCGTTTCCGCTATTTCCGCGGATCACGTCGTTGCCGTCGTCGCCGTTGATGGTGTCGTTGCCGCTGCCGCCCTTGATGAAGTCGCCGTCATCACCACCGCTGATGCTGTCGGCGCCTGATCCGCCCAGGATGGTGTCGTTGCCAGCCCCACCGATGAGACTGTCGGCGCCCGAGCCGCCCCTGATCAGATCATTGCCGTCCGATCCGTCCAGCGTATCGCTGCCGGCACGGCCGATCATGGTGTCGTCGCCAGCTCCCCCAACCGAGCTGTTGTCGCCGGAGTCGCCAAGATAGAGCACACCGGGAACGGCAGATGGGGAAGCTATGGCACCGGAGGTGAAGGTCAATCCGTCGTCCGTGCTCCCCGGAACTTGCAAAGAGGATATCCTGGACGCCATACCACACTCCCCAAACAAAAAAGCCGACGCGAAAACGGGCACGTGCCCGCAATGGCACAGCCTTGTAATTCTTTGTTAAACCTTGGGATGAACCGCGGCAGTGAGTCAAGAAGCCGATGGTTGCCGTAAGGGCACACGTGCAATCACTTTTGCAATCAAGGTAAACGCCGCGCGCAGGCCGTCGCGCGCCCTCGCATCTCAAAGGATCTGGCTCAGGAACTCGCGGGTGCGCGGGTCCTTGGCCTGCTTGAAGAACGTCTTGGGTGGACCGTGCTCGACGATGACGCCGCGGTCGGTGAAGTAGATGTGGTCGGCGATCTCGCGGGCAAAGCCCATCTCGTGCGTGACCAGGATGCAGGTCATGCCCTCGGCCGCCAGATCCTTGATGGTGACGAGGACCTCTTTCACCGTCTCGGGGTCGAGGGCGGCCGTCACCTCGTCGAACAGCATGACGTCGGGGTTCATGGCGAGCGAGCGGGCGATCGCCACGCGCTGCTGCTGGCCGCCCGACAATTCGCCGGGATAGGCGTCTTCCTTGCCCTCCAGGCGCACCTTCCTGATCAACGCCCGGGCGCGCTTTTCCACCTCGTCCCTGGGCTGCTTGAGCACCAGGATGGGGGCCATCATGACGTTTTCCAGCGCCGTCTTGTGGGGAAACAGATTGTACTGCTGGAACACCATGCCGACCTTCTTGCGCAGGGCGAGCTTGTCGAGGGCGACATCGTGCACCTCCAGGCCCTCGACCTTGATCGAGCCCTTCTGGATGTCGTTGAGGGCGTTGATGCAGCGGATGAGGGTCGACTTGCCGGAGCCGGACGGGCCGATGATGCAGATCACCTCGCCCTTCATCACGTCCAGCGTTATGCCCTTGAGCACCTCCAACTCGCCAAAGGACTTGTGGACGTCCTTGATCGAGATGATGGGCTGATCGGGGGTCCAGGCGGCGGCCATGGGCGGTGTCCTTTTAGAGTTTGACGGAGAAGCGGCGCTCGAGCGCCATGGTCCAGCGGGCGATGGGGTAGCAGTAGGCAAAGAAGACCACGAGGCAGAAGCCGTAGAACGGCACCAGCAGTTCGGGCCGGCTGTTCTCGGCCACCATGGCCTGGCGCGACAGCGTGACGATCTCCTCCACCCCGAGCAGCGAGACCAGCGGGGTCGCCATTGTGAGGATGGCATACCAGTTCATCCATGGCGGGATCATGCGCTTGAAGCATTGCGGCAGGACGATGCGCCACACGATCTGACGGCGCGAATAGGCGAGAGATTCAGCCGCTTCCCATTGTCCCGACGGCACCGACTGGATGGCGCCGCGCACCACTTCGGCGATATTGGCCATGATCGGCAGCGACAGGCCGAACACTGCCTTCATCCAGTCGGGAATGCCGATGGTGGTGCCAGCGATGGTCACCTCGAAGGGAAAGGCCAGCATGACGATGAACAGCAGCACCAGCCAGGGCGAATTGCGAAAGGTCTGGGTGATGACCCAGGCGGTGCGCCGTACGGCAGGCCTGAGCGAGATCTGCGCCAGGCCCAGCACCAGCCCGAGGGCGGTGCCGATGGCCATGGTGAGGACGGAAATCAGGACGTTGAGCAGGAAGCCGGACATCAGGAGATAGGGGATCCAGCGCAACAGCGCATCGCTTGCCTGGGTGAAGCCGAATTTGCCCTGCGCATAGGCCGCGACCGGCCACAGCACGAGCATGAAGGCGAGCGCGGCGGGCGCCCACCAGGGCAGGCTTGCGAGGAAGCGCGAGACCGTGAGGTCATCGGCGGCGCCTGCCGCCCTCACCGCCCGCAGCGGCTTCAGCACCGGCAGATCGGTCGTGGCGGCAGCGTCGATGCCGGGTATGCGCCTTTGCCTCCTCATCTCAGGCCCTCACGTAGCCGGGGATACGCATGGCGCGCTCCCAGCGATGCATGCCGAAGACGAGTATGCCGACCAACACGATATAGACGACGAACATCAGCACCATGCAGGCGTTCTGGGCGGTGGAATAATCGTTGTAGATGCTGACGAGCTGATAGAGCAGTTCCGGCACCGCGATGACGATGGCCTGCGTCGTCGTCTTGACGAGGTTGACGAGGTTGTTGTTGAGCGACGGCAGCGAGACGCGAAAGGCCAGCGGCAACACCACGTAGATATAGATCTGCAGCCGGTTCATGCCCAAGGCTTCGGCCGCCTCGCGGGTCGATTCCGGCACCGCCTCGATGCCGGAGCGGAAAATCTCCACATTGAAGGCGCCGGCAAAAAAGGAGAGCGACAGGATGGCCCAGCCGACATTGGAGATGATCGGCACCTGCAGCCAGCCATCAGGCGAATAGGTGGGGGTGAACTGACCGAGGGCGAAATAGAAAAACAGAAGCTGCACCAGGGGCGGGGTGTTGCGGAAGAACTGGATATAACCCTGCACCACCATGCGCAGGATTTTCAGCGGCGAGGTCTGCAGCCAGGCGCCGATGACGCCGATGAGAACCGAGAGAATGACGCAGACGATCGACAGCTCGATCGTCATCCCCAGACCGGAGAGCACGCGCTCGGTCTGCACCGGGTCATAGAAATAAATGAAATTCCACTTGGGGTTGGTGTCCGCCAGATGGCGGAAGAAATCAGCAAATGACTGCAACATGAAACGCCCCTGCCCCGCTCACAGGCGACCAGCCGGGAGCCCTCGATGTCGGGCTCCCGGCCGATCACGCGACGTCGATGAAGATCAGCCCTTGCCGTCCAGCCAATCCTTGAAGCGGGCCTTCTGGTCCTGCAGGAATTTCGTGGGCTTGATGCCCCACTTCTCTTCCAGATTGATCAGCTCGCCCGATTGCAGCCAGTTGTACTCCATGCCCGACATGAAGCGGCCGAACACGCAATTCTTCTCGGCCAGCGGCACGGCGAGGCCCCAGGGATTGTCGTCTTCGGACTGCAACGGCATCTCGAAATCGGGATATTCGCCCGAGGCGAGGTCCGATCCGATGGAGCTGTCGTCATACACCCAGGCGATGCACTTCTTGTCGCGCAGCGCCTGCTTGGCCTCCGAGTTGCCCTGGAAGGCAAGGATCTTGGCGCCGTAACGCTCCGCCACGATCTTGTTGTAGAAGGCGCCCTGCTTGCCGCACACGGGCTTGTCCCGCAGGTCTTCCCAGCTCTTCAGGTGCAGCGCCTTGGGCGCCATGACGTTGGTGCCGGAGGTGTAGTAGTTCGGCTGCACGATGCCGACCAGCTTGCGGCGGTCGGGGCGGTCCGACATGGTGGCGATCATCAGGTCGATCTTGCCCTGCTCGAGGAACTGCATGCGGTTGGAGGATTCGACCGGCACCAGCTCCAGCTTGACGCCGAGCGTGTCGGCCACTTCCTGGGCCATGTCGACTTCCATGCCGATGAGCTTGCCGGAGGGGTCGCGGAAGCCCCAGGGCTTGTAGTCGGGCTTGACGCCGACCGAGATCTTGCCGCTCGACATGATCTTCTTCCAGGTGTCGTTGGTGCAGCTTGCCGCGGTGGCGACACTCGCCGCGGCTGCCAGCACGGCGGCCCCTGCGATGCCGGCGAGAACGGCCCGTTTGATGGATGTCTTCATGTGATCTGAACTCCTCTCCCTTTTTCGACGCGCGCCGCCGGTGATCTGACGGCCCCCGAAATTCACGCACCCGGCGGATCGAACCGCCGGACAATCCTTGCGGGAAGCGAGGTTAGGGGCGATGGCAGGGGAGATCAAGGGAACGAAAGCGCGCGGGGCGTGGGATCGTAGAGCGTGGGATCGTGCGTTCCCGTCCCGTCATGCCCGGGCATGACGGGAAAGGTAGTGGATGGAGCGGACGGACCCCTCACGAAACGCCGTCGGGCAACACTTCCTTTCTCTTGGCCATGAAGGCTTCCAGGGCCTCGTCGATGCCAGGGTCGAGGTCGGGGGCGACGTAGTCCTGCAACTGGCGCTTCCAGATGGCGTTGGCGCGCGTGGCCGCGTCCTTGGAGCCGTCGTCGCGCCATTGCTCGAAGGAGTTGTTGTCGGCGACGATGGAGCGCCAGAAGGCGTTCTCGAAATTGGCCTGGGTGTGGGCGCAGCCGAGGAAGTGGCTCCCCGGCCCCACCTCGGCGATGGCATCGAGCGCCTGGCCGTTCTCGGAATAATCGATACCTTCCGACATGCGCTGGAGCATGGACAACTGGTCGGCGTCCATGATCAGCTTCTCATAACCGGACGCCAGCCCGCCCTCCAGCCAGCCGGCCGCGTGCAGGCAGAAATTGACGCCCGCCATGAGCGTCGGCCACAAGGTGTTGGCACTCTCGTAAGCCGCCTGGGCATCGGGGATCTTCGAGCCGCAAAGCCCGCCGCCCGAGCGGAAGGGAACCCCCAGCCGGCGCGCCAGTTGCGCCGCGCCGAAGAGCACATGGGCAGGTTCCGGCGTGCCGAAGGTGGGCGCACCCGACTGCATCGAGATGGACGAGGCAAAGGTGCCGAACACCACCGGTGCTCCCGGCCGGCAGAGCTGGGCAAAGGCCATGCCGACGGAGGCCTCGGCGAGGATCTGGGTAAGGGTTCCCACCACCGTCACCGCCGACATGGCGCCCGACAGGATGAAGGGCGAGATGACCGTCGCCTGGCCGGCGCGGGCATAGACTTTCAAGGCGCCCAGCATGGTGCCGTCGAAGACCAGCGGCGAGTTGGCGTTGATGAGGTTGATGAGGACGCAGTTCTCATCCACGAACTGATCGCCGAACACCAGCTTGGCCATCTCAACGCTGTCCTCGGCGCGCTCGGGCGCCGTGACCGAGCCCATGAACGGTTTGTCGGAATAGCGGATGTGGCTGTAGACCATGTCGAGATGGCGCTTCGACACGGGGATGTCGACCGGCTCGCACACGGTGCCGCCCGAATGGTGCAGCGACGGGGCGAGATAGGCGAGCTTCACCAGGTTGCGGAAGTCCTCGATGGTGGCATAGCGCCGGCCGTCATCGAGGTTGCGGATGAAGGGCGGACCGTAGACGGGCGCGAAGATGGTGTTCTTGCTGCCCACCACCACCGAGCGGGCGGGATTGCGCGCATGCTGGGTGAATTCCGACGGCGCCGTCTTGAGCAGGCTGCGCACCAGGCCTTTGGGAAAGCGCACCCGTTCGCCCTTCACATCGGCGCCCGCTGCCTTCCACATCTCCAGCGCCTCGACATCGTCGCGGAAGTCGATGCCGATTTCCTCCAGCACCTTTTCGGCATTGGCCTCGATGAGGCTCAAGCCCTCCTCGCTCAGCACCTCATAGAGCGGGATGTTGCGCTTGATGTAGGTGAGCTGGGTCTGGCGGCCGCCGGTGCGGGCGGCACGGCGCGCATCGGCGCCACCGGCGGCACGGCGGCCACGGCGGCCCTCGCTGGAAGATGCAGACGTCTCGCTGGTGGTCATGGCAGGGCCTGGTGAATCCTGTTCAACTGCGGTTGAGTTGTTACAGGGCCCATGTGGCGCCGTCGCACGCGAAACGCCTCCTTGCAGCCGGAAAGCGACGCGGGGCGCCTGCCACCCTGCCCCGACCGGCACAGGGTGGGAGCGACATCACCTCAATTCGACTTGCTGGCCGGCGCAGCGCCGATATGAGAGAGCAGGACGCCCATGCTGCCGCCCGCCCTCTGCAGCACGGACACAAAGTTGTCGCGCAGCAACTGGGCCAGCCACACATTCTGCACATTGACGTCGATGACCTTGCCGCCGACAACGCGCCAGGTGGCGCGTTTGGCCGGGCGCGCCCCGAATTCCAGCCGCGTTGCGACCTTGTTGCCGCGGCAATCGATCAGCGAGATGGAGCTGGCCCTGAACTTGCGGGCGAAGTCGGCGAGGGTGTTGGCCACATAGCGGCTGGTCAGCCTGACGAATTCGTCGACCTGATTGGCCGGCAGGTTCCTGCGGTACTTGCCGAGGGCGAACAGCGAGATGCGCCGCATGTCGGCATAACTGTCCAGCGCCACGGCGAAATCGGTCGGGCGCTGGGTGTGGGCAGCTTTGACAAAGGCCCTTCCGGCCTCGAGCGCCACGGATGCTTCGGCACAGGTGCGCGCAGCACGGGCAGGCGAGGTCGCCGCAAGGGACGCCGCAAGGACGATGCCGCACAACAGCGCGAGGCTTGACTTGATGAGGCAGGCTGGGTTCAGGCGAATTGACATGATGGCGCTCCTTGCTCAGGGGGGCATTTGTCTTGGTCTTCTTGGGCACGGCCCCACTCAGCCGTTGCGGAGCGGCCGCGCTGTTCTCAACGCGGGCGATGCTAACGCCTCAAAACACGGAAAGAAAGAGCAAGCCTCGGCGGCGTTCGCGCGGCCGTCGCCACGTATCTGCTGCTTTCAATTCTTACGTAAGATTAATCGATGAAGCACCGTATCGTGCTGCCGGCTCCGGTGAAGGCCGGCAGCGGTCGGGAGCAAGGTCCCTTCAATTCGAGTTGGCGACCGGCGCAGCGCCGATGTTGGACAACAGGATGGAAATATTGCCGCCCGAGCGGTTGAGGATGCCGACATAGTTGTCACGCAGCAATTGCGCCAGCCACACGTTCTGCACGTTCACGTCGACCACCTTGTCGCCGGAAATGCGCCAGGTGGCGCGCTTGGCCGGCCGCGCCCCGAATTCCAGCCGGGTCGCCACCTGGTTGCCGTGGCATTCGATGAGCTTGATGGCCGTTGCCCTGAACTTGCGCGCGAAGTCGGCAAGCGTGTTGGCGACATACTGGCCGGTGAGGCTGACGAATTCGGCCTTCTCCGCGACCGGCAGCGACGAGCGGTACTTGCCCAGCGCAAACAACGCGATCTGGTCCATGTTGGCGTAACTCGCCAACGCCGCGGCGAAATCCGACGCGCGCTGGGTATGGGCGGCCTCCAGAAAGGCAGTGCCGGCCTTCAACGCCACGTCGGCGGCCGGGCAGCTCGCCGCCCGCGCCGGTGCGCTCATGGTCACACCCGATACCACCACCAGCGTACACAACAACGCCAGGCAAAGCCTGCGGCCGCCGGCGAAACCGATCACCATGCTCATATGCTTCACGCTCCTCGATGGGCCGGCGGCCAGGTCACCGCGGCCGACGCTGCCGGGTCGCGCCTTCACCTTTGCGGTCCGTTCTCCCGGCGGCAGGATGCTAGCGCGCCGGCGAGCGCAAGGAAAGCGAAATGAGCGGCCCCGAACCGGCTATCGCCAAGCCCGCCGGCGGTCCGCGATGAGCGGATGTGCAACCTCTTGCGCAACAACAATCATCCACAAGCGACGAGTCAAAAAGCAAAAGCGGCATTTACAACGATATAAGGATATGTTTATGTCTTGATGACGAAAGGGAGAGCGCGGATGCGACAGGGATTGCACACACCTAGACTGCACCACCCCGGCGGCGGGACGTCTGGCACTGTTTCCTTCGAATTTTACCCGCCCGCCAGCTTCGGCGGCATCGGCCGACTGGTGGAGACGGCGCAGCGGCTAGAGGCGCTGGATCCGCGCTTTGTGTCCATGACTTTCGGCGCCGGCGGCTCGACGCGCGAGCGTTCGGTAGAGGCGGTGGCGGCCTTCATGGACAGGCTCTGTGTGCCGGTCGCGGCCCACATTACCTGCGTTGCCGAGAGCCGCGCGGTGACGGAGGCCAGCATCGAGCAGTTCCGTTCGCTGGGGGTCGAGCGTTTCGTCGCCTTGCGGGGCGATGCCGCCGCCGATCGCATGGCGCCCAGCGGCTTTCCCGACGCCTTGAGCCTGGTAAAGGCCCTGGCAGCGAGAGGCATCGAGGAAATCTCGGTTGCCTGCTACCCGGAAGTGCACCCGAAGGCGGCCTCGCCCGAGGCCGATTTCGACGTCCTCAAGGGCAAGTTCGAGGCCGGCGCCAGCCGTGCCATCACCCAGTTTTTCCTTGATAATTCGGCATTTTTCCGCTTCCGAGATGCCCTTGCCCGCCACCGACTGCAGCATCGGGTGGTGCCGGGTGTGCTGGTGTTCGAGGATTTCTTCCGCGCCGCCCAATTCGCCGGCCGCTGCGGCACGCGGGTGCCGGCACGGATGAGGGAACGTTTTGCCCCGTTTCAGGACGATGCCGATGCCTCGCGCGCCGAAGCGCGGCGATTCCTGCGGGAACAGGTGAATGAACTGCGCCGGAACGGGGCCGAACACATCCACTTCTATGTGCTGAACAAGGCCGAACCGGTGCTTTCTCTGCTCGAATCTCACGTCGCGGCCGGCACCGGCGCGCCTGCCCGCGTGTGATGCGCAGCGGCGGTCGGTTTTCCCTTGCAACCCGTCGCTGTGGCATAAGTGCTGCGGGCTGTGCTGGCGCAATAAGCGGACGACACGACAAACCAGGAGCGGTTCCGACATGGCGAGCCTCGTCATCACCTATTGGCGCGACATCCCTTCCCAGGTGATCGCCAAGGCCGGGCGGGCGAGCGAAAAGCGCATGCTGCCCGACCGCTTCCAGGAGGCCATCGACATGGCCGCCATGCGCTCGGGCGCAGCCGGCACCGACGATTACCTGGCCGAATGGCATCGCGGCGCACCGGCGGAATGTTCCGATGATCTGGCGGGCGAAGTGCAAAGGGCCGCCGAAGCCATCGACACCGATTATGGCCCCGAGCGGCTGAAAGCCCTCATCGCCAATGGCGGCCGCGCCGCGGCCTGAGCCCACCTCCTCAACCCCCCCAAGGACAGTTTCCCATGACCCATACCCTTCTCGCCTCCGCAACCAAGGAGGTCATTATCGGCTTCGACAAGCCGTTCTGCGTGATCGGCGAGCGCATCAACCCCACCGGCCGCAAGAAGCTCGCCGCGGCAATGGTCGCCGGCGATTTTTCCATGGTCGAGGCCGACGCCGTCGCGCAAGTTCAGGCTGGCGCCATGGTGCTCGACGTCAATGCCGGCGTCACCGCCGTCAACCCCAACGAGACCGAGCCGCCGCTGCTGCGCCGGACCATCGAGATGGTGCAGGGGCTGGTGAACGTGCCCTTGTGCATCGATTCATCCGTGCCGGGCGCGCTGGCTGCCGGGCTCGAGGTCGCCAAGGGCCGCCCGCTGGTCAACTCGGTGACCGGCGAGGAGGACCGGCTGGAGGCAATCCTGCCGCTGATCAAGAAGTACAATGTGCCGGTGGTCGCCATCTCCAACGACGAGACCGGCATTTCCGAAGACCCCGATGTTCGCTTCGAGGTGGCGCGAAAGATCGTCAACCGGGCGGCTGATTTCGGCATCAAGCCCGAGGACATCGTGGTCGATCCGCTGGTCATGCCCATCGGCGCCATGGGCACCGCCGGCCAGCAGGTGTTCCGCCTGGTGCGGCGCCTGCGCGAGGAACTGAAGGTCAACACCACCTGCGGGGCCTCGAACGTTTCCTTCGGCATGCCGCACAGGCGCGCCCTCACCGGCTATTTCCTCGCCATGGCCGCCTCGCACGGCATGACCTCGGCGATCATGAACCCGCTGCATGACGAGGACATGCACGCCATCATGGGCGCCAACGTGCTCAACGGCGTCGACCGCAACTGCAAGGCGTGGATCAAGAAGTTCCGCGAGCCGGCCCCGGCCGCCGCCCCCGGTACCGACGGCACGACGGGCGAAGATGCCGAAAGCCGCCGCCGCGCCCGCGACGAACGTCGGCGCAGGAGGGGGTAGTTCGGGCCAAGGCGGCGTCAGTCTACAAATCCCTTTAATGAGCGTAATTGTTGCTCATTGCCCGATAGCTTCCTTACACTGCCGAATGACTTTCTCAGTGAATGGCTGCGTTCGGATGTTGTCGCGATCAAAATCGCCGGCCGCAACCTTTTCAACGAGGGCCGCTGCCCGAGCGCAAAGGTCATCTGCCTTACCGCTGTCCCAAAGTATATCCATAATGCTCTTACAATACTTTTCCATATCCTTTGCGTTCAGCTGGGGCAGAGGATCTGGGTTGGCTAAATATCGCATGGCAAGCAGAATGTGAAAACGTGCAGCCTTCAACTTGGAATCGATTCGAAAGGTGCGAAAATTCACATCCAACTTGTAGGCTGCGAATGCCGCGACATAATAAGGCTCCAGCCGTTGTCCCTTGGCGAATATCTCTCTTCCAACACTCTCACGGAGTGATTTATACCGCCTCGTTGTCTGGTGCGGCATTGCCAAGAACATTGAAGCCACCGCCCTAACCAAACTCCGGTGGGGAACGATACGTGTATTGTGGACCGATTTTCCGGAGTACTGACCTGAACGTCGCTCATAATAGAGTCGATTTGCGTCTTGGAACGTTTGAAAGTAATCTTCTAATAATTCAGCAAAATCAGTGAGGGCAAAAAACTGATCCTCCTCGACCTTCGTTTGCCGATTGGTACCGCGTATTATCGACTTTATGACGTCTTCATCTTGCGTCGCGATAAGGCGAAGGGGGATATAAATATTGTCTCCGGCCTCCTCTTGCTGGTCGAACAGAACGTGGGTCGTTTGGCATCCGTTCACAATCTGAAAATCTTCAATCTGAAAGCGATCTCGGCGCAGTGTGCGGAGGGTACGCGCGATCATCGTGATCCCGTTATTCATCACGACAAAACGGTCGGCGTGGTCTGATACTACCGTCTCTCTGATCTCGTCGTTCACCGGAGTAGTGTATTCCTGCCAATCTCGAACGTTTTCATAGAATATACTTCCTAGTATTTCTCCCGCACCGTCCTTTACTATGGAAATAAACTCATCGAATGGAATAAATCCTATATAGGCTTCGTTTACTCCCGAAATTTCGGGAAGCAATTTTCGGTTTTCGAATGTAAATTCACGTGTAACCGCATTTTTCGTCTGCCGATATAACTGTTGTAATTGTTCAGCACCGAGACACTTAAATTCAACGTCGCGAAAAATCTGCATTGACTTTAGATCATTCTCTACCGTCGTTCGGCGCGCGTCAAGATCGATCTCTCCGATCCACGTTCCAGTTGTTAAATAATACATCCGGCACGCGGGATTGCCCGGTCGAAATTTTGTTCCGCTCTTGTAGAGTTTGTCCATTATTTCAGCCGCGGCGGTAATTTTATCATTTCGCGTCAGCTTTGGTTGCGGGTCGAAAAAGTCTTTAACCCCAAATCCGAAATCACTGATTTTTTTGCCTTCGAACGAACCGCCACGGTCACCTTGAACGAAGACAAATGTGACATCGAAATGGCCACTGACGTCAGCGTGTTCATCAAGGCTTTCGACGTCTGTAACGAGGGAGCCATTTACCAAAATTGCAATGGCATCGACCCCCAAATCTCCGCCACCACCTGTATGGATATCGTCCGTGTCGAACGTCTCGCCATTGTAGTGACGGCGAACAGTGACGAAGGCAGCGAAATGCTCAAACTGCTTATCGGGCTTAAGTTTCCTAAGCTCGTGCTCTTCCGAAAACTCGGCGAGAAATGATTCAGTCACCCGGTCCATCGGCGCGCATCCTCCACGGTTGCGATCACGCGTTGCATATTCTACCGATGCAGAACCTGCAGTCGAGGTGACAAATTCCCCGAAAGGGGGTTGCATTTGTGCCCATGGCGGCACTTGTGATTGCGGTGTAGGCTCGCGCCCTGCCCGCCGCACGTGAAGGACCACGCCCCATGTCGCTCACCGCCGAACCCTCTGCAAGACGCCGCTCGCGCGAGGGGGGGCGGCGGCGTGATGGCGAGGGGCCGCGGGGGATCGCGCAATTGCCTTGGAAACAGCCCAAGCGGGCGTTTCCGGCCATGAAACTACTCTCCGACGATCAGATCGAAACCATGCATCTTGCCTCGCTCGGTGTGCTTGAGGAAATCGGCATGGACGTGGTGCTGCCCGAGGCGCGCGAGATCTTTCAGAAGGCCGGTGCCCTCGTCGAGGGCGAGCGGGTGCGCATCGGGCGGGAAATCATCGAGGCGGTGATCGGCCTGGCGCCGGCGGAATTCACCTTTCATGCCCGCAACCCGGACCATTCCATCCGCATCGGCGGCGACTGGATCGCCTTTTCGCCGGTGGGCGGCCCGCCCAATTGTTCCGACATGGATCGCGGAAGGCGGCCGGGGACGCTGGCCGACAACCAGAACTTCATCCGCCTGTCGCAGTTCTTCAACTGCATCCATACGTCCGGGGGCAGCTCGACCGATGCCCTCGACATTCACCCGCGGGTGCGGCACCTGCATATCGGGCGGGCAAAAATCCGGCTGTCGGACAAGGTGCTGTTCACCTCATCGACAGGGCGCGAGCGGCTGTTCGATGGCATCGAGATGGCGCGCATCGCGCGTGGCATCAGCCACGAGCAGCTACTGGCGGAACCCTCGGTCCACACCGTCGTCAATACCAACTCGCCGCTCAAGCTCGACGGGCCGATGGCCATGGGTATCATCGAGATGGCGCGCTTGGGCCAGGTCACCTGCGTCACGCCCTTCACCCTGGCCGGAGCCATGGCGCCGGTGACGGTGGCGGGCGCGCTGGTGGAGCAGAACGCCGAGGCGCTCACCGGGCTTGCCCTCAACCAGCTCAGCAATCCCGGCGCGCCCTTCATTTATGGCGGCTTTACCTCCAACGTCGACATGAAGTCGGGCGCGCCGGCCTTCGGCACGCCGGAATACATGAAGGCGGCCATCGTCGGCGGCCAGATGGCGCGGCGCTATGGCCTGCCCTACCGCACCTCCGGCACCTGCGCGGCCAATGCCGTCGATGCCCAGGCGGCCTATGAGTTCGGTCTTTTCCCTGTGGGGGGCGATCATGGGCGGCGGCAATCTCATCATCCATGCCGCCGGCTGGATGGAGGGCGGGCTGGTCGGGAGTTTTGAGAAATTCGCCCTCGATGTCGACCTGTTGCAGATGCTGGAAAACTTCCTCGAGCCGCTCGATGTGAGCGAGGAGGCACTCGGCCTCGATGCCATGCGCGAGGTGGGGCCCGGCGGGCATTTCTTCGGCGCCCAGCATACGCTGGCGCGCTATACTGACGCCTTCTATGCCCCGCTCATCTCCGACTGGCGCAATTTCCAGCAATGGCAGGCGGCAGGGAGCCCCGAGGCGTGGCAAAAGGCCAATGCGCTGTGGAAGGCCGCGCTCGGCGAATATTCAGAGCCTGCGATCGATGCGCCCATCGCGGAGGAACTGGACGCCTTCGTTGCGCGCCGCATCGCCGAGGGCGGCCAGCCGACCGATTTCTGAAACGGATGAGCGCCGGACATGGCTGCCCGGCGCCCGGAGCGCGGCTCTCTGCAGGAGATATCGCCGTCTCAATAGGCCAGGCGGACCTTGTCGTGCGCGGTGGGCAGGGGCGGCAGGCCCATGGCCTCGTAGTCGGAGCTGAGGTGGATGGTGAGCTGGCCGGTGCCCTGCACGTCGATCGTGTCGGCCATGATGGCCAACTCGTGGGCGGTATCGCCGATCACGCCATTGCCCTGAACCGAGACCGGCTGGTTGGGGAAATACATGACGCCGGTGATCTGCATGTCGCCTCCGCCGGTGATGACATTGTCCTTGTCGGGAACCGAGTCGGACAGTTGCGATATGACGATGCCAGAGAAGACGCCGCTGGTGGGCGCCGAAATCTGGATATTGGCACCGCCCTGGTTATCGAAGCGGGTGGAAGAATTGCCGGCCAGAAGAATGGTCACGCCTGTGCCCTTCAAGGTGGCACCCGACATCACCGACAATTCACCATCGCGCACCACATAGATGCCCGGCTGCAGGGTGAGCGTTGCCTGCTTCACACTGATTCCACCGCAGTAGACGCCGGGCGAGATGGTGGCATCATTCTTCTTCACCTGCAGATTGTTCTTGGTGCAGGTGGTGATGTCGCCGAGGGTGGCGAGATCCTTCGCGAACTGGTCGGCCAGCGGATCCTCCTCCTGGCGGCAATTGTTGTCGGGGGTTGGTGAGAAGGCGTCCTTGGCACCGCTAAAATCACCATTGACGCAGAAGCTCTTGGCCGTGGCGGTGGCCGAGCCGTTCTGATGAAGCGCGTCGGGGTCGTCCGAATTGACATGGATGGCGCAACCATCGGCAACGATGTCGGCGGTTCCGTGGATTTCGAGCGACTGCGGCTTGGTCTTGTTCATCGCCATCATGCAGATGGGATCGCCCTTGTCGACCACGGCCTCAGCCCTGACCCCCAGCTTCATGGTGTCGGCGAAGAACTTGGTCAGCACCTGCCTGGTCTCCACCTGCACTTTCATCTTCACCGCCTTCTTCTCGAAGTCGATGGTGGTGACCGGCGTTGCGGTCAGCGAGGCCAGCAGCTTGGGTGACAGGTTGGCATAGAAAGCCTGGTTGGCCAGCTTATGCTTGTTCGTGTAGGACTCGCCCGTAGAAAGGGCCGTCGCGGAGGCAAGCACACCGGAGTCGGCAGCTGCCTGCAGTTCGGCCTTCATGCGCACGGCATTCGACATGTCGACGGCCGCCGAGACAAACATCATGAAGGGAATAAACGTCATCGCGGTGGCGATCGAGAGGTTGCCGCGCGGCGACGCCAGATAGCGCCGAATTGCGCACTTGGTGGAGGCTTGCTGCTTCGCCATTTCAATACCTTCCGTCTGGAACCCGTGGCCAACACGCGTTGGTTGCAGTGCCACAGTTAGCAGACAGACGTGAAACGGCGTTTGCGAACCTTGCTCGCAATTATGTAAAATTGACCGCAATTTCGGTCCATCGGCGGCGTTGCGCCAGGTGCGGTCTCTCTATGCTTGCGGCTCAACGAGGGGCGGTGACGGCTATGGTTCCGTCACGCGCCGCTCGCCAGCCCCCGACCGACGCTCGACTTCACAGCGCCAGGCGGACTTTCTCGTGCGATTCCGGCAGAGACGGGAGGCCGGCGGCCTCGTAGTCGCCCGAGATATGAACGGTCAGCAGGCCGGTTCCCTTGACATGGATGGTATCGGCCATGATGGCGAACTGGCTGGTGGTATCGCCGATCTGGCCGTTGCCTTCGATCGACAGCGGCTGGTTCGGGTAATACATGATGCCGGAGAACTCCATGGTGCCGCCTCCGGTGATGGTGTTCTCGTGCGGCGACGGGCTGGAGTCTGCCGTCTGCGTCATCAAGATGCCGGCCAGCGGGCCGCTCGAGGGGGCCGTAATCTCGATATTGGCGCCGCCGTTATTATAGAAGTAGGTGCTGGCGCTGGAGCCGGTGAGCACGATTGTGACCCCGGTGCCCTTCAGCGTGGCGCCGGCGGCCACCTTGAAGGCGCCGTTGCGGATGATGTAGGTGCCGGGATTGAGGGTTACCGTGGTGCCGGTCTGAATGGTCAGGCCGCCGCAATAGACCGCCGGATTGAGGGTCATGTCGGACTTGATCGGCGAGGGATTGCTGCCGGTGCAGTCCGTCAGGTCCATGCTCGACAGGGCCGAATTGACCAGATCCTTGAGCGGATCCTCTTCCTGGCGGCAGTTGTTGTCGGGCGTGGGCGCAAACGCCCCAGGGGCGCCGGAGTAGTCGCCATAGACACAGAAACTGTCGGCGGCGGCGGAGGCGGAGCCGTCCTGGTTGAGGGCATCGTTGGCGATGGAGTTGGCGTGCACGGCGCAGCCATCGGCGACGATATCGGCGGTGCCTTCGATCTCGATCGCCTTGTTGGCCGTCTTGTTGAAGGACAGCATGCAAATGGGTTTGCCCTTGTCGACAATCGCCTTGGCCTTGACGCCGAGCTTGAGCGAATTGACCAGGAACTTGGTGAGGACCTGCCCGGTGTCAACCTGAACATTCATCGTCACCGTCTTGTGCTCGAAGTTGACCTTGGTGACCGGCGTGGCGACCAGCGAGGCCAGGAGCTTGGGCGACAGGTTGGCATAGAAGGCGTCATCGGCGATCTTGACCTTGTCGGTGTAGGAATCGCCGGAGGCTATGGCGGTTGCCGCGGCGAGAGCACCGGCATCCACGGCTCCCTGCAGCTCGGCCTTCATGCGAATGGCATTCGACATGTCCACGGCCGCCGATGTCAGCATGGCGAAGGGAATGAAGGCCATGGCGGCGATGATGGAAATGTTGCCTTTGGTCGAACGCGAAAAGCGGGAGGCGAGGCGGGTGGTGACGGGCTTGGTATTCATTTTGTCGAGGCCTTCCGAAATTGGCGGGGGGCGACTTGGTTTCGAGAACCTTAATACCAGCGCCCCGTAAATCGACGGTTTAAGAAATCAGTAACAATTTGATCGAATTTGCCCTGAATGCGTTTAACTCTGGGGCAATAACAACGACCCGTTAACGGCCATAAGTCTTTGAAAAATTTGAATTTACGAAAAATCAACCGCGATCGCGGCGACGCCGTCGGCGCTCATTGCCGGCATTGTCGGGGCTTTGCACCGTCTTTACCGGCGGCAATCGCAAGACTTTCTCAAGATTGGTAAACGCCGCCGTCTTGTGCGGAATGGCCATGGCCTCGACGAAATGCTGCTGGAAGCGCGGCTCGACCGCGGTTTCGACCTTCTCGATGCGCCGCACCACCGCTTCGATCTCGTCGCGGCCCTTGCCGTTGAGGAGCGCAATGCGGGCACCCGTCCCCGCCGCATTGCCGGCCGACTGCACGTTCTCCAGCGGGCAATCGGGGATGAGGCCCAGCACCATGGCGTATTTCACATCGATATGGCTGCCGAAGGCACCGGCGAGGCGGATGCGGTCGACATGGTCGATGCCGAGGCGGTCCATCAACAGGCGGGTGCCGGCATAGAGTGCTGCCTTGGCGAGCTGGATGGCGCGCACGTCATTCTGGGTGATGGAGATCAGCGGCTCGCCGTCACGCAGCACATAAGTGAAGGTGCGGCCCTCGGGGCGGACGCGCGGGCTTCTGGCGGCAAGCGACCCGTCCACCTGGCCATCCTGGTTGATGATGCCGGAAAGATACATCTCGGCGATCACCTCGATGATGCCGGAGCCGCAGATGCCGGTGACGCCGGTGGAGGCAACCTCGTCGTCAAAACCTTCCTCATTGGACCACTTGTCCGAGCCGATCACCTTGAAGCGCGGCTCCAGCGTTTCGGGATCGATACGCACCCGCTCGATGGCGCCGGGCGCGGCGCGCTGGCCGCAAGAGATCTGGGCGCCCTCGAAGGCAGGCCCGGTGGGCGAAGAGCAGGCGAGCAGGCGCTCCTTCGAGCCCAGCACGATCTCGGCGTTGGTGCCGACATCGACCGCCAGCATGATGTCGTCGCTGAGATGCGGCGATTCCGACAGCACCACGGCGGCCGCGTCAGCCCCCACATGGCCGGCGATGCAGGGCAGCACATAGAACTGGGCGCCGGCGTTGAAGCCGAGGTCCAGTTCGCGGGCAGGACGGGTGAGGGATAGGCCGGTCGCCAGGGCGAACGGCGCACCGCCCAGCTCTATCGGATCAATGCCGAGCAGCAGATGATGCATTACCGGATTGCCCACCAGCACGATGTCGACCACATCATCGAGGCTTTCGCCGGCCTCGGCGGTGACCTCGGCGGCGAGCTGGTTGATGGCCTCGCGCACCGCCGCCGTCATCTCCACATCGCCGCCGGGGTTCATCATGACATAGGAAACCCGGCTCATCAGGTCCTCGCCGAAGCGTATCTGCGGATTCATGAGGCCGGCCGAGGCCTCGATGCCGCCGGTAGTGAGATCGCACAGATGGGCAGCGATGGTGGTGGAGCCGACATCGACGGCAAGGCCGAGAATCTTGTCGTGGAAGCCCGGCCACATGGCGATGATGGCGGGCCGGTCGCCGGGCATGCGGTGATGCACGGCGACAGTGATGCGCCATTCGCCCTGGCGCAGCATCTTCTGCAGGCGCTGGATGATGGCGAGGTCGCAGGTGGCCTCCTCCACCTGCCATTGCGCCTGAAGCGCCCGGTAGACGCGCTCCAGGTCAGATGAAGGATGGTGCATGTCCGGCTCGTCGACCGCCAGATAATAGAGACGGATGACCGGATCGAGCTCGATGACGCGGGCATCGGCGCGCTTCCTCACCACCTGCTTGTGCACCTGGCTTTCGGCCGGCACGTCGATGACGACATCGCCGAGGATCTGCGTCTGGCATGACAGGCGGCGGCCGGGCTTCAGGCCGCGCTTTGAGGCATAGCGCGTCTCGGTGGGAGTGAAGCCGTTGAGATGATCGCTTGCCGAGACGATGCCGTGCTTGGCGAACTCGCCTTCAGACAGCCTCACCTGGCAGCGCCCGCAGATGGCGCGCCCGCCGCACACCGAGTCGATGTCGACGCCGAGCGAGCGAGCAGCCTGCAACACCGGGGTACCGATGGCAAAGCGGCCGCGCTTGCCGGAAGGGGTGAAGACGATAAGGGCGTCGGTCCTGGCCTGATCGGGCATGGGGGCTTTCTCGGTTGGCTCGAACGGTGAAGCCTTACCCTATCGCGGCGCCTCGGGCCAACCGCAAGCGACCATCGCTCGGCCGTCCGCGGCGGCGATCCGCAGACCGCGCCTGCCCTTTCGCCGCATCAACGCGACCCGCCATAGGCCACGGCCTCGCGCAGCAGCGCCGAGACCTCTTCGTCCTCGATCCCCAGGGCCGCAAACTGCTCGGCTATCCTGGCGAGGTAGTCGAGGCTGGTGCCGAGGAACCCGTTGCCGGTGGCCAGCAGGCGGACCTGTTCGGCGCGCGTCAGGCTGGCATCGATGCTCGCGGCCTCGTGGTCGGCCACGAAGGCAAGCACCATCACCAGCCGGTCGGCGACGTTCGCCTCGATGAACGCCGGTATGTAGGCGGGACCGATCCTTTCGCGCCGCCACAAGATCTCGGTTTCGGCTTCGATGTTGGCGCGGTCAATCCTGAACACCAGCCCCTCGCAGCCCTCGCCCGCATCGAGGGCGGCCATCAGACCCGGGGCTTCAGGCGAGCCGCGGCCCCCGTGGGAGGTTTTCAGGATGAAGCGCCGGGCATAATCCGGCACGCGGGCCCGGCGCACCTCTTCAAAGCGAATGCCCGGATCCCACATGAGCGAGCCATAGCCGAAGACCCACAGGTCGGCGTCCCGGTGGCCTTCAAGGGCGCGGGCCCGCATGGCCTCGCGCTCGCTGTCAGAATACCACCAGCCGGTCGGCATCCCTTGCGCCTGCATCTGTGCCAGCCTGTCCTCGATGCGGAAGGTGCGGAAATAGGATTGCGCGGGATCGACGATCCTGTGGCGCAGTTCGGGATGATGGCAAAAGGGGTCAGGCGCAGCACTCATGGATCGCTTGCGGGCCTCCAGGGCGGATGGCTTTCACGCGCGCCTGTATGAGGCAGGCGCCCGCGACACGCAAGCGAGCCAAATGTCCGCCGCTTCAGAAATCGGTCGGCGCGCCGCCTTCTTGCTTGCGGCGGGCAACGAAGGCATTGAGCTCCTCGGCAATGGCGGCATCCATCGCCGGCTTCTCGTAAGTCTCCAGCGCCTCCTTCCATAGCCGGTTGGCCTTGTGTTGGCCTCGGGCGAGCCGGCGGCCTGCCATTGCTGGAAATTGCGCCAGTCGGAGATGAGCGGGGCGTAGAAGGCGTTGGTGTAGCGGGCCAGGGTGTGGGCGCAGCCGAAGAAGTGACCGCCGGGGCCGACCTCGCGCATGGCATCGATGCCGAGTGCGTCGGTGCCGGTGTCGAGGGGCTTCAGGAACTCCATCACCATCTGGATCAGGTCGCAGTCCAGCACGAATTTTTCGAACGAGGCGACGAGCCCGCCTTCCATCCAGCCGGCGCCGTGCATCACCATGTTGCCGCCGCCCATGGTGACGCCCCACAGGGAGAACACCGATTCATAGGCCGCCTGGGCATCCACCGCGTTGGCGGCGCAGGTGTTGGAGGTGCGGTAGGGCAGGTTGTAGCGCCGGGCGAGCTGGCCGCCGACGATGGCCGCCTTCATGTATTCCGGCGTGCCGAAGGCCGGCGCGCCCGACTTCATGTCGACGTTGGAGGTGAAGCCGCCATAGATGAAGGGCGCCCCTGCCCTCACCGTCTGGGTCATGACGAGGCCGGCCAGCGCTTCGGCATTCTGCTGCACCAGCGCGCCCGCCACCGTCACCGGCGCCATGGCGCCGGCGAGCGTGAACGGCGTCACGCACACGATCTGGTTTGCCGAGGACATCTCGATGATGCCCTGCAACATGGGGTTGTCGAGCTTCAGCGGCGAGTTGGTGTTGACGATGGTGAACAGCGACGGTTCGCGCTCAAGCGTCTCGCGGTCGATGCCGCGGGCGATGCGGGCGATCTCCATGCCGTCGCGGATGCGCTCCTTGCCCAGCGAATAGGCATGGAACGGCTTGTCCATGAGGGTGGCGGCATCCTTGAGGGCATCGAGATGGCGGATCGAGGGGTGGATGTCGATGGGTTCCACCGGATAGCCGCCGAGGAAGCTGGATGCAGTTGAAGATCTGGCACAGCTTCAGGAAGCTGCGATAGTCGGCGAGCGTGCCGGGGCGGCGGCCGCCGTCGAGGTCGGAGCAGTTGGGGGCGCTGGAAACGGGGCCGAAGAACATGGCGTTGCCGCCCACCTCGATGCTGTTTTCCGGGTTGCGGGCATGGAAGGTGAAGCGCGATGGCACGGTCGCAAGGGCAGCCTCGACCATCTGGCGCGGCAGGCGCACCCGCTCGCCCGTCACTTCGGCGCCTGCCTCCTTCAGCCGCTCGCGCGCCTCGGGCAGGAGGAAATCCATGCCGATTTCTTCCAGCACCTTGAGCGAGGCCTCATGGATCATCTCCAACTCGTCGGCCGAGACGATCTCCATGGGCGCGAAAGGACGGGTGATGGTGCGGCGCGGCAATTGCTGAAGACCGCTCGCACCGGCGCTGCGGTGATGCTCGCGGCCACGGCGGCGCGGCTGGCGCGATCCCGCTTCCTCAGCGGCTGAGTGCTCGTTCATGGACGCTGGGTCCTTCCCTGACATCGGTGGGCTGGCGGTAAGGTTCGAGAGCGGCGTCGGCCGCGATCGCATCGGTGAGCCACTGCTCGAAGCGACGGATTTTCGGCTTGAGGCGCTGGCCCGCGGCGCACATGAAGCGCCAGTCGTGGCGGTGCGGCACCAACAGGTCGAACGGCTGCACCAGAGTGCCGGCGCGCAATTCCTCGGTGGCGAAGGGGCCGATGGTCATCGCCACCCCCCTGCCCTCGACGGCGGCCTCCTGCGCCAGCACATAGCTGTCGAAGGCAAGGCTTTTCGACAATTCCAGCCCCTCGACGCCCGCCGCCTTGAGCCAGATGCGCCAGTCCTCCTCGGCCGAGAACACATAGAGCAGGCGATGGCGGGCGAGATCGGCGGGCGTGCGGATGGCGTCGGGGCCGTCCAGCAATTCGGGGGCGCAGATGGGCGTCAGGCAGGAGCGGAAAAGGCTGCGGGAATAATGGATGGGCGATGGCTTGCGGGCGAGGATGAAGGCGGCATCGACATGCTCCTCGTCGAACTCCCAGTCGAAGAAGGAGGTCCACAGCCTGACCTTCATCTCGGGGTAGCGGCGCTCGAAGTCGTGCAGGCGCGGGATGAGCCATTTGAGCGCCACGGTGACATAGACCTGCACAGTGAGTTCGTTGTCCTGGCTGTCGGGGCGCAACAGCTCGGTCTCGGCCTCGATGCGGTCAAAGGCCTCGCGCACCGCTGGAAAGTAGGACTGGCCGGAAGCGGTCAGCTCGGCGCGGCGCGACTCGCGGCGAAACAGCGACAGGCCCAGCTCTTCCTCCAGCGCGCGGATCTGGTGGCTGACGGCGGAGCGGGTGATGCCCAGTTCATCGGCGGCGCGGCGGAAGCCGCCGAGCCGGGCGGCAGCCTCGAACGCGGTCAGGGCGCGCAGCGATGGGAGGTTGCGTTTGGCCAATCTGGCTCACCTTCAAGGCTGGACCGAGGGCGGCACATTCGATAGAAATTCAATCTCCAGCGCTCTATTCCCGATCGCTGTTTGATACAATAGGTGAATATATTTCACCTTATGGATTGAACGCGGGGACTTTTCAACGACGCCAAACGGTGCGATGCGAATCCGGGTAAATTGATTGATCCGCTGAAGCCCGGAGGCATCGATGAGCGCGGTTGAGGAGCTGAGCCGTCGGCGCGGCGGCAGAGAGGCCAGGCGTGCCTTGCGCGCGGCGCCCATTCCCATCGAAAAGGCTGCCGTCCAGCCGGGCATGAAAGGCGGCCGCTACAAGCCGCTTTGGGAGCACGACATGGAGGCCATCCATCGCTCGGCGCTGGAGCTCCTGGAAACGGTGGGCATGTCCAAGCCGATCCCGAGCTGCCTCGAGGCGATGACAGCGAAAGGCTGCTTCATGCGCGGCGAGCGCCTGTGCATCCCGCCGGCGCTGGTGGAGGACGTCCTCGCATCATGCGCGCGGCAGTTCGTGCTGCATGCCCGCGATCCGCGCCACGACATGCAGCCGTGGGGCGACAGGGTGCATTTCGGCACCGCCGGGGCGGCGGTGCACATCGTCGAGCCGGAGACCCGCACTTATCGCGAGTCGCTGCTGGTCGATCTCTATGACACGGCGCGCATCGTCGATACCTGCGAGCACATCCATTTCTTCCAGCGCACCGTGGTGCCGCGCGACATCGTCTCGCCGCGCGACATGGACATCAACACGCTCTATGCCTGCCTTGCCGGCACCTCAAAGCATATCGGCACCTCCATGGTGGCGCCCGAGCACGTGGAGGAAGCCTTGCAGATGCTGCACGTGGTGGCGGGCAGCGAGGAGAAATGGCGCGAACGGCCGTTCGTCTCCCAGTCCAACTGTTTCGTGGTGCCGCCGCTCACCTGGGCCGAGGATGCCTGTCGCTGCCTGGAGGCGGCGGCACGCGGCGGCATGCCGGTGCTGCTGCTGTCGGCAGCGCAAGCCGGCGCCACCTCGCCGGCAGCCCTTGCCGGCACCGTGGTGCAGGCAGTGGCGGAATGCCTCGCCGGACTCGTCTACATCAACTGCGTCGTGCCGGGAGCGGTTGCCATCTGGGGGCCGTGGCCCTTTGTCTCGGACTTGCGGACCGGCGCCATGTCGGGTGGATCGGGCGAACAGGCGCTCATCACCGCGGCCTGCGCCCAGATGGGCCATTTCTATCGCCTCACTGTCGGCTCGGCCGCCGGCATGTGCGATGCCAAGCTGCCCGACATGCAGGCAGGCGGCGAAAAGGGGGTGACCGCCGCCCTTGCCGCCATGACGGGCGTCAACCTCCTTTATGAATCGGCCGGCATGCATGCCTCGCTGCTCGGCTTCTGCCTCGAGAGTCTCCTCATCGACAACGACATGCTGGGCTCCATCAACCGCAATGTGCGCGGCATCGAGGTCTCCGACGACACACTTTCGGTGGAGGTGATCCGCTCGGTGTGCCTCGACGGGCCCGGACACTTCCTCGGCCATGACCAGACGCTGTCGCTGATGCAGCGGGAATATGTCTATCCCCATCTCGGCAACCGCATGAGCCCCAAGGAGTGGACGGAAGCCGGCAAGCCCGACCTCATCGAAAAGGCGTCTGCGATGAAGCGCGAGATTCTCTCCACCTATTATCCCGACTACCTGCCGCGCGATGTGGACCGGGCACTGCGCGCAATGCATGACATCCAGCTTTCGCGCCGGGCGATGGAACCGGGCGATCCGCGCTGGGGCGGCTGAGGCGGCATGGAACACCCGGTCCTCACGACAATCGCGCGTGAAGGCTTCATGGCGCTGGGCTGGTTCGTGCCCGTTGCCAGTGACGGTGTTCCAGCGCTCGCGAACGGCAAGCCCGCCCGGCAGGTGATCCTCATCGGCAATGCCGGGCCGGCGATGTTCGCCCGCTTCCGGCGCGAGCGCGACGCGGCCAGCGACACCCTCGATGCGTGGACGAAGACGGTGATCGATCCGCTGGCACAAAGTCTGGGCGCAAGCGCGCTCTATCCCTTCGACAAGCCGCCCCATGCCTTCCTCACCTGGGCACGGCGGGCGGGCGCCGGCTTCATCTCACCCATCGGCATGAACATCCATCCCGTCTACGGGCTGTGGCATGCCTTTCGCGCCGCGCTGCTGTTGCCGGTCGAGTTCGACATGGGCGCCCCCGCCGCCTCGGCCTCACCATGCCAGACCTGCGTGGAAAAGCCTTGTCTCGGCGCCTGTCCGGTATCGGCCTTCGATGGCGCCGGCTATGACGTGGCGGTCTGTGCCGGGCATCTGGCAACGCCCGCCGGGCACCAATGCATGACGTCCGGATGCCTGGCGCGTCATGCCTGTCCGGTGGGCACCGCATGGCGCTACGCACCCGCCCAGGCCGGTTTTCACATGACGGCCTTCCTTCGGGCACGGCGCCGGGCGTGATTCACATGGTGAAAATTTAATGTATGAGAGTGGTGCAAGCATCGACTTTTGGCTAACAACGACATAACATCATGCATGGGTGGGTGCATGGTCGACTGGCCAACATGGGCGTTGACCAGAGCTGTTTTCGTCATTCATCTCCCGGAATTCGGCCGTGCTGGACAACTTGTGCGGGCGTTTGTGAATTTTTATAGCTTCAGGTTGCCAAGGTCTTGCCGGACTGCACCTGGAAACATGCAACAGGCTCTGCGCGAAGGCCGGAAGACCACGATGTACGCCAATGTCGAGATGAAGCTTGCTGCCGGCGATGCCGTCATCCTCGATGGAGGAACTGGCACCGATATTGAGGCACGTGGCGTGCCCATGGACGGCGAGACCTGGTGCGCCGAGGCCAACCGCACGCACCCGGACGTAGTGCGCGCCGTGCACGAATCCTATCTCGCGGCGGGCGCCGACGTCATCACCGCCAACACGTTCGCCACCAGCCCCATCCTGTTCAAGGCACTGGGGCGCGAGGGCGAGATCGCCGAGATCGACGCTGCCGCCGTCAGGCTGGCGCGCGAGGCCGTCGCCAACGCCGGCGCCGACCAGGTCGCCATCGCCGGATCGTTTTCGGTCATGCGCCCGGTTATCCAGGGTGCGGACACCTCGCCCATGTTCAATGTTGCCAGCAAGGAACTGACGGCGCTGTTCGATGCCAAGGCCAAGGGCCTGGCCGATCTCGGATGCGACCTCATCGTGATGGAGATGATGCGCGACTGCGACCAGTCGCTGTGGGCGACCGAGGCGGCGGTGGCGACGGGCCTGCCGGTGTGGGTCGGCATCGCGGTGCAGCGCCGGCATGACGGCCGGCTGGTCGGCTGCAACCGCCAGGACTGGGAGCTGAAGGACATCGTTACCTCGCTGATGTCGACCGGCGCCAGAGCCTGCCTGGTCATGCACAACGAAATGCAGCTGACCGAGGACGCGCTGCTCGCCATCAAGGCCAACTGGGCGGGGCCCATCGGCGCCTATCCCGAGTCCGGCCACTTCGAGATGCCAAATTGGGTTTTTGGCGACATCAGCCCCGACGATTTTGTCGAGCAGGCGCGGCGCTGGCGGCGCGTCGGTGCCACCATCTTCGGCGGCTGCTGCGGCATCGGCCCCAAGCACATCGCGGCCATCGCCAAGGCCTTCAAGTCGGACAGATGAGCGAAATCCTCCATCGCGGTTCCTGCCTGTGCGGCGGAGTCGTCTACGAGGTCGACGGACCGCTGCGTGACGTGATCGACTGCCATTGCACCCAGTGCCGCAAGCAGACCGGCCATTTCATGGCCGCCACCGCCGCCAAACACACCGACTTCCGCATGGTGAAGGGCGAAACGCTCAAATGGTATCGATCGAGCGCGACGGCCGAGCGTGCCTTCTGCTCGGCGTGCGGCTCGACCCTGTTCTGGCAGGGCAAAGGGCGCGACTACATCGCCATCGCCGCCGGCACGCTCGATACCCCTACGAATCTCAGGACCGAAGGCCACATCTTCTCAGCCGACAAGGGCGACTATTACGACATTCTCGATGGCGACTACCAGCGCCCGCAATCGCTGGCCGACGACGGCGACGAGGACTGATTCCGCCGGTCAGTTCGCCCCTTCCAGAAGCCTCGTGTACTGGGCCACGTAGTCGAAGCCGCCGAGACGCTCCTTGTAGCCCTCGATGAGGCGGGCGGTCACCGGGCCCGGCACCTTGCCGCTGCCGACCGGGCGGGCGTTGAAGGAGCGCACCGGCACCAGGCACCAACTTGTCGAGGTGATGAAGGCCTCATCGGCGGCATAGGCGTCATAGAGGTCGATGTCGGCTTCGCGCAGCGGGACACCCATGTCGCGGGCGATCTCCATCACCGTCTCGCGCGACAGTCCGGGCAACACATAGCGCTCGAAGGGGGTAAGCACCTCACCGCCCCGCACGATGAAGATGTTGGAGCCAAGCCCTTCGGCGAGACAGCCGCGAGTATCGAGCAGCACCGAGGTCGAGCCGGGCTTGAGAAGCTGCACCTCCTTGTCGCCGGCCATCAGATTGGCATAGCTCATGGATTTTACGCGCGGGCTGATGGCCTCGGGAGGCGTGCGGCGGATGCCGGCCGGCGTCACTACATCGAGGCCGTCGCGCATGCCCATGGCCCGGCTCCTCAACGGCAAGGGCGAGCACTCGATGATCACGGTGGGCTCGCCATCGACGCCCAGCCGGTCGAGGGCGCGCTGGCCGCGCGAGATCCACTGTGTCACCCAATAGTCATCATCGGGCCCGATGAGCGGCAGGTTGGCTTCGAGCACATCCAGCGTCGCCTTGAGCATGGCGTCGGGCGCGATGCCCGGATCGATGCCGACATAGCGCAACGAGCGGTAGAGCCGGGCAACGTGCTCTTCGAACATGAAGGGCTTGTGGCCGACGGTGCGGGCGGTGTCGAACACCCCGTCGCCCAGTTGGAAGCCGATGTCGCGGAACGACACCGTGACCTCATCCTCCGGCATCAGCCGGCCCTTGCTCCATGCAACCCTTGTCTGAGACATGCGCACCTCCTGCCGTCATTGGCGCCAATAGCACAGGCGCCGGCCGGCGGGTAGTGCCGCATCACCCCCGGGCGCGGCGGCGTTCGCGACTTTCGCGGCGGGCGCGGCCTTCGATTGCCTTGTCGTGGCCGTGGGCGAGCGCGGAGACCTTGCCGAGACGGGTTTCGATATCGGCGATGGAGGGGTGATGGCCCTTCACGTGGACTTCCAGCGCCTCGCGCATGGCCCGTAGATGCGTCGGCGTGGTGCCGCAACAGCCGCCGATGATGCGGGCGCCGGCATCGAGGGCCAGGCGGGCGTAATCGGCCATGAGTTCCGGCGTGCCGGAATAATGGATGTGGCCGTCGCGATATTCGGGAATGCCGCAATTGCCCTTGGCCACCACCACGGCATCGGGCCGGGCGCCGGCTATCCCTGAGACGGTCGCCACCAACTCGGCCGCCCCGGTGCCGCAATTGGCGCCGACCGCGGCCACGGGCAGCGACTGCGAGAGGAGCCCGAAATAGCCCGGCGTGATGCCCATCATGGTGCAGCCGTTGGTGTCGAAGCTCATGGTGGTGACGATGGGCAGGCCAGCGCTGCTGGCGCCTTCCACGGCGGCGCGCAGTTCCTCTTCCGATGACATGGTCTCGATCCAGATGATGTCGGCCCCGCCCTCGGCGAGCGCCGCTGCCTGCTCGGCGAAGGCCTTCACCGCGTCTTCGTGGCTAAGGGTGCCGACGGGTTCGAGGATCTCGCCGGTCGGGCCGATGGAGCCGGCGACGATCACCGGATGGTCGGCCGCATCGGCTTCGAGGCGCGCCAAGCGGGCCGCCTCGCGGTTGATCTCACGCACCCGGTCCTCGGCCTTGTGCAGTTTGAGGCGGTAGGCGCTGCCGCCGAAGGAATTGGAGAGGACGATATCTGCGCCGGCCTCGATGAAGCCGCGATGATTGGCGCGCACCCGGCCTGGATGCTCGAAATTCCACAATTCCGGCGCATCGCCGGACATGAGCCCGGCGGCGAAATAATTGGTGCCGGTCGCCCCGTCGGCCAGCAGCCACGGGCGTTGAGCGAGCAGGTCGGCAAACGAGGCGCGCGCCATGGGAAACTCCAAAGGAGGTGAATATTCGGGATTTATGACATAAAGAAAACTTTATATAAAGAAAAATTTATATCCTCTCCCCTCCCCCTTGTGGGAAGGCATCGGGGGGGTGGGGTTCGAATACATCGAGAGGCCGGACCGCCGATGCGTCGGCTGCGATCCGTCTGTGCGTGGCAAAATGTGGGCCTTCGGACCTTCTTGGGGGGACCCCCACCCCCTGCCCCTCTCCACCAGGGAGAGGAGAGCAATGGTCACGCCCGCGGGGCGCCGTAATAGAGCATCACCACGTGGCGGGCCTCGGCGAAGAACAGCCAGCGCTCGATGAAAGCCGCTGTGCTTGCCGCAATCACCGCCAGCAGCGAGGCCGCGATGTCGAGGGCGGGAATGGGCGAAAGCGTCACCGGGCTGAGCAACAGCGCCAGCCCGAGTCCTGCCAGCACCAGCCGCCTCAGCTTCAGCGCGTGCCGGCGGGCGATGCGGTAGCCCATCTCGTTCATGACGTAGTTCTGGGCAGTGTGCGGCGCCTCCCACTGGCGCACCTCGCCCGGTGCGCCAAGGCCGGTCGCATCGGCCATGGTGAAGCGGCCGGCGTTGCCATCCACCGAGCGCCAGTAAAGAAGCTTCAGGGCCAGGGCCAGGATGAGGCTCGCGGCGGTAAACACCGACAGAAACGCCGGGCCGCGCCCATAGGCCTGCGCAATGGCCATCAACAGGCAGGAGCCGGTGGCGAGCGCGAAGGCGAGATAGAGGGGCGTCACCAGCCGCTGATGCCATTGGCGGATGGTCGCCAGCGACTGGTAGATCATGCCGGTGCAAAAGACCGTCACCGCCGACATCGCGAGGGTTGCAAGGCCGAGGATGCGCACCAGCTCATGGCTCGCTTCGGGGCTGAGCCAAGCCCAGGCGAAGGCGAGGCCGGGCGCGAAGGTGGCCATCGCCGCCACCCCCTCGCGTGACAGCCACGAGGAGCGCCACTCAGACAGCGCCCGCCAGGCGCGCTCGGGATGGCCGAGATGGGCGGTCGATGACAAGAGCCCGATGACGATGAGGCCGAAGGCGAAGGCGAGGCACGTCGCCCCGAAGGCGAAGGTCGAGGCCGGCCCGTGGGCGGCGCCCACAAGACCAAGCAGACCCAGCAGGCCATAACCCATGCCGGAGGCGGTGGTGAAGACGATGACCGAATAGGCGGGATGCATCGCGAACCTTAAGAAAGAACCTTGTCGAGCCAACCGAACAGCCGCTCCATCACATCGCCTTTGCCGGTGAGCGCGGCCAGTTCAACCGGCGCGCCGGCCGCAGCCGCGGCGTCGCGGCGCGGGCGCGGCGGCAGGTACTTGTTCACCGGCTTGTAGCCCATCCCCGGCAACAGATCGTAGCCCTGGCGTTCCGCCACCAGCATTGAGACGTCGCTTGCAGGATCGCCGAGATCGCCGAAATGGCGCGCGCCCGTCGGGCAGGCGCGCACGCAGGCGGGCTGGCGGTCTTCGGGTTCTAGGTTGTCGTTGTAGATGCGGTCGACGCACAGGGTGCACTTCTTCATCACGCCGTCGTCGTGGTCGTATTCGCGCGCGCCGTAAGGGCAGGCCCAGGAACACAGCTTGCAGCCGATGCAGGTGTCGGGATTGACCAGCACGATGCCGTCCTCGGCGCGCTTGTAGGAGGCCCCCGTCGGGCACACGGTGACGCAGGCCGGCGCCTCGCAATGCAGGCACGAGCGGGGAAAATGCACCGTGCGGCTCACGCCCGTCTCGTCCTTCACTTCATAGCCGTGCACGCGGTTGAGCCACACTCCCAGCGGGTTCGCCTCGTAAGGGTCCTCATCGGTGAGAGGGGCGGAATATCCTTGCGTGTTCCATTCCTTGCAGGAAACGGCGCAGGCCTGGCAGCCGACGCAGGTATCGAGGTCGATGACGAGCCCGAGCTTGACCTGTCCGGGCTTCGATGTATCGGGCAGCGAGGTCATGCGGCCCCTCCCTTGGGGGCGCCCCAGCGCACGATGGTGGGACGTGCCCTGACGCCCTTGACGGGTTTCAGAGTCTCGTATTGCGGCAGCGTGCGGGCCTGCGGCTCGGCCCGTTCGACCTTCACCCGGAGATCGTACCAGGCAGCCTGGCCGGTCACCGGATCGGAGTTGGAATAGCGGTAACCACCTTCACGTTCCGGTAGAAGTTCCGCGATCAGGTGATTGAGCAGGAATCCTTTTTTGCTCTCGGGCGCGCCGGGCGCGAGGTTCCAGGCGCCCGAACGCTTGCCGATGGCGTTCCACGTCCACACGGTATCGGGATTGACCCCGTCCATCAGTTTGACCTGCACGGTGATGCGGCCGTGGTGGGAGGTGACATGGACCCAGTCGCCGTCGGCGATGCCGAGTTCGGCCGCCTTGCGGTGCGCCATGTAGAGCCAGTTGCGCCCGAGGATCTGGCGCAGCCAGGCGTTCTGCGAACCCCAGGAGTGGTACATCGCCATGGGCCTCTGGGTGACGGCGTGCAGGGGAAAGCTGCGCGGCTCGACGATGGCCTCCTCGAAGGGCGGATACCAGAAGGGCAAGGGATCGAAAAAGCTCTCCACCCTTTGCCGGTGCGCCTCGGGCGGCAGCACCTTGCCGTGGCCCTGTGCGGCCAGGCGGAAGCGCTGCATGGGCTCGGAATAGAGATGGAAGATGACGGGCTCGTGCCCGGCGATGAAGCCCGCCTTTTCGGCCAGCTCCAGATAGGCGCGGTTGACGTGCTTGAAATAGCGCGCCTCGGGCGGGAACGGCTCGAACCAGAAGCAGCCATTGTCGATGTAGCGCTTGAGCTGGTCCGGGTTGGGCTCTCCTTTCAGGCTTTGGGAGCCGTCCTTGCCGCGCCAGCCGGCGAGCGGACCGATGCCGGGGCGGCGCTCGTGGTTCACCATGTAGTCGGCATAGCCGCCGGGATATTTCGGCTCGGCCTTGTCGTCGACCATGCCTTCGAGGCCGAGCCTTGCGCCGAGGTCGAGCAGCACGTCCTGGAACGGGCGCACATCGCGGTTGGGCCGCACCACCGGCTGGCGGATCGAATTGCCCGGGCCGTCTGCTTCCGAGATCGGCCGATCGAGCAGCGAAATGCAGTCCCAGCGCTCGAGGTAGGTGGTGTCGGGCAGGATCAGATCGGCATAGGGCACCATCTCGGAGAAGTAGGCGTCGGAATAGATGATCTTCGGAATGAGATAATCGCCCGTTGCCTCATCGCGCCCGGTGAGCTGTTCGATGACGCCGGCAATGTTCATCGACGAGTTCCAGCTCATGTTCGCCATGTACATGAACAGGACCTCGATGCCGTAGGGGTCGCGCCGGGCGGCATTGGAGATGACCATGTGCATGAGGCCGTGGGCGGCGAACGGCGCCTCCCAGGAAAACGCCTTGTCGATGCGTTCGGGGTTCCCGTCCGCATCGACGAGGAGGTCGGCCGGGTCGTCGGGAAAGCCCAGATGCGGCCCGCGCAGCGGCTGGCCGGGGCTGACGTGATGCTGCTGGCCGTACGGCTTGATCGGCGGCGGCACGTGCTTGGGATAAGGCGGCTTGTAGCGGAAACCACCCGGCGCATCGATGGTGCCGAGGAGGATCTGCAGCAGGTGGATGAGGCGGCAGGTGTGATAGCCGTTGGAATGGGCCGAGATGCCGCGCATGGCATGCATGGCGACCGGGCGGCCCACCATGGTCTCGTGGCGCCGGCCCCAGGCATCGGTCCACGGCTGATCGATCACCGGCGGGTCGTCGAAGGCGGCAGCGGCAAGCTCGGCGGCGATGCGGCGGATGGTTGCGGCCTCGATGCCGGTGCGCGCGGCCACCGCGTCGGGGCTGTACTCCTCGGCGAGGTAGCGCCGCGCCAGCAGTTCGAACACCGGCCGGGCCTTCGCCCCACCCTTCAGCTTCACTTCGCCATTGAAGCGCGGCGTGACAGTGCCCGAGGCGGCGACCAGGCGGCCCGAGGCGCGCTCGATGCACAAGGGCTCACCCTTCCTGTCGCGGGCGATGAGGCCGTCATCGGCCTGGCCTGGATTGTCGATCACCAGCCAGCCGGCATTGGTGTGTTGGCTGAGGCTTTCGGCATCGATGCGCCCGGCGGCCAGCAGCTCATGGATGAGGGCGGCGACGAGGAGGCCGTCGGTGCCGGGACGGATGCCCAGCCATTCATCGGCGATGGCCGAATAGCCCGAACGCACCGGGTTGACCGAGACGATCTTGGCGCCCCTGGCCTTCAGCTTGCCGAGCCCCACCTTGATGGGGTTGGAGGCATGGTCCTCGGCCACCCCGAAGAGGAGGAAATAGCGGGCGTGCTCCCAGTCGGGATCGCCGAACTCCCAGAACGAGCCGCCGAAGGTATAAAGCCCGGCGGCGGCCATGTTGACCGAGCAGAAGCCGCCGTGAGCGGCGTAGTTGGGGGTGCCGAACTGCCGCGCCCACCAGCCGGTGAGGGCCTGCGACTGATCGCGGCCGGTGAAGAAGGCAAGCTTCCTCGGATCGCTTGAGCGCACCCCTGACAGCCACATGGTGGCGGTCCTCAGCGCTTCTTCCCAGCTGACCTCGCGGTATTCGCCCGAGCCGCGCGGGCCGACGCGCATGAGCGGTGCCGACAGGCGGGCGGGCGAATAGTGCTGCATGATGCCGGCCGAACCCTTGCCGCACAAAACGCCCTTGTTCACCGGGTGATCGCGGTTGCCCTCGATGTAGCGGACGCTGCCATCCTTCAGATACACCTTGATGCCGCAACGGCAGGCGCACATGTAGCAGGTGGTCGGCTTGACCTCGTCCCAGCCCTTGGGGCTCGTGTCGACGCGCGGCTCACCCATACCTTGTCCGTTCCCTATAGCCGATGCCGGCCGCTGCCGGTTCACGGCCTTTTAGTCGCAGCCGCAACGGCAGGCAATCGGGCATGCTGTCCCGCTGCCATTCATTCTCCAGCGATAGTGAAACAGGGCCCCCACTTGGCGCTCAAAAGCGGTTGGTCTAGGATAGCCGAGCTATGAGGACGCTCCCCTTGCGCATGCTGATTGCCGCTTTCGGCCTTGCCCTGTCGGCCGGCACGGCGTGGGCCGACCGCATCGATGGTAACTGGTGCTCGCCGGACAACGCCACCATGACCATCGAAGGCCCGCAGGTCGTCGCCCCCAGCGGTAAGGTCACGCGGGGCGATTATTACCGGCATCGTTTCGACTACATCGTCCCCGACGGCGACAAGGATGCGGGCGCCCATGTGCATGCCGACCTGATCGATGAAGACCACATCATCATCTCCCTGACGCCTCCGAAAGCGACCGACCCGGGCAAGCCGGAGATATGGAAGCGCTGCCAGGTCGTGAGCTGAAATTGCCCTGATAAAGACTTGTTGACGTTGCGGCAACAAAGTACGGTCGATGGCTCCTGTGCTGCGGAATCCTGGAGCCTCAACAATGGCATTGCCGCGGACAATGCGGGCCGTCGTCCTCACGGGACATGGCGGGCCGGAGAAGCTGGAACTGCGTGAGGACTGGCCGGTGCCCCAGCCCGCTTCCGGCGAAGTGCTGGTAAAGGTCGGCGCCTGCGGTCTCAACAACACCGATATCTGGGTGCGCGAAGGCGCCTATGGCAGCAGCGACGATCCGCAAGCTGTCGCCTCGTTCAGCGACAGCCCCATGCAGTTCCCCATTATCCAGGGCGCCGATATCGCCGGCTCGATCGCCGCCGTGGGTGCGGGTGTCGATGCGGCGCGGGTGGGCAAGCGGGTCATGGTCGATTTCGGCATCTACGCCGGCGAGGGCGACGACATCCCCAGCCACGATTATATCGGCTCGGCCCGGCCGGGCGGTTTTGCCGATTATGTGGCGGTGCCGGCGGAGAACGCCCACCGGGTCGAAACCACGCTGAGCGATGCCCAGCTCGCCACCTTCTGCTGCGCCTATGTCACCGGCGAGCACATGCTGAACCGCGCCCGCGTGAGGGCCGGAGAGCGGGTGCTGGTCACCGGTGCATCGGGTGGCGTCGGATCCGGCGTCATACAGCTATGCCGGGCACGCGGCGCCATACCCTATGCTGTGGCGAGCGCCAGCAAGGCGCATGCGGTCGAAGCCATCGGGGCCGAAGCGGTCATCGCGCGCGACAAAGGCGATCTCGAAGCCGCCGTGTCGGATGCCACGGATGGTGCACCCATCGACGTCGTCGTCGACACGGTGGCCGGGGATCTCCTGCCCAGACTTCTCGAGATCCTGAAAGCCCATGGCCGCTGTGTCACCTGCGGCGCTATCGGCGGTCCGCTGGTGACAATCGACATGCGGCGGGTCTATCTGAAGCACCTCGACATTCTGGGCGCGACGCAGGGAACCCGGGCCGACTTCAGAGCGGTGCGCGACTACGCCGTGAACGGAACCATCCGGCCGTTGCTGGCCAAAGCCTACCCCTTGAGTGAGCTGGCGCGCGCCCAGGCGGACTTCAAGAAAAAAGCGTTTGTTAGCAAGCTGGTGCTGCAAGTGAGCTGACGCCGCGCCTGAACGCGAAGCCCGCAGGACCCCGTTCAAAAGCCGGGGGCTTGCCGGTAGGATCGCCGCATGAGCAAAACCGACCTCGCGTTTGACATCGAAACCGCCCTCGCACGCCTTTCGCCTGCCGAGCTTGAAGATATGGCCGCCGCCGGTGCCGAGGTGGAGGAGAACATGCGGCTCCTTACCAAGACGGGCGCCAATGTGGTGGGCCAGTGCCTGGCGCACCAGGGCACGTTCTACGAACTCGACCACTATCCCAAGGGCGATGTGTTCGACGAGGAGTTCCAGTCGCAGTATTACTATCACGCCCATCGCAAGGACAGCGGCGAGCACGGCCACTTCCACACCTTCCTCAGGGCGCCGGGGATGCCGGAGGGCGTTGCGCCCGTCGCCTATGAGGGCAAGGCCAGGCGGCCCACGGGCAAGGACGCGCTCACCCATTTCGTCGCCATCTCCATGGACCGGCCGGGCCACCCGATCGGGCTCTTCACCACCAACCGCTGGGTGACGGACGAGAGCTTTTACCGGGCTGAAGACGTCATCGCCATGCTTTGCCGCTTTCGCATCGAGCACACGCATCCCTGCCTGGCGACCAACCGCTGGATCACCGCCATGCTCAAGCTTTTCCGGCCACAGATCGAGGCGCTCATCATCGAGCGCGACCGGGCGATCGCCCAATGGGCGGCCGCGCACCCGGACCGCGATGTCTATGAGGACCGCGAGCTGGAAGTGACGTCATCCCTGCCCATCGGCATCGAGGCGCAAATCGAGGTGATTGCCGACACGCTCAAACGTTCAGGAGCAGGAATTCGCGCTCCCAAGAGCTGATCACCTTGCGGTAGAGCTCCATCTCCTCTTCCTTCACGCCCTGATAGGCGTCGATGAAGCGGGTGCCGAAGGCCTCCTTCAGGGGCTTGCAATAGTTGAGCTTGTTGAGCGCCTCGTCTAGGTGCAGCGGCAGCGTGTGGGCATAGCGGTAGGCCGAGCCTTCCACCGGATCGGACGGCTTGATCTTTTGCGTCATGCCGAGGAATCCGCAGGCGAGCGAGGCGGCGATGGCCAGATAGGGGTTGGCATCGGCCCCCGGCACCCGGTTCTCGATCCGCACCGAGGCGGGCTCGGAGGTCGGCATGCGCAAGGGTGCCGTACGGTTGTCGATGCCCCAATGGGTGTTGGTGGGGGCATCCGAATCGGGCACCAGGCGGCGATAGGAGTTCACGTTGGGGGCAAAGAACGGCAAGGCCGCCGACATGTAGCGCTGCAGGCCGCCGATGTGGTTGAGCAGGAGACGGGACGGCTTGCCGCCGGAGCTGGAAAACACGTTGCGCCCTGTCTTGATGCTGACGACGGACTGGTGGATGTGCATGGACGAGCCCGGCTGGTCGGCGTGCGGTTTGGCCATGAAGGTGGCGTACATGTCGTGCTTGAGCGCGGCCTGGCGCACCGTGCGCTTGAACAGGAAAACCTGGTCGGCCAGTTGCAGCGGGTCGCCATGGTTGAAGTTGATCTCGAGCTGCACCGGGCCGCTCTCGTGGCTGATGGTGTCGATGTCGATCTCCTGGGCCTCGCAGAAATCATAAATATCCTCGACGATGGGATCGAACTCGTTGGCGGCATCGATGCCGTAGGCCTGGCCGAACTTTTCCGCCCGGCCCGAGCGCCCGGCCGGCGGCTCCAGCGGATAGTCGGGATCGAGGTTCTTCTTCACCAGGTAGAATTCGAGTTCGGGCGCCACCACCGGGCGCCAGCCGCGTTGGGCATAAAGGTTGAGCACCCGTTGCAGCACATAGCGCGGAGCGATGTCGACCGGCCGGTCGTCGAGATAAAAACAGTCGCAGATCACCTCCGCGGTGGGGTTCTCGTACCACGGCACCAGCTTCAACGTGTTCGCGTCCGGGCGCATGTAGACGTCGATGGAGGCGTTGTCGGTGGCATCCGTCTTCCACGAATAGCGGCCGGTGACGGTGAGGATGAAGATTTCCTCGGGGATGCGCAGGCCCCTGCCCTTCAGTCCCTTGAGGAATTTTGCTGCCGGCAGGATCTTGCCGCGCGGGGTGCCGGACATATCCGGCACCAGGCATTCGACCTCGTCGATATTGCGTTCGGCGAGCCATTGCTCGAATTCTATGGACGACATGTCAGACCTTGTCTTTTGCGAGCCGATGAGGCTGTTAGACAAACGAACCCCTCGCCCCCTCGCGGATGCCCGTCCGTTCTAGAGGGTTCAAGTTAAAAAGGAAATCGCTTGCCTCATGGAGACTGCAGGTTGACGACGCCGGATACTGCGCCCAAGAGCGTTCTCGACCGGTTGAGCTATTACCGCGCGAGCGCCGGCCCGGCGCCCGACTGCCCCCCGCTTGCCGGCGACGAAACGGTGGATGTGTGCATCGTCGGCGGCGGCTTCACCGGCCTGTCGGCGGCGCTGGAGCTGGCGAAGGCCGGCTTTTCGGTGCGGGTGCTGGAAGCAGGGCCCGTCGCGTGGGGGGCCTCGGGGCGCAATGGCGGGCAGATCTGCACCGGCTTTTCAAAGGGCATGGGCGCCTTCGAGCACGCGCTGGGCAAGCAGGCCGCGCGCGATGCCTTCGTTGTGGCTGAGGAGGCCAAGGCGCTGATCGTCGAGCGCGTCGATGCCTACAACATCGACTGCGACCTCACCTGGGGCTATCTGCTGACGGCGCCAAAGCCCTCGCAATTGCGCTATCTGGCCGAGGACTGCGAGGAACTGGCGGACTACGGCTATGACAAGGTCACGCTGCTCGACAAGGTGCAACTGGAGGAACGGCTCGCCACCGGCGTCTATCACGGGGCGATCGCTGACAAGGGCGCGGGCCATCTCCACACCCTCAACTATGCCCACGGCCTTGCCCGCGCGGTGATCGCCGAGGGTGGATCGATCGCCGCTCACACGCCGGTTCAAAGGGTGGAGCCGGGAGCCAAGGTGAAGGTGGTCACGGCCACCGGCATGGTGACAGCGGGCCAGGCGATCATTGCCTGCAACGGCTATCTCGGCACGCTGATACCGCATCTCGATGCCAAGGTGATGGCGGTCGCCAGCTACGTCGTCGCCACGGCGCCGTTGGGGGCGGACCGGGCCAAGGCGCTGATCCGCGACAACGACGCGGTGGGCGATGTCAACTTCGTCACCGACTATTTCCGCCTCACCGCCGATACCCGCCTGTTGTTCGGCGGGCGCTGCGCCTATTCCGGCATCGACCCCAAGGATCTCGCCGCCAACATGCGCCCCAGGGTCTTGCGCGTCTTTCCGCAACTGGCTGACGTGAACATCGATTATGCCTGGGGCGGCTATATCGGCATCACCTACAACCGGCTGCCGGATGCCGGTCGCATCGGCTCGAACATCTACTATGCACAAGGCTATTCCGGCCAGGGCGTGGCGCTGGCGGGCATGTTCGGCAAGCTGATGGCCGAAGCGATCGCCGGCGATGCCGGGCGTTTCGACGTCTTTGCCCGCATCCTCCATGCCCCCTTCCCCGGCGGGCGCTTGCGCCGCCCGGCGCTTACCATCGGCATGCTCTATTACCGCCTGCGCGACATGCTGGCGTAGAGCACGCTCGGCTTGCGGTTCATATGGTCGAGGAGATGGCCGGACCGCCGCCGGTCAGCCTTCGGCGATGGCGAGCAGGCGCTCCATGCCGCAAATGGTGATCAGGCGATTGTGGCCAAGACTGATGGTCCCGTCCTGCCTCAAACGGGTGATCTGGCGGCTCACCGTCTCGATGGTGAGGCCGAGGAAATCGGCCATTTCGGCGCGGCTGAGATGCACATCGAACGTCTGCTCGCCGATGACCGCATCCTCGCCCTCCACCGCCAGGTTCATCTTCCGGGCGATCAGGTGCAGCAGCCCGGCCACGCGCTCGCGCGCCGTTTTCCGGCCGATGGCAAGCAGCCAGTCGCGCGCCTGATCGAGCTGCAGCAAGGTGTCGTTGAACAGCCGGCGCTCGAGGGCGGGATGAGACCTCATCATCTCCGCCAGCACCGCGCGCGGAACGCTGCACACCTCGACATCGCTCACCGCCTCCGCCGACAGGTGGTTTTCGCGTCCAAAGGGCTGGCCGACGAATTCGGGAGGAAACTGCAGGCCGACGATCTGCTGGCGCCCGTCGGCAAGGGTCTTGGTCAGCTTGACGACGCCACGCAGCAGAAAAGCATACACGGCCGGTTCCTCTCCGTCCGCCTGCAACGTCCGGCCCGCCTCGATGCGTCGGCGAACGATGCGGCTGGCCAGCTGCTTCAGGGGCGCATCGCCGAGGACGCCGCAAATGCCGCCATGACGCGCCATGCATGCCCGGCATGGGACCATCCGGGGCAGAATGGTGGTATCAGGCGCAGAATGGCCAGTCCAAGATGCGGGCTCGAGCAGCCGTTGCAGGTGCTCTGCACTGCTTGGTCCTTCTCTATGCGTCCCGCCCGGCTGGCGAGCCTGGCTGGCCTCGCGCTCATACTTGGACGGAACGTGCGCCTGCTTTGAGCGTCGCCGATCAAGGCTGAGCAAGTTGGCCGCTATGTCCGCAGTCGCCATGGTACCTCGTTCGTTCGACACCGGCATGCGGCGAACCGTAGCCCGTGGCCCGACAGGGGTCCCGGAGCCCCCTTTACAGGGTGTAAGGGAGCTCCGGGAAAAGCTGACACATGGGCCCCGGGGGGCGCAGGGGGAGATGTGTTTCAGCCTTTGAGCGAGTTGATGTCAGGATGGGAAACGGCCCGGCCTGGTGGATTGTCCGGCCACGACCGTCTCGACCGTTCTTCCTTCTCGCGCCAGGCAATATCGACCGCCCGGCCGGCGGTGTCTGTTCGCAATCGAACACAGCGGATAGAAAACTGCGGCAAGAAAGGTTGATTACTTGGGAGCGGAGACCTGACGCGACCCTTGCGGCGGAAACAACTCGTCGAGTTCAGCCTGAATAGTGCCGTAGCATTCGCACGCCGTTTCTTCGAGACCGGCACGGTCGATGACGGTCACGACACCGCGCTCGTAGTTTATGAGCCCCGCCTTCTTCAGCGTATGCGCGGCAATGGATACCCCGGAACGCTGGGCCCCGAGCATCATCGCCAGGAACTCGTGCGTGAGGGGAAAGGTATCGGCAAGGGCGCTGTCATGGGCAATGAGCAACCAGCGCGAACAGCGCTCCTCCAGCGCATGCAAGCGGTTGCAGGCAGCGGTCTGGGCAAGTTGGCGAATGGCGAAGCGGGCATAGTTCTGCATGATGGCGCCAAGCGCATCGTCGCTTGCGATGAGACGCCTGAGAGCACCGACCTCGATGCGGTAGCCCTCGCCCGGAATCTGCACGATGGTGTCGAGGGCCGCCTTGTCGGCACCAAAAAGGGCGGCGGGATCGGTAAGCCCCTCCACGCCGACAGCCCCGATCTCGACCGTGCGGCCGTCGCGCATTTCCTTGACCAGCGAAATGAGCCCATGGTCCACGAAATAGGTGAATTCAATGCGCTTCAACGCAAGATGAACCACCCGACCCCTCACCAGGGTGACTTTTTCCACAAGCTGCCAGATGCGCTCGAAAGCCGCCGTGGGCAATGCAAGAAGCACGCGGTTATTGATGTTTTCCCGGCGGCCAAATTGCGCCATCGGCCTGACCATGATTTATTGCCGCGGAGATGATTGAAACAGCATTCCGCAGATCTGATCGCACTGTTTTGATGATTCTAATTAACTCACCGTCTCGTTGAGTTAACCCTCGCTTCCCTCGACTGTCGCGGTTCCCGGGATGCCGGGCAGGCAAGCCAACCGGCCTATATCACGGCGCGGCGCAGGAAGTTGAGGCCAGCAAGGAAGAGCGCGATCAGCACGATCTTCTGGAAGGTGGCGGGTGAAACGCGGCGTTGCAGCCTGAATCCGATCCAGGTGCCGAGAAAGGCCGGCAGGCAGGCAATCAGTGAAAGCACGGTGGTCGACGCGTTGAGAATGCCGTTGAGCCCATAGCCGACAAGAAGCGGCAGGCCGCATAGCGCATAGGTAAGGCCGATGGAGCGCAGCCACATCGCCTTGTCGAGCTTCAAGGCGACGAAATAGATGTTGATCGGCGCCCCGTAGATGGAGGTCGCTCCGCCCAGAAGGCCGGAGAAGAAGCCGGCGATCAGCCCCGCGGGCATCACCCAGCGCGGCGGCAGATCGAAATGCGGGGTGAACTGCCTCACCGTCACGAACAGCAGCATCACGAAGCCGAGGGCAAAGAGAATGAGGCGTTCGGGGTAGACCCTGGCGAAGATCGACGTCACCAGCATGGTGACGAGGCACACCGCCACAAGCGGCCAGAAGCGCCGCCATGGCTCGGCCAGCGCCGCCCTGCCCTGATGCAGCGCCAGCCACATGTTGGTGGTGAGGATGGGAAACACCATGATGCCGATCGCCCGGTGCGGTTCGACCACCGAGCCCATGACGGCAATGGCAATGACCGGCAAGGCGATGCCGATGACGCCCTTGGAGATGCCCCCCAGCAGCATGCCGCCGAAGATGGCGGTGGCCTGGAGGGGAGTGAGCGCCAGAAAATCCGTCAATCCCCCGACGGCGCGCCGCGCGCCCCTTTCTGCCAGGCCCTGAGGCAGAGATATTCGAGCGTCAGCGCCACGGCGGCAAGCGAGGTGTTCTCGGCGTGGTCGTAAGGCGGCGAGACCTCCACCAGGTCCATGGCGACGAAATCCACCGCTTTCAGGCGGCGCACGATCGACATGGCCTGATGCGAGGTGAGGCCTCCAGGGACCGGCGTGCCGGTGCCCGGCGCATAGGCGGGGTCGAGGCAGTCGATGTCGAAGGAGAGATAGGCCTTGTTGCCGGCGGTGACGCGGGTGATCTCGGCGGCCACCTCATCGGCGCTCGTCTCGTGCACCTTGTCGGCGTGGATGACGGTCATGCCGTAGCCCTCCTCGCCGGTGAAGGTGGTGCGGATGCCCACCTGTATGGAGCGCCTGGGGTCGATGATGCCATCCATGATGCCGAGCCCGAACATGGTGCCGTGGTCGATGCGCCCGCCCTCGTCGGGTTCGACGTCGCGGTGGGCGTCGAACTGGATGAGCGACAAGGGCCCGTGCACCTGCGCATAGGCCTTCATCACCGGGTAGGCGATGAAATGATCGCCTCCCAGCGTCAGGGTCGAGGCGCCCTGGGCGATGATGCCTGAGATGTGCTCCTCGATGACGCGCGGCACGTCTTCCTTGCGGCCCCAGTCGAAGAAGCAGTCGCCGTAATCGACCACGGCGAGGGTATCGAAGGGATCGAAATTCCATGGCCAGTAGGGCCCCCAGGCGAAATGGGTCGAGGCCTGGCGGATGCCTTGCGGGCCGAAACGTGTGCCAGGGCGGTTGGTCACGGCCTGGTCGAAGGGAATGCCGGTGACGGCGATGTCGACGCCTGCAAGGTCGCGCGAATATTTGCGCCGCATGTAGGAGAGCGCGCCGGCATAAGTGGCCTCGATGGTGGTTCCTTTCAGATCGCGGCGGCGAAAGGCGGCATCGCCAGCGATCGGGCCGGCTTCGTCGGGATTGCTCATAATCGCTACTCCGTCAGGATAAGGGAATCGGCGGGCTCCCAGGAGACCCACACTTTCTGGTCGCGCTTGATGTCGAGGCCGACGCGGCGCTCGTTCTGCACATTGACCGACAGCTCATTGCCGGCATCGGTGACGACGAAGACATGGCTGGTGTCGCCGTAATAGGCGACATCGAGCACCGTCGCCTCCAGCGCGATCAGGTGCCGGGCCTTGGGCCTGGCGGGCGAGATGGAGAGCTTTTCCGGCCTCACCGCCACCGAAACATCGCCCGACACTTCGCGCTCATGGGGAATGTCGATCGCCCCGATGCCCTTCACTTCGCAGTTGATCTTGCCCTTCGAGGCAGCGGCCGCTCTTGCCTCGAACAGGTTCACCTTGCCGATGAAGTCGGCAACGAAGCGGGTCGTGGGGTGCTCGTAAAGCTCGGACGGGGTGGCGATCTGGCACACCCGGCCCTTTTCCATCACCGCGATGCGGTTGGCCATGGACAAGGCCTCGTCCTGATCGTGGGTGACGATGATGAAGGTGATGCCGACGGTCTCCTGCAGGCGCGTCAGTTCGAGGCGCATCTCGTCGCGCAGCTTGGCATCGAGGGCCGAGAGCGGCTCGTCCAGCAACAACACCTTGGGGCGCTTGACCAGCGCCCGGGCGAGCGCCACGCGCTGGCGCTGGCCGCCCGACATCTGGTCGGGCTTGCGGTTCGCCAGGTGCGGCAGCTTCACCATTTCCAGCGCCTCGGCCACGCGCCGCTTGGTCTCCTCGCGCGGCACTCCCGTCACCTTGAGTCCGTAAGCGACGTTGTCGGCCACCGTCATGTGGGGGAAGACGGCGTAGGACTGGAACACCATGTTGGTGGGCCGCTTGTTGGGCGGGATGAAGGCCATGTCCTCGCCGGCGATGACGATCTGGCCTTCGCTCGGCGTCTCCAGCCCCGAGAGCATGCGCAACAGCGTGGTCTTGCCGCAGCCAGATGGTCCGAGCAGGGCGAAGAACTCGTTGGGCATGATGTCGAACGAGGCCTCATCGACCGCCACCACATTGGGCGGGAATACCTTGGAGACATTGCGGATGGAGACGATTGGCTCTGTCATGATGTCAGCTCTTTTCCGCCTTGGGCAGGGCCTGCAACTTCATGGCGACGACGGCGGCCACCAGCGTGATGACGATGAGCGCGGTGGAGGCGGCATTGATGTCGGGCGAGACGCCGCGCCTGACCAGCGAATAGACTTTCACCGGGAAGGTCACCGTGTCCGGCCCCGAGGTGAAGAAGGTGATGACGAAGTCATCGAGCGACAGGGTAAAGGCCAGAAGTGCCCCTGCGATGAGGCCCGGCTGCATGTAGGGCAGGATCACGTAGCGAAAGGTCTGCCATTCGCTGGCGCCGAGGTCCTTCGAGGATTCCTCCAGCTCGCGATTGAAGCCGGCCATGCGCGCCCTCACCACCACCGACACGAAGGGAAAGCAGAAGGCGATATGCGAGATGGTGATGGCCGAAAGCTGCAAGGGCCAGATGCTGAACAGCTCGTGCCACCAGTGGAAGGGCCCCGACTTGAAGCTTGCCATCCACTGGCCGGTGCGGGCGAAGAACACCAGCATCGCCACGCCCATGCAGATTTCGGGGATGACGATGGGCAGCGCCATGAAGCCCTCATAGGCCGCCTTGCCGGGGAAGCGGAAGCGCCACAGCATCAGCGCCACGGTGGCGCCGATGATGGTGGAGACGACGGTTGCCATGAGCGCGATGGTGAGCGAATTGACGAAGGCATCGACCAGCGACACGTTGTTCCAGGCCACTGCGTAGTATTTGAGGGTAAAGCCCTTCCACACCACGTTGCGCTTTGAATCGTTGAAGCTGAAGACGATGAGGGTGAGGATGGGCGAATAGAGCGCCACCAGGACGAAACCGAAAAACACCCTCAGCCACAGCCGGCGGCCGTAGTCGAGCGGCTGCTGGTCGGCCGATGTGAGCCAGCGCAAGAGCGACGAGCGATGGATGAGCGGGGCCCGGGCGATCGTCATATGCCCACCGCCTGCTTGTTGCGCCCGGACAGAAGCGCCCTCAACGCCAGCGCCCCGAAGGTGGCGTACATCAAGAGGAACGACAGCGCCGCGCCGAACGGCCAGTCATTGGCGGCCTTGAACTGGCGCTCGATGACATTGCCGATCATCACCGCGTTGGCGCCGCCGAGAAGGTCGGGGGTGAGGAAGGAGCCGAGACAGGGAATGAACACCAGGATGATGCCGGAGACGATGCCCGGCATGGTGAGCGGCACCGTCACCGACATGAGGGTGCGGAACTGGCTGGCGCCGAGATCGAGGCTCGCCTCCAGATAGGCGCGGTCGAGCCGCTCGATGGTGGCATAGAGCGGCAGCACCATGAAGGGCATGTAGACATAGACGAGGCCGGTGACGACGGCGCCGTTGTTGTAGAGGAACTCGAACGGCTCATAAGGGCCGACGAATGAGTTGAGGAAGGTGAGGTTCCAGAAGAATTCCAGCGTGTAGTTGAGATAGCCGTAGGTGCGGAACACCGCGATCAGCGCATAGGTGCGGATCAGCAGGTTGATCCAGAACGGCATGATGATGAGCAGGAGCATCACTGGGCGCCATTTGGGCGGCGCGAAGCAGATGCCGAAAGCGATCGGGTAGGCGATCAGCAGGCACAGGGTCGTGGCCAGGGCGCTGATCCAGATCGACTTCCAGAAGATCTGCAGATAGACGGCCTGGGTGGTGCGCACATAATTGGCGAGCGTGCCGGTGATGTTGATGTCGATGAGGCCCGCCTTCTCGCCGAACGACATGAACCAGATGATGCCGAGCGGCACGAGGAAGAAGACGACGAGCCAGAAGGTTCCCGGCAGCGCCAGGACCCAGAACACAAAGCGGTTCGCTTTCCAGCTCTCCAAGGATGCCCCTCCCCATGGCCCCCGCGTGCCCTGCCCGCAGGCGCGTAGCCCGCAACCGGCCGGCGGCCTGTCACGCTCAAAGGCGTGGGCCGCCGGCCGTTGCCGTTCGTCGCCTACGCGATGCTCAAGCGGCCTGGATGCGACTCCAAGCCTCGTCGCGCATGCGCACGCCATCCTCGCCCGTGTAGACCGCCGGCTCGCATTTGGCGATGATCTCGTCGGGCGGGAAGATGGCCGGGTTCTTGGTGTAGTCGTCGCTCATCAGCTTCTTGGCGGCACCGTTGGCCGTGGCGTACTGGATGAAGTCGGCGATCGCCGCCCCCACCTTGGCATCAAGGATGAAGTTGAGGAACATGTGGGCATTTTCGGGGTGCGGCGCGCCCTTGGGGATGGCCATGGTGTCCTGCCACAGAAGGCTCCCCTCGGTCGGCACCACATAGTTAAGATCGTCGTCCTCGCCCATCACCTGCAGGATGTCGCCGTTCCACTCCTGTGCAAGGTCCACCTCGCCGGAGGCGAGCAGGTCCTGGCCGTTGTCGGGGGCGAATACCTTGATGTCCTTCTTGTGGGCGATGATGAGTTCGGCGGCCTTGTTGATCTCGTCCTGGCTCTTGGAGTTGAACGAATACCCCAGGAGCTTGAGCGCGCAGCCGATGACGTTCTGGGCATCGCCCAGAAGTGAGATACGGCCAGCCATGGCATCGTTGGCGTAGACAGCATTCCAGCTGTCCACCGCGCCCTCGACCTTGGACTTGCGATAGCCGATGCCGAGCGTGCCCCACATATAGGGGATGGAGTACTTGCGGCCGGGATCGAAGGCGGCTTCCTGGAACGGCTTGTCAATATTGGCCATGTTGGGGATCTTGGAATGATCCAGCGGCTCCAGCATGTTGGCGAGGATCATGCGCTCGACATAGTCGTTGGTAGGCACAATCACGTCATAGCCGGGATTGCCCTCTTTCAGCTTGGCGAACAACTCGTCGTTGTCGGCATAAAGGTCCATCTTGACCTCGATACCGGTGGCCTTGTTGAAATCGGCCAGCGTCGTTTCGCCGATATAGGTGTCCCAGTTGTAGAAGTTGAGCTTCTTTTCTTCCTCGGCCAGCGAGAATCGCGGCAAGAAAGTCAGTCCTGCCAAAGCAGCGCTGGTTCCCTTCAGGAACGACCGGCGCGAGCCGCGAAACTTCGGAACGAATGTGGGCATCTTGAACTCCCTCGTGATGAACCCAGCAGGCAGGCGTCTTCGCTGCTGCTCTGGCGTAAGGTTATAGCGACAATAGCAACTTGCAACTCACTTTTTTGGGCAGGCGGTGGGCGGATTTCAGGCAATGACCTCGCCCTTGACCTTGGCATAGGTCTCGTCCAGCGCGGTGCGCGCCAGCGCTGCCCATTCGTCGATCTCGGACTTCTCGATGCAGAAGGGCGGTGCGAACACCAAAGTGTCCCAGCAGGCGCGCATGATGAGGCCGTTGGCAAAGCAGCGGTCGCGGCAAATGCCGCCGACCCGGCCCTCGCCGGCGAAACGGGCCCTTGTCTTCTTGTCGGCCACCAGCTCGATGGCGCCGATAAACCCTTCAGTCCTCACCTCGCCGACGATCGGGTGATCGGCGAGCGCTGAAAGCTTCTCCTTCAGATAGGGCGCTACCTCGCGTACCCGCTCGATGAGTTTTTCATCCTGCATGATGCGGATGTTCTCCAGCGCCACGGCGCAGGCCGCCGGGTGGCCGGAATAGGTGTAGCCGTGGAAGAACTCGCCTCCATGCTCGAAGAAATCCTCGATCAGGTGCTCGGCGATGGCAACCCCGCCGATGGGCAGGTAGCCCGACGACAGGCCCTTGGCCATGACGACGATGTCGGGGGCAAAGCCCATGGCCTCGTGGCCCCACCACTCCCCCGTGCGTCCGAAGCCGCAGATCACCTCGTCGGCGACGATGAGGATCTTGTATTTGCGGCAGATGCGCACGACTTCCGGCCAGTAGGTCTTTGGCGGGATGATGACCCCGCCTGCCCCCTGGATGGGCTCGGCGACGAAGGCGGCCACATTGTCGGGGCCCACTTCGAGGATCTTGTCTTCCACCGCGCGCGCCGCCTTGAGGCCGAACTCGTCGCGGCTCATGTCGCCGCCGAGCGAGAACCAGTCGGGCTGCAGCACATGCTCGAAGCCGGGCAGCGGCAGGCCGCCCTGCTCGTGCATGCCGGCCATGCCGCCGAGCGAGGCCGCCGCCATGGTGGAGCCGTGATAGCCGCGATTGCGCGCGATGAACACCTTGCGGTAGGGCTTGCCCATCACCTCCCAGTAATAGCGCAGGAAGCGGATCATGGTGTCGTTGGCTTCCGAGCCGGAATTGACGAAGAACACCCGCTTGAAGCGTTCGGGCAGGAGGCTTGCCACCTTCTCGGCCAGCCTCGTCGCCGGCACGGTCGATGTCTTGAAGAAGGTGTTGTAGTAGGGCAAGTCGAGCATCTGCTGATAGGCCGCCTCTGCGAGTTCGGCACGCCCGTAGCCGATATTGACGCACCACAGGCCCGACATGGCATCGAGCATCTTGTTGCCGTCGGCGTCCCAGATCCATGAGCCCTTGGCATGGGTGATCATGCGCGGGCCGCCTTCGGCGTGGAACGCCTTGTGGTCGGTGAAGGGATGGAAGTGATGGCTGATGTCGTGGGCGACAAGCTCGGCGACGTTGAGGTTCTTCTTGTGCTGGGCACTCATGGGCTGGCTCCGGTCTGCGATTGATCTTTGGCGGACATGACCCGCATCGACCGCTCGGAGAGCAGTGCGGGTCGCAACGAATATGGCGAAAATAACGGCCCTAGGGCTTGTAGCCGATGCGGGCGCAGTGGAGCATCACCTCGTCATGGAAGGTGCGCGTCCACAGGTTGAGCAAAAGCCCGGTATCGCTGATCTGATAATACATGATGGCCGCTGATCCTATGCCACGAAGCGCCGAATTCCGCAATATGCCGGTTGTGCGCTTGCGAAGGACGGGCGGCGAGCCGACGCAATCCTATTGTGCTGCAGCGCAACATGGGGCAACCTGACGAGCCATGGGGACGGTGTTCAACGAAATGCTCCACGCCGACGGCTCGGTACGCCAGCCATGGCAGAGGCTCAACGAGTGGCTGACGCAGCAGTCCTCGACCGATCTCAAGCGCAAGCTGCGCCAGGCCGAATCCATCTTCCGCCGCCTCGGCATCACCTTCGCCGTCTACGGCAGCGATGAGGCCGCAGAGCGCCTCATTCCCTTCGACGTCATCCCGCGCATCCTGTCGGCGGCGGAGTGGCGGCGCCTTGCAGCCGGCATCGAGCAGCGGGTGAAGGCGCTCAACGCCTTCATCGACGATATCTATCACCGCCAGGACATTCTCAAGGCCGGGCGCATTCCGCTTGAGCTGGTGATCAAGAACGAGGCCTATGTGCCGCAGATGGCTGGCCATACGCCGGCCCGCCAGGTCTATGCCCATATCATCGGCACCGACATCGTCAGGGTGAGCGAGAACCAGTTCTACGTGCTGGAGGACAATTGCCGCACACCGTCCGGCGTTTCCTACATGCTCGAGGACCGCGAGGCGATGATGTACCTCTTCCCGGACCTCTTTGCCCAGCACCGCGTCGCCCCCATCGAGAATTACTGCACCATGCTGCGCGAGACGCTGGAGAGCGTCGCGCCGCCAGCTTGCGGGGCTGAGCCCACCGTGGTGGTGCTCACCCCCGGTATCTATAACTCCGCCTTCTTCGAGCACGCCTTCCTCGCCGACGAGATGGGGGTGGAGCTGTGCGAGGGCGGCGACCTCTATGTGGACGAGGGCTTTTTGTGGATGCGCACCACGACGAACCCCAAACGGGTCGACGTGGTCTATCGGCGGGTGGACGATGCCTTCCTCGATCCCCTCGCCTTCCGCCCGAATCCATGCTGGGTGTGCCCGGCCTGTTCGACCTCTACCGGGCGGGCCGCGTCACCATTGTCAATGCGCCCGGCACCGGGATTGCCGACGACAAGGCGATCTACGCCTACATGCCGGAAATCATCGAGTTCTATACCGGCGAGCCGCCGCTTTTATCCAACGTGCCGACCAGGCGCTGCTCGGTACCAGACGAGCTCAAATACGTGCTGGAGCACCTGCCCGAACTGGTGGTCAAGGAAGTGCACGGCTCGGGCGGCTACGGCATGCTGGTGGGCCCCACCGCCACCAAGAAGGAGATCGCGGCCTTCCGTCAGCGCCTCAAGGCCAACCCCGCCAACTACATCGCCCAGCCGACGCTGGCGCTTTCGGCCTCGCCCACCTTCACCAGCCAGGGCATCGCGCCGCGACATGTGGACCTGCGGCCCTTCGCGCTCACCGGCGACCGCATCCGCATCACCAAGGGCGGCTTTACCCGTGTGGCCATGAAGAAGGGCTCGCTGGTGGTCAATTCCAGCCAGGGCGGCGGCACCAAGGACACCTGGGTTCTGGAGGACTGATGCTTTTAGGGCGCACCGCTGCAACGCTGTTCTGGCTTGCCCGCTATGTGGAGCGGGCCGAGAACATCGCCCGCCTCGTCGATGTCGCCTATCGCATTTCGCTCATGCCGCGGCCCTTCGAGGGCCATCGCGACGAGTGGCGCTCAACCATCGTCACGGCCGAATGCGCCGATGCGTTTTATGCCAAATACGCCGTCGCCTCGGCCGAGAACGTGATCGCCTATCTGCTGTTCGACCGCGACAACCCGACCAGCGTGCGCACTTGCATCGACGTTGCCCGCAACAACGGCCGGGCGGTGCGTACCGCGCTCACCCGCGACGTGTGGGAGAGCCTCAACTCCACCTGGAACGAACTCGCGCAGATCAAGCCCGCCCAGGTGAAGGCCGACACGCTTCCCGGCTTTCTCGACTGGATCAAGCAGCGCTCCATGCTGTTCCGCGGCGCCACGCTCGGCACGGCGCTCAGGCAGGACAGCTTCTATTTCAGCCAGCTCGGCACCTTCATCGAGCGCGCCGACAACACCGCACGCATCCTCGATGTGAAATATCACATCCTCCTGCCCCACACCGTCGGCGTGGGCAGCACCATCGATGCGCAGCAATGGATCACACTTTTGCGCTCGGTCTCGGCCCACCGGGCCTATCGCTGGGCCTATCGCGACGCCGACTACGAGGCTTGGAACATTGCCGAATTCCTCATCCTCGATGCGCGCATGCCGCGCTCGCTGATGTTCTGTTACGACGGGGTGGTCATAAATCTCGCCGCCATCGAGGCGGAATATGGCGAGGCGCGCGGCTGCACCGGCGAGGCGCGCGCCTTGCGCGACGGCCTTAAGGCGAAAGCGATCAGCGACATCTTCCAGGACGGCCTGCACGAGTTCCTGCAGGCCTTCATTGCGTCGAACAATCGCCTTACCGGCGAGATCTCGTCCGCCTACAACTTCCCCTGATGACCATCCGCGGCCCCACAACACCCATGCAGATCCGCATCCTGCACCGCACCGCATACCGCTACGAACCCAGCGGAGGCCGGCTTGTGCAGCGCCTCAGGCTGACGCCTTCATCGTTCCCCGGCCAGCAGGTGATCGACTGGCGCATCGATGCCCCCAACATGGCGAATGCCGCCAGCTACCTGGACGGCAACGGCAACCTCACCCATCTGATCGCCCACACCCTCGATTCCAGCGGCGTGGTGCTCGAGGTCTCGGGCCTCATCGAACGCGAGCCCATCGACGGGCCGTGGCAGTCGGGCGAGACAGCCATGCCGCTTGCCGCTTACCTGCGCCAGACGCCGCTGACCCAGCCCAATGCCCCCATCCTCGCCATGGCCAAAGCCGCCGGCGGCTCGGGACTCGAGCAGGCGTTCGCGCTGATGCACACGGTGCGCGGCGCCGTCGACTACCGTATCGGGGTGACCCATGCCCATTCCACCGCCGCCGATGCCGCCCGCGACGGTGAGGGCGTATGCCAGGACCATGCCCATATCTTCATCTCGGCCGCCCGCCATCTCGGCGTACCGGCGCGCTACGTCACCGGCTACATGGTGACGGCGCCGGGCGAGCCGGCCGAGGCCAGTCACGCCTGGGCCGAAGCCTTCATCAAGGGTTGGGGGTGGGCTGCCTTCGACGTGGCCAACGACATGTTGCCGGACGAAAACTATGTGCGGGTCGCTTGCGGCCTCGATGCGCGCGATGCCGCACCCGTAGCCGGAATCCGCCAGGGAACGACCGCGGCCGAGGACCTCGATGTGCTGGTGCTTGTGGAAATGGTGGCGGAACAGTAACTTTCCCCCATATCCGGAGCAGTGAACGAGATTCCCTTCTCATGACCTATTGCGTCGGTCTCAAACTCGACCGTGGCCTGGTGATGGCCGCCGATACGCGTACCAATGCCGGCGTCGACAACGTCGCCAGCTACAAGAAGCTGCACACCTGGGAAAAGCCGGGCGATCGGGTGTTCATCCTGCTCACCGCCGGCAACCTCGCCGTCACCCAGGCCGTCGTCAACCAGCTCACCGAGGAAGCCCATCACCGGCACAAGAAGGACGCCGAGCCCAGCCTCTTCACCGCCGCCACCATGTTCCATGCGGCGCGCTCGGTGGGGCGTGTCCTCAACCAGGTGCGCGAGCGCCAGTCGTCGGCGCAGCCGGGGCTCAAGGCGGAAGCCTTTTATGCCTCCTTCATCCTCGGCGGCCAGATCGGCGCCGAAGAGCCGCGCCTGTTCAACATCTATGCGGAAGGCAATTTCATCGAGGCCGGCCCCGACACGCCCTATTTCCAGATCGGCGAGCACAAGTACGGCAAGCCCATCCTCGACCGGGTGATCGATCCGCAGATGCGCCTTGGGGAGGCGGCCAAGATCGTGCTCTTGTCGTTCGATTCCACCCTGCGCTCCAACCTGTCGGTGGGCATGCCCATCGACATGGTGCTCTACAACCGCGACACCCTCAAGATCGAGCGCCAGGTGCGCATCGAGCAGAATGATCCTTATTTCATGACCCTGTCGACCGGCTGGTCCAACGCCTTGCGCACCGCCGCCGGCGAGCTACCCGAGTTCGAGGGCTAGACTCCACAATTGCCCGCGCCTCTGGCATTGTCGCCGAATCATGGACCTGGACACCGAATACAGCAATCGCCAGCGGGTGCCGGAGCACCCGCAGATCTTCGCCCGCTGGGAGGCGGAGGCGGCTCATTTCCGCGATGCGGCAGCCGGCGAGCTCGACCTCGCCTACGGCTCGCACGAGCGCCAGAAGGTCGACATCTTCCGTTCCAAGGAGGACCATGGCGGCGCCCATGCGGTGTTCATTCACGGCGGCTACTGGCAGGGCTTTGACCGCTCGTCCTTCAGCCACATGGCGCAAGGGCTGGAGTTTCACGGTATCCCCATGGCCGTCCCCTCCTACCGGCTGTGCCCGCAGGTGACGGTCGCCGACATCATCGCCGACATGCGAAGCTTCTGCCTGTGGCTGTGGAGGCGGTCCAGCCGGCGTCTGGTGGTGACGGGCCATTCGGCCGGCGGCCATCTGGCGGCCTGCCTTGTTGCCACCGACTGGGAAAGCCTCGGCGGTCCGCCGCATCTGGTGGCGGCGGGGCTCGGCATCTCCGGCCTCTACGACCTGCGCCCGCTCATTCCCACCGCCATCAACAAGGCGCTGAAGCTCAACGAGAAGGCGGCGCGCGCCGCAAGCCCGCTCCTGTGGCCGGCGCCGCACAATGTGCGCTTCGAGGCCTGGGTGGGCGGGAATGAGAGCCCTGAATACCTGCGCCAGGCGGTGAGCCTGGAAGCGGCATGGCTTGGCGCCGGGCTCGAATGCTCATCGGTAGTGGTCGAGGGCGAAAACCATTTTACCGTCATCGATGCCCTCACCCAACCCGACAGCGCCATGACCACGGCGCTGGCGGCCCTGTGCGACGCGGCATGAGCATGGACAGCGCAGCCGTCGAGACACCGTCCGGCAAGGATGCGACAACCGAGAACTTCCCCGTCGGCTCGTTCCTCATCGCCCCGGCGCTGCGTCCGCATGTGGCGGTCTACTATGCCTTTGCCCGCGCCATCGACGATATCGCCGACAACAGCGAGCTGGCGCCGGAGGAAAAGATCCGCCGCCTCGACCTCATGGCCGCGGCACTGGACAAGGGCACCCATGCCGGTGACCCGGCGCTCGCCAAGGCGCATGCCCTGCGCGCCACCATGCTGAAGCGCGGCATCGATCTCGCCCACGGGCTCGACCTGATCTCGGCCTTCCGCCAGGACGCGGTGAAGCTGCGTTATGCCGATTGGGCAGAGCTCATGGATTATTGCGACCGATCAGCCTCGCCCGTCGGCCGCTTCCTGCTGGAACTGCATGGCGAGGACAAGGCGCTGTTTCGTCATTCAGATGCCCTGTGCAACGCCTTGCAGGTCATCAACCATCTGCAGGACCTAGGCGACGATTACCGCACCCTCGAGCGCGTCTACCTGCCGGAAGACTGGATGAGAGAGGAAGGGGCAGCGCGCGAGGACCTCGAAAAGCCAGCCCTCACCCCCGCCCTGCGCCGCGTGGCCAATCGCTGCCTTGCCGGCACCCGCGCCCTCAACGACGAAGCCTCGCGATTGGGCCCGAGCCTGAAAAGCACCCGCCTCGGCATGGAATCGGCCGTCATCCACAAAATCGCCACACGCCTCACCGACGAGCTGTCGCGCCGCGACCCGCTGGCCGAGCGGGTAAAGCTCACCCGCTGGCAATTGCTCGGTTGCGGCATCGGCGGCATCCTCGCCCTTCTCGGCGGATAATGCCATGTTGACCACACTGGCGCTTGTGGCGCTCGTCATCTGGCTCGGCCTTGCCCTTTCCTGGCACGGCTTTTGGCGCTGCGATGTCGCCCTGCCGCAACATGCCCCGGCGCCGGCCGAGTGGCCTTCGGTGACAGCGCTGATCCCCGCCCGCAACGAGGCCGCGACCATCGCCCGGACCGTCGCCTCGCTGATGGAGCAGGACTATCCGGGCCCTTTGCGCGTCGTCGTCGCCAACGATTCGAGCGAGGACGGCACGCGTGAGGCCGCTCTGGCTCAGGCGCGCGGCGATCCGGCAGTCGAGGTGATCGACGCGCGGCCCCTGCCCGAGGGCTGGGCCGGCAAGCTGTGGGCGCTCAATGAGGCGGCGGCAGCGGCAGGCGAACCGGAGTTTTATTGGCTCACCGATGCCGACATCGTGCACCGGCCAGGGGTGCTGAAATATCTGGTGGCCGCCGCAGTGGACGGCAAGCTCGACCTCGCTTCCGAGCTGGTGCAGCTCAGATGCCGGTCGCTGTGGGAAAAGCTGCTGGTGCCAGCCTATCTCTACTATTTCGCCCTGCTCTACCCGTTCCGCGCCGTCGCCGAGCCGAAAAGCCGCATTGCCGGTGCCGCCGGCGGCTCGGTGCTGTTGCGGCGCTCGCGCCTTGCTGCCATCGGCGGCTTTGCGGCCATCCGCAAGGCAGTCATCGACGACTGCGCCCTTGCCCGTGCGGTCAAGCAAAGCGGCGGCCGCATCGCGCTGGGGCTTGCCCGCGACAGCCATTCGCTGCGCGCCTACGACGAGCTTTCCGGCTTTTGGGCCATGATCAAGCGTTCGGCCTATACCCAACTCGGTTTCTCGCCGCTCCTGCTTGCCGGCACGCTGGCGGGCCTTGCCCTCACCTTTGCCGGCCCTCCGCTCATCGCCATTGAGGCCGCGGAGGACGCAAACATCGCGGGCCTTGCCGCGGCGGGGCTCGCCTTTTTCCTCATGTGGTGGACCTACCGGCCGAGCGTTGCCCACGTACGCCTTTCGGGCGCCTGGGCGCTGGCCTTGCCGGTTGCCAGCCTGCTCTACGGGCTGATGACGCTTTCCTCCGGCCTTGCCCACCATTTCGGCGGCGACAACCGCTGGCGCGGCCGCAACATTGCAACCAAGTGACGTGAAGTCACATGCTTGTGCTTGCATCGCGCGCGTCGCCGGGCTAGGGGTTTGCGTCGCGGCGGGGCTTTGCTAGATTAGACTGCAACCAATTCACAGCTTGCGTACGGGGGCCCAGCGAGTTCGGGCAAGTGGCGAGCTAGAAAACCACGGTACAGGATGCCCGTTTCGACCCCACTTCTCGACACCATCACCACGCCTGCCGACCTGCGCAAGCTGGAGCCTTCCAAGCTGCGCCAGGTGGCCGATGAACTGCGCGCCGAAACCATAGATGCCGCCGCCGAAACGGGCGGGCATTTCGGGGCCGGCCTCGGCGTCACCGAGCTCACCGTGGCGCTGCACTATGTTTTCGACACGCCCGCGGACCGGCTGATCTGGGACGTGAGCCATCAGGCCTACCCGCACAAGATCCTCACCGGCCGGCGCGAAGGCATTCGCAATATCCGCCAGCGCGAAGGGCTCTACGGCTTCACCAAGCGGACCGAGAGCGAATTCGACCCCTTCGGGGCCGCCCATTCCTCCACCTCGATATCCGCCGGCCTCGGCATGGCGGTGGCGCGCGATCTCGACAAGAAGCACAACAACGTCATCTGCGTCATCGGTGACGGCGCCATGAGCGCCGGCATGGCGTATGAGGCGATGAACAATGCGGGCGCCCTCGATACCCGCCTCATCGTCATCCTCAACGACAACGGCATGTCGATCGCGCCCGGCGTCGGGGCGCTGACCAACTATCTTTCGTGGCTGGTGTCCTCGCGCCCCTTCCTCAGCCTGCGCGACATCGCCAAGCAACTGGCCAAGCGCTTCCCCCTGGGCTTCCAGGAGGCCGCGCGCAGGGCCGATGAATATGCCCGCGGCATGGTGTTCGGCGGCACCCTGTTCGAGGAACTGGGCTTCTATTATATCGGCCCCATCAACGGCCACGACATCGAGACCCTGGTTCCGGTGCTGGAGAACGTGCGCGACGCCGACAAGCTGGGGCCCATTCTGGTTCACGTGGTGACCGAGAAGGGGCATGGCCATCCCTTCGTCAAGCCGCACCGGGAAAAATATCACGCCGTCGGCAAGTTCGATCCTGTCACATTCGAGATGGCGCCGTCGAAGTCGAACGCGCCGAGCTTCACCTCGGTGTTCGCCCGCGCCCTCATCGCGGAAGCGGAAAAGGACGACAAGATCGTCGCCATCACCGCTGCCATGCCATCGGGCACCGGCCTCGACAAGTTCGCCGAGCATTTCCCCGAGCGCACCTTCGATGTGGGCATCGCCGAACAGCACGCGGTCACCTTCGCGGCCGGGCTTGCCACTGAAGGCTACAAGCCGTTCGCGACCATCTATTCCACCTTCCTGCAGCGCGCCTTCGACCAGGTGGTGCACGATGTCGCCCTGCAGGGCCTGCCGGTGCGTTTCGCCATCGACCGCGCCGGACTGGTCGGCCAGGACGGGCCCACCCACGCCGGCAGCTTTGACATCACCTATCTGTCGTGCCTTCCGGGCATGGTGGTGATGGCGGCGTCCGACGAAGCCGAACTCACTCACATGGTGGCAACCGCAGCCGCCTATGACGAAGGTCCGTGCGCCTTTCGCTATCCGCGCGGCGAGGGCCAGGGGGTCGAACTGCCTGAGAAGGGTGTGCCGCTCGCCATCGGCAAGGGCCGCATCGTTCGCGAAGGCAATTCGGTGGCGCTTCTGTCGCTTGGCACGCGGCTGGCGGAATGTCTCAAGGCGGCTGACGAACTGGCCGCGCACGGGCTGTCGGCCACTGTCGCCGATGCCCGCTTCGCCAAGCCCATCGACCGCGAGCTGATCTCGCGGCTGGTGCACGAGCATCCCGTCCTCATCACCATCGAGGAAGGCGCTATCGGCGGCTTCGCCACCCAGGTGCTGACCTTCCTCGCCCAGGAGGGCCTGCTCTCCAACGGCACCATCGTCAGGCCGATGTTCCTGCCGGATCGCTTCGTTGCCCATGGCGCGCCGGGCGAGCAGTACGAGGATGCCGGGCTCAATGCCCGCCATATCGTGGCCGAGGTGTTTACCGCCTTGAAGCTCGACCGCAAGGTGCCGGAACTCAAGGCCAAAGCTTGAGCACGCTCAATGCCGGATCGGTGAACCCGGGCGATGCCGACATCGCCCGCCGGGTGCGGGCCGCATCGTCGTCGTTCTACTGGGCGATGCGCCTGTTGCCGGGCGATCGGCGGCGCGCCATCTTTGCCGTTTATGCCTTCTGCCGCGAGGTCGACGACATCGCCGATGAGCCGGGCAGGCTTGTCGACAAGATCGAGGCGCTGGAAGACTGGCGCTCGGAGATTGCCTCAGCCTTCGCCGGCAAGCCGCACGACCAGGTGTCGGCCGTCCTGGCAGAGGCGCGTGAAAAGTTCGGCCTCAGGAGCAAGGACCTGATCGCGGTCATCGACGGCATGGAGATGGATGCAACCGGCCCCATCGTGGCGCCCGATGCGGCTACGCTCGATCTCTATTGCGACCGGGTGGCCGCGGCCGTGGGCCGCTCCTGCGTGCGCATCTTCGGCGAGCCGGGCGAGGCGGGCCAGGCACTCGCCTTTCATCTCGGGCGTGCCTTGCAACTCACCAATATCGCCCGCGACGTGGCCGAGGACGCGGGCGACGGCCGTCTCTATCTCCCGCACGAACTGCTTGAGGCCCACGGCATCGACACCACCGATCCCGAAGCGGTGATGCGCCATCCCGCCTACCCGGCCGCCTGGCGCCAGTTCGCCGCGCTCGCAGCGGCTGAATTCGACGCGGCCGAAGAGGCCTTTGCCGCCTGCGATCCGGTGAAGGTGCGTCCCGCCCGCATCATGGCCGAGGTCTACCGCCTCAACCTCAATCGCATGGTGGCGCTCGACGATGCGGCTATCGCCGATCCGGCGGTGTCGAAGGACCTGGTGGGCAAGTGGACCAAGCTTGCCATCGCCTTCCGCTACGGGGTTCTTTGAGCGATGTCGCGTGTACATGTCATCGGCGCCGGCCTTGCCGGCCTGTCGGCGGCCGTCCGCCTGGCCGACACAGGCGCCACCGTCATCGTGTGGGAGCAGACGAGCGAGGCGGGCGGCCGGGTGCGCTCCTTCCATGACGTGCGCCTCGACCGGTTGATCGACAACGGCAACCATCTGCTGCTCTCCGGCAACCGCGCCGCGCTCGACTATCTGGCGCTGATCGGGGCCGATGATCGCCTCGCCGGGCCGGACGGGGCGCGCTTCGATTTCCTCGATCTGGAGACGCGCGAGCGCTGGAGCGTCGACCTCAATCGCGGGCCCGTCCCTTTGTGGGTAATGTCGCGGCAGAGAAGGGTGGCGGGAACGAACCTTGCCGATTATCTCTCCGGCCTGAAGCTGCTCACCGCCGGCAACCGCACGGTATTCGACCTGTTTGGTGGCGACGGGCAGATGTACCGGCGCTTCTGGGAGCCGTTCGCCGTCGCCGTCCTCAACACCGACCCCAAGAAGGCGGCCGCGCGCCTGCTGGTGCCGGTGATCAAGGAGACGCTGGCGCGCGGTGCCGAGCGCTCGCAACCGCTGATTGCCAAGAAGGGTCTCACCGACACCTTTATCGAACCGGCGTTGAAATTCCTCGAACGGCATGGCGGCGAGATGCGCTATGGCCGCCGCGTCACCGCCATTACCCGCGACGACAGGCGCGCAACGGCGCTGCACACCGCGCGCGGGTCCGAGCCGCTCGGGCCCGACGACAAGGTGGTGATGGCGGTGCCTGCCTGGGCGGGGCCTGAACTGATCGAGGACCTGCAAGCGCCGCAGAGTTTTGCCCCCATCGTCAATGTGCATCTGCGCATCGACCGGGCACGCTCACCGCTCAGGTCCGGACCGCTCCTCGGCCTCATCGGCGGCACCGCGCAATGGCTGTTCGTGCGCGAGGACGTGGCTTCGGTCACGGTCAGCGCCGCCCATGAACTGCTGGAGACACGGCCCGAAGAGATCATCGCCCGGGTGTGGCCCGAGGTGGCCCTCGCCCTTGATCTCGATCCGGAGAGCGCACCGGTGGGCCGGGTGGTCAAGGAGCACCGCGCCACCTTCCAGGCCACACCGGAAGAAATCGCCCGCCGCCCGGCGACGGCGACCCAATGGCGTAATCTGGCGCTCGCCGGCGACTGGACCGACACCGGTCTTCCCGCCACCATCGAGAGCGCCATCCGCTCGGGTGAGAAGGCCGCCGCGGCTCTCGCTTGACAATAGCAAGCACCTTTGCCACTTGCTGGCGCCCGGAGGCGGCCGACATGACGATTATGGACAGGACAATGACGCCGGCAGCAAAACCCTCCGCGACCGCCAACAGCATCGCCGCCGCCGAAGCGCTGGCGCGCGAGGCGGGTGATGCGCTCCTCGGCCTGCAGCAGCCGGACGGGCATATCGTGTTCGAGCTCGAAGCCGACACCACCATCCCGTCGGAGTACATCTTCCTCAACCACTTCCTCGGCCGCCTGGAACCGGAGTTGGAGGCGCAGCTGGCCGAATACATCCGCGCCGAACAGAGCGATCGGCACGGCGGCTGGCCGCTGTTCTATGACGGCGACTTCAACATCTCCGCCTCGGTCAAGGCCTACTACGCCCTCAAGCTGGTGGGCGACGATGCAGACGCCCCGCACATGGCGCGTGCGCGCAAGGCGATCCTTGATTACGGCGGGGCCGAGACCGCCAACGTCTTCACCCGCTATGCGCTGGCGCTGTTTCAGCAGATCCCGTGGAGCGGCGTGCCCGCCATGCCGGTGGAACTGATGCTGATGCCGCGCTGGTTCCCGATCAACGTGTGGAAGTTCTCCTACTGGTCGCGCACCGTCATCGCGCCGCTCCTCATCCTCGCCGCTCACAAGGCAAGGGCGAAGAACCCCCGGGCATCGGCTGTCGCGAGCTGTTCAAGGTGGCGCCGGAAGAACGCAAGCGCTGGAACACCAACCCGACGGGCAAGCTGTGGGGCGAGGTTTTCCTTGCCCTCGACAAGGTGCTGCAACCGGCAGAGCGCCATCTCTTCCCGCGCCTGCCGTCGCGCCAGAAGGCGATCGGCCGGGCGCTCGACTTCATCCGCCCGCGCCTCAACGGCAAGGATGGGCTCGGCGCCATCTTCCCGGCCATGACCAACACCGTCATGGCCTTCGACATCCTCGGCATCCCAGCCGACGATCCCGAATACGTCACCGCGCACGATGCGGTGCGAAAGCTGCTGGTGGGTGCCAAGGACGAGCGCGGCGGCCGGCCGCGCTATTGCCAGCCCTGCATGTCGCCCATCTGGGACACCGCCCTTGCCGCCCATGCGCTGCTGGAGGCTGGAACGCCCGCCGATGATGAGCGCATGATCGCCATCTGCGAATGGCTGGCCGAACGCCAGATCCTCGATGTGAAGGGCGACTGGGCCGTCAACGCCCCCGACCTTGAGCCCGGCGGCTGGGCCTTCCAGTATGCCAACGATTATTACCCCGACGTGGACGACACCGCCGTCGTCGGCATGCTGCTGCATCGGGTCGATGCCAGGCGCTACGAAACCGCAATCGCCCGCGCGGTGGTGTGGATCGAAGGCATGCAGTCGAAAAACGGCGGCTGGGGCTCATTCGACATCGACAACAATGCCGACTTCCTCAACTCCATCCCCTTTGCCGATCACGGCGCCCTGCTCGATCCGCCCACCGTCGATGTCACGGGGCGCTGCCTCTCCTTCCTCGCCCAGGTGGGTCACGGCAAGGACCACCCGGTGGTCAAGCGCGGCATCCAGTTCATCAAGGACGAGCAGGAGCAAGACGGTTCGTGGTTCGGGCGCTGGGGCACCAATTACGTCTACGGCACCTGGTCGGCGCTATGTGCCCTCAACGCAGTGGGCGAGGACATGGCCGCGCCTTATGTGCGCAAGGCCGTCGATTGGCTCATCGAGCACCAGCAGGAAGACGGCGGCTGGGGCGAGGACGGCGCCACCTACTGGAGCGAGCGCCGCTATGAGGTAAAGGACTCCACCCCCTCGCAGACCGCCTGGGCGGTGCTCGGGCTGATGGCGGCGGGCGAATGCGATCATCCGGCGGTGGAGCGCGGCATCGGCCATATCGCCGCCGCCCCGCGCGACGGCGCCAAGTGGGAGGAGCCGTGGTTCACCGCGGTCGGTTTTCCGCGCGTCTTCTATCTGCGTTATCATGGCTACAGCGCCTATTTCCCCACCTGGGCACTGGGCCGTTATGCGAATCTCAAAAAGGGCAATTCGCGCGAAGTTGTCTGGGGTATGTAAGGGACTGACATGCGCATACTCCTCGTCGTCGATCATCCGCGTCCTGCCTCGCTGACGCACGCAGTGGCGGAAGCCTTTCGCATCGGGCTGGCGGAGGCCGGCCACAAGGTGGCAACGCTCGACCTTTATGCCGAGGGTTTCGATCCGCGCATGATCCCGGCCGACGAGCCCGACTGGAACGATATGTCGAAGCGCTACAGCGACGAGGTAGAAGCGCACATGAACCGCATCCGTGCCGTCGATGCCATGGCCTTCGTCTTTCCGGTGTGGTGGTGGGGCCTGCCGGCGATGACCAAGGGCTATATCGACCGGGTGTTCAACCAGGGCTTTGCCTATGGCGGTGAAACCAAAGTGCCGCTCAAGCGCATCGACTGGCTGGGCCTCGCTGCCAATGACGAGGAAAGCTACCTCAAGCGCGGTTATCTGGAGGCGCTGAAGACGCAGGCGCTGGTCGGCATCGCCAATTACTGCGGCGTCGAAGACACGCGCCTCGAGCTCTTTTACGATTCGCTTGCCGGCGGCGACACGGCCGAACGCTTCTTCCGACGGGCCGAAGCGCTCGGCCGCGCCTGGTGATGCGCCCGGCCTTCCTCGTCGGGCTCGATTTCGAGGCGGCCATCCTGAGACAGGCGGCCGGAACCCCTTTGCCCCTCGTCGCCGTCGCGCGCCAGGGCGATGCCGCCACCACGCGCGCGCGTCTCGACGGCCTGATTGCCCAAGGTGCCGACGCCGTCGCCAGCTTCGGCATCGCCGGCGCCCTCGATCCGGCGCTCGAGGCGGGCACGCTGGTGATGCCCAAAGGCGTCCTCGACATGGGCACCGGCGGTGAGGAATTCGCCACCGATGATGGCTGGCGCTCCCGCCTCGCGGCAACCGCGCCGGCTGCTTCGGGGAAACTGGCGAGCGTTGCCGCGCCAGTCACCACGCCGGCGCACAAGGCTCAGCTGTTCAGCGAGACAGGCGCCGTGGCCGTCGACATGGAAAGCGCCATCGCCGCGCGCCTGGCGGCGGACAAGGGATTGCCGTTCCTGGTGGTGAGGGCGATTGCCGATGATGCCCGCCTGGCGCTGCCGGCGGCAGCCCTTGCCGGCGTCGATGGCGACGGCAGGGTAAAGCCCCTGGCAGCGACGATGGCGCTCCTCAGCCGGCCGGGCGAGCTATTCGGCCTCATCCGCCTCGCCCGCGCCACCGCCGAGGCCCGCCGCCGCCTCACCGCCATCGCTCCGAGGCTGGTTGCCGGGGGGTAACACTCCTGAATCCAACCAGTGTCATCCTCGGGCTTGTCCCGAAGACCCAGGGCACACGGCAAGGCTTGAGCGCGCGGCCCTGAATCCCCGTGTCAAGCACGGGGATGACACAGTGTAGAGAGGATACCGCCCCTACTCGGCGGCGATCTTGGGCTTGTGGATATTGTCCATCACCTGGGCCACGTGGGCCTCGTGCACGCCGAAATCGGCCGGACGCTGCTGCGCCATGTCGATGTCGGGGGCGAAATCACCCTCGGTGCGGGGCCCGCGAATTTCCGCCAGCAACGCCTTGATCGGGTGGGCGAAGGCATCGGCGGCCGCCGTCGGCTCATAGCCGCAATGGGCCATGCAGTTGGCGCACTTCTCATAGCGTCCGGTGCCGTAGGCGTCCCAGTCGGTGGTCTCCATCAGCTCGGCGTAGGACTTGGCGTAGCCCTCGCCCAGCAGATAGCAGGGCTTTTGCCAGCCGAAGACGTTGCGGGTCGGCATGCCCCACGGCGTGCACATGTATTTCTGGTTGCCGGCGAGGAAGTCGAGGAACAGCGCCGAATGGGACACCTTCCACTTCTTGCCCTTGCCGAAGCGAAAGACCTCGCGGAAAAGCTCATTGGTGCGGCGGCGGTTGAGGAAGTGCTCCTGGTCGGGCGCACGCTCATAGGCATAGCCGGGCGAGATCGAGACGTTGACGTCCATCGACGTGGTGAAGTCGAGGAACGCCGCGATGTCCTTGGGCGCATGGCCGTCGAAGACGGTGGCGTTGGCGTTCACCTGGAAGCCGGCCGCCTGGGCTGCCTTGATGGCGGAAACGGCGCGCTCGAACACGCCGTCCTGGCACACCGACTTGTCGTGATGCGCCTTCAGGCCGTCGAGATGAACGGAAAAGAACAGATAGGGCGACGGCGTGAACAGGTGCAGCTTCTTTTCCAGCAACAGCGCGTTGGTGCACAGCGACACGTATTTCTTGCGCGCCACCAGCCCCTCGACGATCTCGCCGATCTCCTTGTGGATGAGCGGCTCGCCGCCGGGGATGGCGACGATGGGCGCGCCGCACTCGTCGGCCGCGTCGAGGCATTCCTGGACGCTCAGGCGCTTGTCGAGGATGGGGCGCGGATAATCGATCTTGCCGCAGCCGGCGCAGGCCAGGTTGCAGCGGAACAACGGCTCCAGCATCAGCACCAGCGGGTAGCGCTTGTTGCCTTTGAGCTTCTGGCCGAGGATGTAGCTCGCGACGCGGAGCTGTTGCATGACGGGGACGGACAAGAGGATTTCTCCAGGCGATTGGGGCGCTAGGGCCTGTTGACAGCTATGGTTAGAGGTAAGCGGTCCACTACGTCAAGGGCCGGCGACGCGGCGGCGGGAACACGCTGTCCGCCCACGCAATGAGCTGCGGCAGGACGACAAGGGTCGTGATCAACGTCACAATAATGGCAATCGTAAGGAGTTCGCCCATCGAGGCCATGCCGCGATGAGGCGAAAGCCACAATGTACCGAAGGAACCGATGGTGGTGAGCGCCGAGACCAGCACGGCGCGCGGCGTGGAGGTATCGACGATTTGGTCCTCATGGTGCTCGCGCGCGCGCATCACGTAATGGATGCTCGAATCGACCCCGAGCCCGAGCAGCAGTGGCAGCACGATGACATTGGCAAAGTTGAAGGGCGCATCGAACAGCACGGTATAACCGCACAGGAGCAGCGCCGCGAGCAGCAACGGCGCCAGCACCAGGGCGATGTCGAGCGGCCGGCGCAAGACCGGCGTCACCACGATGACCACCAGCGCAAGGGCGAAGATCACGGCCCGGGTCATGGCGTCGGCCACCGCCCTGGCCGAGCCGACGATTTGCACCGGCGGCCCGACGGTGGTCGGCGCCAGCTTGGTCACGGCGTCGACGAAGCGGTCGAGCTGGGCCGACTTGCGCATGTCACCCGAAGGCACGACCTCAAGCCGCTGGCGCCCGTCGGGCGCGATGAAGCGGTCCCTGAGGTTGGGATCGATGTTTTTGGCAGTGACCGGGGGGGCCGAGGCGAGCAGGTTCAGGCGCTGCATGGTCGAGGGGAATTTGGTGAACCACGCATTGTCGAGCCTGGCCAGGGCCTGTGCGTTGCCGTTTTCGCTTTTCCTGAAAGTGTCGACGCGCCCGGCCAGGTCGCCCGCGGCCTTGCGCAGATCGGCCGGCGCGCCCGGTATCTGTGCCAGATAGGCTGCCGTCTGCCCCAGCCGCTCGAGCGCGGCGGCAAGCGCCTTGTCATCGAGCCCGCCGAGCGGCGCGATGGTGGCCGGAAGCCGCCGCTTGAGCTGGCCCAGAAGCTTCAGCTTCGCCGCCTGGTTCTGGGGAAAGTAGTTTTCCAGACTCCTCACCTCGCTCACCTCGGGCAGAGCGGTGAGCAGTTTCTTCTCCTTTTCCGCATCCTGGTGCGGGCTGATGAGAAGCTCGCCGGCGAAGGTAAGGCCGGGGTTCTCGTCCATCAGCTTCTTGAACATGATGACCGAGGCCGACTTGGGGTCCTTCAGGTCGACCGGATCGCCGTTGAAGCGCAGGTCCGGCAAGAGGAAGATGGCGGCGGCCGCCAGCGCGATGACGACAAGGCTGACCGGCAGGCGCAAGGCGCCGGTGATCCGTCTCGTCCATTTCCATGTCCGCGGCGGCTTCTCCCTGAGCGCCGGCGCCACTGAGGGCATGAAGGAGAGAATGGCTGGCACCAGGGTGAGGCTGGCGATGAAGGCGATGACGGTGCCGGCCGCGGCGATGACGCCGAGCTGCGCCATGCCGGCAAAGGCGGTGGGCGCGAAGGAGAGGAACGCCAAGGCGGTGGTTGCGGTGCACAGGGCAAGAGCCGGCCCGGCGCTGTCCGCCGTCAGCTTTACCGCCTCTTGCAGGTCGTAGCCGGCGCGCACCTCCTCGCAATAGCGCAGGATGACGTGCACGGCATAATCCACCCCCAGCCCGATGAACAGAACGGCAAACGCCACCGAGATCATGTTGAGATGGCCGATGGCGATGGTGGCAAAGCCGGCATTGATGAGGAAGCCGAGCACCAGAAGCACCAGCGCGGGAATGTTGAGGCGCAACAGCGGCAGGCCGAAGAACACGATCACCGACACCAGCACCAGCGAGGCGAGCCCGGCCAGCGAGGCGCCGGCGACCACGGCATGGAATTCCTCGGCGTTCATCGCCGCCTCGCCGGTAAGATGCATCTGCACCTCGCCGTTGCGGGCGATTTCGGGGTCGGCCACCACTCTCTTGGCCTCGTTGTAGGGGCCGGCTGACGGATCGAGGGCGGAATAATCGAGCCTGGGCGAGGCCAGCACGTACCAGCGCTTGGGCAGGTCCCCACCCTGGCTTCCAGCGAGCGCTTCCCAGTCGAGGGGCTTGCGCTTGCCGCTCAGTTCACCGGCGAGACTGGCATCGGCCGCCTTTAGGATGCGCTCCATGCCGGCGGGCACGGCCCCTTGCGCGGCCGCCTGGGCCACGCCGCCCACGAGGTCGGCCATGCCTTCGATGTTGGGCTTTTGCGCCAGCACGCCGAGGAGCGGTGCGGCCTGGCCGACGCTGTCGACCATCTTGCCGACTTCGGCCTTGGGCAGATAGAGCAGGCCGTAATCCTCGAAGAACTTGTCGGTGCCGGGGGCATAGACCTTCTTGTAGAGGTCGGGACGGGCGCTAAAGGACTTCGCCACGGCGCGCGCCGCCGCCAGCCCCTCTTCACCGGTCCTGGCATCGATCACCACGACAAACGTGTTCTCCAACGCCGGAAAGGCTTTTTGCAGATCGAAATGCCCTACGCGGAAGGGCAGCGTCTTGGAAATCATCTGGTCGGGGTTGGTGTTGACCGCCAGGTCGCGCACGGCGATGACGGTCGAGGCCGCCGCCAGCAGCGTAAAGACCAGCACCGTGGCGACGGCGTGGCGCACCGAGGTAACGGCGAGCCATTCGCAGGCCTTGCCGGCGAAGCTCGCGATCTTGCTGCCAAATCTCATGCGCTGGCGGCCCGGTCCTTGTTGACCTCCTGGGCCTGGCTTGAGCCCAGCGCGTTCCTGGCGATGCGCGAGAGGCTCTCCCAGGCGGGGCCGGGAAAGCGGTGAAGGCCGGCCATCACGTCTTCGAACGCTGCAACGAAGCGATCCACGTCCGGCTTGGAGATGACCAGCGGCGGGATCAGCTTGATGGTGGTCATGCGGTTGCCGGCCACCTGCGTCAGGATGCGGTGATCGGCCAGAAGCGGGATGGTGACGGCCTGGCAGAACAGGTCCTGGTTGATGCGGTTGACGGTGGCCCAGGCGGTCCTGAGCTTCAACGACTTGGGCCGGTCGAACTCGATGGCCAGCATCAGCCCGCGCCAGCGCACGTCCTTGATGAACTCGAAACGGCCCTTGAGCTGCGATAGCCGCTCGCCCAGCAGGTTGCCCATGGCGGTGGCATTTTCCATCAGCTTTTCGTCGTCCATCACCGACAGCGTGGCGAGGCCCGCCGTCATGGCGAAGTTGGACTTGCCGAAGGTGGAGGACTGCACAACGGCGCGGTCGAGGGAGGAAAAGGTCTTGTCGAACACCGGCTTTTTCATCAGCACGGCGGCGGTCGGCACGTAGCCGCCCGACAGCGCCTTGGACAGGACGACGATATCGGGCTCGGCATCGGGGTCATAGTGGGTGGCCAGGAAGCGGCCGGTACGGCCCATGCCGCATTGCACCTCGTCGGCCACCATCAGGGCGCCATGGCGCCGGCACAAGCGGGCGGCCTCGGCCAGATAACCCTCGGGCGCGATGTTGACGCCCTTGCCTTGCACCGGTTCGATGAAAAAGGCCGCCACGTCGCCCTTGCTCAAGGCTTCATCGAGAGCGGCGAGATCGCCGAAGACCACCTTGTCGGCGGGGATGAGCGGGCCGAAACCTTCGCGAAACACCTCAGAGCCGTTGAGCGCCAGCGCCCCGGCGGTGAGGCCGTGGAAGGCGGACGAGGCATAAAGCAGGCGCCCGCGCCCGGTGGCGCGGCGGGCGAACTTGATCGCCGCCTCGTTGGCTTCTGCCCCGGTCGAGCAGAAATAGACGTAGTCGAGGCCAAGATTTGTGCGCTTCTTGAGCTCGCCCGCCAGCACGCCGCACAGGATCGGCGCTTCCATCTGTACCAGAACTCGACATGTCGGAGCGCATGAAGTCGATGAGTGCCTGCTTCACCACCGGGTGGTTGCGCCCGACATTGAACACGCCATAGCCCGCCAGCATGTCGAGATACTGCCGGCCCTTGTCGTCATAGAGATAAGGGCCTTCGGCGCGCACATAGGTGTTGTCGAAGCCGATGATCTTCAGCGCGCGGGCAAAGCGCGGATTGACGTTGGCCTCGTACGAAGCGTACGCGCTGGCTTGGTGCTCTTTCACCAGCTTGTTGAAATCAAACACCATTCTTGCCCTTTCCGGCCATCTCAGCCTGTCGCCGCGGCACGTGCCGATAGCCGGCGTGGAGCGGAAAATACAGCATATTCATTACGGAGAGAATTAGACCGGGAACCACGACATGTTGTCGCTGTCCCGGCTACCACATTGCCGCCTCATTGACTGTATATCGGATTGATATATATCGAACTGAAACATGTCACGGAGCCGCCATGAACGTCAAAACACTGTGTCTCGGCATTCTTACCTTCCACGAGGCTTCCGGCTACGAGATCAAGAAGATGATCGAGGAAGGCATGTTCAGCCACTTCATCGACGCCAGCTACGGGTCCATCTACCCCGCTCTCACCCAGATGTTGGGGGAAAATCTTGTCACAGTGAGGGCCGAGGAACAGACCGGCCGGCCGGACAAGAAGGTCTATGCCATCACCGCGCAAGGCAGGCGCGCCTTGAGCGCGGCCCTACAGGTGATGCCGGCGCACGACAAGTTCAAGTCGGAGTTCCTGTTCCAGATGCTGCTGGGCGCCGAGATCGACGCCGGCCATATCACCCAGGTCTATGACGCCCAGCTCGCCCGGCTCGCCGACGAGCTCTCCCGCGCCGAGGCCTGTTCGGACAATGCCGACGGCCATGCCGGTACGCGCTTCGTCAACGGCTATGGCCGCGCGGTGCTTGGGGCGGCGGTGGACTATATGCGCCGCGTGCGCAGCGAGACGCTCGCCAGTGCCGCACGGCGCGAAGCGGCCGAGTAGCGCCGAGACGAGACAAGCGAGGATCGTTCACCCATGAGACGCTCCTACATCTGGGCCGGACTTTTTGGCATTGCGGTGGCGGGCTGGCTCGCCTCCGGCCAGTTCACGAGCCCGCCCGCCGATACCACCAAGGCCGAGGCAACAGCCGCCGCTCGCCGCGACGACAAACCCTTCGCCGTGCGCGTCAAGACGTTTGAGGCACAAGAGCGCAAGGCCGCGGTCGCGGTGCGCGGCTATACCGAGGCCTCGAAACGGGTGGGGGTCAGGGCCCGCACCAAGGGCCTGATCGAGGACTCCCCCTTCGCGCAGGGCGACAGCGTCAAGGAGGGCGATGTCCTGTGCCGGCTCGACCTGGCCAACCGCAGAACCGAGCTCGCGCAGACCGAAGCGCAGCTCGCCAGCGCGCGGCGCGACTACGAGGCCGCCAGGATGCTGCAAGGCAAGAGCTTCGTTTCCGCCAGCAAGCTCGCCACCGACAAGGCGCGCATGGACCTTGCGATGGCGGCGGTGGACCAGATGAAATATGACATCGGCTGGACCTCCATCAAGGCGCCTATTGCCGGAGTCCTCGTCTCCAAGCCGGCCGAGGCCGGCGGCTTTCTGCAGACCGGCGATGTGTGCGCCACCGTCTCGGTGCTCGATCCGCTCATCGTGGTCGCGCAGGCGGGCGAGCGCGAGATCCCTGCCATCCACACCGGCATGACCGCCTCGGCGCACCTTGCCACAGGCGAGACGGTGACCGGGCGGGTGCGCTTCATCGCCCCTGCCGCCGACCTCGCCACCCGCACCTTCCGGGTGGAGGTGGAGGTGGCGAACCCCGGCCTCAAGTTGCGCGAAGGCGTGACGGCCGAGCTCGATGTGCCGCTGCCGCCGCAAAAGGCCCATCTGCTGCCGCCCTCGGCATTGACGCTGGACGATGCGGGCCGCTTCGGCGTGCGCATTGTCGATGCCGCCAATACGGCGCGCTTCTTGCCGGTGAAAGTCCTGTCGCAGGAGCGCAAGGGCACCTGGGTCACCGGCCTGCCCGACAAGGTGACGGTGATCACCGTGGGCCAGGACTTCGTGGTCGACGGCCAGAAAGTCGAACCCGAGTTCGTCACCGCAGGGGCGCAATAATGCACGCCGCGCTCGACGCCATATTGCGCCGGCCGCGAGCGGTCCTGACGCTGATGCTCGCCATGCTCATCGGCGGCATCTGGAGCTATATCGCCATCCCCAAGGAGGCCGACCCGGATATCAAGATACCGGTGCTCTACGTCTCCATCCCGCTCGCCGGCATCTCGCCGGAGGATTCCGAGCGCCTATTGGCGCGGCCGGTGGAGGAAAAGCTGCGCGGCCTCGATGGGCTCAAGGAGCTCACCTCCATTTCGTCCGAAGGCCATGCCGGCATCCTGGTGCGCTTCGACACCGGCGTTAACATAGACAAGGCCGCCGCCGACGTGCGCACCAAGGTCGACGAGGCCAAGTCGCAGCTGCCCGCCGATGCCGATTCACCCACCGTCAACGAGGTCAATCTCAGCCTCGCGCCGACGCTGGTCATCGCGCTGTCCGGCAACGTGCCCGAACGCACCCTCTATGAGCGCGCGCGCGCGGTGCAGGATGCCGTCGAGACGGTTCCCAACGTGCTGGAGGCGCGCCTCACCGGCCAGCGCGAGGAGCTTCTGGAAGTCATCATCGACAAGAACAAGCTCGAGTCCTACGGCGTCTCGCAGGCGGAACTCCTCAGCATGGTGTCGCGCAACAACCGGCTGGTGGCCGCCGGCGCGGTCGATACCGGCAACGGCCGCTTCACCCTGAAAGTTCCCGGCGTCTTCAACTCCGCCGCCGATGTCATGTCGCTGCCGATCAGGGTCTCCGGCAACACCGTCGTCACCCTCAAGGACGTGGCCGAGATCCGCCGCTCGTTCAAGGACCGCACCCGCTATGCCCTGTTCAACGGGCGCCCGGCCATCACCATCGAGGTGGTCAAGCGCCTCGGCACCAACATCCTCGAAACCAACAACGAGGTAAAGAAGGTGGTGGCCGCCACCACCGCCGGCTGGCCCAAGGCGGTGCACGTGGACTTCGCGCTGGATAAGTCGCGGCTCATCGGTGATATCCTCAATTCGCTGCAGAACTCCATCATGCTGGCGATCATCCTGGTGATGATGCTGGTTGTGGCAGCGCTTGGCGTGCGCTCGGGCCTGATGGTGGGACTCGCCATCCCTGCTTCCTTCATGGTCGGCTTCCTGCTGGTGGCGCTCCTCGGCTACACCATCAACATCATGCTCTTGTTCGGGCTGGTGCTCACTGTCGGCATGCTGGTCGACGGGGCGATCGTGCTGGTCGAGTTCGCCGACCGCAAGATGGCCGAAGGGGTGCACCGGCGCGAGGCCTATATCATGGCCGCCAAGCGCATGTTCTGGCCGATCTTTTCCTCCACCCTGACGACGCTGGCGGCGTTCCTTCCCATGCTGCTGTGGCCGGGCGTGGCGGGCCAGTTCATGAAGTACCTGCCGCTCACCGTCATCATCGTGCTGTCGGCCTCGCTGTTGACCGCCATGGTGTTCCTGCCCGTGGTTGGCTCGCTCATCGGCAAGTGCGATGCCGAGAACAAGGCGATGTTCGAGCGTCTCGGCCAGGACGAGACCATGGACTACACCAGGCTCACCGGCTTCATGGGGCTCTATCTCGGCTTTCTCGGGCGCGCCATCCGCCGTCCTCTGCTCGTCATCCTGGCGGTGGGCGGCATCGTCGGCGGCATCGTCTATGCCTACGCCACGCATCCGACCGGCTCGGAATTCTTCGTCGAGACCGAGCCCGAGCAGGCCATGGTCTATGTGCGCGGGCGCGGCAATCTCGGCAACGCGCAAAAGCTCGCGCTGGTGCGCGAAGTGCAGAAGGTGGTCACCAGCGTTCCCGGCATCGAGAACATCTCCACCTATGCCGGCACCGACAATGGCGGCAGCGCGCTGGGGGCCAATCTCGATATTCCAGTGGACGTGATCGGCCAGCTTCAGCTCGAACTCGCTCCCGTCAACGAGCGCCAGCCGTGGAAGCAGATGAAGGCCGAACTGACCCGCCTCACGTCACACCTGGCAGGCATTAAGGTCGAGGTGCGGGCGCTGTCGGGCGGGCCCAAGTCGGGCAAGGACATTCGCCTCGAAGTCGCCTCGGACAACCGCCAGACCGCCTACACCGTGGCGCGGCGCATCAACGCCCACATGCACAATGAAATGACCGGCCTCACCGACATCGAGGACGAAACCCCGCTGCCGGGCTATGAATGGGACTTCCGCGTCGACCGCGAGGAAGCCGGCCGCTTCGGCGCCGATGTGGCCTCGGCCGGCGCCATGGTGCAACTCGTCACCAACGGCGCCTTGATCGGCACCTACCGGCCGGACGATTCGCGCGACGAGGTCGACATCCGCGTGCGCCTGCCGGAAAAGGACCGTTCCATCGCCGGGCTCGAAAACCTCAAGCTGCAAACGCCGACCGGCCTCCAGCCGCTGGCCAACTTCGTCAAGCGCGAGGTGGGCCCGCAGGTCAACACCCTTTACCGCCGTGACGGACTCCCCAGCGTCTACGTCAAGGCCAATGTGACCGAAGGGGTGCTTGCCAACGACAAGATCGCCGAGATCAACCAATGGCTGAAAGCCCAGGACTGGCCGGCGGGTGTGCATTTCCGCTTCCGCGGCACCGACGAGGACCAGAAGGACTCGGCCTCGTTCCTGATGAAGGCGCTGATCGGCAGCCTGTTCTTGATGTTCATGATCCTCATCATCCAGTTCAACAGCTTCTACCACACCGCCCTCACCTTGATGACGGTGGTGCTGTCGACCGTAGGCGTGCTGTTGGGGATGCTGGTGACGGGCCAGTTCTTCTCCATCATCATGACCGGCACCGGCATCGTGGCGCTGGCCGGCGTGGTGGTGAACAACTCCATCGTGCTCATCGACACCTTCCAGATCATGCTCAGCCGCGGCATGCACCCGGTGGAGGCTTCCTTGCGTACGGCGGCGGTGCGCATGCGCCCGGTGTTCCTGACGACGGCCACCACCATCCTCGGCCTGTTGCCGATGATGTTCCAGCTCAACGTCAACTTCTTCACCCGCCACATCGGCATCGGCTCCATGACCTCGGCCTGGTGGGTGCACCTGTCGACGGGCATGGTCTTTGGACTTGCCTTCGCCACCATCCTGACGCTGGTGCTCAACCCGGTGCTGCTGGCCGCACCCACCGTGTGGAAGGAAAGCTTCGTCGCCTTGCGTGCGCGTCGGCGCGGCGAAGCACCGCTCGCCGCCCCTGCCAAGGACGAGCAGGGCAACGTCCGCAAATTCCCCCACGCGGCGGAGTAGGCCACCAGATTTTTCTGCCGTCATGGCCGGGCCACGACCCGGCCATCCTTTTCGCCCCAAGCGCCGCCATCGAAAAGGATGCGCGGGTCACGCCCGCACATGACGGGGGTGGGGATCGCGGGTAGATTGCCGGGACCATCAATTTTCACCGTGAGCAGGATCGCCAGCACATGACCACCAACACCAACCGGCCCCGATGGGGCGAGCGCACTTTGGCCATCCATGCGGGCGAGGGCATCGATCCCATCACCCGCGCGTCCTCGCCCAACCTCGTCATGTCGTCCACCTTCGCACCCAGCGAGATGGCCGGCTTTTCGGCCCGCAACCGCTCGGGCTACGAGGGCTATGTCTATGCCCGTCTCTCCAATCCGACGGTGAAGCAGCTTGAGCAAAAGCTCGCCGCGCTCGAAGCGGGCGAAATGGCGCTTTGCTTCGGCTCCGGCATGGCCGCCGCCCACGCCCTCCTCGCCGGCCGCCTGTCTGAGGGCGACCACCTCGTCATCTCCGACACCAATTATGTCGGCGTGGCCGAACTGGTGCGCGATACCCTGCCCCGCTTCGGCATCGCAGTCTCGCCTGTCGATACCTCCGATCTCGATCAGGTGGCCGCCGCCATCAGGCCGGAGACGAAAATGGTGTGGCTGGAGACGCCCGCCAATCCCATCGTGCGCCTTACCGACATCGCCGCCGTTTCACGGCTCGCCCACGCAGCCGGGGTGCGCGACGTGGTGGTCGATTCGACCTTCGCCTCCCCCATCGCCACGCGCCCTTTGAGTCTTGGCGCCGATTTCGTGATGCATTCGCTGACCAAATATATCGGCGGCCACGGCGATGCCCTGGGCGGCGCCGTCATCGGCCGGCGCGAGGAGCTGGAAGCGCTCAACCTCGAAGCCACCGTGCACTATGGCGGCGTGCTGTCGCCCTTCAACGCCTGGCTCATCCTCAGGGGCGCCGCCACTCTGCCCTTGCGCATGAAGGCGCACGAGGAAACCGCCTTGGAGGTCGCGCGCTGGCTGGAGGGGCACCCGCGCATCAAGCGGGTGCACTACCCTGGCCTCCTGTCCCACCCGCAGCACGAGCTTGCCCGCCGGCAGATGAAGAATTTTTCCGGCATGATGACCTTCGAGGTGGCCGATGGCCCGGCGCTGGCGGCGCGCATGATCGAAAAGCTGGAGGTGGTGCACTATGCCGTCTCGCTCGGCCATCATCGCTCGCTGGTCTACTGGATCCCCACCGCCGATTTGATGAAGTCCACCTTCCGTCTCGGCCCCGAAGCAGAAAAGCGCTATCGAGCCTTTGCCGGCGACGGCATCTTCCGCTTCTCGGTCGGCATCGAGGACGCCGCCGACATCATCGCCGATCTGGAGCGGGTTTTGTAAAGCGCCGCCACAGCACCGCCCGATCCTCTTCATTCAACTATCTGTCAATTTGACGTGGATCAAACTATCGGAATCTGGGCTATTGTAGTGTCAAGTCCTTTCAAGGCCGTCGTGCTCGGGCGGATCGCCGTTAGCGACAGAGTCATCTGTGCATGCAGCAAGGATGAGAACGCAATTTTGCGGAGAAAGCGTGTTAACTCCATGAAAATCAAACAGTTATCGTATGTTTTGAGCATCCTGTCCGGTCTGTTGCTGCTCGCCATGCCGGTTATGGTGCCTGCAGCCATGGCCCAGGATCAGACGGCCACGGCCGATGCTCAGGCCGACGACACCGCGCCGCCGCCACTCAGCGCGGAGGACATGAACATCCTCGTTGCGCGCATTGCCCTTTACCCCGACGATCTTGTGGCCCTGATCACGGCGGCCTCGATTTATCCCGACCAGGTCGTTGAGGCTGCCGACTTCCTGGAGCAATCCGCCAAGAATCCCGATCTCAAGCCCGACGCGAAATGGGACGGTAGCGTCATCTCGCTGCTCAACTACCCTGAGATCGTGAAGATGATGAGCGAGGAGCCCGACTGGACGCAGGATCTGGGCGATGCCGTCACCTATCAGGAAGAAGACGTCCTCGCGGCGATACAGCGGCTGCGCGAGAAAGCACAGGACGAGGGCGTCATCAAATCCGATGACAAGATGAAAGTCAGTCGTCAGGACGACAACATCGTCATCGCACCGGCCAGCGCCGAGCATGTGTATGTGCCGCGCTACGAGCCGGAAATGCTGTATGAGCCGGGCTACGCCGCGGTTCCCCTCGGCTATTATCCGCAAGCCTATCCCTATTACTACGACCCCGCCGCCACCTTCTTTGCCGCCGCGGTGACCGGCGTGGTCTGGGGCGTCGCCGTCGACTGGAACCGGCACGGCCTGTGGGGTGGACGCTGGGGCGACAATTTCAATTTCTACATCAACTGCCGGCACTGCTATCGCGGCCGCGATATCAACGGGCGCATGCGCTGGAGGGATATCGACTGGCGCCGGGTCGATCGGCACAAGATCAGCTTCGACCGCAAGCGGTTTCACGATTACCGCCGCACGCACTTCACCAAGAGCCTGGAAGCCAACAAGCGCAACAACTTCCACCGCAAAGCGATCGAGGCCAGAAAGGTGCGGCGGGCGGAAAAGCTGAAGCAAGACCGCAAATCAGGTATCGGACAACAAAATCAGAAGACGAAACTGCGGGAGAAGAAGAAGCAAAAGAAGAATCTGCAAAAACAGAATCAGGGAAAATCTAAGTTTAAAAAAGATAAGAAGAAAAAACTGAATCTCACAAATAAATCAAAAAATAAGAAATTTAAGCAGAAAAATAAGAATAAGGATATAAATAAGTCGAAATCAAAGAAACAAAAATCAAAGAAACAAAAATTCAAAAAACAACAAAAAAACAAAAACAAGAAGCAATTTAAAAAATCAAAACAGAATAATTCATCGATCAATAGAAAAAAGAACGGCGGAAAAAAGCAAAAGCAACGGAAGCAGCGGAAGAAAAAGAACGCGCAATAGCTGGAAGCGTTGAATTGGGTGACGTCGGCCTTCTCACTACTTGGCGACGCGGCCGATGGCGACCCGTGGAAAGCGCGATTTGTCCGCAAGCGAGTCCACGCCCCGAATGATCGGGCCCTTAGCCTTCGGCTTTTTGCGCATCCTCCCCGTTGGCCGTCTCTTGCGCCGCCGCGGCTGCATCGGCGGCCTTGTAGCGGCGGTAACTCCTGAGCCCCATGGGCAACAGCGCGATATAGACGGCGGCCATGATGCTCAGCATTTCCCAGGTGAAGGCGATCAGCAGCACGATCGTCGCCACGATCGCGGCGAGGATCGGCAGCACCATGTCGCGCTCCACCCTGCCTACGCCCTTGCCGGAATAGGTCGGCATCTTCGACACCATGCCCACGCCCACCGCCACCACGTAAGGCAGGATGAAGGGGGCCGACGATGCCCCTTGCGGGATGATGCCGAGGAAGCCGAGATAGAGCGGCGCCATGGCAAGGCCGGCGCCGGCCGGGGCCGGAATGCCGACGAAGAAATTGACCGCCCAGGCCGGCTTGTCGGGATCATCGAGCGCCACGTTGAAGCGCGCCAGGCGCAAGGCGCAGCAGATGGCAAGCGTCAGCGCCGCCACCCAGCCGAGATTGTGCAGCGCGTGCAGTGACCAGGTGTAGACGAGCACCGCCGGGGCGACACCGAAATTGACGAAGTCGGCGAGCGAATCGAGCTCGGCCCCGAAGCGCGACTGGCCCTTGAGCAGCCGCGCAATCCGCCCGTCCATGGCATCGAGCACGATGGCGAGGATGACCGCCCCCACCGCCAGCTCGAAGCGCCCCTCGATGGCGAGGCGGATGGCGGTGACGCCCGAGCACAGGGCGAGCAGCGTGATCAGGTTGGGCAGCAAGATACGCAGGGGAATGCGCTTGAAGCGGAACAGGCGCCGGGCGCGCTCGCGCCGGCGGTCGGAGAGTTCGCGGTCCACATCGTCGCCGTTCATGCGTGCCACATCCTTCAGCTCTGGCGGGCCTCGCGCGGGCCTTCCGAGGCGGCGAGATCGGCGATCACCGTTTCGCCCGCCACCGCGCGCTGGCCCACGCACACCGCCGCCGATACGCCATGCGGCAGGTAGACATCGACGCGCGAGCCGAAGCGGATGAGGCCGAAGCGCTGGCCCGCCACCAATTGATCGCCCGTCTCCGCCCAGCGCACGATGCGCCGTGCCACCAGCCCGGCGATCTGCACCACGCCGATGAGCGTGCCGTCGGCCATGCGCAGGGTGAGGGCCTGGCGCTCATTGTCCTCGCTCGCCTTGTCCAGTTCGGCATTGACGAACTTTCCCGGAATATAGGCGATGCGGCGCACCGCGGCATCCACCGGCGAGCGGTTGATGTGCACATCGAAGACATTCATGAAGATGGAGACCCGCAGGTGCCGCTCCTCGCCGAGGTCGAGCTCGGGCGGCACCTCCACCTCCTCGATGGCCGACACGCGCCCGTCGGCCGGCGCGATGACAAGGCCCTCGCGCACCGGTGTGACGCGCGGCGGGTCGCGGAAGAAATAGGCGCACCAGGCGGTCGCCAGGATTCCCAACCAGCCGAAAACGTCCGGCAGCAGCCAGAACAAGATGAGGCTGATGGCGAAGAAGATTGCAACGAAGCGATAGCCTTCGCGGTGAACCGGCACTAGCGCCGCCTTGATCGAATCGAGCACGGGAAAGCCTCTTCGGGTGAATTCAATCGACGCGCTATCTAGGCCGCCGCGGGGTGGCGGCGCAAGTTGGCAGTTGCGAGGGGAGTCATGCCTCCCCTCCCCACAAGGGGGGAAGGGAGCGATTGCCTACTCCCCGGCCGCCAATTCCAGGAGCGCCCGTTCCTCGGCGGTGGGGCCGCGCTCGTCCAGATTCGCAGCCAGGCGCTTTCTTGCCTCGTCGGCCTCGCGCTGGCGGTTCCACATCGAGGCATAGATGCCGCTGGCGGCGAGCAGCGCCTCATGCGTGCCACGCTCGGCGATGCGGCCGGCCTCCAGCACGATGATCTCGTCGGCGTCGATAACGGTGGAGAGCCGGTGGGCGATCACCAGCGTGGTGCGGTCGCGCGACACCAGGCGCAAGGCGTCCTGGATGTCCTGCTCGGTCTTGGAATCGAGCGCCGAGGTGGCTTCATCGAGGATCAGGATGGGCGGCCCCTTGAGAATGGTGCGGGCGATGGAGACGCGCTGCTTTTCGCCGCCCGACAGTTTGAGGCCGCGCTCGCCCACCATGCTCTCATAGCCTTGCGGCAGGCTGGTGATGAAGTCGTGGATCTGGGCAAGCTTGGCGGCAGCGACAATCTCGTCCTCGCTCGCATCGGGCCGGCCATAGCGGATGTTGTAGCGGATGGTGTCGTTGAAGAGGACGGTGTCCTGCGGCACCATGCCGATGGCCGCCCTGAGCGAGGTCTGCGTGGCATCGGCGATATCGTGGCCATCGATGCAGATGGCGCCCGAGGTGACATTGTAGAAGCGGAACAGAAGTCGCGAGATAGTCGACTTGCCCGCCCCCGATGGCCCCACGATCGCCACCCGGTGTCCGGCCGGCACCTCGAAGGAAAGGTCCTTGATGATGGGGCGCGCCGCTTCATAGGCGAACGACACGTTGTCGAACACGATTTCGCCTTTCGTCACCTCAAGCGGCCTGGCGTCCGGGCGGTCCTGGACGTCGGGCGCGACCGAGAGCAGATCGAACATGGCCTCGATGTCGATCAGGCCCTGCTTGATCTCGCGGTACATGCTGCCGAGGAAGTTGAGCGGCATGTAGAGCTGGATGAGCAGGGCATTGACCATGACGAAGTCGCCGATCGTCATCTCGCCTGCGGCGATGCCGCGGGCCGCCAGGACCATGGAGATGGTGAGGCCCACGGAAAAGAGCGCCGTCTGGCCGGCGTTGAGCACGGCAAGCGAGGTCCAGGTTTTTACCGCCGCGCGCTCGTAGCGCGCCATTGAGCGGTCGAAGCGGGAGGCCTCGTGCGCTTCGTTGCCGAAATATTTTACCGTCTCGAAGTTGAGCAAGCTGTCGACGGCCTTGGTGTTGGCGTCGGTGTCGGCATCGTTCATGGCGCGGCGGATGGAGATACGCCACTCGGTCGCCCAGTAGGTGTAGCCGATGTAGAAGACCACCATCACGCCGATCACCACGGCATAGATCCAGCCAAGCTTCCAGGCGAGGATGGCGCACACGAAGGCGAGCTCGATGATGGTCGGGATGGTGTTGAACAGCGAATAGCGCAGGATGGTGTCGATGCCCTTGGTGCCGCGCTCGATGACGCGTGACAGCCCGCCGGTGCGCCGTTCGAGATGGAATCTCAGCGACAGGTCATGCAGGTGGCGGAAGGTGCGGATGGCAAGCTCGCGCACCGCGTGCTGGCCCACCTTGGCGAAGAAGGCATCGCGCAACTGCGCCAGCGCCACCATCATGATGCGCCCGAACCCATAGGCGAGGATCATGGCGACGGGAACCGCCACGACAGCCACGGCGGTCGCCGCGGGCCCGCCCTTTTCGATCGCCGTCAGGTCATCGACGGCATATTTGAAGGCAAACGGGGTGATGACGGTGACCACCTTGGAGGCGACCAGCGCGATGAAGGCCACCACCACCCGCCACTTGAGATCGAAGCGCCCCTCCGGCCACAGATAGGGCAACACCGCGCGCAGGGTCTCGAACTGGCTGTTGCCGCGAAGATGCTCGGAGCGGGGTGTTACGGGAAGGTGGCGCGGCATCGTTCACTTTCAGGCGAGGCAGGCGAAACAGTCATCGCGGCCTGCCGCATGGGAGCGGCGGACCGGGACTTTCCCTATCTGGGTCTCACCGGCGGGCATTGCAATGCCCGCCCATGGGCCTACCGCGCCGACCCGCGACTCACTCGCCGGCGGCGGTGGCCGCCTCGGCTGCGGCCCGTTCCTCCGGTGTCAGCGGGCGGCGGCGGCGCGGGTCGATGTATTTGGGCGGCATCACGCCGGGAGTGGTGAATATCTGGCCCGGATAGATCAGATCGGGATTGCGGATGTCGCTCTTGTTGGCCTTGTAGATGGTCGTGTACTGGATGCCGCGGCCGTAGATGATGCGGGCGATGCGCCACAGGTTGTTGCCGGGCTGGATGACGACACGGCCGACCTTGGGCGCCGGCGGTTGAGCCATCTCTTCGGCCGGCGGTGCTGTCTTCTGCTCGACGGCGGCCTGTTGCTGGGCCGGCGCCTCAGTCTTGTCAGCCTTGGCGGGTCCCTCGGTCGCGGCCGGCGTTTCCGCCTCGGCCGCCTTCTCGCCCGACATCGTGGGCGCGGTGGTCTCGCTGGTGGGTGTCTTGGCCGGTGCCTGCTGCTCGACTTGCCGCGACTTCTGCAAGGCCGCGATTTCCTGCTGGCCGGCACGGGTGAACGGCACCTCGACGCGCGCCATCACCTGGCCGTCGTTGCCGAGCGAATCGACCCGCAGGCGATGATCGCCGTCGGCGATCTGCTCCTGGCCGGAATAGGTCCAGTTGCCATTGCCATCGGCAGTGGCATCGCCAAGGAAGCCGTTGTCCACATAGAGCCGTACGGTCGAGCCGGCAACGGCACGGCCGGCGAACATCATGTTGCCCTTGTCGTCATAGTCGACGCTGCCGAGCCCGAGCGCCTTGCGCGCCACCGCCTCGGCGGCCTGCCTGGCAGCGGCTTGCCTGGCTGCTGCTTCCTGCGCAGCCTTGGCAGCGGCCTCCTCAGCGGCTTTGGCAGCAGCTTCCTGCGTGGCCTTGGCGGCAGCTTCCTCAGCGGCTTTGGCAGCAGCTTCCTGCGTGGCCTTGGCAGCAGCTTCCTGCGCAGCCTTGGCAGCGGCCTCCTCAGCGGCCTTGGCGGCAGCTTCCTGCGTGGCCTTGGCGGCAGCTTCCTGCGCAGCCTTGGCAGCGGCCTCCTCAGCGGCTTTGGCAGCAGCTTCCTGGGTGGCCTTGGCGGCAGCTTCCTGCGCAGCCTTGGTAGCGGCTTCCTCGGCGGCTTTGGCAACGGCTTCCTGCGTGGCCTTGGCGGCTTGCTCGGCGGCCTTGGCGGCGGCCTCCTGGGCGACCTTGGCGGCGGCGGTTTGCTCAGCCGTCTGCTCGGATGAGGGCTGCTGGGCAGGCTGCGCTGGTTGCTGCTCGGCCTTCTGGGCCGGTTGTTGCTCGGCCTGTTGGGCCGGTTGCTGCTCGGCGGGCTGTTGCTCAGCCTTCTGGGCCGGCTGTTGCTCAGCGGGCTGTTGCTCAGCCTTCTGCACCGGTTGTTGCTCGGCCTTCTGGGCCGTTTGTTGCTCGGCGGGCTGTTGCTCGGCGCTCTGCACCGGCTGCTGCTGGGCCGGCTGTTGTTGTGCGGGCTGGGCCGGCTGCTTTTCGGCCACCACCGTCTTGCCCGTCGTTTCAGGGGTCTGGAGGACCTGCGAGGGCTTTTGTGGCTCGGCCAGCACGATCAGCGGCTTCTCCTCGCCGCTTTCAGGCACTTTGATGATCACCGCCTGCTGCGACACCGCGATCTTGCCGTCGGAATCGGTCGCCTCAAGGGTGAGCTGGTGGTCGCCCTTGGCGATGGGCTGGTCCGGCACGATCACCCACTCGCCACGCGCGCTTGCCTTGGTGCCGCCGATGACCTGGCCGTCGAGCTTGAGCACCACATCGGCGCCGGGATGCGAACGCCCGGCAACGACGGTGGAGCCGTCGGGCTCCACCCGCACGATGTCGAAGGAAAGGCTTTCCTCAGCCGGCACCGGCGGCACCAGCGGCTCGACAGCGGCCTGCTTTTGCGGTTCGGCGGTGGGCTGCTGCTGCGGCTCAACGGCAGCCTGCTTCTGCGGCTCCACCGGCTGCTGGGCAGCGGGCTGCTGCTGTGCCGCTTGCTGCTCGGCCTTCTGGGCGGGCTGTTGTTGGGCCGGCTGCTGCTCGGCCTTTTGCGCCGACTGTTGCTGTGCCGGTTGAGACGGCTGTTTTTCGACCTGTTTCGGCGCGACTTGTTCAGCCTGTTCAGGCTTCTGTTTCGGCGCCTGTTCGGGTTGTTTCGCCGGCTGTTCAGCGGCCTGTTCGGGCTGTTTCGCTGGCTGCGGCGGCGGCACGACCTTCACTTCGACAGGCCCTGAGGGAGCAACCGGGGGCTGCCACTTCGACCAGCGGCCATAGTTCACGCCCGCCAAGACGGCTGCTGTTGCCACTGCTGCCCCGACATATAACGCAAGAGGTTTGATTGCCATGCGTTCGCTATCCGTTGAGATGATGATGCGGGAAGCGCCAATACGACCAACCGTCCGCGCCAACCCGACTGCCCTAGCCCCTCTCCTATAATTAAGCGGTGCTCGCCTGCAAGGCAATTCGCTACAAAGACTTAGGCGCCGCGGCATGCGATTGCGGGCGGTTTTTTCCACTTGACCGACGATCGCGGTGTGGCTTGACGGCGGCGGGCGCGATGGGTGACATGGTCGGCCATGAGCACGAATCAGTACATTTGCGTTTATTGCGGCTCGGGACCCGGCCTCAATCCGGCCTATGCCGAAGCCGCGCGCGCCCTCGGGCAGACGCTGGCGGCTGAAGGCATCGGCCTCGTCTATGGCGGCGGCAGCCTCGGCCTCATGGGCGAGGTGGCGCGCGCCACCCTCGAGGGCGGCGGCCGGGTAATCGGCGTCATCCCGGACTTTCTGGTAAAACGCGAGCGCATGCTGACCGAGGTGAACGAGCTCATCGTCACCGCCAACATGCACGAGCGCAAGATGACCATGTTCGAGAAGTCAGACGGGTTCGTGGCGCTTCCGGGCGGGATGGGTACGCTGGAGGAGCTGATCGAGATCTCCACCTGGGCACAGCTCGAACAGCACGCCAAGCCGATCATCCTCGCCAATATCGAAAACTACTGGGCGCCGCTGATCCAGCTTCTGGCCCATATGCGGGCCGAGCAGTTCGTCCGCGCCGGGCTGGAAGTGCATTTCGACGTGGTGGACACAGCCGAGGCGATCATCCCCGCCTTTCGCCGGCGCATCGCTCATCCACGCCGGCAGGCCGTGAGCGCGGTGCCACGAAAGCTATAGAAAATTCAGGCCCTTGTCCGACGATCGAGACGCCAGGCCTCGAACGAATAAAGCGCCAGCGCCGTCCAGATGAGGGCAAAGCCCGACAGGCGTGCTGCGTCCACCGGTTCGCCGAAGACGAAGATGGCGGTGAGGAACAGTCCCGTCGGGGCGATATATTGTAGCATGCCCATGGTGGCGAGATTGACCCGGCGCGCCGCGGCGGCGAACAGCATGAGGGGCGCCGCGGTCATCGGTCCGCAGGCGATAAGCAAACCGGTGTGGCGCAAGTCGTGGCCGAAACTTGCCCGGCCGTGGGCGGCAAGCCAGGCCATGATGGCGATGCCGGCGAGCGACAGGAGCACGGCTTCGACGAAAAACCCCTGCACCGGGCCCACATCGATGGTCTTGCGCAGGTAGCCATAGCAGGCAAAACTGCCGGCCAGCGTCAGTGCCAGCCAGGGAAAGACGCCGACCGCGATGGTCTGGATGACGACCGCCGCGGCCGCGAGTCCCACGGCGCATTTCTGCAGCATCGTGAGGCGCTCGCCCAAAAGCACATAGCCCAAGAGGACGCTGAGCAGCGGGTTGATGTAGTAGCCAAGGCTTGTCTCCAGCGTGCGCCCGGCCCCCACCGCCCACACGAAGAACCCCCAGCTTGTCGCCACCATGAGGGTGGAGAGAAACAGCATTCCCATAAGGCGCGGGGTGGTGAAGGCGCGGAAAATGTCGCGGGTGCGGCCCATGGCGAACAAAATGAGCCCCGCCACCGGGATCGACCAGAAGCCGCGCTGGGCCACCACCTCCAAAGGGTCGATGTCGGCAAGCTGCTTGAAGAACAGGCCATAGAAGGCCCACAGGCCATAGGCCACGATCGCCAGCAGCACGCCCTTGCCGGCCTCGGAGGCAACGGCAGACGATTTCGGCACCGGTGGTTCGATTACGGCCATGGCGGCGCACCATGGCGGCAAGCATTGCGGTTTGCAACGCCGCCCGCCTCATGCGGCCGTTGCGCCAGGCGCATGGCTGGGCGCTCGGCAGAAAGCGCAAACGCAAGCGAGGGCGGCGCCGGGGCAGGCACCGCCCTCAAGGGGGCATGCGTTGACCGCATTCAGAGCACCTTGACGCACCAGCGGACGGCGATGACGGCTGGCTGGTGCTCCACCCCTGTCGTCAAGCGATGATGTCGCCCGCATCGATCGAGGCCAGCACCTCGTGATGCAGCGTCACCTCCTCGCCGCCCGAGAAGTGGAAGACCACATCGGCACCAACCTGACTCGCCGCAGCAAGCGCATCGGCACCAGTGGTGAAGCCGAAGGCCGAGAAGTCGAGATGGTCGATGCCATGCTGGAAGTCCTGCACCGTGTCGTGACCGCCGTTGAGATCGAACACGAAGGTATCGGCCCCGGCACCACCCGTGAGCAGGTCATCGCCATGGCCGCCGGCTAGCGTGTCGTCGCCGGTGCCACCATTGATGGTGTCGCTGCCGCCACCGCCGAGCAGATCATCATTGCCGCTGTTGCCGTGCAGCACGTCGGCTCCGGTTCCGCCCGCCAGATGATCATCATTACCGCCGCCCGACAGATCGTCATTGCCGGAGCCGCCCGACAGGCTGTCGTCGCCGGTTCCGCCCGACAGGCTGTCATCGCCGCTGCCGCCATGCAGCGTATCGAGACCGTCTGCGCCATTCAGCGTGTCGTTGTCGCCACCGCCCGAAAGACTGTCATCGCCGGTTCCACCGCTGAGGTCATCCATGCCGGAGTTGCCGTGCAGCGTATCGTTGCCGCTGTCGCCATGCAGGCTGTCGTCGCCGGTTCCGCCCGACAGGCTGTCGTCGCCGCTGCCGCCATGCAGCGTATCGAGACCGTCTGCGCCATTCAGCGTGTCGTTGTCGCCACCGCCCGAAAGACTGTCATCGCCGGTTCCACCGCTGAGGTCATCCATGCCGGAGTTGCCGTGCAGCGTATCGTTGCCGCTGTCGCCGTGCAGGCTATCGTCGCCGGTCCCGCCCGACAGGCTGTCGTCGCCGCTGCCGCCATGCAGCGTATCGAGACCGTCTGCGCCATTCAGCGTGTCGTTGTCGCCACCGCCCGAAAGACTGTCATCGCCGGTTCCACCGCTGAGGTCATCCATGCCGGAGTTGCCGTGCAGCGTATCGTTGCCGCTGTCGCCGTGCAGGCTATCGTCGCCGGTCCCGCCGTTCAGGCTGTCGCTTCCGATGCCGCCGTTGAGATCGTCATTGCCGCTACCGCCATGCAGGCTGTCGTCGCCGCTGTTGCCGTCGAGGGTGTCGTTGCCGTTGCCGCCGAGGAGATCGTCAATGCCGCCGTGGCCCGACAGGCTGTCGTCGCCGCCATTGCCATGCACCGTGTCGTTGCCGCTGCCGCCGGCGAGGCTGTCATCGCCGCTGTTGCCGTCGAGGGTCTCATCATTGCCGCTGTCAGAGACAGTCCCGGCGAGCGAAAGGTCGTTGGCGGCGGCTTCGAGCGAGCCGTTGTCGATGCTCAGGGTGCTCATGGATCGTTCTCCGTTGTGGTCGATTCGTGGAATGAAGCGATCCTAGGAGATGTCGGGTGATGGCTTGCCTACAGAGCTTGTCAGGCGTTTGTCAGATTGGGTCCGGGCGCTTCCTCGCGCATCAGCTTGTAGGTGATCGAGTCGGACAGCGCCTGGAACGAGGCATCGACGATGTTGGGCGATACGCCCACCGTGAACCAGCGTTCGCCGGCATCGTCGCGGCTTTCGATCAGCACCCGGGTGGTGGCGCCGGTGCCGCCATTGAGGATACGCACCTTGTAGTCAACCAGCTCAAGGTTGGCGATATGGCGCTGGTACTTGCCGAGGTCCTTGCGCAAGGCAACATCGAGGGCGTTGACCGGGCCGTTGCCCTCGCCCACCGACAAGAAGCGCTCACCGTCGACCACCACCTTGACCACGGCTTCCGACACCGTCACCAGCTTGCCGACGGCATTGTGGCGCTGCTCGGTCATGACGCGAAAGCTCTCCACCTCGAAGAAGCGCGGCACGCTGCCCAGCGTGCGCCGGGCCAGAAGCTCAAAGGAGGCGCCTGCCGCCTCGTAGGCATAGCCGGCCGCCTCGCGCGTCTTCACCTCGGCGAGGAGCTTGTCGAGGCGGCGATCGGAGCGCTCGACGGCGATGCCGATGCGGGCGAGCTCGGCCAGAAGGTTCGACTTGCCGCCCTGGTCGGAGACCAGCAGCCGGCGACGATTGCCGATGCTTTCCGGCCTCACATGCTCATAAGTGTCCGGCTCCTTCATGATGGCCGAGGCATGGATGCCCGCCTTGGTGGAAAAGGCGCTGTCGCCCACATAGGGCGCCTGGCGGTCGGGCGCGCGGTTGAGCATCTCATCGAACACGCGCGAGACATGGGTGAGCGACTTGAGCCCGTCTGCCGTTACGCCGATCGCGAACCTTTCGGCAAAGGCGGCCTTCAACATCAAGGTGGGGATGAGGGTGACGAGATTGGCATTGCCGCAGCGCTCGCCGAGGCCGTTGAGGGTGCCCTGGATCTGGCGCGCGCCTGCCCTCACGGCGGCGAGCGAATTGGCCACCGCCTGGCCGGTGTCGTTGTGGGCGTGGATGCCGAGCCGGTCGCCGGGCACGGTCTTTGCCACCTCCGTGACGATCGCTTCGATCTCATCGGGGAGCGTGCCGCCATTGGTGTCGCACAACACCACCCAGCGGGCGCCTGACTCGTGCGCCGCCCTGGCGCAGGCGAGCGCATAGGCGGGATTGGCCTTGTAGCCGTCGAAGAAATGCTCGCAGTCGACCAGCGCCTCCTTGCCGGCGGCGTGGGCGGCCTCCACCGACTGACGGATGCCCTTGAGATTGTCCTCATTGGTCGTGCCCAGCGCCACGCGCACGTGATAGTCCCAGGACTTCGCCACGTAGCACACGGCATCGGCATGCGACGAAACGAGGTCCTGGATGCCGGGATCGTTGGCAATCGAGCGCCCGGCGCGCTTGGTCATGCCGAAGGCGGTCAAGTGCCCGCGGGTCTGGCGCGGCTGGGCAAACAGCGCCGTATCGGTCGGGTTGGCGCCGGGATAGCCGCCTTCGATATAGTCGATGCCCAGTTCATCCAGCAGGCCGACGATGAGCAGCTTGTCCTCGAGCGAAAAATCCACCCCCGGCGTCTGCGCCCCGTCGCGCAGCGTCGTGTCATAGAGGTAAAGCCGTTCAAGGGTCATGGATTCGGGTCCGTGGGAGGAGGCATCAATTTCCTTCTCCCCTGGCGGGAGAAGGTGGACCGCGGCGAAGTCGCGGGCCGGATGAGGTGGACTTTCCCATCACACCACCTGCGTCCAATGCAGGAACGCATAGACGGCCAGCGCCAGAACGATGATCTTGATCGCCAGATACACCAGCCAGTGGCGCGGAAACGGCAGGCTGTCGTGCCAGGACTTGGGTTTGTCGTCAGGTGCAGTCATCGCGGTAACTCCATCTGCTCCCCTCCCCCTTATGGGGAAGGGCCGGGGGTGAGGGTCTTCATAAAGTCAAAGGCCGACGTCATCGCTTCACCTCCCAGGAGGTGACGATCTCGCCGGTCTCGGGGTCCTTGGCATCCATGAGCTGGATGCCCATGGCGGTGAGCTCGTCGCGGATGCGGTCGGCCTCGGCCCAGTTTTTCGCGGCACGAACGGCGTTGCGGGCGGCGATAAGCGCTGTGATCTCGTGCACTTTCTCCTTGTCTTGGATCGGGCTCACCTGCGCATTTTCCCACTGTTGCATCGAATTGAAATCAGTGAGGCCCAACATCCTAAGAGATGCGTAGAGTTTGTGTCCGTCAGAAATGTTGCGGCTCTTAGCCAGACTGTGAAGCTCGGCCTCCACGGCAGGCGTATTGAGGTCATTGCATAGCGCCTCAACGACAGCCTCCGAGGGCTCAAGCTGCTCGTAAACGGGTCTATTTCCTTCTTGCCAACTCAGGTTGCTGGCCCACATGGCCTCCTTCCATCCCCCCAGCACCGAATAGCTCATCATCAGACCATCGACGGTCCAATCGATAGGCTGCCGGTAATGTGTCCGGAGCATCGTCAGGCGCAGCACCTCTCCCGGCCATTTGCGGCCGCCGAATTTGTCGGTTTCCAGCAGCTCATGGATGGTGATGAAATTCCCCAGGCTCTTGGACATCTTCTGCCCCTCGACCTGCAAAAACCCATTGTGCATCCACACGTTAGCCATCAGGTCGGTGCCGAAGGCGCAGCGGGATTGCGCCAGCTCGTTTTCGTGGTGGGGGAATTGCAGATCGATGCCGCCGCCGTGGATGTCGAAGACCTCGCCCAGATGCTTGGCGCTCATGGCCGAGCACTCGATGTGCCAGCCCGGCCTTCCGCGGCCCCAGGGCGAGGGCCAGCCCGGCGTTTCTTCGTCGGACGGCTTCCACAGGACGAAGTCCATGGGGTTCTTCTTGTAGGGCGCTACTTCCACCCGCGCGCCGGCCATCATCTCATCGAGCGAGCGGCGCGACAGGCTGCCATAGTCCTTGGCCTTTGCCACCTCGAACAGCACATGGCCCTCGGCCTCATAGGCGCAGCCGTGGGCGATGAGGTCCTTGATCATCTCCACCATCTCGGGGATGTGGCTGGTGCAGGTGGGCTCGACCGTGGGCGGCAGGCAGCCCAGCGCGGCGATGTCTTGGTGATACTGCGTCGTCGTGCGCTCGGTGACCCTGGCCACCGCCTCGTTCAACGCCAGGTCGGGGTATTCCTTGAGGGCGCGGGCGTTGATCTTGTCGTCGACGTCGGTGATGTTGCGCACATAGGTGACGTGGTCTTTGCCGTAGAGATGGCGCAGCAGCCGGAACAGCACGTCGAACACGATGGCGGGGCGCGCGTTGCCGATATGGGCATAGTCGTAGACCGTCGGCCCGCACACATACATGCGCACGTTGTTGTCATCGAGAGGATGGAACTCCTCCTTCTGACGGTTCAGCGAATTGAAAAGCCGCAAGGACATTGCGTCTCCCTCGGGGGCCGGCCCCGCGGAACGCTTTCATCTTTCATTGAGGAATGCGGCCGCCAGCCAGCGCGTTTGGTGCTAGGCGATAATAATGCCGCAAAGGTTGCGGACGGGTTGCTGGCGGTTCGTCATGGGGCGAGACGTTTGCCCCTTTGCGTGCGCCCCGTCAAGGGCCTTCGCGCCTCGCAGCGAAGAAGCCGCGCAACAGCTCGCCCGCCCGCTTCTCGCCGATGCCGCCATAGACTTCCGGCGCATGATGGCAGGTGGCAAGGGTGAAGACGCGGGCACCATGCTCGACGCCGCCCATCTTGGGATCGGCCGCGCCGAAATAGAGCCGGCGGATGCGGGCGAACGAGATCGCCGTGGCACACATGGCGCAGGGCTCCAGCGTGACATGGAGGTCGTGGCCGGCGAGGCGCTCGGAGCCGGTGATGCGGCAGGCCTCGCGGATCACCAGCATCTCGGCATGGGCGGTCGGATCGAGGAGCTGGCGCGTGCGGTTGCCGTTGGCGGCGACGATCCTGCCTCCGGCATCGGTGATCACTGCGCCCACCGGCACCTCGCCGCGCAGCATGGCGTCGGCGGCCTCATCGAGGGCGCGCCGCATGGCCTCGCTGAGAATTGTCATGCCGCCATGCGGCGCTCCGCCTCCTCAATGGCTGCCGGCGCCTGTGGCCTCGGCTCTAGCCTTCGAACTTGAACGACACCTTGACCTTGGCGCGGTAGGCCTCGACCTTGCCGTCCTTGAGGACAATGTCCATCTCCGTCACTTCGGCGACGCGCATGTCGCGCAGCGACTTGCCCGCCCGGTTGACGGCGGCAGCGGCGGCCTTTTCCCAGGATTCGGTGCTGGTGCCCACCAGCTCGATGACCTTGTAGACGCTCTCTGGCATTTCACTCTCCCTATCCGCCGCAAACTGTTTGATGGGGTTTCATTGTGGACGGACGCGGCCATCTCACCACACCCGTCCCGCCATGTCACCTGCCGCCAAGGGCAATTCATCATTTCGCCAAACCGGTAAACCATCTAGAAGCAGGCCATGGTGAAAGAAGCGAAAGACAATGCCCCGCCGGCGGGCGAACGCATCGCCAAGGTGATGGCGCGCGCCGGGTTGTGCTCGAGGCGCGATGCCGAGCGCTGGATCGCCGAGGGCCGGGTTGCCGTCAACGGCGAAACGCTCACTACGCCGGCGCGCACGGTGATGCCCGACGATCAGGTGCTGGTCGACGGCAAGGCCTTGCCGGTGAAGGAGCCGGCCCGCCTGTGGCGCTATCACAAGCCGCAAGGCCTCGTCGTCAGCCACAAGGACGAAAAGGGCCGCGCCACGGTCTTCGAGGCCTTGCCCAAGGAGTTGCCGCGCGTGGTCTCCATCGGCCGGCTTGATCTTGCCACCGAAGGGCTGTTGCTGCTCACCAATGACGGCGGCCTCGCGCGCCTGCTGGAGCTTCCGGCCACCGGCTGGGTGCGGCGCTACCGGGTGCGCGTCTACGGCAATGTGGACGAGGCGGCGCTGAAAAAGCTCGCCGACGGCATCAGCATCGAGGGCGTTCATTACGGCCCCATCGAGGCCAAGCTCGACAAGGTGCAGGGCGGCAATGCCTGGCTTACCTTTGCCCTGCGCGAGGGCAAGAACCGGGAGATCAAGATGGTGTGCGAGCACCTGGGGCTCAAGGTGAACCGCCTCATCCGTGTCGCCTTCGGCCCGTTCCAGCTGGGCGACCTCAAGCGCGGCGCGGTGGACGAGGTCTCCACCAAGGTGATCGCCGAGCAGCTCGGCGGCGCGCGCCCGCAAGCGCGCTCCACCAAGGGCTGGGCGAAAAAGAAGTCGGCAGCGAATTCCGATGCGCATCGTCGGCGGAAAGTTTAGCGGCCGCCCGCTGGTGACGAGGCGCGGGGCCGCCACCCGCCCGACGGCGGAGCGGGTGCGGCAGGCCGTCTTCAACATCCTCGAGCACGGCATTGCGGACTTCTCGCTTGACAGCGCGCGGGTGCTCGACCTCTTCGCCGGCTCAGGCGCCCTTGGCCTCGAAGCCCTGTCGCGCGGCGCTGCCTTCGTGCTCTTCATCGAGGAGGCGGGCGAGGCGCGCGCGGCCGCCCGTGCCAATGCCGAGACGCTGGGCGTTCTCGGTCTCACCAAGATCTGGCGCCGCGATGCCACCCGCCTCGGCCGCGCCGCCCCGCAACCGCAATTCGACCTCGCCTTTGCCGATCCGCCCTATGGCAAGGGCTTGGGCGAAGAAGCGCTCGCCGCGTTGATCGAGGGCGAATGGCTCAAACCCGGCGCCGTGGTGGTGCTGGAGGAAGCTGAACGGGCAGAGGTTGCGGTGCCGGCGGGCCTCACCCTCATCGACCGGCGCGTCTACGGCGATACGCAGGTGGTGTTTTTGCGGATGCGGTTTGGGGGCGAATGAACGAAGGGACTGGCAAAAGCAACCCAAGGCAACCTGCTAGCCCCGTTCAATCGTCGAGCATGGCCATGGCGGCCTTGCGGTCGCCGGGCTTGAGCCGCAGGAACAAGGTGCGGGCTTTCTTTATGTCCATCTGCGAGCCGCTCTCGGCCGCCGCCTTCAGGGCAACCGTGGTGGGGTGATCCGCCCCGCAGATGAAGGTGAGGGCCTTGGCCAGGCGCCCCATGGCGGCGCGGTCGATTTTTGCTTCAT
>CAVYOQ010000085.1:0-7891 GCA_963770075.1 uncultured Alphaproteobacteria bacterium
GAGGCGACATCTTGTGCTTTTCAACAACTGACTGGATGAAGCGCGCGATCTGGTCGGCACCGCCACCGGCACCAGCCATGATGACGAAATCAATCGGCTTTACCGGCTCCCAGGCCTGGGCAGCTGGCGCCACCGCGAACGTCGCGGCGCTCATGCCAACGGCACAAGCCAAAGCGAGAGCCATTCTTCTCGTATAACCCATGTTAGTCCTCCCTAAATGAGGTTAGCAGGCACTGCCCACTGGACGGCATGACACCACCCACTGGCGCCCGACAGTGAATTCCATTGCGGCGCATGCCATCGTCGCACTTGTTCTTTTTGTCTCTTATCAACAGACAGCATCACCCCAATCTCGCGGCAACCACACGCCTTGGTGGCGTGTGGTATACCACAGGATGATCCTAGCAGATCGTCCCGCAAGATCAATGCAGATTGTGCCTTTCGGCTCCCGGCCTTTCCACATCATGGATTGAAATGCGATTACGTGATGCCAGATCGCGTCGAATGCGACAGGGTTAAGGCGTAATGCCGTCCGACTGCAAAGAGGGGTTGTTGCTCGGCGGCGGCAACGGGTGAATCCCGGCAGGCTTGCCGGGCATTGTCACGGCTTTCTGGCCAAACCCGTCAGCGGGCACTATATCCATCGTGGCGGTGGCCAAACTGTTGTGGCCGCCGCTTTCATCATGGCTGACGCGTGTGGTCCGGCGGCGGGCGGTCATCTGAACCATCAACAGCGGGCGATCGGCGGAACCCGGCATGACGAGCCAATGGTTGATGGGCCTGTTGCAGATCATGGGCGTCAACATAATCCTGTCGGGTGACAACGCGCTCGTCATCGCGCTGGCCTGCCGCGGGCTTCCGGGTCGCCAGCGGGTGGTCGGAGTGTGGCTCGGCACCGTGGTGGCAGTGGTGCTGCGCATCGCGCTGGCCGCCACTCTCGTTGTTGTGCTGAGCATTCCGCTGCTCAAGCTGGCCGGCGCGGTGATGCTGTTGTGGATCGCGGTCAAGCTGCTGGTGCCGGATACTGGCAGCGCGCACGAGGAAGGCGGCACGAACGGAGCGGCAACGCTGTGGACGGCGGTCAAGATCGTGGTGGTGGCGGACGCCGTCATGAGCCTCGACAACGTAATCTCGGTGGCGGCGGCGGCCGGCGACCACTTCGATCTCCTCGCCATCGGCATCGCCATCTCCATTCCACTGGTGGTCCTCGGCTCGCAGCTCATGCTGTGGCTCATCGACCGCTTCGCGTGGATCATCGTGGCGGGCGCGGCGCTGCTCGGCTGGATCGCCGGCGAGCTGGCGGCGAGCGATCCGTGGATGCATGCCTGGAGCAGCCGCTGGATCGGCCACCTGAACTATCTGCTGCCACCGGCGGGCGCTATCTTCGTGGTGGTCGCAGGGCTGAAGCTGGCGGCAAGGGCGCGCCAGAGCGAGGGCGGCAAGGAGGGCTGATGACGACATACAGAATCGTGGTGCCGCTGGACGGATCGGAGCCGGCCCGGCGGGCGCTGGAGACAGCGATCGACCTGGCCAGGCGCCTGGGCGATGCGGAATTGCACCTCCTCAACGCACAGCCGCCAATCCCCGCCTCGGTCGGCGATTTCGTCGGCAGCGAGGCGGTGTACGGCTACTACGACGATGAGGCGGTAAAGGCCTTTGCCGACGTGCGTGAGCTGCTGCAGCGATCCGGCCTGCGCCACAGTCTCGACCACCGGGTCGGCCCGGCGGGCCAAGCCATCGCCGATTTCGCGCGCGACACCAAGGCGGATCAGATCGTCATGGGCACCCGCGGCCTCGGCGCCGTCAAGGGCCTGGTGCTGGGCTCGGTCGCCACCCGCGTGGCGCAACTCGCCCACTGCCCGGTGACGCTGGTGAAATAGCCTCCGCCGCAGAGCATGATGCCGAAAAGTGGATACCACTTTTCGGACGACATCATGCTCAACTTCTTGGAGACGATCAGCTTGTCTGCGATTGGGCGGAGCCGCCCAATCGCAGGCCGATCTAGTGCGCCAGCAGCACCGGCATGTCGGAGTTGTCGACCACATACTGGGTGACCCCGCCGAACACCAGTTCGCTCCCCCGGCTCGAGCCGTAGGCGCCCATGAGCAGCGTATCGGCGCCCACCGCCGTCGCCTTGCTCAGGAGCGCCTTGCCGATATTGCCGCCGGCATCGATTTCCTTGTGCGTCGCGGCGACACCGTGATCGGCGAGATAGGCGACGAGGTCTGGGCCGCTCAACTGATTCTCACCGCCCGCGATGGTCAGCACCGTCACCTTTCCCGCTTCGCGCAGGACCTCGTGCGCCAGCGCCACGGCGTGGGCGGATTCGCGTGAGCCGTTCCAGGCGATTGCCAGGTGTTCGCATACCGCGCCGGGCTTTTCCGGCGGGCACATCAGCACCAGCGAGCCAGTATTGAGCAGCGCGGCCTCGAGGGTGTTGCGTCCCAGGCCCCTGTCGGGCCGCGCCACCGCCACCACGTCGGCGAGACGCCCGCGGTTGGAGATGACGGAGGCCTGCTTGCCGTGCTCGATGGCAAAGGATGCCGTCACCTTGCCGGCCGGCGAGGTGCCCGCATCGGTCACCGTCAGCTTGCGCGAACCCACATAGGCATCGAACATGGCCTTGATCTCGGCTTCCTCGGCGGCGGCGAGATCGTCGCCGGAGCGGGTGAGCTGCTCGCGCAGACGCGGCGGGATGAAGCCAAAGGGGATGAGCTCCTCCGACCTCGGCCGGCAGTGCACGGCCTCGATGTGCGCCTTGTAGCGGCGCGCCAGAACCAGCGCGTGATCGAGCACGTGCTCACCCTTGCCGTCGCCCCTGACGGGGACGAGTATCCGCCGGATTGCCATGGATCGCCCTTTTCTATGATTGTTTCCTGCCCTGCCGACCTCAGCCGATACGCGCCCCCGGCCCGATGCCGGCCGAGGCCGCCCATTGGGTTGCGGTCTGCTTGTCGGCGCCCTTCGGCCGTACCCGCTGGATGAGGATGCGCCCGCCTGCGGCCTGCACCGTCACCCCTTCATCGTCGACGGCGGCCACGGTGCCCGGCTCGCCTTCGCCTTCAACTTTGCGCGAATCGTAGACGCTTACCTCGGTGCTTCCAAGAGTGGTCCAGGCGCCGGGCTGCGGATTGGTGCCGCGAATGAGGTTGTAGACATCGCTTGCGGGCTTTGACCAGTCGATGCGGGCGACCTCCCTCTTGCACCAGCTCTCGTAGGTGGCCTTGGAATCGTCCTGCTTGATATGCGGAGGGTTGCCGGCGCGCACCAGATCAATGGCCTCCAGCGTCGCAGCGATGCCGAGCGGAAAGATCTTTTCGAAATAGACCGAGCCGAGCGTGTCGTCGGGGCCGATGTCGACTTCCTTCTGCAACAGGATGTCGCCTTCATCCAGCCCGTCGTCGGGCCAGAAATAGGTCAGGCCCGTCTTGGTCGATCCCCAGATAATCGGCCAGTTGATTGAGGACGGCCCGCGATGCTTGGGCAGAAGCGAGGGATGAAAGCAGATGGAGCCGAAACGCGGCACCTCGCGCGCCGCCTCGGGCACGAAGATGATGACATAGGCCATCACCATGAGGTCGGCATCGAGGCTCCTCATTTCGGCCAGTACCGCCTCGTCCTTGTAGTTGGCGGGCTGCTTCAGCGGCAGGCCGAGTTCGAGGGCGGCCTGCTTGATCGGGTCGACCGGACGGCCCTCCTTGTCGGGGGCCGCATAGACCGCCACCACCTCATCCTTGCCGGCCTTGACGATGGCTTCCAGAGCCGCCTTGCCGAAGGCCTGCTGGCCGTTGACGATTATCCGCATTGCTGATCCGCCCTTTTCTGCCTACTCGGCCGCTTCGGCCATCTGGCCTACGGCGCCGGAGGCCCTGATGTCATCAATCTCGGCCTGGTTGTAGCCCAGCACCTCTTTGAGGATTTCCTCGCTGTGCTCGCCCAAAAGCGGCGAGCGCTTCACATCGGCCGGCGAGGCTGACAGCTTCACCGGCATGCCAACGGTGAGATAGGGCCCGCGCTCGGGGTGATCGACCTCGACGATGGTGCCGGTCTGGCGCAGCGACGGCTCCTCGGCCAGCTCCCTCATGGAGAGAATCGGCCCGCACGGGATGTCGAGCGGATTGCAGATATGCATCACCTCGAACTTGTCCTTGGTCTTGGTCCAGGCCTCGATGGTCTCGAAAATCTGGTCGAGCTTGTCGAGACGCGCCGGCGGCTTGGCGTAAGCCGGATCGGTGATCCATTCCGGCTTGCCGATCACATTGCAGATCTTTTCCCACACCGCGGCCTGGGTGATGAAATAGCAATAGGCGTTGGGGTCCTTCTCCCAGCCCTTGCATTTGAGGATGGCGCCGGGCTGGCCGCCGCCGGAATCATTGCCGGCACGCGGCACCGCATCGCCGAAGGGCTCGCCGCGCCCGGATTGCGAATATTCCATCAGGGGTCCGGCGGCCAGGCGCTGCTGGTCGCGCAGCTTCACCCGGCACAGGTTGAGCACGCCGTCCTGCATGGAGGCGAGCACGCGCTGTCCGCGCCCTGAATGGGTGCGGTGATAAAGCGCCGCCACGATGCCGAAGGCGAGATGCAGCCCGGTGCCCGAATCGCCGATCTGGGCACCGGTCACCATCGGCAGGCTGTCGGGAAAGCCGGTGGTCGAGGCCGACCCGCCGGTGCACTGGGCGACGTTCTCGTAGACCTTGCAGTCCTCGTAAGGCCCGGGGCCGAAACCCTTCACCGAGGCGTAGATCATGCCCGGGTTGAGCTCCTGGATGCGCTCCCAGGTGAGCCCCATGCGATCGAGCGCGCCGGGGGCAAAATTCTCCACCAGCACATCGCAGGTCTTCACCAGCCGCTCCAGCACCTCTTTACCGGTGGCATTCTTGGAGTCGAGGGTAATCGAGCGCTTGTTGTGGTTGAGCATGGTGAAATAGAGCGAATCCACCCCCGGCTTGTCGCGCAACTGGCCGCGAGTGGCATCGCCCACGCCGGGGCGCTCCACCTTGATCACGTCAGCGCCCAGCCAGGCCAGGAGCTGGGTGCAGGTGGGGCCTGACTGCACATGGGTGAAATCGAGGATCTTGACGCCCTTGAGAGCCTGCATCGTCCGTTGTCTCCTTGCTCTTGTTCGTTACTTGTACATGGTCTGGTTCTTGGTGCCCGGCGCGTATTCGTCCGGGTCCACCCAGACATTGACGACGGCGCACTTGCCGGTTTTGGCGATGGCCTCGCGGGCGCGGCGCAGGGCCGGCTGGATCTGGTCGGGCTCGCGCACCTCCTCGCCATAGCCGCCGATCATCTGGCCAAACTTGGAGAACTCGACATCGCCGAGCTTGTTGCCGATGTTGCCGCGCTGGGTGCCGTACTTGACGATCTGGCCGTAGCGGATCTGGTTCATGTGCGAGTTGTTGCCGACCACCGCCAGATAGGGCGCGCCGAAGCGCTGCGATGTCTCCATGTCGAAGGCGGTCATGCCGAAGGCGCCATCGCCGTAAAGGCACATCACTTCCTTGTCGGGATGAGCGAGCTTGGCGGCCATGGCAAAGCCGGTGCCGACGCCGAGCGAGCCGAGAGCGCCGGGGTCCATCCACTGGCCCGGCCCGCGCGGACGCACGGCCTGCGCCGAGATGGTGACGATATCGCCGCCGTCGCCGATATAGATGGTGTTCTCGCCCAAAAACTCGTTGAGCTCCCAAGCGAGGCGATAGGGATGGATGGGGGTCGAGGCCGACCTGAACATCGGCATCACCTTTTCAAGTGCTACGGCCTCGGCCTCGCGCAGATGCTTCATCCACTCCTGGCGCGCCTGGCGCTTGTCGTTCTTGATGCGCCCCGAGGCCGCCTGCAGCACCGCTTCGAGGATGGCGCCGGGATGGCCGACCAGCCCCAGCGAGATGTCGCGGTTCTTGCCGACGGTGCGATAGTCCATGTCGATCTGCACCAGCGTCGGCACCTTGATGCGCTTGCCATAGCCCATGCGGAAATCAAATGGCGTGCCGACGATGACGACGACATCGGCCTTGGAGAAGGCCAGTGAGCGGGTGCGGTCGAAGTGATGCGGATCGCCTGGAGGCAGTATGCCGCGGCTGGCGCCGTTCATGTAGCCGGGAATGTCGAGGCCGCGCAGAAGGGCGATCGCCTCTTCATGGCCGCGCGCGGCATAGACTTGCTGGCCGAAGAGGATGGCCGGGCGCTCGGCGTTGACCAGGATGTCGGCGAGCCTTTCGATGTCGGCCGGATCGCCGATCGACTTCACCGAGGCGCGGTAGTGGCCGGGCTCGGGGATCACGGCTTTTTCGATCGGGATCTCGGCATCGAGGATGTCGCGCGGGATTTCCAGGTAGGACGGTCCGTAGGCGCCGGCGAAGCATTCGCGCGCGGCCATGGCCACCATGTCTGCGACGCGGGCGGTGGAAAAGACACCGGAGGCGAACTTGGTGATGGGCTTCATCATGTCCACATGCGGCAGGTCCTGCAGCGAGCCCATCTTGTGCTGGGTGAGCGAGGACTGGCCGCCGATATGGATGATGGGGCTTTCGGAACGGAAGGCGGTGGCAACGCCGGTGACGGCATTGGTGCAACCGGGTCCGGCCGTCGTCACCACGCAGCCGAGCTTGCCGGTCTGGCGGGCATAGCCGTCAGCGGCGTGGGCGGCGATCTGCTCATGGCGCACATCGACGATGCGGATGCCCTCGTCGATGCAGCCGTCATAGATGTCGATGATATGGCCGCCGCACAGGGTGAAGATCGTGTCCACACCCTCGTTCTTCAGCGCCTTGGCGACCAGATGGCCGCCGGATATGACGCCGGTGTCGGCGCTCTTCTTGGCAAGCGTGTCGGTTGCGGTCGAGGACGACATGGGAAAAAGGCCTCCTTGGGGTTCAGATGGTGTTTGTACGCGCCGCGCTGCCCAGCGTCGGCCAGCTGCGGCGGACATGGGCGTGCAGGTTCATGGTATGCTCGCGCACCAGCCGCTCGGCGAAGTCGGGATCGCGCGCCTCGATGGCGGCGATGATGTGCTGGTGATCGGCGACCGAGCGGCGCACTCGGTCGCCTTCGGCCATGGCGCGGTTGCGGATGGCGCGCATGTGCAGGAAAAGGCCGTCGGCCATCCCCTTCAGCAGCCCGCAGCCCGACAGCTCGAGGATCTTCTGGTGGAAGCGGATATTGGCGTCGGAATACTCATCCAGGTGATGGGCCGCCTCGTCGGTGCCGAAGCCGCCGCCGAGCTTCTTCAGCACAGCCACGTCCTTGTCGCCGACGCGCTCGGCCGCCAGGCGCGCGGCCATGCTCTCGAGCGCCGCCCAGGCGACGATCATCTCCAGCACCTCATCCAGCGACTTGCGGCGGATGAAGACCCCGCGGCGCGGCACGATCTCCACCAGGCCTTCCTGCTCGAGCCGGGCGAGCGCTTCGCGGATGGGGGTGCGGGAGATGCCGAGCTGTTCCGACATGCGCCGCTCATCCAGCCTCAGATCGGATTCCTCGTCATAGATGTTCATGCCGGTGATGCCATCGCGCAGCACCGAATAGATGTGCTCCTTGAGGCTGAAATTGGAGTTCACCGGTTTGAGGACGAGGCTGCGGGGCATGAGAACAACGGCGGTCCAGATGTTCGTGACATGTGACAAGGACAAGAGTGCTGGCACGGGTCCGGCGCTCTTGTATCTGGTATACCATAGACCACAAGCCCACCCCTCTCAACGATCATCAAGTGCGAGGGGCGAAACTTTCCATTATGCGGACGACGAAACACCGCCGCCCTTGTCAACGCAGGCTCCATCGGCCTGCCACAAGAGAGAGGAAAGCACCACCCGCCCCGCCATTCCTGCCCAAGCAGGGATCCAATGGCAGCGCGGCAAGCACTTCGCTGGCGAAGATGCGACGGGCGCCACCC
>CAVYOQ010000086.1:0-30501 GCA_963770075.1 uncultured Alphaproteobacteria bacterium
TGGTGGCGCGGATGGTCTCGCAATAGTTCAGGTTGTTGCGGGCATTGACGCGGTCGATGAAGATGACGCCGGGCTCGGCCACGTCATAGGTGGCGCGCATGATGCGCTGCCACAGATCGCGCGCCTTGACGGTTCTGTAGGTCTTGCCGGCAAACACCAGCGGCCAGTCGCCGTCCGCCTCCACCGCCGCCATGAACTCATCGCTCACCAGCACCGACAGGTTGAACATGCGCAGGCGCTTGGGAATCGCGCTTGGCGTCGATGAAGGCCTCGATGTCGGGGTGGTCGCAGGACATCGTCGCCATCATGGCGCCGCGGCGCGAGCCGGCCGACATGATGGTGCGGCACATGGCATCCCACACGTCCATGAAGCTCAACGGTCCCGAGGCATCGGCCCCCACGCCCTTGACCGGCGCGCCGCGCGGACGCAGCGTGGAGAAATCATGGCCGATGCCGCCGCCCTTCTGCAGGGTGAGGGCGGCTTCCTTGAGGTTCTCGAAGATGCCGCCCATGGAATCGTCGATTGAGCCCATGACGAAGCAGTTGAACAGCGTCACGTTGCGCCCGGTTCCGGCCCCGGCGAGGATGCGCCCGGCGGGCAGGAAATGGTAATCGGCGAGGATCTCCTCGAATGCCTTAGCCCAATGCTCGCGTTCTTGCGGCTTTTCCGGAGCTGCGGCAGCATTGGCCACTCGCGCCCAGGTCTCGCCCACCGAGGCCTCGACCGGCTCCCCGTCCTGAGTCCTTCAGGCGGTATTTCATGTCCCAGATTTCCCGGGCGATGGGGTCGAGGTCGCTCATTGGCTCGGCGGTCATGGCCAGGATTATTTCCAGGCGCTCAACCTGTGGAACATAGCGTGAACAAGGCGTTAAGTCCACAGTTTCCTGCAAACGCCTTAACGTTAGGTAGTCGCCCGGCCCTCGGCGACAAGGCGCTTTGTGGCCGTCTCCACCGCTTCTTCCAGCCGCCTTGCAAAGATCTTGCGGTCGCACCCGGCCTCGATGGGCGGCAGGAACTCCACGATGATGGTGCCGGGAAAGCGCCGGAACTGGCGCCGGGGCCAACAGAGCCCGGAGTTGAGGGCAAAGGGCACGCAAGCGACACCGAGCTTGAGATAGAGCGCGGCGGCACCGGGCTTGTAGTCGGGCGGGGCATCGGGCGCGCGCCTGGTGCCTTCGGGGAAGATGATCACCTGGCGGCCCATGGCGATCGCCCGCTGGCCCTGCCGGATGAGGCTCTTCAGCGCCTGCACGCCGGCCCCGCGGTCGACCGCGATCATGCGGAACTTGAGCGCGAACCAGCCGAAAACCGGGATCCAGGTGAGCTCGCGCTTGAGCACCATGGCGGGATCGTCGACCAGCGGCAGCAGCGCGAAGGTCTCGAACAGCGACTGGTGCTTGCCGGCGAGCATGACGGGTCCTGGGGGGATGTTTTCGCGCCCTCTGACCTCGACATCGATGCCCGCCAGCACCTTCAGCCACCACTGGCTGGCCCTGCGCCCAGGTCTGCAGCGCGCGGATCGACCACTTGCGCGGGGTGGCATAGAACCAGGCGCCGAACACCAGGAACGCGATGAGGTTCACATAGAACATCACGTTGAAGGCGAGCGAACGCAAGGTCAGCATGGGCGTTCTCAGCTCATCTCGTGCAGGATCCGCAGCATCGACAGACGGGCGGTGATGAGCGAGATGAGGGTGGCGATGATGGGCACCAGCATGACCAGAAAATAGACCAGGCGCGATGTCTCCGGCGGTCCGAAAAGCAGGCCGCGGCTGGCTTCGGCGAGGTCGAGCGGCGCCCCGAGGCCGCCGAAAAGGGATACGACCACGAAGGTGAGAAGGCCGGCGATGGTGCCGGCGATCCCGGCGCGCAGGCCCGTCAGCAGGAAGCGCCGCTCCACCTGGCGGGCGATGAAGGCATCGCGCGCGCCAACAAGGTGCAGGACCTCGACGATGTCGCGGTTGGCATCCAGCGCTGTGCGGGTGGTCTTGACCACCAGCAGCACCGCGGCACTGCCGATGAGCAGGAGGATGGCCAGCCCAAGCCACTGGAACGCTCCCGCCAGCCGCGTCAGTTCGGCCTGCCAGCGGCGATGGGTATCGAGGCTGGCGGCGGGCACTTCGGCCGAAATTTTTTTCGCCAGCGCGGCGAAGTCGGGGGGCGCGGCGCGGTCGACCGCAACCGTCACCAGGCGCGGTATGGGCAGGTCCTCCAGCATGGCGCCCTTGCCAAGCCATGGCTCAAGCAGGGCCGCCGAGCGTGCGCGGTCATAGACATCGACGCTTTGGACCCCCTTGGTGGCGAGAAGGATCTTGCGCACCTGGGCGACGTCGGCCTCGACGTCGCGTTTGTCGAGCGGGCGCACCTGCACCGTGACCTCGCTCGACAGTTCAGACGTCCAGCCCGCCACCGTGCGGTTGACGAGGATGAGGGCGCCGATGGCAAGGGTAGCCAGATAGCACATCACCGTCATGGCGATCATCAGGCTGCCGAGCGGCGGCTGGATGCGCGGGATGATGTCGCCAGGACGGCGCTGCGTCTCACTGGCACCGGCAGCGGCAACGGCGCTCATGCGGCGCACCGCAACTCACCCTTGACGAGCTGCATGACGGGCACGCCGGTACGCTCGATCAGGTGGTTATCATGGGTGGCAATGAGGACGGTGGTACCGAAGCGATTGAGCTCGGCAAACAGCTTCATCAGGCGCAGAGCGAGCGCCGGATCGACATTGCCGGTGGGCTCGTCGGCCAGCAACAGGTCGGGCTTGCCGACGACGGCGCGGGCAATGGCGACGCGCTGCTTCTCGCCGCCCGACAGCACCGGCGGATAAGCATCGGCATGATCGGCGAGCCCCACCCAATTGAGCAGCTCCATCACGTCGCCGCGATAGGCCGAAGGGCTCTTGCCGGTGACCCTTAAAGGCAGCGCCACGTTGTCGAAGGTGGTCAGATGATCGATCAGCCGGAACTCCTGGAACACCACCCCGATGCGTCGCCTCAGCTTGGGATAGTCGCGCCGCGGCAGGGTGGCGACATCGCGCCCGAACAGGTTGATGAGCCCGCGGGTGGGCCGGCTCGCCAGAAAGAGCGTGCGCAAAAGCGAGGTTTTGCCGGCGCCCGAGGCTCCGGTAAGCATGCGGAAGGCGCCCGCTTCCAGCTCGAAGCTCACGTCCCGCAGGACTTCCGGACCCTTGCCGTAGCGCAAACCCACATTCTCGAAACGGATCACCGGTGTTCCCATGCTGCGACTTAACGCCGAATTAACCATGCGGGGGCTTAATTTTGCGTTGACACGGCGCCGGGCGGCCAATGGGGCGAACCTCCGTATCCCTTGCCCGGCAAATCACCCTTTGCATGGTCGCGCTGATGATAGTCGCCTGCCCTTCCTGCGCAACACGCTATGACCTGCCGCCGGGCGCGGGCGCCGCGGACGGCTCGGTGATCCGCTGCTCGGCCTGCAATCATTCATGGATCGAATCGAGCGCGGTGGAGATCACCGAAATCGCCCATCATCCCCTCGCCCTGATCGAGGACCATTCCGAGGTCGACGACGAGGCGATACGCATCGCCGAGGAGGCGCGCCAGGCGCGGGCCCGTTTCGAGGAGCGTCGGCGCTCGCGGCGGCGGCGACTCGCCGGCTGGGGCGGCCTTGCGGCGGCTTCAGCACTTCCCCTCGTTGCCATCATCGCCCTCCCCGACCGGGTGGTGGCCATGGCGCCGGCCATGATGGGCCTCTACAAGAGGGCCGGCATCGAGGTGAACGTGCGCGGCTTCGAGTTCCGCAATGTCTCCAACCGCTATTTCGACAAGGATGGCGTCAAGGTGCTGGCGATCAGGGGCGATATCGTCAATATCACACGCTCGGCCCGCAAGGTGCCGTCGATGCGTTTCGTGCTGAGATCGGCCACCGGCGCCCCACTCTATGCCTGGACGCTCAAGAGCGTCGGTGCGCATCAGCTCGAGGCGGACGGGGCGACGAATTTCGTCACCCAAGTCACCGATCCGCCGGATGGGGCGGAAAACATCGAGATTCGCTTTGCCCGCGGCGACGAATTGGGGTCAAATGCGCGGCCATGAAGGCCGTCGAGATCAACGGGCATAAAATCGCGGTGCTGTTCAGCGAGGAGGTGATCGCCGAGCGCGTGGATGCGATCGCGCGCGAGGTGGCCGGCGTGGCGCCAAAGCGGCTCCTGGTGGTGCCCATTCTCAAGGGCAGCTTCGTTTTCGCCGCCGACCTTATCCGCGCCTTTTACCGGGCGAGCCTGTTGCCCGAGATCGACTTCATGATGCTGGCGAGCTATCGCGAGCGTACCGTCTCTTCGGGCCGGGTCGAGGTGTTGCGCGACATCGAGACCGACGTGACGGGGCGCGACGTGCTGCTCATCGACGATATCCTCGAATCGGGGCGCACCCTCGCCTTCGCCAAGGACCTCCTGGCGGCGCGCGGCGCCAGGCGGTGTTCACGGCGGTGCTCCTGGACAAGCCCGGCCATCGCGCCGGCGACATCCAGGCCGATTTCCGCGGCTTCGAATGCCCCGACCGTTTCGTCGTGGGCTACGGCATGGACATGGCGCACGCCTATCGCGAGCTGCCCTTCGTCGGCTACGTCACCAATCCTTGAGGTTTCAGCCGGCCGGCCTGCGCGTGACCTGCTCCCATGCCGCCACCAGGATCAGCACCGCCGCCACCAGGCCGGCGAGCGCCAGCGCCGGCAACGCGGTCGCGATGACCGCCAACCCCGCGAACAGGGCAAGGCCCACCATGTGCGACAGCGGCACCCGTCGCACCGTCGCGGTCTTAAAGGCCAGGTTGCCGATGACAAACAGCGCCGGACCACCAATTAGCGCGATTGCCGTTTCGGGCGCGGCGATGCCGGCAGGATCGGCCAACAGCAATTCATTCGACGCCGCCGCCAAGATCACCCCGGCGATGATGGAAATATGCAGGTAATTGAGGCTGACGCGGGCAATCAGACCCGGTTCGCTGCTTTGCTCGATCAGCCGCCTGGCGCGCTCGTAGCCGATGTGGAAATAGACCCACCACATGACAACCGTCGACACGAAGGCGGCAAGGAATGCCGCCACCGTGGCCGGCGTCCAGGCCATGTCGGAAAAGGTCACGCCGATCAGCAGGACCGATTTGCCCAGGAGATGATCATGAACAGCCCGCAGCGCTCGGCAAGATGCGCGCCCTCGACATCCCAGTCGGTTGTCGCCGTACAGCCAAGGAACGGCGTCCAGAAGTGCGCCACTGGCGCGGCGTACTCGATCGCCAGGGCGGCAAGCCAGCAGGCGATGCGCCATTCGCCCGACAAAATGCCACCGGCAACCCACAACGATCCTGAAACCGTCAGCCAAGAAGTAATACGGCAGAAATTCCTTAATTTTTGCGGCGAACGGCCGGCCTGCGCCCACAGCATGAACACACTGCGCGCACCATGAGTGGCGGTGTAGGCCAGCGCGAAGGCAAGACCCCCGCTTGTGAGCGCGGTGGGAATGGACATCGACATCACCAGCCCGGCCAGCATCAGCGCAAACAGCAAAAGCCGTACTGACGTGCGCTGCGGATCAAGCTCGTTGATCACCCAGGCTGTCAACAACCATGCCCACCACGGCCAGTAGCAGGAACGTGGTTTTCAGCGCGCCGACGAGTGTGAAATGATGCAGCAGGCGGTGCGAGAGCTGGGTGATGGCGAAAACAAACACCAGGTCGAAGAAAAGCTCAACGAAAGACACCCGACCATCGTCGGTCGTGGCGCGTCGCCGCAACACGTCGTGGTGAGATCGCCAATCCATGCACGCCCTCCACGTTCGCTTCGGCCGGCGCACCGGACGCGACCAGCCGAGGCTTGCCATGGGGGCCCCGGTGCGGTCAACATGGCCGCCGACTGAGAGTGGCGGTGACAACCCGAAAGGCCCGAGGATGATCGGCAATTGTCACTGGAGCCGCGTACGCTGTTTCTTGCGGGCAGGCCTACTGGCGGGCGCGGTGTTGCTGGTGCCTGTCGCCGCACTAGCGCAGACGGCAAGCTCTGCGCCTCCCGGCGCTACCCCATATCAGCCGCCCAAGCCGACGCGAAACTGGACGCCCGCGAAACCCGCCTGGGACGTTGCCGGGCGCTGGAAATGGACGGCCCGACGCACCACCGGCGCGGGGCGGCGGCTGGTCCATCGTGCAGTCGTCACCCGGGCGCTTTACCGGGGGCTACACCGGAACCAATATCGCCGATGTGGGCATCATCGTGAGCGGCCGCATCAGGGACCGCACCATCACCTTCCTGCACAAGTTCACCGATATTTTCGCCAAGGCGCATGACGACCGGGTGCGCGGCACGCTCAAGCGCACCGGCAAGGGCCTCGAGATCAACGGCACCTCGGGCGACGCGACATTCTCATGCACGTTTCGCGCAACGAAATAGGCTGACGACCCGGAGCTCGAGCGCACATGCGCCTCAACCGCTGCTATCCTCATCCCCCTCTGTAGGGAGTAAAGGGACGAGGGCAAAACCCCGCAACCTCATGAGCGCCACAACCGAGATACTCAACTGGCCTCAGTACAGTCCCTGCAGCAGGCGGTCGATGTAGTCAGTTCAGGCGCGGCCTTGTGCGGTCGCTGGCGCGGCCGCGCAGGGCATCGAGAATTTCCTGGCCCGCTCAATGGCGCTGGCGCTCGGTAGCATGTCGCGGCTGGTCCGATATCCTCGCCATGCGAAGGCTGCGGGCGACCGAGCGGGTCGCGGCTGTCGTTGCACCCTCACCATGGCGGCCGTAGTTGCCCTGATTGCCGGTGCCCTGCTGCATGAGCCGTTGGGCGATGGCCTGGGCGCTGTCGCGCAGGCCGTCGAGCGCATCGCTTTGTTTGCCCAAAGCCCCCTTGCGGTCCTGCCCGCGCAGGGCCTCGGTGGCACCTTGCATGGAGCGCTGGGCGCGGTTGAGCCCTTGCGGCTTCTGCAGGCCCTGCTGGCCGAGCTGGCGCATCAGTTCCTGCAACAGCCGCCCCAGCGCCTCCTGCTGGCCGGCAAGACCCTGGCTCTGGCGCTGATCGTTGCCGCGGGCACCGGGCTCCTGGCCGTCGGGCTGCATCGGCATGCCCTGCTGGTTCCCGTCGGGCAGGCGGAAGGTATCGTCCATGAGTTTTGCTGTCGCCGCATCATCTGGCTCAACTGGTCCAGCATGCGGGCCATGGGCGGGGTACGCCCGGGCTGCATCTGGCCGATGGCCGGCTGCAGGTTCTTGAGGATGTTCTCAAGCTGCGACAGAAGCTCCTGGGCAGCATCGCGCGCGCCTGAGCGCGCCAGGTTCTCGATGGTATCGAGCATGCGCTTCAAGTCCTGCGCCTGGATCTGCTGGCCTTGCGGCATCTGCTGCAGGTTCTTGAACTGGCCGTTCTTCATGGCCTCCTGAAGCTGCCGGTTCATGGCCGCGACATAACGGTCAAGGGCTTCGCGCAGCTTGTCCATGAGTTCGGCGATCTTTTCCGGCGGCGCGCCTTCGGCCAGGGCCTTCTGCAACTGCTTGCGCAAGGCATCGAGATCCTTGAGCGCTGTCGACAGATCGCCGTTCTCGATCATCAACGCCACCTGCCACAAGCCCTCGACCACCGACTTGAGATCGTCTTCGCTTTGTGCCCGGTAAAGCGAAGTGGTCACGCTGCGCAAGGCCAGATAGGAGCCTGACTTGTCGAGGATGCCCTGCGGCCACAGCATGAGGGCCGACAGCACCCGGGCCACCTCGGTGGTGGCGCCCGGATCGCTGACCAGTTCGCGCCGCTGCTCGATCAGAGCCCGCGCCAGCGGCTTGGTGAACTCACGCTCGGGCAGCTTGAAGGTGACGGGCTTGCTCGTCGCGACCTGCCCGGCCTGGTCGCGTGCCTCGAGCGTGACGCTGACCTCGAGGCCGGCCCAGGGATGCTGGGTGAAATCGAAAAAGGCCCTGCCCTTGGCGTCCTTGGGGTTGAGGCGCGGCAGGCTGACAGCGCCTGTGGGCGGATCGTATGTGAGGCCCTTTGAGGCCGCCTTTTCGCTGTCCGCACCGGCGAGCGCGAAATGGGCCTTGATGCCGGCCACGCCATAGTCGTCGGAGGCGGTCCAGGGAACCAGAAGCCGCCAGTGGGGTGACCTTGACGTCGCCGGCGCTGCTGATGGCGGCGGCTCATCGGGGATGATGGCGATGTGCCATTGGGCCAGCGCCTCGCCGTCATTGCTGGCGATAACGCTCACCGGGCGGTCGAGGACGGCGCGCGTCTCGTAGACGCCGGCGGTTGCGCTCTTCTTGAGGTCCGGCCGGAAAGCTCCGGACCCGCCGTGCCGTCCTCGTTGGGCTTGGCGAGTACCAAGGCAGGCGCGGAGGTGCCATTGAAGCGCACCACCAGCACCAGCCCTCGGGCACGGTGATATCGCCGGCATCGTCCGGCCGGGCCGCGGCCGACAACAGCACCGGGGGCTTTCGCGTATAGGCGGGCGGGGTGATCCAGGCATCGACGCTGGTGATGACACCGGCAGCGGGCTTGCCGTCATGGAAGGTGCCGGCCAGGCGATCGCGCCAGTTCCAGCCGCCCAGCGCCAAAACGGCGATGAGGCCGATGGCGAGCGCATTGCGCAACGCGTAAGGATCGCGCGCCGGCAGGTGAGAGCGCGGGGGCCCGGCCCTGAGGCGCTTGAGCCCGGCCAGCAGCCGCGCGTGGTGCTCCGCCCACAGCCGCCGGGTTTCGGGGCTGGCGGCGGGATCGGCGATCTCGTCGGCGAGGGTGGCGAGCGGGCGATGGCTCAGATGGGACGTGCGTTCGATACGCCGCAAGGCATCTTCGCGGCTCGGCCAGCACACGCCATAGAGCGGCTTGAGCGCCGCAGCGAGCGCGACGAGGAAGAGCACGGCGAGGCCGTAACGGCCCCAGTGAGGCAGCACCCCGATAAGGCCTGACAGGGCGACGATGAGCCCCGCCATGACGGTAACCAACAGCGGAAAGGCGGCGGCCCACAGCTGCTCGAAGCCTTCCGCCAGGCGGGCCAGCGCCACTTTGCGGGCGATGAACTGTTGCGGATCGTGCGACATCTTGTGCGCAAGAATAGCATAAGTTGCGGCAAAGCGATGGCGCTTGAGCGATCACTTCGCCGTCAGCGGTTAACCGGGATCAGCGGTCCTGCCAGGCCGCCAGGCGGTAGAGACCGATCAGCTCCTCGAACGAGGGCCTCGGCCTGACGATGGCGAAATCCCCACTCCTGACCAGTACTTCCGGCACTAGCGGCCGGGTATTGTAGGTCGATGACTGCACCGCGCCGTAAGCACCGGCCGTCATGATGGCAATGAGGTCGCCGGCCTCGAGCGGCGGCAAATGGCGCGAGCGCGCCATGTAGTCGCCCGATTCGCACACCGGTCCCACCACGTCGGCCACCATGTCGTCATGCTCGGGAGGGGCTTGGTTGACCGGCCAGATGTCGTGATAAGCCTCGTAGAGGGTCGGGCGGATGAGGTCGTTCATGGCCGCATCGATAATGACGAAGCGTTTGGCCCCGGCCTCCTTCACGCGGATGACGCGGGAGACCAGGATACCGGCATTGCCGGCGATCATGCGCCCCGGCTCGATCATCACCTTCACCCCCAGGGGCCCCAGAACACGGCGCACCATGGCGGCGTACTCGGTCGGCGACGGGGGCACGTCATTGGTGCCGCGATAGGGTACGCCAAGTCCCCGCCGATATCGACATGACGGATGTCATGGCCGTCGGCGATGAGCTGGCGCACCAGCTCGGCCATCAGCGTATAGGCCTTCTCGAACGGCTCGAGCGTCGTGACCTGGCTGCCGATGTGCATGTCGACGCCGACGACGTCGATATTGGGCAGGCGGGCGGCGCGGGCATAAACCTCGCGGGCGGTGAGCCAGGAGATGCCGAACTTGTTCTCCGACCGGCCGGTGGTAATCTTTTCGTGCGTGCCGGCATCGACATCCGGGTTGACGCGGATGGAAACGGCGGCACGGCTGCCGAGGCGGCCGGCAATGGCGCTCACAAGGTCCAGCTCCGGCTCCAATTCGACATTGAAGCAGGCGATGCCTTCCTTGAGCCCCAGAGCAATTTCCCGCGCGGACTTGCCGACGCCGGAAAACACGATCTTGCGGCCCGGCAGCCCGAGCGCCAGGGCGCGGCGCAATTCGCCTTCCGAGACCACGTCCACCCCGGCGCCGAGATCGGTCAGGGTCTTGATGACGGCCTGGTTGGAATTGGCCTTCATGGCATAAAAAATCTGGTGATCGGTTTCGGCGAAGGCCTCGCGCATCACCCGGTAATGGCGCTCGAGCGTGGCGCTGGAATAGCAATAAAAGGGCGTCTCCACCTCCTCGGCGAGCACCTTCACATTCACATCCTCGGCATGGAGGACGCCGTTCTGGTAGGCGAAGTGATGCATGGGCTTTCCGGCGCGGGGATTTAGAGAATACCGTCGAGGATGAAGGGGGAGTTCGGTTTCTGCTGGTCGTGCTTTTTCTGGTCCTGCTTGTTCTGCTGCGCCTGAACGGCGCCCGGCGGCGGCTCCAGCGGCCCGCGAATGCCGCAAGACGCAAGTAGGCCGGCCAGCACGGCGAAAATGACGAAACGGCGCAGGATCATGGGGCCCCCGAGCGAAGTGCCGCCTCGTTGTAGCGCAACGGGCAGGGCGAATCCATCATCTTGGCCAGCCCGGTGATCCTCCTGTCATTGCCGGATTTATTCCGGCAATCCATAACCACCTTGGGTGCACTATTCGCGCGGGCAATGGTTATAGATGCCCGCAACGAGTGCGGGCATGACAAAGGATAGCGCGTACTAGCCCAGCTTCTTCAGCCACCGCCTGGCTTCGCGCCGCACATTGGCAGGCGCAGTGCCGCCAAAACTCTTGCGCGAGGCAGCCGATGCCTCGACTGTGAGTACCTTGAACACATCGGCGGTGATGCCCGGCTCGATTGTCTGCATATCGGCAAGGCTCAAGCCCCCGAGTTCGACGCCTTTCTTCTCGGCCAGCGCCACGATGGCGCCGGTTGCGTGATGGGCCTCGCGAAAAGGTTTGCCCAAGACGCGCACCAGCCAGTCGGCAAGATCGGTGGCGGTGGAATAGCCCGCCGCCGCAGCTGCCCGCATGGTCTGCTCGTCGGGCACCATGTCCTTGACCATGCCGCTCATGGCGGCAAGCGCCAGCGACAAATTGTCGAGGGAATCGAACAGTGGTTCCTTGTCCTCCTGCATGTCCTTGGAATAGGCAAGCGGCAGGCCCTTCATGACGATGCAGAGGCCGGTAAAGGCGGCGATGATGCGCCCCGGCTTGGCGCGCACAAGCTCGGCGGCATCGGGATTGCGCTTCTGCGGCATGATCGAGGAGCCGGTGGTGAAGGCATCCGACAGCCTGACGAAGCCGAATTGCGGCGTCGACCAGATGACTATTTCTTCCGCAAAGCGCGACAGGTGGGTGGCGCAGATGGCGGCGGCAGAAAGCGTCTCCAGCACGAAGTCGCGGTCGGCCACGGCATCGAGCGAATTGCGCATGGGATGATCGAACGACAGCGCCTTGGCCGTCATCGCCCGGTCGATGGGAAAGGACGTGCCGGCGAGCGCCGCCGCCCCCAGGGGCGAGACGTTGAGGCGCTTTCTCGCATCGGCAAGCCGTCCGCGGTCGCGCTCCAGCATCTCCACATAGGCGAGCAGGTGATGGCCGAAGGTAACGGGCTGGGCCGGCTGCAGGTGGGTGAAGCCGGGCATGATGGCAGCCGCATATGCTTCGGCCTTTTCGGCCAGCGCCCGCATCAGCGCTTCTATCTGGCCGATGAGCATGTCGATGGCATCGCGCACATAGAGGCGGAAGTCGGTCGCCACCTGGTCGTTGCGCGAGCGCGCGGTATGCAGCCGACCGGCCGCCTCGCCGACGATCTCCTTGAGCCGCGCCTCGATATTCATGTGCACGTCTTCGAGCGCGCGCGAAAACGTGAACCGGCCTGCGGCGATTTCCGATTGAATGCGGTCGAGCCCCTCACTAATTTGCAGCACATCGGCGCGCGAGATAATGCCGCATTCGCCCAGCATTGCGGCATGGGCCTTTGAACCGGCAATATCTTGTGCGTAGAAGCGCTGATCGAAACCGATCGAGGCGTTGATCTCCTGCATGATCTCGCTCGGTCCGGCGGCAAAGCGTCCGCCCCACATCTTGTTGGTCATGTCACCTTACCCGCCACAGCCAGCGATCGAATGTTCATGAGCAAGGATACCCTCTTCGGTCTCAAACGATCGACCCTGCTGATCATCATCGGCTGTCTTGCCGGCGTCTTTGCCGCTTCCTACGGCATTTACGCGATTGGCACCGGCGACCGCAATGCTCCGGCAGCCGTGACCGCCGACAACGCGCCCAAGGCGCAGCTTGACGTCAATCCCGATCGCATCGACCGGTCCTATGCTCAGGGCGACCTCACCGCCTTCGTCATCCATGACAAGCGCACGGACATGGCCGATGTGTCGTTCTTCGATCAAACCGGCAAGGAGCGCAGCTTGAGCCAATGGCGCGGGCGGGTGGTGCTGCTCAACCTGTGGGCGACATGGTGCGCGCCGTGCCGCAAGGAAATGCCGACGCTGGCAGCGCTGGAGAAAAAGCTCGGCTCGAAGGATTTCGAGGTGGTGGCGATCAGCGTCGACCGCAAGGGGGCTGAAACCTCGGGCGCCTTCCTCATCGAGAACCACGCCACCGCGCTCACGCTGTATGCCGATCCGAGCGCCACGGTGCTGGAAAAGGTGAAGGCGGTGGGCCTGCCCGCCAGCGTTCTCATCGACCGCCAGGGCCGTGAGATTGGCCGCATGTTCGGCCCCGCCGACTGGAACGGCCCCGATGCCGAACGCCTGATCCGCGCCGCCATCGCCGAAGGGCCGTCATAGGCGGACGCCTGCGCGACATTCTAAAACTCCAAGAAAGCAAAACGGCCCGGACGATATCGCCCGGGCCGCTTGCAATCCTGTGCGGGTCGTTCTCCAGCGCCTAGAACAGGCCGACGACCACGCCGTCCTCGAGGCCGATGACCTCGGCGGCCGGCTGGCGCGGGAGGCCCGGCATGGTCATGATGTCGCCGCAGATGGCGACGATGAACTCCGCCCCCGCCGACAGCCGCACTTCGCGGATCGGCACCACGTGATCGGTGGGCGCGCCCTTGCGGGTGGGATCGGTGGTGAAGGAATACTGGGTCTTTGCCATGCACACCGGGAACTTGCCGTAGCCGTTGGCCTCGAAGTCCTTGAGCTGGTTCCTCACCGCGGCATCGGCGACGATGTCGTCGGCGCGGTAGACCTCGCGCGCGATAGTCTTGATCTTGTCCCACAACGGCATCTCGTCGTCATAGATGGGGCTGAACTTGCTTTCGCCCGAATCCGCCATCTTGGCGACCGCCGCGGCCAGCTCCTCGGTGCCCTTGCCGCCCTCGGCCCAGTGGGTGCACTTGAAGGCCTCGACCCCCTGCTCCTTGCAATAGGCTTTCACCGCCTCGACCTCGGCTTCCGTGTCGAAGATGAAGTGGTTGATGGCGACGGCCACGGGCACGCCGAACTTCTTCACGTTCTGGATGTGGCGGCCGAGATTGGCGAGACCTTTCTTCAGCGCCTCGACGTTCTCCTTTTTGAGGTCGTCCTTGCCGACGCCGCCGTGCATCTTGAGGGCACGCACCGTTGCCACGAGCACCGTCGCGTCGGGCTTGAGCCCTGCCTTGCGGCACTTGATGTCGAAGAACTTCTCTGCCCCGAGGTCGGCGCCGAAGCCGGCTTCGGTCACCACGTAGTCGGCAAGCTTGAGCGCCGTCGTGGTGGCCATCACCGAGTTGCAGCCATGCGCGATATTGGCGAACGGGCCGCCGTGGATGAACGCCGGATTGTTCTCCAGCGTCTGCACCAGGTTGGGCATCAGCGCGTCCTTGAGCAGCACCGTCATGGCGCCCGGCGCCTTGAGGTCGCTGGCGAACACCTGCGTGCGGTCGCGGCGCTGGGCGACGACGATCTGCGACAGGCGCCGCTGCAAATCCGCGATCGAGGTGGACAGGCAGAAGATAGCCATGATCTCCGAGGCCACCGTGATGTCGAAGCCGGTCTCGCGCGGAAAGCCGTTGGCCACTCCGCCGAGCGAGCAGTTGATCTGGCGCAGCGCCCGGTCGTTCATGTCCATCACCCGGCGCCAGGCAACGCGGCGCACGTCGATGCCGAGGCTGTTGCCCCAGTAGATGTGGTTGTCGATCATTGCCGACAAAAGGTTGTGGGCGGTGCTGATGGCATGCAGGTCACCGGTGAAGTGGAGATTGATGTCCTCCATGGGCACAACCTGCGCATAACCGCCGCCGGCCGCCCCGCCCTTCATGCCGAAGCACGGCCCGAGCGAGGGCTCGCGCAGGCAGATCATCGCTTTCTTGCCGATGCGGTTGAGGCCGTCACCGAGACCCACCGTGGTGGTGGTCTTGCCTTCGCCGGCCGGGGTCGGCGTGATCGCGGTAACGAGGATCAGCTTGCCGTCGGGCTTGTTCTTCAGGCTGTCGATATAGTCGAGGTCGACCTTAGCTTTGGTATGACCAAAAGGAATGAGAGATTCGGACGGGATGCCCAGCCCGCCACCAATTTCCATGATGGGTTTCATGTTGGCTGCGCGGGCGATCTCGATATCGCTCTTGACCTCGGCCATGGGACGTCCTCCTGATTGCCTTGAAATTGACCTGTGCGGCGGTTCCTACGCCATTTTAACAACCTGATCCAGAGTAAAGCGCAAAAATTTGCTTCTATCCGGCTTCGCGGGCGGCGATTGCATCTTGACCCCGGGCCCGCCGGGGCTAGTTTGCATGACGAACCCGCAAAGGCCGCCAGGGCTGCTGTGCAGAGCATGAATTTCAGGTAGAACCCATGAGAAATTTTCATACCCCAGGCCGATCGACCGCTTATGGCACGAACGCCATGGCGGCCACCTCATCGCCGCTGGCGACGCTAGCGGCGGTGGATGTGCTGCGCGCCGGCGGCAACGCGGTGGACGCCGCGGTGACGGCCTCGGGCGTCCTGTGCATCACCGAGCCGCACATGACGGGGATCGGCGGTGACTGCTTTGCGCTGGTCGGCGAAGCGGACGGCAAGGTGACCGGGCTCAACGCCTCCGGCCGCGCTTCGATGCGGGCGGATGCGGACTGGCTGAAGGCATCCGGGCTCGACGGGATCGACATGGACAACGTGCATGCGGTCACGGTGCCAGGCGCCATAGACGGCTGGGACCGCCTGCTCAAGCGCTTCGGCACCATGACGCTGGGCGATTGCCTCGCGCCCGCCATTCGCCTCGCCGAGGAAGGCGTGCCGACGCAGCCCAGGGTCGCCTTCGACTGGGTGGATGAAGTCGATCGCCTAAGGCGCGACGACGGGGCCAGCCGGCATCTGCTGATCGGCGGACGGGCGCCGCGCGAGGGCGAGATCATGCGCTATCCGGCGCTGGCCGAAACGCTGAGGACCATCGCCCGCGAGGGCCGCGACGGATTCTACGGCGGCCGCGTGGCCGAGGACATCGTCGCCTGCCTTGCCGGGCGTGACGGCCTTCTGACGCTTGACGACTTCGCCGCCGCCGAAGGCGAGTTCGTCGAGCCGATCTCGGCCCCGTTCGCCGGCCGCGACGTCCTGGAAATCCCGCCCAGCGGCCAGGGCATAACGGCGCTCATGGCGCTCAATGCCTTGCAGCGTCTCGACCTTGCCGCCCATGCCCCCGACAGCCTCGAACGGCGCCATCTGGAGATCGAGGCGGTGAAGCTCGCCTGGGTGCTACGCAGCCGCCACGTGGCCGATCAGAGCCAAGTCGAGGTGCCGGTCGAGGCGATGCTGTCGGATGCGACCGCCGACATGATCGCTGGCCTCATCGACCCGAAGAAGGCTTTTGCAGGGCCGGAGTCTCTGCTGGCGCTGCCGGGCTCGCACACCATCTATCTCACCGTGGTCGATGCGCAGCGTCTGGCCGTCTCCTTCATCAACTCGGTCTATGACCATTTCGGCATTGGCATCGTGGCGCCGGCCTCTGGCGTTACCCTGCATAACCGCGGCAAGGCCTTCATGACCGATCCCGCCCATCCCAACTGCATCGCGCCGGGCAAGCGGCCGCTGCACACCATCATCCCTGCCATGGCGGTGAAGGATAAACTGGTGGAGATGCCGTTCGGCGTCATGGGCGGCAACTACCAGCCCATGGGCCATGTGGCGCTGATGGTGAACCGCTTCGTCTACGGCATGGATCCGCAAGAGGCCATCGACTGGCCGCGCGCTTTCCATGACGCGGGCGTGGTGGGCATCGAGGCGGGTATCAGCGATGACGTGGCCGCAGGCCTGGCCGCGCTCGGCCACGTGATCGAGCGCAGGCACGATCCCTGGGGCGGCGGCCAAGCCATTGCCATTGATCGCGAGCAGGGCGTGCTGATCGGTGGCTCCGACCCGCGCAAGGACGGGTTTGCCTTGGGCTTTTGAGGCTTCCTGTTTCGCGTTTCTTTACGATTCCGACGATATGCTTGACCCGACGGTCGGTCTGCTTGCCGGCGGCAAGCGGCCCGGATTATGTTTTCCGGCGCCATACCGCGCCGCGTAAGGTCGGGGTATTCGAGAGTTATGTCAGCAGTTCGTGCAGAAGCCACCGCGGTCGATTCATCCGTTGAAGAGACAACGGCGACGCCTTCTCTGGATGCCATCGCCAGGGCGCGCGACATCGAAGGGCTGGAACGGCTGCGGCAGGCGGTGGAGGCCGCCGGAGAAGCCGGCTACCATTGGGATATTGCCGCCGATCGGCTGACCTGGTTCGGCGCCCCCGAGAAGATCTTCGCCGGAGCCGATGGTGAATTGCTGGAGACCGGACGTGGCTATGCCGGCCTGCTCGACCGCGACAACGCCTCATCGCGCTTCGAGGCCGTCATGCGCTCGGCCCTCAGCGACGAGGGCGACGGCGTGCCTTTCCAGGTCGAATACAAGGTAAAGCCATTCGGGCGCGACGATGCGCGCGAGTTGTGGATCGAGGATGTCGGGCGCTGGTATGTCGGCAGAAATGGCCGACCGGCGGAGGTTTTCGGCATCGTGCGGCCGGTGGGCGACCGCATGATGCGCGATGCCCATTCGATGTTTCTTGGCCATTGCGACCCGTTGACCGGCATGATGAATCGCGGCCGCCTGGGCGAGGCGCTGGGCGAGGCCATCGCGGCGGCATCCGAGACCGGCACCACTTGCGCCTATCTCATCGCCTCGGTCTCCAACCTGCCGGTGGTCAATGACGCCTATGGATTCGACATCGCCGATGAGGTGATCATGGCGGTCGCCCGCCGCCTGCGCGAGGTGGTGCGCAACGGCGACCTGATCGGCCGCTATTCCGGCAGCAAGTTCGGCATCATCCTCAGCCACTGCACCGAGGAAGAGCTTCAGGTGGCGGCCGAGCGTTTCCTCAGCGTTGCCCGTGACAGCGTCATCGAAACCGACCGCGGGCCAGTATGGGCTATGCTGTCGATCGGCGGGCTGGTGCTGCCTACCCACGCCGAGGACGCCAATGCCGCCATGGCCAAGGCCGAGGAAGCCCTCACCGAAGCCAAGCGCCAGCCGTCTGATGCCTTCATCGCTTTTCGCCCCTCGCCCGAGCGGCTGTCGGTGCGCGGGCTCAATGCCCGCTGCGCCGCCGAGATCGTCTCCAGCCTGCGCGAGAACCGTTTCATCCTCGCCTACCAGCCCATCGTCGCAGCGCGCGGCCACGAGACCGCCTTCTACGAGGCACTGTTGCGCATGCGCTGCGAGGACGGCGACACCGTGGCGGCGGTGCACCTCATACCCATTGCGGAAAAGCTCGGTCTGGTGCGGCTCATCGACCGCACGGTCATGAACATGGCCATCGACAAGCTGATACGCCATCCCCAGGCGGTGCTGTCGCTGAACGTGTCGGGCACCACCGCCACCGACCCGCGCTGGTTCACCCAGCTTACCGACCTGCTGCGCGAGAACCGGCAGATCACCGACCGGCTGATCATCGAGATCACCGAGACGGTGGCGCTCAACGATCTCGACGAGACGGTACGCTTCATTTCCTCGCTGCGCGAACTCGGCTGCAAGGTGGCGATCGACGATTTCGGCGCCGGCTATACCTCGTTCCGCAATCTCAAGGTGCTGAACGTCGACATGGTGAAGATCGACGGCTCGTTCTGCGAGCATCTGAGCGAGAACCGCGACAATCAGTATTTCGTGCGCTCGCTGGTCGATCTGGCAAAAAAGTTCGATCTCAAGACAGTGGCCGAATGGGTGCAGGACGATCGCGACGCCGAGCTCTTGAGCAACTGGGGGGTCGACTACCTGCAAGGCAATTACTTTGGTGCCGCAAACGTCGCCGTCCCCTGGCCGGAGGACGATACCAACACCTCGCTTGCGCCACCGGAGCAGGCCTTCGATGCCACTCGCTTCATCGAGCATAGCGCACCCGATGGTGATGGCGATGGCGAGCACGTGGGCGAAGTTGCCTTCGAGGCGATGCTGGGCGAGGCACGCCAGCTTGACGCCAACGCCTTTCAGGCCAAGGTGTGCCGCCAACCGCGGGCGCCCGGCGCCTTCGAGGCTGTCATGGGCGGACTGGGGACGCCCGAGGAGCGCGAGGAGGTCGAAGTTGTTGCGCTGGAACCCGCAGCCGATGCGGCCAGCGACACGGATGACCGGCAAGTGGCGGACACCATCATCACGGCATCCGCCGGGGACAACGAGCAAACCTCCGATACCAGCGAAACGGCCGCGGCCACACACATCGAGGAGGTCACCGACCCGCTGGAGGGTGGTGAGGCGGCCGAGATCGTCGGGACCGGGGATGCCGTCGAGGCGGAGCCCGCTGGTCAGGGGCAGGCCGACGACCTCAATGAAGCCGGAGATGCCGCCGAGCTCGATTTCTCACGCTTGCGTTCGGCCCTGGCGAGCCTCGACCAGGCTTTTGAGTATGCGCCCGCAAAAGCGGCGGCAAGCTGAGCGTCACTTCTTCTTGCCGGCCAGTTCTTCCAGCCGGTCCTGCATGACCTGAAGCTGGTTGCGCAGGGAATCGAGATCGCTCTGGCTGGCCGATTCCGCCTTGGCGGCCTTGGGCGGGGAGACCGGTTCGTCGGTACCCTGGGCGACGCGCGTGGCTTCAACCGCGATGGCGAAGGGATTGAAGGTCGACATGGCCTTCTGGAACATGGTGACATTGCGCCTGGTCTGTTCCTCCAGCACCTTGAAGGGCTCGGCGCCGAACGATTCCAACATGTTCTGGCGCAGCTCGTCCTGTTCGCGCATCAGCAATTCAAGCGAGAACTCCAGATAGCTTGGCACCACCGCCTGCATGCTGTCGCCGTAAAAACGGATGAGCTGACGGAGAAAATTGATAGGCAGAAGGGTAGTGCCCTTGTTCTCTTCCTCGAAGATGATCTGCGTGAGCACCGTGCGGGTTATGTCCTCGCCGGTCTTGGCATCGCACACGGTGAAATTCACGCCCTCGCGCACCATATGGGACAGATCCTCTAGGGTCACATAGCTGCTGGTGGCGGTGTTATAGAGGCGGCGATTAGCGTATTTCTTGATAACGATGGGCTCGCCACCCGATGCGCTAGCCTCGATCACGGCCTATCCTCGCTTGTTCGCGATCTTGTCCTCTGTTTGTGCGGCTTGCAGTGCACAATTGCAAGTGCAAAAGGCCGCAGCGGATTGCGCAGCCGATATTGTGCACCGCAGCACAATTGGTCATGCCGCACTGCATTATACTAATTTTGCATTGCACAATGGCGGAGAAGTGGGCATTAATGCCCTATGACCGGCCGCACCCTATGAAGGTGCCGGCCGCGTAAACCGTAACAGGGAGGATATTGCATATGTCGAATTCCGCGCAGTCCATAGTTATCGTATCGGCCGCTCGCACGCCTGTTGGTTCCTTTGCCGGTGCCTTCAACACGGTTCCGGCCTCGGACCTCGGCACGGTGGCGCTCAAGGCCGCCATGGAGCGCGCCAAGCTTGAGCCCGGCGACGTTGAGGAAGTGATCCTGGGCCAGATCCTCACCGCCGGCGCCGGCCAGAACCCGGCCCGCCAGGCTTCCATAAACGCCGGCATACCGGTCGAAAGCCCGGCCTGGGCCGTCAACCAGCTTTGCGGCTCCGGCCTCAGGGCGGTGGCGCTCGGCATGCAGCAGATCCTCAACGGAGATGCCAAAATCGTCGCCGCCGGCGGCCAGGAGTCGATGAGCCAGGCCCCGCATTGTGCCAGGCTGCGCGACGGCGTGAAGATGGGCGACTTCAAGATGATCGACACCATGATCAAGGACGGGTTGTGGGATGCCTTCAACGGCTATCACATGGGCAACACCGCTGAGAACGTCGCCAAGCAATGGCAGATCACGCGCGAACAGCAGGATGCCTTCGCGGTTGCCTCGCAGAACAAGGCCGAAGCGGCGCAGAAGGCCGGCAGGTTCGCTGACGAGATCTGCCCCGTCACGGTGAAGACCCGCAAGGGCGACATCGTCGTCGATCAGGACGAATATATCCGCGCCGGCGTCACCCTCGAAGGCATGGCGAAGTTGCGGCCCGCCTTCGACAAGGAGGGCACGGTGACCGCTGGCAATGCCTCCGGCATCAATGACGGCGCCGCCGCGGTGATCCTGATGACACAAGCCGAAGCCGAGCGCCGCGGCCTCAAGCCGCTCGCCCGCATCGTCTCCTGGGCCCATGCCGGCGTCGATCCGGCGATCATGGGCACCGGTCCCATCCCGGCCTCGCGCAAGGCGCTGGAAAAGGCCGGCTGGAAGGTTTCCGACCTCGATCTGGTCGAGGCCAACGAGGCGTTTGCCGCCCAGGCCTGCGCCGTCAACCACGACATGGGCTGGGACCCTGCAATCGTAAACGTAAATGGCGGGGCTATCGCCATCGGCCATCCCATCGGCGCCTCCGGCACCCGGGTGCTGACGACGCTGCTGTTCGAAATGGGCAAGCGTGATGCCAAGAAGGGTCTGGCCACCTTGTGCATCGGCGGTGGCATGGGCGTGGCCATGTGCGTCCAGCGCGACTAGCCGGTGCGTCGAGACAAAAGAAGCGTAAAATCGGGAGGAAGACTGAAATGACACGCATCGCGGTTGTCACCGGGGGAACGCGCGGTATCGGCGCGGCGATCTCGGTCGCACTCAAGGACGCCGGCTACCGGGTGGTGGCCAATTATCACGGCAACGACGAGGCCGCCCATCGCTTCAAGGCCGACACTGGCATCGATGTGAGGAAATGGGACGTCGGCGACCACGACGCCTGCGCCAGCCATCTCGCCGCCATCGCCAATGAAGTCGGCCCCATCGACGTGCTCGTCAACAATGCCGGCATTACCCGCGACGGCATGTTCCACAAGATGACGCACGAGCAGTGGAGCCAAGTGATCAACACGAACCTGAACGGCCTGTTCAACATGACCCGGCCGGTGTGGGAGGGCATGCGCGAGCGCGGCTTCGGGCGCATTGTCTGCATCTCGTCGATCAATGGCCAGAAGGGGCAAATGGGGCAGGTCAACTATTCCGCCGCCAAGGCGGGCGACCTCGGCTTCGTCAAGGCGCTGGCGCAGGAGGGTGCTGCCAAGGGCATCACGGTCAATGCCGTCTGCCCGGGCTATATCGGTACCGAGATGGTGCGCGCCGTGCCCGAGGAGGTGCTGCAGAAGCGCATCATCCCGCAGATCCCGGTCGGCCGACTGGGCGAGCCGGAAGAGATTGCGCGCTGCGTGGTGTTCCTTGCCTCCGATGATGCCGGCTTCATCACCGGCTCGACCATCAGCGCCAATGGCGGGCAGAATATGGTTTGAGGTCGGGAAGTCCGGCGCCGCCGTCACATGTGGATGGCGCGGCCGGCGACCGCCATGGCGGCTTCCTTGACGGCTTCCGACAGGGTCGGATGGGCATGGCAGGTGCGTGCCAGATCCTCGGCCGAGCCGCCGAACTCCATCAGCACCGCCGCCTCGTGGATCAATTCGCCCGCCTGGGCGCCCACGATGTGGACCCCCAGCACCTTGTCGGTGCGCGCATCGGCGATGATCTTGACGAAGCCATCGGTGGTACGGTTGGCCTTGGCGCGGCCATTGGCCATGAAGGGGAACTTTCCCGACCTTGTAGTCGATGCCCGCCGCCTTCACCTCGTCCTCGGTCTTGCCCACGGCGGCGATCTCGGGCGAGGTGTAGACGACGCCTGGAATGACGTCATAGTTCACGTGGCCCGCCTCGCCGGCGATGATCTCGGCAACTGCGATGCCTTCGTCCTCGGCCTTGTGGGCGAGCATGGGGCCGCGGATGACATCGCCGATGGCATAGATGCCGGCAACGCTGGTCTGGAAATCGGCATGCACCTCGATGCGGCCCTTGTCGTCGCACTCGATGCCCGCCTCGGCGCAACCCAGCCCCTGGATGTAGGGCACCCGGCCGATGGCCACCAGTACCTTGTCGGCGGCCACCGTCGAAGCATCGCCGCCCTTGGCCGGTTCGACCGAGACATTCACGACCCTTCTTCGTCCTTCTCGATGCCGGTCACCTTGGACGACAGCTTGAAGGAAAAACCCTGGCGCTGCAGAAGGCGCTGGAACTGTTTGGCGACTTCGCTATCCATGCCGGGCAGGATGCGGTCGAGGAATTCGATCACCGTCACCTTGGCCCCGAGGCGTGCCCACACCGAGCCGAGCTCGAGGCCGATGACGCCAGCGCCCACCACCACCAGGTGCTCGGGCACCTTGTCCAGCGCGATGGCGCCGGTGGACGACACCACGTCCTTTTCGTCGATCTCGATGCCCTTGAGCGGCGCCACGTCGGAGCCGGTGGCGATGACGATCTTGCGCGCCTCGATGATCTCCGGCTTGCCTTCATCGCGGCGCACCTCGACCTTGCCGGCCCCGAGGATGCGGGCGGCGCCATGGAAGGCGGTGATCTTGTTCTTCTTGAACAGGAACTCGATGCCCTTGGTGTTGCCGTCGATGGCGTCCTGCTTGTAGGCCATCAGCTTGGGAAGGTCGATCTTCGGGGCCGGGATGGAGATGCCCATGCCGGCAAAGCCATGGCCCGCCTCGGCGAAGAGCTCGGTGGCATGCAGAAGCGCCTTGGAGGGGATGCAGCCGACATTGAGGCAGGTGCCGCCATGGGCAGCGCGCTTTTCCACCACGGCCACGTTCATGCCGAGTTGGGCGGCGCGGATGGCGCACACATAGCCTCCGGGGCCGGTGCCGATGACGGTCAGATCGAAGGTATCGGGCATGGCGCGCTCACAAGTCCATGATCATGCGCTGCGGCTCTTCCAGGCATTCCTTGACCCGCACCAGGAAGGTGACGGCCTCCTTGCCGTCGACGATGCGGTGGTCATAGGAGAGCGCCAGGTACATCATCGGCCGCACCTCGATCTTGCCGGCGACGACCATGGGCCGCTCCTGGATCTTGTGCATGCCGAGGATGCCGGACTGCGGCGCATTGAGGATGGGCGTCGACATGAGCGAGCCGTAGACGCCGCCATTGGAGATGGTGAAGGTGCCGCCCTGCATCTCCTCGATCTTGAGGGCGCCGTCGCGCGCCTTGCGGCCGAAATCGGCGATCGCCTTTTCGATGCCGGAAAGCGACAGGCGGTCGGCATCACGCACCACCGGCACCACCAGGCCCTTGTCGGTGCCCACCGCCACGCCGATGTTGTAATAGTTCTTGTAGACCAGATCGTCGCCGTCGATCTCGGCATTGACCGAGGGGATGTCCATCAGCGCCTGGATGCAGGCTTTTACGAAAAAGCCCATGAAGCCGAGCTTGACGCCGTGCTTCTTCTCGAACAGCTCCTTGTACTGGCTGCGCATGGCCATCACGGCCGACATGTCCACCTCGTTGAAGGTGGTGAGCATGGCGGCGGTGTTCTGGGCTTCCTTCAGGCGCCTTGCGATGGTGGCGCGCAGGCGGGTCATGCGCACCCGCTCCTCGCGCACCGACTGATCGGCGGGCACAGGGCGCACGGGCTGCCGGGGCCGGCGCGGCGGCGGAGCCGGGGCCGGCGCGGGCGGGCGCTGCCTTTTTCGCCTCGATGAAATCGACGACATCGCCCTTGGTCACGCGCCCGTCCTTGCCGCTGCCGGCGATGGCGGAGGTATCCACATTGGCTTCGGCCGCGATCTTGCGCACCGCCGGCGACAGCGTGGCAGCGGCCGCCTCGGGCGCCGGGGCGGGCCGGGGAGCGGGGGCAGACGCAGGTGCCGGCTCAGGGGCGGGTGCGGGTTTGGCCGCGGCCGGCTTGGGCGCCGGGGCGGGTGCGCCTGCGCCTTCGGCAATGGCGCCCAGCACCGCGCCCACGTTCACCGTCTCGCCTTCCTTCACCGTGATGGCGGAAATGACGCCTGCCGTCGGGGCCGGCACCTCGACCGTCACCTTGTCGGTTTCCAGCTCCACCAGCGGCTCGTCCACGGCAACGGCATCGCCCTCTTTCTTGAACCATTTGGCAATGGTGGCTTCGGTCACCGATTCGCCCAGCGCCGGTACCTTGATCTCTGTCGCCATATGCTGATCCTTTACCGGAAATTTTCTTGTCCGGGCTCAGTCGTCCCTGATGGTGAGCGCTTCGTCGAGGAAGGATTTGAGCTCCTTCAGGTGCTTGCTCATGAGCCCGGTGGCGGGAGAAGCCGCGGCCGGACGCCCGGCATAGCGCGGGCGGCGATGATCGGCCTCGATATAGTGCAGCACCCATTCGAGGTTGGGCTGCACAAACGTCCATCCGCCCATGTTGTAGGGCTCTTCCTGGCACCAGATCATCTCTGCCTTGCGGAAGCGGCCCAGCTCCTGCACCAGCGCCCGGTGCGGGAACGGGTAAAGCTGCTCGACGCGCATGATATAGACATCGTTGATGCCGCGCGCCTCGCGCTCCTCGTAGAGGTCGTAATAGACCTTGCCCGAACACAGGACGACGCGGCGGATGTCGTGATCGGGCTTGAGGCGGATTTTTTGATCCGCCAGCACCTCGGCATCGTCATAGAGCACGCGGTGGAAGCTCGCCCCGCCGGCCAGATCTTCGATGCTGGAGACCGCCCGCTTGTGGCGCAAGAGCGACTTCGGTGTCATGAGGATGAGGGGCTTGCGGAAATCGCGCCGCATCTGGCGTCGCAGGATATGGAAATAATTGGCCGGCGAGGTGCAGTTGGCCACCTGCATGTTGTCCTCGGCGCACAGTTGCAGGAAGCGCTCCAGCCGCGCCGAGGAGTGTTCCGGTCCCTGGCCTTCCCAGCCGTGCGGCAACAGGCACACCAGGCCCGACATCCGCAGCCACTTGCGCTCGCCCGAGGAGATGAACTGATCGAACACCACCTGAGCGCCGTTGGCGAAGTCGCCGAACTGCGCCTCCCACAGGGTGAGCGCGTTGGGCTCGGCCAGGCTGAAACCATACTCGAAGCCGAGAACGGCTTCCTCCGACAGCATGGAGTTGATCACCTCAAGCCGGACTTGCTGGTTCCGCTCCAGGTGATTGAGCGGGGTGTAGCGCTTTTCCGTTTCCTGATCGATCAGCACCGCGTGGCGCTGCGAGAAGGTGCCGCGCTGCACGTCCTGGCCCGACAGGCGGACCGGAATGCCCTCGTCCAGAAGGGTGCCGAAGGCCAGCGCCTCGGCCATCGCCCAGTCGATGCCGGTGCCCTCCTCGATCATGCGGCGGCGGGCATCCAGCACCCTCTGCAGCGTGCGGTGCAGCTTGAAGCTCTTGGGCACCTGCGAGATCTTCAGGCCGATACGCTTGAGCCGTTCGGTCTCGACACCGGTCTGGCCGCGGCGCGGATCGTCGGCGGTGCCGGCCTTCTTGAGCCCGGACCAGCGCCCGTCCAGCCAGTCGGCGCGGTTGGCGCGGTAGCTGTCGGAGGCCTCGAAATCCGAATCGAGCAGGGCGCGGTAGTCCACTTTCAGCTTTTCCACCTCGGCCTGGGTGAGGAGCCCTTCATTCACCAGCCGCTCGCCGTAAATCTTGCTGACCGGCGGGTGATTGCCGATGCGCCGGTACATGAGCGGCTGGGTAAAGGCCGGCTCGTCCGACTCGTTGTGGCCGAAGCGCCGGTAGCAGAACATGTCGATGACGACCGGCTTGTGGAATTTCTGTCGGAACTCGGTGGCCACCTTGGCGGCATAGACCACGGCTTCGGGATCGTCGCCGTTCACATGCAGGATCGGCGCCTCGATCATCTTGGCGACGTCGGATGGATAGGGCGACGAGCGGGCCCAGATGGGGCTGGTGGTGAAACCGATCTGGTTGTTGACGATGAAATGGACGGCGCCACCCGAGCGGTGGCCGCGCAGGCCCGACAGGCCGAAACATTCCGCGATCACGCCCTGGCCGGCAAAGGCGGCATCGCCGTGAATGAGCAGCGGCATGATGCTGGTGCGGCTTGCGTCCTTCCTCTGGTCCTGCTTGGCGCGTGCCTTGCCCAGCACCACCGGCACCACGATCTCCAGGTGCGACGGGTTGGCGGTGAGCGACAGGTGCACGCTGTTGCCGTCGAAGGTGCGGTCGGACGAGGTGCCGAGATGGTATTTCACATCACCCGAGCCTTCCACCTCGTCGGGCGTCGAGGAACCGCCCTTGAACTCGTGGAAGATGGCCGAATAGGGCTTGCCCATGACGTTGGCCAGCACGTTGAGGCGGCCGCGGTGGGCCATGCCCAGCACCATCTCCTTCAGGCCCATCGCCCCGCCGCGCTTGATGATCTGTTCCAGCGCGGGAATCATCGATTCGCCCCCGTCGAGACCGAAGCGCTTGGTGCCGGTGTATTTCACGTTGAGGAAGTGCTCAAAGCCTTCCGCCGCAATGAGCTTGGCGAGGATCGCCTTCTTGCCGAACTCGGTAAAGGAGATGGTCTTTTCCGGCCCCTCGATGCGCTCCTGCACCCAGCCCTTCTGGGCCGGATCGGAGATGTGCATGAACTCGACCCCCATGGTCGAGCAATAGGTGCGCTTGAGCACATCCAGCATCTCGTTGATGGTGGCGCGCTCGAGCCCCAGCACCTTGTCGATGAAGATGGGCCGGTTCATGTCCTGCGGCCCGAAACCGTAAGAGGCCGGATCGAGTTCGGGATGGGCCTCCATCTCCCTCAGGCGCAAGGGGTCGAGATCGGCGGCCAGATGTCCGCGGATGCGGTAGGCGCGGATCATCATCAGGGCGCGGACGGAATCGAGCGTTGCCTTGCGCAGCTCCTCGGCATCGAGCGAGATGCCATCGGCGCGCGTCTTTTCGGCCAGACGCGGTGCTACCGTCTTTTCCAGCACCGGCCAGTTGCCGTCGAGCGCCGAGACCAGTTCGCCGTTGACCGGCTGCGGCCAGTCGGGACGCTGCCACGAGGCGCCGCGGGCCGCTGTCGCCGCCAGCCGTGGATCATCCCCCAGCTCGGAAAAGAAGGCCCGCCACTCGGGATCCACGCTCTGCGGATCGGCCGCGAAACGGGCCTCCATCTCTTCGATGAAGTGGGCGTTGGTGCCGTAGAGGAAGGAGGTCCGGTCAAACTCGGTGTTGCTGTCGCTTCTGGCCATCCGCGTTACTCCTTCATACGCCTTACCAGCCGTCAACCGGGTTCTACGACAGAATGTCCTTCAGAGTCGAACCCAGTTTGGCCGGCGAGTCGGCAACGGCTATGCCGGCCGCCTTCATCGCCTCGATCTTGCTTTCGGCCCCGCCCTTGCCGCCGGAGATGATGGCCCCGGCATGGCCCATGCGCCGGCCGGGCGGCGCGGTGAGCCCGGCGATGAAGCCGACCACCGGTATCTTGCGGCCGGCCTTGGCCTCATCGGCAAGGAACTGGGCGGCATCTTCCTCGGCCGAGCCGCCGATCTCGCCGATCATGACGATGGACTTGGTGTCGGGATCGCCGAGGAACAGCTCCAGCACGTCGATGAACTCGGTGCCCTTGACCGGATCGCCGCCGATGCCGACGCAGGTCGACTGGCCGAGCCCGGCGTCGGTGGTCTGCTTGACCGCCTCATAGGTGAGGGTGCCCGAGCGCGACACGATGCCGACCGAGCCCTTCTTGTGGATATGGCCGGGCATGATGCCGATCTTGCATTCATCCGGCGTGATGACGCCCGGACAGTTGGGGCCCACGAGACGAGTCTTCGAGCCGCAAAGGGCGCGCTTCACTCTCACCATGTCCATCACCGGGATGCCCTCGGTGATGGTGACGACGAGCTCGATGCCGGCTTCAATCGCCTCGAGGATGGAATTGGCGGCAAAGGGCGGCGGCACGTAGATGACGGATGCCGTGGCGCCGGTCGCCGCCTTGGCTTCTTCAACCGTGTCGAAGACGGGAAGCGTCTTCGTGGCGCCGCCGGTGAGCGTGCCCTCCCAGGTGGAGCCGCCCTTGCCGGGGGTGACGCCGCCGACCATCCGGGTGCCGTGATAGGCGAGCGCCTGCTCGGTGTGGAAGGTGCCGGTCTTGCCGGTGAGGCCCTGCACCAGGACCTTGGTGTTCTTGTCGACGAGGACGCTCATGACCGCACCTCCTTCACCGCCTTGACGATCTTCTGGGCGGCATCGTCGAGATTGTCGGCGGCGATCACGTTGAGGCCGGACTGGGCGATGATGGCCTTGCCCTTGTCGACATTTGTGCCCTCCAGGCGCACCACCAGGGGCACCTTGAGGCCGACCTCCCTGACGGCGGCGATGACGCCCTCGGCGATGACATCGCAGCGCATGATGCCGCCGAAGATGTTGACCAGGATGCCCTTCACCTGCGGGTCGGAGGTGATGATCTTGAAGGCCGCCGTCACCTTCTCCGTTGTCGCACCGCCGCCCACGTCGAGGAAGTTGGCAGGCGCCGCGCCATAGAGCTTGATGATGTCCATGGTGGCCATGGCGAGGCCCGCCCCGTTCACCATGCAGCCGATGTCGCCGTCGAGCGCGATGTAGTTGAGGTCGAAACGCGAAGCCTCCAGCTCCTTATCGTCCTCTTCGGTCTCGTCGCGCAGATCGCCCAGGTCGGCATGGCGATAAAGCGCGTTGTCGTCGAAATTGACCTTGGCATCGAGACATATGAGCTCGCCGTCGGCGGTGACCACCAGCGGGTTGATCTCCAGAAGGCTCATGTCGCTGTCGGCAAAAGCCTTGAACAGGCCGGCGATGAGTTTCGCAAGCTGCTTCTGCTGGCCGGCATCGAGCGCCAGCGCCTTGGCCATGCGGCGGCCGTGATGGGGCTGGATGCCGGTGGCCGGATCGACCGTCATGGTGAAGATCTTTTCCGGCGTCTTGTGTGCCACTTCCTCGATGTCCATGCCGCCTTCGGTCGAGGCGATGAAGGCGATGCGCGACGTGGCACGGTCGACGAGGCAGGAGAGATAGAGCTCGCGGGCGATGCGCGAGCCGTCCTCGATGTAGAGCCGGCTGACGATCTTGCCCTCGGGGCCGGTCTGGTGGGTGATGAGGGTCATGCCCAGCATGCGCCTGGCCTCGGCCTCGACCTCGGCGACGGACTTCACCACCTTGACGCCGCCACCCTTGCCGCGCCCGCCGGCATGGATCTGCGCCTTGACGACCCACACCGGGCCACCCAGCTCGCCTGCCGCCTTGACCGCTTCGTCCACCGTGAAGGCGGGTATGCCGCGCGCCACCGGCACGCCATAGCCCTTGAGCAGGGCCTTGGCCTGGTATTCGTGAATGTTCATGGGGAAGTCTCCGCAATGAGGTCAGGAAAACCGCACAAGCGTCCTAACACTCCGACGGGCAGCAGGCCATGTCTGGTATACCACATGCCACCGATTCTTTCGCCCTCCGGAACCCGCAGTCCTCACGCGAGATCGGGCGCGATCTTCCTGGCGGCTTCCATGAGGCCCTTGACCGCCGTCAACGACTTCTTGAGCTGGGCTTTCTCGTCGCCGTCGAGCTTGATTTCCACCACCCGCTCCACTCCGTTGGCGCCGATCACGCAGGGCACGCCGACATAGAGCCCCTTGATGCCGTAGGCGCCGTCCACATGCGCCGCGCAAGGAACCACCCGGCGCTTGTCCTTGAGGTAGCTTTCGGCCATGGCGATGGCCGACGAGGCAGGCGCGTAATAGGCCGAACCGGTCTTGAGCAGGCCGACGATCTCGGCACCGCCGTCGCGGGTGCGCTGCACGATCTCGTCGATACGCTTCTGGGTGGTCCACTTCATGGTGATGAGGTCGGTGACGGGGATGCCGGCGACGGTGGAATAGCGCGGCAGCGGCACCATGGTGTCGCCGTGACCACCGAGCACGAAGGCGGTGACGTCCTCCACCGAGACATTGAATTCCTCGGCGAGGAAATGGCGGAAGCGGGCCGAATCGAGCACACCCGCCATGCCCACCACCTTGTTGGCGGGCAGGCCGGAATATTTCTGCAGCGCCCACACCATGACGTCGAGCGGGTTGGTGATGCAGATGACGAAGGCATTGGGGGCGTATTTCTTGATGCCGGCGCCCACCTGGCCCATGACTTTGAGGTTGATCTCCAGCAGGTCGTCGCGGCTCATGCCGGGCTTGCGCGCCACGCCGGCGGTGACGATCACC
>CAVYOQ010000087.1:0-13156 GCA_963770075.1 uncultured Alphaproteobacteria bacterium
GTTGCTGCCGGGGCCGGGAGCATAGGCGCGGCCTCGGCGGCCGACTGCCCGATCAAGATCGGCGGGCTTGCGCCGTTGTCGGCGCCGGGCACCGTCGTCGGCGGCGAGGCGATGCGCGATGCCATGCTGATCGCCGAGGACGACATCAACAAGGCCGGCGGCGTGCTCGGCTGTCCGATCAAGGTGGTGATCGGCGACACCGAGGGCCTGCCCGAGAAGGGCAAGGCGCTGATGGAGAAGCTGATCACCCAGGACGGCGTGGTCGCGGTCGGCGGCGGCTATCACAGCTCCGTCGGCGTGGCGTCGAAGGACGTGGCCGATGCCCGCCACATCCCCGTGGTCTATGCCGAGACCTGGAACGACACGATCACCGGCGACAAGCAGAAGTACATCTTCCGCATCGCCCCGCTCAGCTCCTGGGCATCGAACATCATCTGGCAGTTCGCCGCCGACCGTGCCGGACGTGAAGAAGGTCGCGATCCTGACCGAGAACACCGACTACGGCATCCCGGCGGCCAAGGAGACCACCGACGGGCTGAAGTCCAAGGGCATCGACGCGGTGACCTTCTCGGTCGACATCGGCACGCAGGACTATGCCGGCATCGTCCAGCGGATCAAGGCCGAGAACCCGGGCATGATCATCACGCTGGCGACCGGCGAAGCGGCCTACAATTTCACCCAGCAGGCCGCCGACGCCGGCATCGGCCCGCAGGACATCCCCTTCCAGACCGGTCAGGACGCGCTGGTCGACACCGCCTACTGGAAGAACGTGCCGGACGGCAACGACGCCTTCATCGAGCGCATCGGCCTGCCCGAGAACCTCTACAACGACAAGGCCAAGGCCTTCGCCAAGCAATACAAGGCGAAGACCGGCAAGGGCGCGGTCGAGAGCTACGCCATGGAGGCCTACGATTCGATCGGCGTTATCGCCGCGGCGATCAGCGAAGCGAAGTCGACCAAGGGCGACGACATCGTCAATGCGCTGGAGCATATCCAGTACGACGGCATGCTCGGCAAGATCTACTTCCCCTACGGCACCGAGAAGGATCCTAGCGCCGATGGCCATGGCAGCGAGTGGTGGCACCAGTGGCCGGACGTGGCGATCACCATGATCCAGTACCAGAAGGAAGGCCAGAGCTCGGCCGACGCGACGATCGTCTACCCGGACACCTACAAGACCGGCGACGCCGTCTTCGTGGCCAGTGACCGGACCGGCGTCCGCATGAAAAGGCTCCCGCCGGCGGTATTGCGCGCCGGCGGGAGAACAGCGGGGTGGGGTGCCCTGCCTGACGACAGGGCGGCAAAGCGGGGGCAAGCGTGGCATCGTCTGGCCTATTCTGGGGCGTGATCGTCTGGATGATCGTCTGGGGGGCGATCGGCAGCGTGCTGATCCGCCGCCGCTACCTCGCCCATGATCTCGATACTTCGAACACGGTTTTCGCCGGCGCCATGGTCGGTGCCGCCACCGGGCCGATCGGGCTGGTTCCGCTGTGGCTGAAGACGCCCGTTCTCGACCGGCGCTTCACCGTCCTGCCCGCCATCTTCTCGATTCTCCTGATCGCCATCGCCTTCGCCCTGGCCGACCCCAACAATATCTGCGTGACCAGCGGCTCCTTCGTTGCCTCGCAGATCACCAACGGCATCATCATCGGCATCATCTACGGCTTCATGGCGCTGGGGCTGACGCTGATATTCTCGATCCTCGGCGTGGTCAGCTTTGCCCATGGCGAGTTCTACATGATCGGCGGAATGCTGGTCTATTACATCACCTCGGTGTGGTTGCCGGGGCTGAACCCGTTGATCGCGATCTTCGCGGCCTGCGCCATCGTCTTCGCCGTGGGCGCCATCTTCGAGCGCATCTTCCTCACGCCGATGTATGAGGGCAGGATCGACCGGCCGGTGGAATACGGAATCCTCATCACCTTCGGCCTGGCCTTCACCCTGCAGTACTTCGTGCAGGCGGTCGCCGGCGCCAACCCGGTCAAGGCTGCCCGCTATTTTGACTTTCCGCGCATCCGTCTGCCTTCGGCCCACGACCCCTGGCTGATCAAGACCAGCCGCGGCAGCCTCGAGCTGTTCAACACCGTCTCGATCTCCAATCCGCGCTTCACCGCCGCTATCGCCTGCATCCTGGTGCTGATCGCGCTGATCTTCTTCATGCAACGCACCTGGACCGGCAAGGCGCTGCGCGCGGTCAGCCAGGACCGCGACGCCGCCGCCATCGCCGGCATTAACCCGGACCGCATGAACATGCTGGCTTTCGCCATGGGGGCGATGATCGCGGCACTCGCGGGGGCGCTGCTGGTGCAGGCCTTTTCGTGGCTGCCGCAGGTCGGCAACATCCCGGCGATGCGCTCCTATGTCATCGTCGTGCTCGGGGGTCTGGGCTCGCTGCCCGGCGCTTTCCTCGGCGGCATCATGGTGGGCCTGGTCGAGGCAGCCGGCACCGGCTGCATCCCCGATGCCCAAAAGGCCGCCTCCTACATTCCCGCCTATGGCATGATCGTGCTGACCCTGACCCTGCTGCTCAGGCCCACCGGCCTCTTTGGCCGGCGCTTCGCCGGCGGTGCCCACGGTAAGATGTGATGCGGCGGCAGGTTCCAAATATCTTCGGGCTGGGGCTTCTGGCGATCCTGACCGCTTTCCCCTTCGTCTATACCGGCAACGATTACCCCTATGTGATGCACATGCTGATCACGGCCTTCTTCTACGCCATCCTGGCGTCGAGCTGGTCGATGCTGGCGGGCTATGCCGGGCAGTTCTCCTTTGGCCATATCGGCTTCATGGGCATCGGCGCCTATACCGCTGCGCTGTTCAGCCACTATATCTGGCTGTCGCCGCAGCCGACCGGACTGTGTACCGAATACCATATCGGCGGTATCTGGCTGGTCTTCGTCAACGCCATCGGTGTGACCTCTACCACGCTGGCGCAGGATTGCCTGCACACGGCTATGGCAAAGTGGGGCGGAAGTGTGCAGGTGACGCCTATGCCGGTGTGGCTCGGCATCCTCCTGGGCACGCTGATGGGCGGCGTGTTCGGCTTCCTCGTCGGTGTCCTGGTGCTGCGGCTGCGCGCGGCCTATCTGGCGCTGTTCACGCTCGGCTTCGCCGAGATCCTCAAGGCCACGATCAGCGCCGAGATCGAGTTCACCCGCGGACAGGCCGGCATGGAGATGCCGGCGCTGTTCGACCACGGCATCACCCTCTTTGGCCATCACTTCACCCGCAACGACAAGCTGCCGCCCTATTTCGTCATGTTCGGGCTGCTGCTGGTCTGCCTGCTCATTCTCGCCTGGCTGGCGCATTCGAAGTTCGGCCTGTTCGTGCGCGCGCTGCGCGAGGACCAGGACGCAGCCGCAGCGCTTGGCGTCAACACCACCCGCTACAAGGTGCTGGTGTTCGTCATCACCACAATGATGGCGGCGGCGGCTGGTGCCACCCAGGGCTATTACGTCGGCATCGTCACGCCCAACAGTCTGTTCCTCTTGCAGATGAGCCTGGTGGTCGCCATGGCGGTCATCGGTGGGGTCGAGAATTTTGTCGCCGCTGCAATCGGCGCGGTGCTGATCGAGTTCGCGCTCGAGATGCTGCGCAACAGCTTTACCATCGGCGGTTTCGTCATCGACATGACGATCTGGCGGCTGGTGTTCTTCGGCATCCTGTTGATGCTGACGCTGCGTTTTGCCCGCAACGGCCTGATCGCGCCCATCATCGCCTACTTCGCCCGCGGCCACGTCGCCCGCGAGACGGTGGCCAAGCGGGTTGCAACCGACGGCCCGGAGGTGGTGGAATGATCCATCTCTCGGTCCGCAACCTGCAAAAGCGCTTCGGCGGCAACCACGTGCTGAAGGGCGTCTCATTCGAGGTTAACGGGCCCGAGCTGATCGGCCTGATCGGCCCCAACGGCGCCGGCAAGACGACGCTGACCAACGTGCTCGACGGCGCCATCACGCCCAACAGCGGCACGGTCTATCTGAACGGCGAGCGCATCGACCAGCTGCAGCCCTTCGAGGTGGCGCGGGCGGGGCTGGGGCGCACCTTCCAGGTGACGCGCTCGTTCCGCCGCATGAGCGTGCTGGAAAACCTTTATGTCCCGGCACTGGCCATGGGCCGCCCGGCAAACCGCCACGAGATGCAGGAAAAGGCCATGGGGGTGCTGGAGTTTCTCACCATGGACCATCTGCGCAACGAGTATGCGCAGGCGCTTTCCGGCGGCCAGCAGAAGCTTCTGGAGCTCGGCCGGCTGCTGATGCTCGATCCGGACGTGGTAATCCTCGATGAACCGTTTGCCGGCGTGCATCCGCGGCTGATGGAGATCATCTATGCCTATATCCGGCGGGTGAACGAAGAGGGCAAGGCAATCATCATCATCTCGCACCAGATGGACTCGATCTTTTCGCTCAGCCAGCGGCTCCTGGTGCTCAACTTCGGCGACCTGATCGCCGACGGCCCGCCCGAGGAGGTCAAGCGCGACCCGGCCGTGATCGAGGCCTATCTCGGCACCGACGAGGACGCCGACGCCGTTCCCCGGGCCGAGGGAGCCTGAGCCATGCAGTCCGAGCCCAATCCTTCGATGCCCGACGATGCCGTCCTCGAGATGCGCGACCTCTATGTCGGCTACTACAGGGACCTGAACATCCTGCAGGCGCTCGACATCAAGGCGCGGCGCAACCAGATCACCACGGTCCTGGGCGCCAACGGGGTCGGCAAGTCGACGGCGCTGAAGGCCGCCTTCGGCTTCCTCAGGCCCAACCAGGGCGACATCGTGCTCGAAGGCGAGAGCATCCTGGACGTTCCGACGCACCAGCGCATCCTTAAAGGGCTGGCCTACATCCCGCAGCAGCCGGGGGTGTTCAAGGACATGTCGGTGGAGGAGAATCTCGAACTCGGCGCCTGGACCTTCCGCCGAGACCGCAAGCAGATCCGCCGCAAGATCGAGGCCAATTACGAGCGCTTCCCGGTGCTGAAGGAAAAGCGCAAGCAGATCACCGGCGAACTCTCCGGCGGCCAGCAGCGCATGGTCGAGATCGCTCGCACGCTGATGGCCGACCCGAAGATGCTGCTGGTGGACGAGCCGACCGCCGGCCTGTCGAAGATGCTTGCCGAAGAGGTTTATGAGATGCTGAGCCATCTCACCTCGCGCGACAACCTGACGATCCTGCTGGTGGACCAGGAAATCCGCCAGGCACTGAAAATCGCCGACTACGTCTATGTGCTGGAATTGGGGCGCAACAAGTTCGAAGGGCCGGCGTCCGACTTCCACGACCTCGAAAAGGCGTTCTGGGTCGCTTGAGCGCTTGGCATTAGCGCCGCAGCGCTAGGATCTGCCTGAGCTTGGCGGGCTTGTCCTTCCAGGCTTCTGGAACCTCGCCTGCCTTGATCGCCACCTTCTCGCCGTCGGTGTTGCGCTGCTTTGGAACCTTGACAAGCGTCGCATCGATGATCTGGCCGCCCATCGGCAGATACCGAATGGAACCACGAAATCGATCACACCGCCAGTTTCCGGAAGCGTCCATTCTATATCGAGAAGGCACCGGAGCGATGATGCAATTCATGATCGTCGAAGCATGTTCATCGCCATCGAACTCAGCGGACTATCAAGTCTTTGACCCTCCTGTGTTCGCCACACTGATTCAGAGTTCAGGCGATTTGCAAAGACCCGCCGTATGTCAGCCTTCGCGCAAGCCGGTATAAGGTGACCGCGCCACCTGGCAGGGTTCTCTCCGTTGCGCCAGCCCTTGGCCTTGGCGAAGTCGAGCACCAGCTCGATCCGCCCCCTCAGACGCGAGGCTGCTCCACCAGTCTCGGTCCTTGCTAATCACTCTTGCGCACCGTGGCGATCAGCCCGGTTATACCGAGGGCCAGACTGACCCTGCGGATGAGGATGCTGTCGGTCTCGAAACCCTGGCGCAGGCAGGCGACGAGCTCATCGGCATCGAACAGGCGATGGGTGTCGGGGCGCGCGAAGGCAAAGCGCTGCATCGAGGCGCGATCGGTGGCGAAGACCGCCATGATGCCGCCGGGCTTGAGCACCCGGCAGGCTTCCTCGAGGGCGGCGGTCCCGGCCGGAAAGAAGTAGGCCACATTCACCGCCAGGATGCGGTCGACCGTTGCGGCTTCAAGCGGCAGGGCGGTGAAGCTTGCCTGATAGATCTCCATCGTGCCGCGCGCCACGGCCCGGCGATTGCGCTTCCGGGCGAGAAAAATCATATCGGGCGAGAGATCGATGCCGATGATGCGGGCGGCAGCGGTGCTCGAGGCCAGTGCGGAAAGTCCTGCTCCCGGCCCGCAGCCCAGTTCGAGCACAGTGTCGCCTTCGCCGACATCGAGCGCCTCGATGCTCAAGCGGTTGGGCTCGCGGTTGACGAGGGCCAGCACATGGCCGATGGCGCGTCCCAGCCGGCCCGAGGGGCAACGCAATTGCCGGCCGATGACCTCGGACAGGCCGCGGCGGCGGGTGCCGGTCGGGGTCAGGGGGCGCGCCAGTCTCACGAGCGGCTTCCGGCGCGCGGCTGCCCGCCGTCGATCTGGTCGAGAAGCTGCTTGATGACAAGGCGGCGGTTGCGGTCCCATAGCGGCCGGTCGGGGCGCGGCGCCAGGGTGAGGGCATGCGCCAACACCGCCTTGGCCTTGGCGTAGTCGTGCTCTTCGTAGAGGAAATCGCCATAGAAGTAGTTGGCGTCCATGCCGTCGGGCGCGTTGGCGACGGCCTGCTCGAGAAGCCGGCGGGCCGTGGCCGTGTCGCCGAAGGCAATGGGAAAGCCCGGTACGCGGTAGTAGAGCACGCCGAGGCTGGTGGGGGCGCCCGCCTCGAGCGCACGCGGATCGATCTTGTCGGCCTTCTCCAGCAGCGCGCGGGCGCGCTTGGCGTATCCAAGGGCGCTGAACATGGAGGCCACCCCGGCCTCCTCGCTGACCGCTATACCGTGCCAGATCAGGGCTTCGGCGCGGTCGGGATAGCGCGCCTCGAGGGATGCGGCGGCCTTTTCCAGCGCCGCGAAGCCGTCGAGCTGCTGCGATACGGGGACCTCGAACTTGATGTGCGCCCATTGCAGTTCGAGGCGATGGATATCGGCATCGAGCGCAGGGTTGTTCGAGGCGCTGGCGGGCAAGATTGCGGCGAGGGCAAGCCTGGCGGCGATGGCGATCGCGGCGAGGCGCAACGGACGGGGCATGCTGATCTCCTCAGGGTTTCGAGAACAGGTGCGATCTGGTGCGTGCATCGCCGGCCGCCAGGGCGCGGTCGACCAGTCGCGGCAGGAGCGCGTTGATGCGCACCAGGGCGCTCTCGGGAAAGCCGATATAGACATCCTTGCGCCTGGCGCCGATGGCTCGTGCCATGCGCCGGGCGACCGCGTCGGGCTCATCGAGGGTGATGCGTGCCAGCTGGGCAAAGCGCAGGACCTCAGGGCTGGACAGGCCGGCCCTCACCGCGCGCGGGGCGATATGGGTAACGGCGATGCCGGTGCCCGAGACCTCGCGCCTGAGGGCCTGGCTGAACCCGGCAAGGCCTGCCTTGGCGGCCGAGTAGCTGGCGAAATGGGCAAACGGGATGGAGCCGAAGATTGAGCCGACATTGACGATCTGTCCGCTTCTGCGCCGCTTCATCACCGGCAGCACGGCGCGTGTCAGGGCGACCGGGGCAATGAGGTTGACCGTGAAGCTTTCTGCCAGATGCTCCGGTGTCTCGTCTTCCAGCGGACCGAAATGCTGGATGCCGGCCATGTTGATGAGGATATCGGGGGCTTGGCGGGCAATCTCGCCGGCGGCCTCGGAGATGCCCCCAGGGGTGGAGAGATCGGCGTGGATCAGTTCGCCGTCGGTGGGCAGATCGCTCCCGCGCGAGGCGATGGCCAGCCGGGCGCCCGCCGACAGGAGTTCCTTCGCCAGTGCCCGGCCGATGCCGCCGCTGCCGCCGGTCATGACGATGTTCTTGCCTTCAAGCGGCATCGCGGTCGCAAGCCTCGTGGGGGATGGCGCAGAACATGTTGGCAAAGAGCACATACATGCGCCTGGCCATGTGAATGATCGCCGCCTGGTCCTCCGGCACCTCGATGCGGTTCATCAGCCCTTCGAAGAAGGCCATGTGCGCGATGTCGAGGCTGCCGTGCGACAGGAGGTAGCGGAAGCAGTCAGGTGGCAGTTCGAGCGAACGCATCAGCGCCTCGGCCCCGGTGGTCGCCAGTTGTGTGCTGGTGCCCTCGAGCACGTAGACCATGCCGAAAAAGCCGACCGGGTTGCGGCGCATCACCGTGTCGTAGGCGTATGACACCATGAACTCGGTGGCCGCGCGCGGCTCGCTGCGGCGCACCGCTCCGGCATCGCCGCCGGCGTTGGCGATGTCGTCGAGGATCCACTCCTCGTGGCCGGATTCCTCGGCGATATATTCATCGAGCGCCGGGGCCAGCCATTCGCGCCCTTCGGGCAGACGCTGTTTGACCAGACGCAGGAGCGGCACGGTATGGCGCACGTGATGATAGGCCTCGGCCAGATAGTGAAGATAGGTCTCGCGGCTGATGCGCCCGGCGAGCCCGTCGCGGATCTGCCGGGTCTCCAGCAGATAGGCCTGCTCGCTGCGCGTTGACGCCATAAGGCGCTGGAAGAAGGGCTGATAGCGTCCTGGATGCGCAAGGGTCTCGTTCATCAGCGCGCCGCGTTTCTCCATGATGACCTTGCGGCGCAAGCGCCCGTTGGGGCTTGCCTCGCCAAGCGCTGTCGTGAACGGGCGGGTGACGGTCCAGTGCTTCACCCAGGCGTAATCGGGCAGGGTGGCATTGGCGGCCGCGACGGCGCCATCGATGTCCTCTGCAGTGATGGAGAAGGATGACGGCACTATGAGTGCGCCCAGGGCCGGTGCGCCGTCTCCGAACACCATGGCCTGGGCGATCTCGGGCGCGGCAAGCAGTGCGCCTTCCACCCACTCAGGCGCCACGTTGCGGCCGAAGCCGGTGATCAGGGTATTGGACTTGCGCCCGCTGATATGGAGGAAGCCGTCCGTATCAATGATGCCGAGGTCGCCGGTGGCAAAGGTCGGTTGCGCCGGCGTTGCCGCGCCGGCATGGCCGAGGAAGGCGTGTGGACCGAAGGTCACTTCGCCTTCGCTGGTGAGGGTGAGGCGCGCATGCGGTAGCGGCCGGCCGACGCTGCCGGGGCGGTTGGCGGCAGGCGTGTTGAGGGAAAGGACCGATCCCGCCTCGCTCAGGCCATAGCCCTGATAGACCTGCAGTCCCACCTCCTCGGCCGCCGACAAAAGCGCTTCGGAAACGGATGCCCCGCCGACGGCGACGAAGCGCAAAAGCGGCAGCCGCAGGCCGGTTTGCGCCAATACCTGCACGATGCCCTTGAGGAGCTCGGGCACCAGGATGGCGCTGGTGGCCCCGCTTGAGGCCAGCGCCTCGACCAGAGCGGGAAATAGGGGCCGGAACGGTTGGGCAAGGCCGATCGCCGCCTGAGCGGGCAGGTGGCAGCAGCCTCCGGCGAGCAGGTTAGCATAAAGCCCCGCCACGTTCTCCAGCAGCACGCCGAGCGGCAGCGCGGCAAAATGCACCCCCGCATAGTCGCGCCCGATGGTCTCCACCAGCGCGGCGGCGAGAACATCGAGCCCGACCTGCGCAAGGCAAACGCCCTTGGGCTCTGCCGTGGTGCCGGAGGTGAAGGTGATGCGCGATGTGCCCTGCGGCAACGGCACGGCGGCGGTTTCGGGGCGGCAAAGCTGCAAGGTGCGGCCTGCGACCTCGATGGGGACCGCCGTATCGCCCGATACCTTGTCGGCTATGAGGACCCCGGCACCGGCGCAGGCGAGGGCATGCTCGACCTGCGAGGGCTGGAGAAAGCACGGCAGCGGCACCGCTATGCGCCCAAGCCGCAGCAAGGCGAGATCGATGAGGGCGCTGGCAAGCGAATTGTCGAGCGCGGTGGCGACCGGCCGATCCTCGGGGCAATGCCGCGCCAGGAGGTCGGCGGCGCGATCGATGTGCGCTTCGATCTCGACGTAGGCAAGGCTCGATCGCTCGTCGCTGATGGCAGGGTGACAAGCGCGATTGCGGGCATGCGAGGCAATGGCGTCGAGGACAATGCTCATTGCTTGCGCCTCAGGCCGGAGCGCTCGCGCCCGCCAGCAAGGCGCCGGGACCACTGTTCAGCTCAAGCGGCAGAAAAGGCGCGATCAGGTCGCAGGCCGGCCCGACCGGTCCGGCCAGCATCTGCGGGCCGCAACCATAATAGCTGCCCCAGTTCCGCCCGCCGTCCGCCAGCGCCTCGCCGCGTGCCGCGCCCAGCACCGTGTGGTCAAAGCCGAAGGTGCAAATGATGCGCCGCATGGCGTCGTTGGCCGTCACCACCGCGTAGCTGAAGCGACGGGTGTCGAGGAAGGTTGCGGCCGCGATGACAAGGAAGACGGAAGCGCCGTTGCCGAGCGAGGCGAGACTGCCGATCTCGGCAATCTCCGCCCGGCCGATCGGGCGCCCGGTTGCCGCGGCGATGGCGTCTTCCACCGGGCTTTGCAGGTACTGTTCCAGAAACAACCGGTCGCGGGCCGCCGAGCGCAGGCCGACCGCCGCGAGCACGTCGCCGCCGGCGCCATGCAATGACAGGAGGGTGGGATAGTGTGTGGTGATGGACGCGTCGTGGCTGCGCCGATAGACGTCTTCGATGAAGGCCTCGATCAAGCGCCTTTCGGCATGGCCTCGCGTCACCACCCTGATCTCCACCGGGCGCAGCCGCGTCAGCCGGCGGAGCCTGTCACTGTCAAGACAAAGATGGCCTTCAAGGTCTCGCACGCCACGCACACTGATCTTCATCTCGCTGCAACAGCCGACACCGATCGTCATAAGTTCCCCAAGCGAACGCTAGCCAAGACGTGCCGCGCGGCCCGCGGTTCGCCGACGCAAGGACGACCCTAGCCGGCCGCAAATGACAAACCGCTGACGAGGAGGCCGGTGCGGCGGCGCCAAAGGCACGGGCGGGACACCACGCTAATCGTGCCGGCGCCCGCCCCCCTTTTTGCGTTCCTCGCGACGCAATCAGCAAAGTCGTTCTTGGCGGGTGTCCCGCCTGTTGCAGCCCTAACTGCCGTTGCTTCAATTCGACTTAGAAGGCGTCTCGCTATCAAGAGGCAGCAACACATCCTGATAGATACCCTCGATGGACGACACTTCCTCATCCGTCAGCTTTGCAAACTCCTTCGACCGGGTACGTTGCGAAAAGCTCCCTCCGTTCTGGCGCAGGAATCCCATCATCAGATCGAAGGTCGCATCCGGCATCTCGACAAAGGCTTCGACGCGCTGCTTGGTCTGATCGTAGCGCCGGAAATATTCGATTTCGCGCGGCAGCGTCTGGCGGATCGCCTCCACGACGCTGTCGGCAAGAAACTCCGCTTGCCTTGTCGCGTCAAAAAAACGGAACAGATTGCGGGTCTCATTGAGCCCGCGCACATTGAGCGATGGCGTTGTCTTCCATTCAGTCAGCAACAGGCGGGGACGCGAATAGTGCTCCAGCGCGGCCTTGTATTGCTCGATGTGCTCAAGGAACACCGCTGAGACCGGAAAGGTGATGCCGGGCGGATTGAAGCTGCTGCGGGCAAGCATGTGATGCACAAGCCAGCGGTGTATGCGGCCGTTGCCATCCTCAAAGGGGTGGATGAAGACAAAACCGAAGGCGACGGCCGTGGCGGCGGCAATGGGATCGAGCCCGCTCGTTTCGTTTCGGTTCGCATAGTCAACAAGTCCGCCGACTAGGCTCGCAATATCCTCGGGCCGCGCGCTCACATGATCAGGGAGTGGCGCATTGGTTTGACGATCGCGACCGCCAACGAATCCGCCTTCAGTCCTCCATCCGATGCGTGTGAAGCGGGCATCGCCAATGACGATGCGTTGCAACTGCCGCAACTCGTCGCGGGTAAGCGGCTGCTTCCCGGCTTCGCCGATCGCCTGACCCCAGCGCTGAACGCGATCCTGGGGCGGCCGCTCGCCCTCGATGACATAGGATGCCTTCGAGTCTTCGAGCAGCAGGAATGCGGCAGCACGCGCCATGAGATCAGGCGCCGTGCGCTGGACGACGTCGCGCGCCTCCGTCGCAAGATTCTGATCAAGGAGACTTACGAGGCGCTCTGAGCGGCGAATGAGCGGACAGAAGTCAGGCGTGCCAGGCAGGTTGTTGCGGACGCGGTAGCGGGTGACGGTTTCGCCTGTAGTGGCAAACTGGCGCTTTTCATCGAGAATGCCGACATAGGCAGCCTTGGGCGCATTCGGCAAATCAAGCCGGCTGCCCGTCAGCCATTCATACAAGAACCAGATGCGGCGGGCATGCTGCCCGGTCGGCTCGGACCTCACCCGCTCCTCGATTGTCCCTGACGGCATAGCTCGAAAGAGAGCATTCAGAACTGCCAGATCGACGCCTTCATGCCTGAGGGCAAAATAGAGGTGTGCGCTGATGGTATTTTCAGGCTGGTAGCGCGGGGTAAGGATGTGCCAGCGCCCTTCCCGGCGAACAGTGTGCTTTTCGCTGATGGCTATCATTTCATCGGGAGGCGGCACGCGCAGATCATGGGCGGCGATAAGGGCCGCATAGCCGGCTGGTCGCGACATGGGCGGCACGGCAATGCCGGCGACGGCCTCAATTTGGGCAGGCAAGGTCAATGGCGCGGGCATCTGAAAATCTCTAACTCGATCTGAAAATGACTAACTATCAACATTTTTTTCTGAATAATGATAACTCATGCCGCTCTCAAAAGCGATTCTTTTCTCTGAAAATCGATAACCAAGCGCTAAATTGACGGAAAATCGATAACCCAAACCCAATCCACAAATCCGGTCGGAAATGAAGCTTGGCGGGACCGGCAAGCACAAGCGGGGAATTTTATGCGCCAAATCCGATACGTGCAACACGGACCCTCGAAGCGGGCAGCCCTTTGACCGTCCGGCGCACCCGGCCAAAACAGCGTCTATCTTGAGAACACGCGGCGAGAGAAACCAAAGAGCCGCAGCCATAGACCGCCTTAATCTCATCCGCGACCAAACCATCATGGCGGCGGCGCTCCGTCGCGTGCAAGGGCCGCAGCTAGCTTTTCCGTGAATTCGGCGCAGCCTCTTGCCCGCACCTCGACCTGTTTGGAAATCTGTTTGGATAACCGAGAGGCGTCGTCGCCTATCTCGGGTCT